>NZ_BAABHB010000011.1:0-213775 GCF_039541875.1 Nibrella viscosa | reverse complement strand
GCCTAACCAGACAACCCCGAAGGGGTGACAGGATTATAGCACTGGCCTAACCAGACAACCCCGAAGGGGTGACAGGATTATAGCACTGGCCTAACCAGACAACCCCGAAGGGGTGACAGGATTATAGCACTGGCCTAACCAGACAACCCCGAAGGGGTGACAGGATTATAGCTTGTAAATGGGGAAGCTGACCTAACCAGACAACCCCGAAGGGGTGACAGGATTATAACGGGTGCGGGTTGGATGCTATAATCCTGTCACCCCTTCGGGGTTATAGCACAAAAAAGCTCCAAATTGAGCTAATTTGGAGCTTTCGGTAGGACGTAGCGGGCTCGAACCGCTGACCTCTGCCCTGTCAAGGCAGCGCTCTGAACCAACTGAGCTAACATCCTGTATGTAGGTCGCCTTCCGACGAGGTTCGACGCAAAATTAAGCAACTTCCGGAGTTTTCAAACGGACGCGATACACTTTTTGCGAGGGAATTCGTGCCAGTAGCCCAAAACCAAGCAAAAAAAAGACCAGCAGCGCCAGCACGCTGTTGCGCATACTGCCCGTGATCTGCTCAATCAGCCCGTAAGAGGCTGTACCCAGCACAATGGCCAGTTTCTCGGTTACGTCGTAGAAGCTGAAAAACGAGGCCGTATCCGTCGTTTCTTCGGGAATCAGCTTGGAGTAGGTCGAGCGGGAGAGCGACTGGATACCGCCCATCACCATACCCACCAGAGCCGCCAGGGCAAAAAACTGGTTCTGGGTATTCACAAAATACGCTCCCGTGCAGATCACCACCCACACTGAGACGGCAATCATCAGGGCATAGGTATTGCCCAGCCGCTCCGACAGCCGCGCAAACAGATAAGCCCCTGCAATGGCCACCAGCTGAATCAGCAGAATGGTGATGATCAGGCTTTCGGCGGGCATTTTCAACTCGTCGCTGCCGAAGATGGTGGCCACGTACATGACCGTCTGCACACCCATGCTGTACACAAAAAAAGCAACCAGAAAGCGCTTCAGCAGGGACAGGTGCTTCAGCTCGCCGAACACTTTTTTCAACTCCCGGAAGCCGTTGAACAGCCAGCCATCCTGCGGCACCATACGCTTGCCGGAATCGGGCAGGCGGTTAAACGGTATCTGCGCAAAGCCGAACCACCAGATACCCACCGTCAGAAACGAGATGCGCGAGGCCAGCCCCTGAGAGATCCCCCCGTACCAGCCGGGAAACAGAATCATGGTGAGGTTAAACACCATCAGCAGCACACTACCGATATAACCCAACGCATAGCCCCGGGCGCTCACCCGGTCGAAGCGGTCTTCGGTGGCAATATCGGGCAGGTAGGAGTTGTAAAAAACAATGCTGCCGCTCCAGCCTACCAGACTGATGCCGAAGAGGATTACCGACCAGGTGGTCGTCTCGCGGGTAAAGAAGTACAGCAGGCTGCAACTGATGGCCCCAGTATAGCAGAACACTTTCATGAACAGCTTTTTGCGGCCGCTGAAGTCGGCAATGGCTGTGCAGAGCGGACTCAGCAGGGCCGCCAGCAGGAACGCGGCCGACACGGTGTACGAAAACAGTACCGAGTTTTTAACCTCGAAGCCGAGGAAATCAATGACCGGTCCACCAGCCTCGTTCAGCGCCGTGGCCGAAAAATAGACCGGAAAAATGCTGGAGACTATCACCAGCGAATGCACCGAATTAGCCCAGTCGTATAGGCACCAGGCGTTCAGAATACGGGGGTTGTTCTTCATACGTAACGGGTGCATAGGCGCTCTGCGTTACCGGGGTGCCAGGTATAATTCATAAAAGGAGTTTTCTTTTCCCAGGTACTGATTGGCCTCGCGCAGCGACCACCGTTCTTTCAGCACGAGGTAGGTGTTGGGATAAGCGTCATAGGGAATGGCACTGAATCTCACCTTGTCCGGATACAAATTGGCTGTAATCCGGTTCACCTTCGCGGCTCTGACAATCCGGTCTACGGCAATAACGGACGAAACCCCCAGCAGCAACAGCAGCAGACCGAACGGCAAGGACTGCCGGACCCGGCTGAGCACAACCTGAAGGGGTTTGCCGGCGGCAAACGGCTCATACAGATACATGCCCACCAGCAGCAAGTATGGGATGGCCCCCCGAAACAGAAAATCGTTCACCTTGCCAATCCGGTAGAACGGAAACACAAACAGCAGCATCACCACCACGTAGAACAGGAAATTCTGCACACCCGGTTTGGTCTTCCGAAAGTACGCACCCAGCAGCAGAAACAGGGTAATATTTGTCCCTATGTTGACGCAGAATTCGATAATGCTGTTCCGGTAATCATTGCGGAAGGTCCAGACAAAACCGGAGATCGGCAGTTCATTGTGCGACGAGAAAAACAGCATTACCGGCAGGCAGAGCAGGCCGGGCAGGATGGCTTTCTGGAACTGCACCACCCAGTTGATCCGGAAACCCGACAACATAATGTTCCGAATAGTCAGCACGCCCGTCAGCAGCAGCATGGTGAGGGCCGGAAACACCGCCCACCAGAGGGTCAGCACGATTGGAAAAAACAGATCTTCGACAGCCAGACCCCGTTTGATCACGTAAAACAGCATGCCGGCCAGAATCATCGATGGAATCACCTGGTTAGGCACCCACAACAGGTTCTCAAAGTTAGACCAGAACTCAATGCCAAAATCACCATAGATATACAGAGACTTGCCAAATTTATGGAAAAACGTTTTGAACACATGCGCCAGGTCGCCAACCGTCAGCGCCAGAAACACCAGGATGAGCTTTCGGTTCAGCGCCAGGTAAACCCACATCAGTCCCAGAAAAAAGCCAATATACCCCCAGGTAAAAATAATGGTATCGCTGATGGTATTCCAGCTTTTGGCCAGCAGTGACGGAACGACATAGTAGCCGAAGTAGTACGATATGGATGGCCCGTCTTCCTGCATGCGCAACGGCCAGTTATGCCTGAACAAGTCGTAATACTTGGTGTTGTGGCTCCAGTAGTCGAACGTCTGGTAGCAGATTCCGCTTGTCCCCGACACCAGCGTTATCAGGAGGGCAAAGGCCGCTACTACCAGAATGTTCGTCAGGCTGATGGGTTCTGTATCGGTTCGCCGGGAACTTCGCACCTGCGTGTAGAACAGGTAGAGCAGTAGCGGGATGGCAACCCAGGCAATGGCCCGGTTAAACCAGAAGTGGTAAAAGAGGAGATTTGGCAATAATAAATAGCCCAGGCTCAAACTCCGTAAGCCATGTATGTTCATACAGGTTGTAATATAAGCTAATCAACTACTTGCGTTGGTACTCAATGCCCCGGTAAACACGCCTGGCTGTTTACAGGCTGCTGTTCAGAAACTGGATAACCGCCCGGCTGAACGCATGGTTGGAATCACCCGCCACCATATGGCCGGCTTCGGCCACGTTGACGCTCTGGGCGTGGGGCACCACATCCAGAAATTCGGTCATCACTTTTTCGCTGACTACGTCGCTGATGCCGCCCCGCACAATCAGCGTCGGCACGCTCAGCGCTTTGGCGGCCTTGAACAGGCGCTCTTCGTAGCCGATCCGCTGCTCGGTAGTGGCCGAGGCAAACTGCTGCCAGGTGGCCAGAAACTGCGGGTCCCAGTGCCAGTAATAGCGATCGGCCCCACCGTTGGGGCTGGGCTTCAGACGGAGGTTTTTCTCCAGGCGGCTCAGGTCTGAGGGCCGGGGCCGCTGGGGCAGGTAAGCCGCTACAGCATCGGCTGCTTCATCCAGGCTGCCAAACCCATCGAGGTTCGCGCTCATAAACCGGAATATCCGCTCTACGCCCTGCTGCTCGGCGCGGGGAGCCACATCAACCAGCACCAGCCCCGACGCCATGGATTGGACCGACTCGCTAATGGCCAGCAGGGAGATAATCCCGCCCAGCGAAGCGCCTACCAGCGCCGGACGGCTACCGATTTGCCGGATTACTTCGTTCAGGTCCGCAATCAGATAATCGACGGTATAATGACCTTCCGGCGACCAGCTACTATCGCCATGCCCCCGGATGTCGAGGGCAACGGCATACCAGCCGGCACTGGCCATCCAGCGGGCGGTTTCGCCCCAGGAGTGCCGGGTCTGCCCGCCCCCGTGCAGCAGAATCACGCAGCGTTCCGACGGTACGCCGTAGGCATCGGCGGCAATAAACATGCCGGTTTCTGTTTCAAACGTAAGCCTTCTGGCCTGATTGTTGGTCCGAATTGTTTCCATTCAGGAATTGTTTCACCGTCTACGCTACGATGTTGCCGGTCTGTTTTTAAATTGAAGGTGCAAATTCCAGGTGGGCGTCGGTCTCGGTCCCGCCCACCGGTACTTTGTTCTTCAGCGTCAGCTTACTGCGGGAAAGCTCCACGATCTGGAAACGGCCTTTGAACTGACTGATTTCCACATCCAGCGCCTGGTTGTTCTCAACCAGGTACCAGGTGCCGCCATTGACAACCTGCCTGGTTACGCGGTCGAGCGCCCGGGTGGTGTTGTTATCCCGAAACTGGATTTCCAGAAAATACAGCGCCTGGGTGGCCAGATTCAACTGCGACTGGCTGATAACCTGCCCTTTGGTATCGGTTACCCGCTCCAGTTTCCAGCCGGTGCTCATCATGATCTCGGCCCGGTCTCCGCCCGCATCCAGATCTTTCTTTTTGCAGTCGGCCAGCAAAACGGGTATCCCAAGCAGCATCAGCCAATACATCACTTTTCTCATAATTGGATACGTTAAGTCAATCAAAAATTAGCAGTCTCTAAAACGGTATAAACCCGTTGAATAGTCTTGGTCTGTTATTTCAGTGACAATAATAGCATAAAATAGTAGCTTTGAGCAAAAAACAGGTATGCGTTTTCCGGCTACCCACCCTATTGCGCTTCTTTTCTGCTGGCTTTTTACCGGTATCGCTTTGCCGGCAAAAAGTCAGGTGCGCTGTGCCGATCCGCTATCGCTGACCCCGGCCACCCCGCCCGGACAGGTCAACTGGAAAAAATTCCCGGAGTTTACACTCCCGTTTACCCTTATCTACGGGGCACCCCGCCTGGGCGATACGCTCGCCAGTCCGCTGCGGCATGGCTTCAGTCACCTGGCCACTGTGCTGCCCAGTGAGTTCGGGACGCTGGTCACTCCCCGCGAGCGCGCCCTCGACTGGTCTGGTTTTGCGTTTGGCCTCAATCAGCCCTGGGAAACCCTGCTGAGCCCCTGGGACAACGATACCTTGGCCTACCAGGCTAAATGGGACTGGTTCATCACGCAGACGTCGGGGGGCTATACCAATGCCAAGGGGAAATTCATCTTTCCGATCAGTTTTCTGGCGGTAGATATTGAGCGGTTTCTGCCCACCGACGACCGTATTGTGCGGCTTAAGCAGGAACCGAAAATACCGGCGGCCTACCGCAATTTGCCGGATGCCGATTTTATCAGCGCCTACAAACGGGATATGACCGCCCTGTACGGCATGGGGCTGCGCTACATCCGCCAGAAAGTTGACCTCACCGGTATTCCTCTGATGACCTACAGCGATGTGCCCATCCGGAATACCTTCTTCAACGTAACCGGCAATACCTGGACCGACTGGCGCACCAACCCCGAACGGGTCAGCTTTCTGGTGAAAGACCAGACAACCAACCGGGTGGGTGGCCCCTTCTACCAGCAACTGGATGCCCTGGGGCCATCGGCTTACTATTACTACGACTATCCGAGTCCGCTGGCTCCCGATTACCTGGCGTACATGCTGTTCCAGATTGAAGCCAACCAGGCGTGGAGCGATAAGCCTATTATTCCGTATGTCTGGATGCGCTACCACGACTGCTGCGGCAGCTTTCCCAAGTTCCTGCAGCCGTTCATGGCCGAAGCCACCGCCATCTTCCCGTTTTTCTCGGGTGCCAAAGGCCTCTGGTTCTGGGACCATGGCGTAGACCCAACCGCCAGCTTTGCGGCCTACGAGCATTTCGTCCACGGCCTGTACCGGCTCTCGCGCTTTGCCGATGTGTTTACGGGTGACTATAAACTGGTTATTCCAAAATCAGCCCGCGACCATATGGACGACCGGACCCCGATCTGGCGGGGAGCCGTCAAAGACAACCGCATTCTCATTGCCGCCCACAATCCTTACGCCACGGAGACGCAAACCACGCGGGTTCCGGTTTCGTACGGCTCCTGGCAAACGACACTGACGCTGAAAGGCCGGGAAGTATATCTCTGTCAGTTTGACCTGACCGTTGTGACCGGCAACAACGAGGAGATAGCGCTGACGAACCTGAAGGTATTTCCAAACCCGGCCGTCGACCAGGTGACGGTCCGCTTCGACCGGTTGCCCACCCGCCCGGTTCAGATCTCCTTTGTCGACCTGCTCGGCCGAACCGTACTCCGGCGGGTCGTCGACGCCGGCACCGCGTACGTCAACGAGAGCGTGCCGGTCAGCCCGCTCAAATCGGGTTTGTACACCGTCATTATCACCGATAGCCGCTCCACCTATACCCAAAAAGTGGTTATCAACCGGTAAGACCAAACAGTACCCGGCCGTTCGGGTTACTGATAGGAACACGACACTGGCCGCGTTTCCGGCCGGCAAAACTCCTGTTATGGCGAATCGACTGAGCACTGAAAGCAGCCCTTACCTCCTGCAGCACGCCCACAATCCGGTAGACTGGTACCCCTGGGGCGACGAAGCCCTGACCAAAGCCCGCGAGGAAGACAAGCCGATTCTGGTGAGTATCGGCTACTCGGCCTGCCACTGGTGCCATGTGATGGAGCGGGAATCGTTCGAGAACGAACAGATTGCCGGGCTGATGAACGACCATTTTGTGTGCATTAAGGTAGACCGGGAAGAGCGGCCCGACGTAGATGCCATTTACATGGAAGCCGTACACGCCATGGGAGTGCAGGGGGGCTGGCCGCTAAACGTTTTTCTGATGCCTGACGCCAAGCCTTTTTACGGCCTCACGTACCTGCCCCCACGCCAGTGGGCCAACCTGCTCACCAGCGTGCGGGCGGCCTTTAACGAGCACCGCGACCAGTTGGCCGAGTCGGCCGAAGGTTTTGCCGGCCACCTGAACGCGTCCGACATTCAGTTGTATAACCTGACCCGTTCCGACACGCTGTTTACGCCCGAGACGCTGGAACAGCTCTACCGCAAACTGGCGCTGAAGTTCGATACCGAAAAAGGCGGCATGAACCGGGCGCCGAAATTCCCGATGCCCAGCATTTACACCTTTCTGCTGCGGTACTACCACCATACGCAAAATGAATCGGCCCTGCGGCAGATCATCGTCACCCTCAACCGGATGGCCCTCGGTGGTATCTACGACCAGCTTGGCGGTGGGTTTGCCCGGTATTCGGTAGACGATATGTGGTTTGCGCCCCATTTCGAAAAAATGCTGTACGACAACGCTCAGTTGCTCACCCTCTATGCAGACGCTTATACGCTAACGCAGAATTCGCTGTACCGGCGCGTGGTGTACCAGACCATCGCCTTTGCCCGGCGCGAACTGCTCAGCCCGGAAGGCGGCTTCTACTCCGCCCTCGATGCCGACAGCGAAGGCGAAGAAGGTAAATTCTATACCTGGACCACCCCCGAATTAAAGAAAATACTGGGCAACGATTTTGAGTGGTTTGCCGACCTGTACCATAGTACGGATGAAGGCAACTGGGAAAACGGGCGGAACATCCTGCACCGGACCGTGACCGATGAGGAGTTTGCCCGCCAGGCCGGCTGGAGCCTGGAGGAGCTGAACGAAATGCTGTCGGTGGCGCACGCCCGGCTGATGAGCGCCCGCAGCAGCCGCGTGCGGCCGGGCCTGGATGATAAAGTGCTCTGCTCCTGGAACGGCCTGATGCTAAAAGGGCTGGCTACGGCCTACCGGGTCTTTGGTGAACCGGACTTTCTGGATCTGGCGCAGCAGACGGCTCAGTTCCTGAACGGGCCCATGACCAATCCGGCCAACGGCGGGCTTTATCATACCTACAAGAGCGGAAAAGCCGGCCTGACGGGCTACCTGGAAGACTACGCGGCCGTGATCGACGGCTACCTGGCCCTGTACCAGGCTACGTTTGATGAACACTGGCTGCAGACCGCCGACCAGCTTACCCGGTACGTGCTCGACCACTTCGGCGAAACCCGCACCGACGAAACAGGCAGTGAGCTGTTTTATTTTACCGACCGTACCGGCGAAGCGCTGATTGCCCGGCGCAAGGAGATTCTGGATAATGTCATTCCGGCGTCCAACTCCCTGATGGCCGGCAACCTGTACACGCTAAGCCTGCTGATGGACCGCCCCGACTACGGCACACAGGCCGACCGGATGCTCGGCCGGGTACAGCCCCTGCTTCAGCAGTATCCGGGCGAGCTGACCAACTGGGCCGCCCTGTATGCAATGCGGGTACGCCCCACAGCCGAGATTGCCATTATAGGCCCCAACTTCCGGGAAGTTCGCCAGGCCATAGACACCCGCTTTTATCCCAATAAAGTGCTGTGCGGCACCGAATCCGAGAGCCGGCTGCCGCTGCTGGAAAACCGGGGCATGATTCGTGGAGAGACCACCATTTACGTCTGCTACAACCGGGCCTGTCAGTTGCCGGTAACCGATGTTGCGGAAGTCTGGCGAATGCTGGTTTGACGTTTGAAGTTTAACGTTTGAAGTTAAAATGGCGAAGCAACTTCAAACCTCAAACTTCAAACCTCAAGCTAACCTTCCCGGGTTTTCGCTGACGAACGCCCCCCAGCCGCCTTTTTTGTCTTTTTTACCACCGGACTTCTTAACACCGGGCAGGGAGTTTTCGTGGAAGTAGTGGCAGATGGCGATAGCCAGGGCATCGGTAGCGTCGAAGAATTCAGGAGCCAGCTCGGCATTCAGCAGGTGGCTCACCATATGCGAGACCTGCTCTTTAGCCGCATTGCCGTTACCGGTGACCGACTGCTTCACCGTCCGGGGTGAGTACTCGACAATGGGAATACCCCGCGACAGAGCAGCGGCCATAGAAACGCCCTGCGCCCGGCCCAGCTTCAGCATGGCCTGCACGTTTTTGCCGAAGAACGGATCTTCAATCGCCATCTCGTCCGGCAGGTAGTCGTCGATGAGCCGCAGAATGGTATCGTATAGTTTCTTCAGCTTCAGCTCGTGGGTGCTATATTTGCTGAGGTGAACCACGCCGTACTGCAACATCCGCATTTGTCCGTTCTGCACCTGAATAATGCCGTAACCGGCTATCTGGGTGCCGGGATCGACTCCCAAAATAATTTTCTCAGCGTTGCTTACGGATGTTGAAGCCATTGTCAGGCGTTTATGCTTTATGCAAAGTAACGATTTACCCGCTGATTCAATACCACCGTCTTCCAAAAAAAACCTTTTTTGGCTCAAACTGGCCGTTTTGGCCGGACTCCTGGCCTACATTGGCTATACGCTGCGCCGGCAACCGGCCGACTGGCCGGCCGTCTGGCAGCACCTCCGGCAAACCAACTGGGCCGGCGGCTGGGCGCTCGCGTTACTCCTGCTTACGCCGGTAAACTGGGCCCTGGAAGCGCTTAAATGGAAAATTCTGATCCGGCGCGTCGAAGCCGTCAGTCTGGCCGAAGCCTATCAGGGGGTACTGGCGGGCTTAGCGCTCGGTTTCGCCTTACCGGCCCAACTGGGCGACACCACCGGCCGGGTGCTCTCCCTGCGCTCGGGGCGCCGGGCCGAAGGCGTCGGGGCGTCGCTGGTGTCGGGGGGTATGCAGTTTTTTGTGGCGCTGCTGTTTGGTACTGCGGCCTGGGGGTATCAGCTCGTAACGGTACCCTCGCGCAACACCCCCGCCGGCTGGATTCTGGCCGGGCTGTTGCTCAGTATGCTGCTGCTGGGCGGCATCCTGGTACCCATACGCCATCGACTGCCGAAAGCCCATACCCGCCGGCGGTGGCTTCGCCAACTCCTTACCTATCTGGCGGTAGCCGGGCAATACACTCCGGCCGAACTCACACAGGCGGTGCTGGTAGCCTCGCTGCGCTACCTCACGTTTTCGTTCCAGTTTTATCTGGCGCTCCGGCTGTACGGCATTAGCCTGTCTGCCCCCGACATGCTGGCCGGCATCGGGCTGGTTTTTCTGGCCAAAACCATCACCCCGGCCTTTAACCTGCTCAGCGATCTGGGCGTGCGCGAAGCGGCTTCGCTCTGGGTCTTTGCGCCCTATGGCCTGGCCGTTTCGCTCGTGCTGACGGCCACGCTGACACTCTGGCTGGTAAACATTCTGCTACCGGTGCTGGCCGGCCTGGTCTGGGTCTGGCGGCTGAAATGGTCTGTCAGCCCTAAACCGATGGGCTGATGGCTGCACGCGCTGCCTCGCCCGGCTATTTTTTACGCAAACAGACCAGCCGGAACGGGGCTGGTCTGTTTGTTTTCAATTGCACAGGTGAACCCGCAGGGCTAACTGCCTTAGCCGAGCCGCCGGCGTAACTTCCGGCCTTCCCGTTTGACCTCCCGGCCAAATCCTTCGGTATTATCCTGAATCAGACGGCCAATCAGAAAAGCCGCCGTACCCGCCAGTAAGCCAATGCCGATAGTACGGGCTACGGTATACGACACGGGTGCCGGCATATCCACAATACCGTCTTCGTCGGTTTGGGCGGCTTGCTTTACGTACCGACCGCCGGTGGGTACTTCCTGCTCCTCAAAGTTCTCCGCCAGCGTTCTTAACCGCATACCCAGTTGCACCCCCCTGAACGATTTCCCATGACCGGTACCAACTGCGGTTGGGTTGAGCTCGGCCAGTTTCCAGATGGATTCTTTAGACGCCTGCCAGTCAATGGTAAAATAAGCGGGTGGTCCGTGAAACTCTTCCTTCTGCGTCATTACGGCAAAGGCCGAGTTCTGGTCGGTGGTCGTAAAAGCGTCGCCCGCAATCAGCACGCGATCACTGTCGCGGTACAGCGATACATGACCAGGGGCGTGACCAGGCGTGTGAATAACCTGCCAGCCGGGCATTTCGGGGATTTCCCCCTCCGGCATCGGCTTTACCTTATCGCCCAGGTTTGGCGCACCAGTCGGAAATATCCACGACATATATGCCATAGCGCCCCCACCCACGGCCGGGTCCGGTGGCGGGTAGTTGGATTTGCCGGTCAGATACGGCAGCTCCAGCGGATGCGCGTATACGGGCACATTCCAGTCTTTGAGCAGTTCGGGTAAGGCCCCCACATGGTCAAAATGACCGTGTGTGAGCACAATGGCTTTCGGCGGATTATTCTCGCCAAACAGCCGGGCGGCCTCCCGCCTGATACGGCCTGCCGTGCTCTGCAGACCGGCATCCACCAGCACCCAGTCGGCACCCGGACGCGGTTCGCCCACGAAAAAGACGTTGACAAACACGATTTTCATGCCGGCCACATCGTGGGCAACCGAATACGGCGACTGTTCGTCGTCGCGGGTTTCGGGCAACGTTTGTGATTCCATACTTACCTGATTAGTTGAGCGGAGAGGCAGTTGATATGCCTCTCTATGTGTTTGTCAGGTCAACAAACTGATGCCCGGATTGTTTGTCGAACTTATCTGCCGTTACCGGGCATACGCTACCCGGTAGCTAATCCCGTTGTTATCGTCTGAGAACAGCAGGGCACCATCGGTATGCATAGCAATCCCCACCGGCCACCCGAACCGCCCCTGGTTGTTATCGACCGGAAAACCCGTTACAAAGCCCTCAAAACGCGTTGGCCTGCCGTTCCCGAACCGGAGTTGTACCACCTTCTGACCCGATGGTTTACGGCGGTTTTAGGAGCCCCGCATGGTTATAAAGGCATCGTTGCAGTAATCGGCCGGGAAACGGTTACCGGTATAAAAGACCATAGGTTCAGTCCGTGCCGTTCCTTTGTTTCCGGATGCCAGCCAAAGCCTATACCGGAGGCCTTTGGATACGTCCCCTCCAAACTACCTTTTAATTCTATAGGTTTAATCTATTTACTATCAGTCTTCATACAATTCGAGCGGCAGGCCATCCGGATCGCTGAAAAAGGTAAACTTCCGGTTTGTATGCGTATCGGTTCGGATGGGCTCTACAGCAATGCCCTGCTGCTCCAGTATCGCTTTGGCGGCAGCCACATCGGCCACCGCAAATGCCAGGTGACGCAGGCCGGTTGCCTCCGGTCGCGAGGGACGCCGGGGCGGATCGGGAAACGAGAACAGTTCGATCACGTACTGCCCGTTGAGCTGTAGATCCAGTTTGTACGAATTCCGCTCCGCCCGGTACACTTCCTGTAGTACGGTCAGGCCCAAGATTTCTGTATAAAACCGTTTCGAAACAGCGTATTCGGAGCAGATAATGGCTATATGGTGAACCTTATTGAGTGTGAGCATGTAGCTTGCAGGCGTTTGTATCCGGTGCAAGCTACATCATCTGCACATAATCTCTGATAATGGGAGCCAACTGCGGCAGCAGCGGTTCAATAAAGGCGCGGTCCTGCTCGGTCCAGTGCCGGGGCTTGCCGAACATACACGGCTGCAGAATACCCCAAAGCGTATCGTCTTCAACAATGTGGGCATGCACCAGCGCACTATGGCCGAAAGTCTGCGCTTCAAACTCCCGGTTCAGCACGTCGGGTTCCGCCATTTTCACATCATCCACATACACCGAAGGCTTACCGGCCAGGGCGGCCGCAAAAAGCGGATCGCTGTCAGGCAGGCCGGTTTCGTCTTGCCATTCCGGCTGAAACACATCGGCGATGGTTGTGTCCCGACGCCAGCAGAACGCAATGCGGCCTTTGCCGGCCGCCGGCTCCCGTATGTACAGAAAGCAGCGGTCGGTGCGGAGAATTTCTCCCAGTTGCTCAATGAGCTGACTTAGTTTTTCGCCGGGGCTCAGACCGGCATTTAGCAGGGGTTCCAGTGAAGCAATTGTTCCAATCATACCGTTATTTTTTACACACAACCCGCAGCAGCCCGGATAGTTCTTTTCTATTACTCACGGTGGCGTTGTCGTTGGCGGCAGCCGCCAGGGCCAGCGCCCGTTTTATCCCGATCATTACCCAGACGTAGCGGAATAAACGGGGACATTAAAATCAGCTGACAATAAATCTCACGCATAGCCCAACTAACTGATAATCAAACGCATTTTATTAATATGATTCTTATGTAATTTTAACCTTTTTTAAATTTTGGCCTATACGTACAAGTACTTAACTTTGTGTAGCTCCGATTAAACGAAGCGCGTCTCTAATTCTTTTTCCTGAACGGTTTCTGCGCCTATGGCACTACGTATACTCAACTCCTGCTGGTTCTTTGTTCTGGCGATAAGTAGCTTCCCTGTCTGGAGTCAGACCCAGCCCTCGTTTACCGTTTCCGGAACTATACTCGACGCCCGCACGGGTACCGGCGTTCCATTTGCTACCGTCGCCTTATCGGGCAAATCCATCGGCACGGTGACCGACGAACAGGGCCGGTACACATTCAGCAGCCGGGCGCTCACCGACTCGCTGGTTATCAGCTCGATGGGCTACACCACCCAACGGCGGGCGCTCAACCGCAGCAAAGCCACGCAGGTAATCGATGTAAAGCTGGAGCCGGGCGGTCTGGTGCTACAGGAAGTGGTTGTACGGGCGGGCGAAAATCCGGCCTATCAGGTTATTCGCAACCTGCGCAAGTTACGGGAACAGAATGACCGCGGTAATTTTTCTTTTTACGAACACGATACGTACGCCAAAACGGAAATTGCGCTGAACAACCTCGCACCAACGGGAAGACTCAGCCGGCTTGCCAAACGAGCCAGCAAAACTGACTCGCTGGTAGACGAAAACGGTAACCGGCTGCTGCCCCTGCTCATTTCCGAATCGGTATCCCGGTTTTATTTCCAGCAGGCCCTCCAGCGTCGGCACGAGGAAATCCGTAAAACCAGGGTGCAGGGCGTGGGCGTACAGGATGCCGAGTTTATCACGCAGCTCATCGGCGGCAACTCGTTTCAGACCTTCAACTTCTACAATAATTCACTCTCGCTGCTGACCAAAGACTTTGCCTCGCCCATCGGTGACAACTGGCGGGGTTATTATGAATTTTACCTGGCCGATACCACCCTGGTTGGCGACCGGATCTGCTACGGCATCGATTTTACGCCGAAGCGCTTGCAAGACCTGGCCTTTACCGGTAAGCTTTGGGTAGATACCACGTCGTTTGCGCTCTGCCGCATCGAAAGCCGCGTCGGCCGCGAAGCCAACCTGAACTACGTGAACCAACTGGTGATCGAGCAGGAACTGGAGCCGATTACCAACGCCGACGGTAAAACAATCGGCTGGCTGCCTTCGTCCATTATGCTTACCGCCGACCTTACCGGCATCGGCAAGAAATCGCTGGGGATGCGCACCCGCATGAGCATCAGCAACAGCGGTTTTCTGGTGAATGAATCGCACCCACTTGAGTTTTACAACCAGCCGGTTACCATTGCCGCCGACAACCAGGTATCCGACGACCTGTACTGGCAGCAGGCCCGCCGGAGCATAACCGGCTCGGCAACCCTGCCCAAAGAAGACCAACTGGCCGCCCGTCTGATCGATTCCCTGCGGAACGTACCCATTGTCAGGACCGCCGAAACGGCCGGTACCATTCTGGCCACGGGCTGGTACCAGCGGGGCATGATCGACTGGGGGCCTTATCCGTTTTTCTTTGCCGTTAACCAACTGGAAGGCATACGGCTTCGCATGGGATTCCGCACCAACGAACGTTTCAGCCGGCACTGGATTCTGCGGGGCTATGCCGCTTACGGAACCCAGGACCGCAAAATGAAAGGGGGTCTGGAACTGGATTACCTGCTGTCTCGCAAACACTGGACCATCCTGGGCGTACGGCATACCGCCGACATCGACCGGCTGGGCATGACGCCCGAGATGATGAACGCCAATCCGCTCTTTATGGCATTCGCCCGCTTTGGCCGTTGCCGGGGCAGTTTCTTTTCCCAAAAAGATGAGTTCTTTGTCAGAACCGAGCCGATTCGGGGAGTCATTCTGTCGGCGGCTGCGGTGTATAACTCTTTTACCCCGCTGTTTCCGTTCCACTACCGCCGGGTGCCGGAATTGGGAGATCAGTCACCGCTGCGCGGTGACTTTCAGGATGTACACTTTATGGTGGAGGCCCGGCTAGCCCGCAAAGAGAACTACATCATGGACGGCAATGAGCGCATCACCATCGGCACCAAGCGTACGCCGGTCGTAACGATCCGCTACACGAAGGGAGTTCGTTTGCTGGGGGGCGATTTCAACTACCACCGGTTTACGCTGCGGGCGTTTCAGACCATCCGGATGGGTTCGCTGGGTCGGAGTTCCTATACACTGCGGGCCGGCTATACGCCCTCAACCCTGCCGGCCCCCCTGCTGTTCCCGCATATGGGAAACCCTACGTTCTTCTACGTACCCAACAGCTTCAACCAGATGCAGTTCTTCGAGTTTGTCAGCGACCAGTATGCGGCCCTGCACATTCAGCATCAGTTTGAAGGCTTTCTGTTCAACCGGATACCGCTTATCAAGAAGCTGAACTGGCGGATGATCGCCAACGCCGATATTCTGTGGGGCAGTCAGCGCAAAGCCAATCAGGCCGTCCCGTCCAGGCGCCCGCTGCCCGATGGTACCCGCCCAACCCACTTTGGTGCCCTGGACCCGAAGATTCCGTACGCGGAAGTCGGCTATGGTATCGACAACATCTTTCAGTGCCTGCAGATTCAGGTGATTCACCGGCTCACCTATCAGCGGCCGGATGTTGCTTCAATAAGTGTGAAGGGGGCCATTCATTTCAGCTTCTAACCCCGGCTGCGGTACTGCTTGTAGCGCTGGAGGGTGGCAAATGTCAGGTCGTACTCCGACGAAAACAGCACGAACTCATCGCTGAAGTTGCAGTAGTCGATGAAGCGTTCGAGATCTTCCCCTTTCAGGTCGGTGGCCCGGCCGGCAATAAGTCCTATGCGGTAGCCGGCCAGCATATGCCGGCGGTGTTCCTGGGAAATTACGGCTGCTTTCCGGTTGGCTTTGGCCTGCCGGCTAAACAGCTCATACAGCAGCGTAACCGGCGACTGCGCCAGCCCGACAATCTCATCGGCAGACAGATTGCGACGCGCTTCGGGTTCGCGGAGCAGGATTTCCAGCTCCCGGCGGATCTCGGCTTCGCGCTTGGCCGTAATGGTAACCTCGGCCAGGGTAATGCCGCTGTATTGCCGCTGCATTTTAATGACCGGGTCGGGCGTAACCCCATCCCATTTGATGCCGGCCCGCCCGTGGCTGGGACTCGTCACAATAACCGAATCCCCCGGCTTTACCTGTAGATAAAACGCGCCGGTCTGGTTGGTTCGTCCCACCGCCTGCGAGCGTTTGTTAATAACGCTGCCATTCTCGACGGGGGTCCCGGTCTCCTGATCCAGCACTTTACCCAGAATGTATTTCGGCGCAGGCGTACCCGGTGCCGATGGCCCTGAGGTAGTTCCCGGGGTTTGTGCCAGCAGGGAACAGGACAGAAAAAGCAGCGCAATCAGTAGCCTCATAAGGATGTAACGCCCGGAGTCCAGAAACTAGTTTGCCCGCAAAAATAGCAGTTGCCGGGCAACATACGAAAAGCGAAACCCGGTGGAAACGTTATAAAATGTTAAACCAGAGGCCCTGCCCGATAAACGGCAGCCTCTGGTTTACACGTCTGATTTGCGTTATATCCTACTTTCTCGCCGAGAATTTGTAAACGGTGGTGCTCTGGTAGGTTTCGCCCGGCCGCAGCGTGGTTGAGGGAAACTTCGGCTGGTTCGGCGAGTCGGGGTAGTGTTCGGTTTCGAGGCAGAAGCCGGTACGTTTAGCGTATTTTACGCCCCCTTTGCCCGTTAAGGTGCCGTCGAGGAAATTGCCGGTGTAGAACTGAATGGCCGGTTCGGTGGTCGATACATCCATCACGCGGCCAGTGGTCGGCTCATACACGGTAGCCGCCCGCTTAAGCCCCTGGCTGCTATCGCTCAGAATCCAGGCATGATCGTAGCCTAAGCCGTATTTGATCTGGGTATCGGTCGAATCATTGATGCGGGCACCCATCGCGGTTGGTTTCGTAAAGTCAAACACGGTTCCGGCAACGGGCCTTAGCTCACCGGTAGGAATCAGCGTCTGGTCGACGGGCAGAAACCGGTCGGCGTAGAGGGTCAGCTCATGGTTGAGAATATCGCCTTTGTTGGCCAGGTTGAAATACGTATGGTTGGTCAGGTTAACGACCGTGGGCTTATCCGTGGTGGCTTTATAGTCGATTCGGAGCGCATTATCACGTTGTAGCGTGTAGGTCACCTCCACGTTCAGAGTGCCGGGATAGCCCTCTTCGCCGTCTTTCGAAGTATACGTAAGCTTCAGCGCGGGTTCATCCCCTTCTACAGCCTGGGCCGTCCACAACACCTTGTCGAAGCCTTGCAATCCGCCGTGCAGGTGGTTACCCATATTATTGGTGGCCAGCGTGTACGACTTTCCGTCGAGCGTGAATTTGCCTTTGGCGATGCGGTTGCCGTAGCGGCCGATCAGGGCACCAAAGTACGGACTGTCTTTCTGGTAAGGTGCCAGGGAGTCGAAGCCCAGCGTCACATCTTCGTAGGCACCATTCCGGTCGGGGGCCGTCAGCGAGACTACCACCCCGCCGAAATTGGTAATTTTAGCTTCCATCCCCGACGTATTCCGGAGGGTGTACAGGTCAGCCTCCTGACCATCGGCCGTTTGACCAAACGAGCTTTTTTCAATCATAGCATTCTGCTTGTTTTCCTGATTTGAGCTGCATGCTGTCAGCAGAGCAGCGCCGAGCAGGGCAGGTAAAAGGGTTCGTGTAAGGGTATACATGGGTTTGGGGTTACATACTATCGGGCTTTGGCCCGTAAATCATCAGCATAACGTTCAGGTGATTACCTGAATAGTGTATTCCTGACACAATATTAAATTTGTAAATTCACACCGCCAAATAACAGCATTAATTCCTAATTTGCCTGACTAATTCCCGCTGTCATGAAAACACGTTTAGTTAGCCTTTGCGTTAGCCTGCTGATTCCTCTACTCGGTCTGAGCCAATCGTTCAACAATTTGCCGGTCATCACCCAGAAACCGCCCCTGCACGGCCGTCACTGGATGGCCATTACTGGTAAGCCGCTGGCTGCTACCGCCGGTGCCCGGCTCTTCCACAAGGGTGGCAACGCAGTTGATGCCGCCTGTGCCATGCTGGCCGCCACCTGTACCATGTGGGATGTGCTGAGCTGGGGGGGCGAAACCCAGGCCCTGATCTACAACCCCAGGACCAAAAAAGTTATTGCCATCAACGCGCTGGGAGTAGCCCCCACCGGAGCCACGCCTGAGTTCTTCAAAAACAAAGGCATGAAATATCCGCCGGAATACGGGCCACTGGCTGCCGTAACGCCCGGTACGCCGGGTGGCCTGCTGACCATGCTGGCCGAATACGGCACGCTGAGCCTGAAAGACGTGCTGGAACCCGCCATCCAGATGGCCGAAGGCTACCCCATTGAAGCGCAGACGGCGAATTCCATCGAGGCCGGCAAAGCACAAATCAAACAGTGGCCTTACTCGACCAGGGTGTTCCTGCCCCACCTGGGCCAGACCCGCGAGGCCCCGGATGCCGGTGAGGTTTTTGTGCAGAACGATTTGCTGGAGACGCTGAAAAAACTGGTGGATGCCGAACAGCAGGCCCTCAAAAAGGGGAAGTCGCGGAAAGACGCGATCTACGCAGCCTACGACCGCTTTTACCGGGGCGATATTGCCAAAGAATTCGTCAGGGGGTGTCAGGAGCAGGGTGGCCTGATTACCGAACGGGATCTGGCCCAGTGGAAAGTAAAAATCGAAGAACCGGTGATGACGACCTACCGGGGCATCGACGTGTATAAGCTGCAGCCCTGGACCCAGGGACCGGCCATGTTGCAGACCCTGAACATCCTGGAAAACTTCGACCTGAAAAGCATGGGGTACAACTCCACACGGTACATCCATACGGTATACCAGGCGATGAACCTGGCCTTTGCCGACCGTGATTTTTACTACGGCGACCCGGCTTTTTCGCCCGAAATCCCCATCAATGGTCTGCTTTCCAAAGAGTACGCCAAAGCGCGGAGCAAACTTATCAATATGGAGGTGAACGACAGCAAAGCCGCGCCCGGCGACCCCTACCCCTTCGAGGGAAAACAAAACCCCCGCCGGCAGCTTTTGCAAAAATGGGAGAACCTGCAAAGCCGGGTTCATACACCCGGCAATCCGCTGACCGATGCACAGTTTATGGAGCAGTTTCAGGCCGGCACCACCTCGGTCGAAGCCGCCGATAAGGAAGGCTGGGTAGTTTCTATTACACCCAGCGGAGGCTGGGTACCGGCCTGCATTGCCGGCAATACGGGTATCGGCATGAGCCAGCGGATGCAGAGCTTTGTGCTGGACGAAACCGAAGGGCCGTTCAATGTAGTGGCCCCCGGCAAGCGTCCGCGGGTTACCCTCACCCCAACACTGGCCATGAAAGACGGGAAGCCGTTTCTGTCGTTTGCCAAACAGGCCGGCGACGAACAGGATCAACTGCTGCTGCAATTCTTCCTGAACATGGTCGAGTTTAACATGACGGTGCAGGAAGCCTGCGAAGCCCCGAGCTTCAAAACCCTGCAGATGTACAGCAGTTTCGGTGACCACAAGAAAGTACCGGGGGGCCTGATCCTGAACTCCGCCATGCCCGCCTGGACCCGCAAAGACTTATCCCGCATGGGCTACACCATTTCGTATCAGGAACGAACATCGGGACCCATCAACGCCATCTGGTTCGACTGGCCGCACAATACCTTCTGGGGCGGTTCCAGCAACCATGGCGAAGACTACGGCATTGGCTGGTAAGGCTCGGATACCAACTATACTCCTGACGGTTGGCCCACTCACCATGCCCGGCAAAAAAGCCGCTGAACCACCCCACGATTTCGACCTGAACGACCGGGAGTGGATGCTTAAGCGCGACTGGCCCAAAATGGCATCCATCGACAAGCGGATGGCCGGCGACAACCAACTGGTGGGCGCCCAACCACGCCTGCCTTGAAGCCATGATGCGCTCCTGCGGCCTGCAGGTCACCGCCCGACCCGGCCACGAGAGGTCTATCCTGGAAGCCGACGACTCCCGGCGCCGGAGCCAGCACTGGAACCACTCCGAATACTTATCGGCCATTGGCCAGAACTGGCAGGAAGCCGTTCGGGAGAAAGTGGCCGCTAAAAACCAGTATATGATTAAGAGTAAGCTACAGGAAAAAAATTCTTGAAATGAGCTTCCGTTACAGTATGATTCGGTCATCGTTGGTAACGGGTAATGAATCCTGATTAACAGACCATTCCCTGGTAGTGCAGGTAGCCGGGTAGGTTGAACACCTGTTCGACCGCCAGGTTACGTACTTGCCCGTAAACGGATGCTGTCTGGTGTGTAACTCCTGCCGATTGGGTATTGGTCCCGTTAGTTGAAACACCTGACCACCCTCGGATAGGTGTACACCGCACAACGCCCGACGCAACCGCCAGACCGCTCTGGCCGGCTGCATTCAGAAAATGTCGACGATCCATACCGAATGAGGTAGATGAGTGGATATTGAGCAACAGGAATGTGCGGCCAATACCAAATTCAAACATTTCCTGAAATTCACAAAATATTTTATTAACATCTGTCTGATATGCAGAACAAAATCTTGTCACCTATAAAATATGTTCAATATCTTCTAACATGCCTCCTGTTTGTTGGACGTCTGTAAAAAGCAGCCGTACGGATCAGCCCCGTTCACTTAATAGAGATCAAGGGGAATCTCTTCTTCAGCGAGCCGTTCGTCCTGCCGGCGCAAAAGCTGAACCCGGTCAATGATGACACTGCCCTGCCGGCCCTGCTCGCCCAGACTCAGGGTGTTGTATAAAGACTGTTGCAGGGGTCCCCACTTAAACAGTTCCGTCTTCGCATCGTAAATGCCGATGGGCTTGCCAAACGGGGTACTATGCGCTTTTCGCAACAGCGTTGTAGCTTTGATATAGGTAAAACAAGGGATATGGTAGTACTGCTCCTTGAGCCGGTACACTACCGAAAAACGTTTCATGGTTAACAAGTTTAAGTGAGCCCTTACGATATAAACTCCCGGCTGTACTGCCGGTCTTTGCCGTGCAGCTTGCGATACCGGATGATGCCTATTTCTTTTTCCGGATCCTCCTGCCGGGAGTTGCCCACAGTTCGGGAGGCCACCTCCTGCTTAAGCTGTAGCAGAGATTCGGTCAGGAGGTCAATTTGTTGTTGTATAGCAGCGAGTTGATTATGTAATGCAGTCATGGATTCTAGTTGTTAAAGGTCCTGAAGGCGCAGAAAAACCTGGCGCTTCCGGACTGGTTCCTTAGGCTCCCGCTACCTGGCTTGCCGACCGGGCCAAGCCCTTAGGCCGGCGCCAACCTTCAGCCATTTTCTCCTTCTGCCAGTGTCAACACTTGAGTACGAGAGCCTTGCCCGGTAAACGTTACAGTTTTCATTTTTGTTTAATCGTTTCAACGAATCTTCCTTCATACGGCTTAAATTCATCATAATTAACCCTACTGTTATTAGGATAGTACAAAAAATGAATTGTAAATTTGATTTAACGAAGAACCTTTGACCGTCTCCGGCCGTATTCAAAACTTTTAGGTGGTCAAACGATTAACAAAAAGAGGTGCCACATCTAATTCTCAGTCCCATGAACAGGAAGGTTTCGCTGAAGGACATTGCGCAGCGGGTTGGAGTGTCGACCACGCTGGTATCGTACGTACTGAACAACCAGAAAGAGAACCGCATCAAAAAAGAGGTGGCGCAAAAGATACGAGAGGTGGCGCAGGAGCTGAACTACCGCACCAACCAGATTGCCAAAAGCCTGAAGACGCGGAAAACGGCTACCCTGGGGCTGATCGTGGCCGATATTGCCAACCCGTTTTCATCCAGCCTGGCCCGCATCATCGAAGACGAAGCCAGCCGGCATGATTATACGGTCATTTTCGGCAGTTCGGACGAAAACCCGCAAAAGTCCCGCAAACTGATCGACACCCTCCTGAAACGGCAGGTAGACGGATTGATTATTGCCCCGCCCCAGGAAGCTGAATCGCAGATTGCCGACCTGCAACGGCAACACGTTCCGTTTGTGCTTATCGACCGGTATTTCCCCGACCTGAAAACCAGCTATGTAGCGCTCGACAACTGCGCGGTCGCCTACAGCGCCGTTGATCATCTGATCGCCCAGGGCTACCGGCGCATCGGCCTGATTACCCTGCAATCGTCTCTTTACCACATGAATGAGCGGAAGCGGGGGTATCTTGCTTCGCTGAAAGACCACAGCCTGACCTTGGATAAGAGCTGGCTTAAAGAGGTACCCGAAGAACAGGTAAAAGCTGAGACCGAAAAAGCAATCGGCGATCTGCTGGCCGGACCGCAACCGGTAGAAGCCTTATTTTTTACCAACAATACGGTAGCGCTGCACGGTCTTAAACACATTCAATCGCTGCGGCTGCATGTCCCCGACGATCTGGCCATTGTCTGTTTCGACGAAACCGACGCGCTCGACCTGTTCTCCACGCCGGTTACGTGCATCCGCCAGCCTTTGCGGGAGATCGGGCAGCAGGCCACTAAAATTCTGCTGGAGAACATCGACAAAACCAGCAAAATTACGCAGGTAAACCTTCAGGCCGAGCTGGTTATCCGACAGTCAACGGCGCAGGCAGTGCAGCGGCTTGTTCACTGACGGCAATTTTCATTATATTTGAAAAATGAACCTGTCAGATAAGGAAGTCTATAAATCCGCATTTAAGAAGGAACTCGACATATTTGCCAATAAGCTACAGGGTTACGTTTCGACGGATAAGGGAGACTGGACCGTAAAGGGATTTATTGATGTTGTCAAAAATATTTACACCATATCGGCAGACACCAAAATAATCTCCAAAATTCTGGAAATACATATCTTCCCTCAGCTTCTACAATTTGCCGAGATTATTGGTTATAAAATCAAATTTGCAGAAAAGCAAAATTGGTATCCTGACATCACGTTCATACATACTGATAATGAGCAAATAAAGTTTGCGCTCGATATTAAAACAACGTTTAGAAGAAAGGACAAGATTGCCGGCTTTACGCTGGGAAGCCACGGTGCTTACTTCAAAGAAAGGGATAAAGATAAAAATATCCAATTCCCTTATAACCAGTATCTGGGCCATTATTGCCTTGGCGTTATCTACTCAAGAACGGCCGTAAGCGAAGATTTTCCGGAGACTGATATTTATCAGGTTGAAGAATTACAGGAAGAATATGATGAGCCAAATAAAAAAGTTGGCGAACGTGAAGTCACGACTGTTAAGAATTTACAATTTATCACCTCTGTAATTAAGGACTTTGACTTCTTTGCGGCCGAAAAATGGAAAATTGCCAGTGATAAGCAAGGCTCTGGTAACACAGCCAATATCGGCTCCATTGTTGATATTGAAGATTTGAAAACTGAAAACGGAGTATTTAGCCAGTTAGGCGAAGAATGGTTTGATGAGTACTGGATTAATTTCGGCTCTGCAACCATGCTAAAGAACGGAAAGCTCGTTAAAATTACCGCGCTTAAGGACTTTTTGGAATTCAAAGGCAGAAACGATCTGTGGGAGAAAATAGTCAGCAAAACCTATAACAGAAAAATAGTAACTATTTAGGTTCCCATTTTAGCCAAATTATGCAATGATAAGGCTTAAATTGGCTAAGAAAAGTACAATTTTTGGTACTAATATGAGGATTTTAGCTAAAATGGAGCAATATCTTGACGCCATTTCGCATAGAGGAAAGCCAAATACCTCCTGATTGTCAGTCGGTTAGCTAAGAATAGACTAGCTAAATAGTTACGAAAAATAAAATGAGAGTAATTATTCCACCTATAAAAAGCCAGGGTATCAAGACTAAATTGGTTCCCTGGATAATGGACGTAGCCCCCAAGGTTAGCGGCCGGTGGATAGAGCCTTTTCTGGGAACAGGTGTTGTTGCATTTAATTCAGGGGCAAAAAAAGCAATTCTTAACGACACTAATCCGCATATAATCAACTTCTACCAGGGGGTACAGCGAAAGACGATTACTGCTCCTTTGATGAAGCAATACCTTGAGCAGGAAGGAGAGTTATTAAGTAAGTCAGAGAACAAGGGTTATACGCATTATCTGAAAGTTAGAGCCCGGTTCAATAGTGGTGAATTTTCTCCTTACGACTTTGTTTTTCTGTCTCGTGCTGGTTTTAACGGTATGATGCGCTTTGGTAGTAAAGGTAACTGGAACATTCCTTTTTGCAAAAAGCCCGACCGCTTTGCACCGGCTTATATCACAAAGATAACTAATCAGGTTGCAGCAGTTTCACAAATTATTCAGCCTGAACCTAGCTGGACTTTTTACAATCAGTCATTTTCTACTATAATTCCCTTAGCTACCGAAAATGACCTGATTTATTGCGATCCACCTTATTTCGGCCGGCATGTTGATTATTACAATGGCTGGAAAGAACAGGACGAAGAACTGTTGTTTAACTTATTACGGGAAACTCCGGCTAAATTTATTCTGTCTACCTGGCACCATAACGATTGGCGGGAAAATGAAATGATTAAAAAATTCTGGAACAAATTCAATATTATTACAAAAGACCATTTCTATCACAATGGTGCGAGCATCGAAAACAGACGAACCGTCGTTGAAGCGCTCGTTTGTAACTTTGATGTTGACACTTTTACTCCGCACAACCACGGCCTGAAACAGAAAATTAAATCAGAACAACTGGCGATTGACTGGATGTAATAATTTTAGTCGTCTACTCATCTTCTATGCGAGTCGTAAACGAACGCACATAGTTGCCTTACTGAAGTAGGGATGTTAGCACTATCTGTATGCCTTTTCTTCTTAATGACGCTGTAAGTGACGCTGTAAATGACGCTGTAAAATTTCTGAGCGACGCTCTCGCTTTATCTTGTCACCGCACTTATGTATTAGCAGAAGCTGGTCGCCAAAGATTGGCAGAGGCTATGTAACGGAATTGTCGAACAGGCCCTATAACACAATGCATTCCCATGCATATGTTTGTATGCTTTTGCAGCCGCTAACCAAACCCTTTTACCTTCTTTTTTAGTACCCAATGGCCAACCTAATTTCTGAACGCACCGCCGTACTTGGCGTGTTTGCCACACTTACGTTTATCGTTCTCTTTCACGCAACCATCATGCTCGGCATTATCCCGTTCGATATGGTGTGGGGTGGACGAATGAATACCCGAGCGGAAATGCTGCGGTTTGAGGCCATTTCGATAGCTGCCAATCTGGTTATGCTGGCTATTGTTGCTGTGAAAGGTGGCTTTCTGCGCGTCAACCTCAACCCAACGGTGCTGAAGGTAGTCTTCTGGCTCATGTGCGGTCTCTTCCTGCTGAATACGCTGGGCAACCTGCTGTCGACAAACCCGCTCGAAAAGCTGCTGTTTACACCCCTGACGCTGATCCTGTCTGTGCTTTGCTTTAGACTCGCCATCAGCAGGTAACCCAAATTACGAGTTCCGACCGGCCGGGAGCAGCGCGTTGAAGAACAGCAACGCATCTTCAATATGCCGCTCCCAGTACGGCCATTCGTGACCGCCCGGCCACTCGCGGTACGTGTGCGCAATGCCGTGGCTGGTGAGGGCATGGTGCAGTTCGCGATTGTGTTCCAGCAGCAAGTCCTCGGTGCCGCAGTCGAAGCCGATGGGCGGCAGGCGCTCCCGGTTTTGCAGCATCAGTTCCAGCACCGATTCATTGGCCGGGTCTGGTTGCCGGTACGCGCTCAACGGCTCTTCGACAAACAGGCTCATTTGGTCAAGGTGGGTGATGGACGACAGTCCATACACACCCCGCACCCGCTCCGGGTATTTGGCCGTCAGCCGTAAGGCACCGAAGCCACCCATCGACAGACCCGTCAGGAACAGGGTACTGGCGGCACCCGTCGGAAACAGCTCCGGAAACGCGGCTGCGGCTGCCAGGGGTACATCGTCTAGAATCCACCGTTCAAAGTCTTGCTGCGGATGCGGCAGGTAGCCGCTGCCGTCGCCCCAAAGACCATCGGAAGGCATAGCCAGCACCATCGGCTGCAGGTACCCTTCCTCCATTAATCGGGCTGCTGTGCGGTGAACACCCGCGTTATGGGTCCAGGCCCAGTGACTGCCGTACACACCATGCAGCAGCATGACCAGCGGCAGTGGCTCGGTATGAGCGTCCGGTAGCTCAGGACACCAGAAGGTAATGTCTCCGCGCCCGGCAAGGTTGGCTGATTTGACGGTTACATACCGCAGACCCTCACTGCTGAAACGAGGATCGGAGATACGGATGGTGCGAAACGGTGGGTGCATCGGGTAGTCAGGTGGTTGGTTTAGTCGAATACTATGACGCCTTTGGCGTTGCGGCCGGCCAGCATATCGTCAAGGGCCTGCTGAAGGTTGTCCAGCGAATAGGTTCGGGTGATGAGTTCGTCCAGCAGCAAATCGCCTTTGGCGTAGAGGTTCAGCAATATCGGAAAGTCGATCTCCGGCCGGCACTGTCCGTAAAGCGGGTTGATGTAGACCTTGTCCCACTCGAAGAGGTTCATGTCGATGGCAATCTCCTGCTCGATACCGCTCACCTGGCAGGCCAGGCCGGCGTTCCGGATCATCGCCAGCGGGGCCGCTCCCAATTCGGGTATCGACGTACACTCGAAGGCGTAATCGGCCCCGCGACCGCCCGTCATCTGCTTCACCTGCGCAGCCGCCTGCAATAGACCAGTATCAGTACGGTCGGCCAGAAGGGTATGGGTAGCGCCGTACTGTTTCGCCATCTCCAGGCGGTTCGGGTTTACGTCGACCCCGATAATGAGGCCCGCTCCAGCTAATCGGGCACCCTGAATGACGTTCAGGCCCACGCCCCCGGTGCCCAGCACAACCACACTCCGGCCCGGCTTTACCTTAGCCGCGTTGATCACCGAACCCACGCCCGTCATCACTCCGCAACCAATGATTGCCGCCGACGGAAACGGAATATCGACCCCAATTTTCACCGCTGCCGCCTGCCGGACCACCACCAGTTGCGACAGTGTACCCAGGCTAAACGCCCGCTCAATGGGTTGACCCTGGTAGGTGGTCGATTCCAGCCGGGCGTGGCCTCCGCTGGCACGGTTGCCGGCTGTGACGGGCGAGTTGACTTCGCAGATATGCTGATTGCCTTCGAGGCACTGGAAACACTGCCCGCAGGGAATGGCCCAGTTCAGAACCACCGCATCGCCCGGCTGCAGTTTGGTAACGGCCGGCCCCACGCTGCGGACAATACCGGCTCCTTCGTGCCCCATAATGATCGGCTTACCCCACGACAGCGAATCGTAATCGGTATGGCAGATGCCGGCGGCTTTCATCTCCACCACAATCTCATCCGATTGGGGTGCATCTATCTCAACAAAATCAATGGTAAACGTACCGGTCCCGTCGGCGACGGCGGCTTTTGCTTTCATGGTCAGGTTCGGTGTTTAGGATCAGACGTTAGATGTTGGATGTTAGACTTAAGATAGAAGTAGCAAGCTGCCGTTTTGTATAGATTCTGTTACGAGAGAGTAGTCTAAAGTCTAGTATCCAACGTCCAGCATCAACTACAAGCGGCTAATATAAGGCAACTCCCGTTAAAGCCGCAACATCCTCCAGTGAAGCCACTACTTCGTGGTTGACGGGAATGCCTTCCTGCATCCGGCTGGCATAAGCCTCGCGTTCCGGATCGCCGGGGATGCGTACACCCTGGGTGCCGGGTAGCGGTTTGGTGCTACGCATGGTCTGTATCCAATCGTCAATGTCTTGTTTGAACTCGGTTTTGTCGCGGAAGCCTTCAATGTCCAGCGCCCCGAAGAAGTGGCCAATGCCTTTGCCCACCTGCCGGTCCATAGCCGCTACCGTAATGGCAAAGGGCGTGGCGTACGGCCCCCAGTTGGCTCCGCTCAGCACCGCCGACAGAATATCGACCATCGCGGCCAGACAGTAGCCCTTATGCCCGCTGCCTTCGGTGGTGCTGCCCAGCGGCAACAGGGCACCGCCCTGCATCATCTCGGCTGGTATCTGCGTAGCATAGCCATCCTTATCGATGCACCAGCCGACCGGCATGGTCTGACCTTTCCGACTGGCAATCTCCACCTTCCCGTAGGCCACAGCGCTGGACGCAAAATCGATGAGTACCGGCGGTTCGCTCAGACCGGGAAAGGCCATGGCAATGGGGTTGGTGCCTAACATCTTTTCAGCTCCGTTGAAGGGCGCAACGCCTTTAGTGGTGTTGGTCATCGACAAGCCGATCAGGTCCTCCTTCAAGGCCATCACCGGGTAGTAACCGGCGGCTCCGTAGTGATTGGTATTAGAGACGCTGATCCAGCCGGAGCCGTGTTCCTGGGCTTTCTGCATCGCCAGTTCCATGCACTTCGGCCCAACTACCAGGCCCAGGCCGTTGTCGCCGTCGACGGTAGCCACGCTGCCTTTGCCGCGAATGATTTTAATTTCCGGATGGGGGTTGATGCGACCGGCATGGAGCAGGTCGACGTAGGTTTTAAGCCGGGCGATGCCGTGGGAGTCAATGCCGTGTTCGTCGCTGTAGGCCAGCACATCGGCCGCCAGTACGGCATCGTCTTCGGGAACGCCAAAATGGATAAATACCCGGGTAGTAAACCGGCGCAGTTGTTCCGCCGAAAAAATGGTCGTGGTAGGGTTCAGGGTAGGCATAGCTATAAAAGAAACGTCACACACCCGGTACGTGGAGTGAGTCAACCAATTAACCAGTTACCGAATGAACCAGTCAACCAATCAACGGGCTTCCATCAGGCCCTGATAGTAACCCAGACCCAGGTGCGTAATCAGGTCTTCGCCCATCAGGTGACGCAGGATGTTTTGCAATTTAATCAGTTGCTTGAAAATATCATGCCTGGCCAGGGCGGCTTTGGTAGCCCCCTCCTTGATGTGCGTACCGTCCTCAGGCGCGGGGCAGGTCGTACAGGCTATACCAGTGTATGCGGTCGACCCGGCCCAGCAACAGTTCGGCGGTCCGGCGCAGGCCAAAACCCTGTACTTCTTCGGCCCCAAACGTGGAAATTCCGACTTCGGTTACCCAGACGGACAGTTCCGTTACAGCTTCAATTCCGGCAATTTTGGTGGGTCACTCGTTGATCTGCCCGTTGTTCCAGTCGAGCGGAAAGCCGTAAACAGCCACCGTGTTCAGTTCATCGAGGGCACCGTGTTGCTGCAGGGTTCTGATAAAGAAAGGGTCGATGGGTGAAATGCCGCCAAGCACGCGGAGAATGCCGGGGTTTTCGGCTTTTACGGCCTGAGCAGCCAGTTTCACCATATTACCGTAAGTTTGCCATTCCGGATCAATTTCGAACGCCAGCAGCTTTGTAGCTGCTACTTAACTCACAACCGAGCCCGGTAATTTTTGTTTTTACGTCTATCCTTTCCTTATCATATTGTCAAATGAGCAGCAAAATCGAGCGCTGGAAGATACTGAAGTCCGATCTGGTTTTTGATCACAGATGGTACAAGCTCCGTCGTGACCATGTGGAGCTACCCAGCGGCCAGGTGCTGGATGATTACTTCATCAGCGTGCGCCCGGATGTGGTGCTGACCTTTCCCATTACGGCGGATAACCAGGTGATTTTTGTGCGCCAGTATAAACATGCCGCCGGCGATATTTTTATCGAACTCCCCGGCGGTGTCATCGACGAAGGCGAAACCAGCCCGGCCGAAGCCGCCAAACGCGAACTGCTGGAAGAAACCGGCTACGTCACCGACGACATAGAGCCGTTGCTGGAAGTCATTGACAACCCCACCAAAGACACCAACCGGATCTATTTCTTTCTGGCTCGCAACGTCCGTAAAGTGGCGGAGCAGGATCTGGACGAAAGCGAAGCCATTGAAGTCCTGACCGTACCACTGACCGAGGTAGAAGCGATGGTCCTATCCGGCCAGATCAACGTCTCGGGTTCGGTGGCGCTGTGTCTGCTGTCGTTAAGAAGGTTGCAAGGCTAAGATCTTTCGCGCAACCCACGCTCGTCCGCGTTTGTAACGCGAATCCCCGAATTGAGCCGTAGAATACAGAAGAAAATCAGTTATCTACTCATAAAAACGCCCAACGCCGGGGGGATACCCCGGCGTTGGGCACTGGTCTGGTGTGGATGAGCGGATTTACTGAAGCGCAATGACCCGGTTGGTGGCGGTGACCGGCTTGGTTGACAGCGTAACCTCTTTCTTTGTTTCCTCCTTGCCGTTGGTAATTACCAGCTGGTATGTACCGTCGGCGAGTTGGCTCATGTCGAAGCGACCCCGAAAGGTTGTTTCCTTCTTACCCAGGTGCTTAGCCATCAGCACATCTCCGTTTACATTCTTAATCAAAATGTCGGCAGTTGCGCCGGCCGCTTTATCGACCGCCACCACCATTTTCGTGGAATTAGCGACGACATACATCGAGGACTGGACGGAAGCTGCTGCGGTAGGAGCTGCTTTCGAATGGTCATCACCGGCTACTGCCGATACGGTGGATGATACACTGACCAGGGCAAAAAGTGCGGAAGCAATGAATGTTTTCATGGTGTGGATGATTGTTTTTATGGTTCTGTGTTTTCTGGTGTGGATAGCCTGTTGGCTAATTGTTGAGTCAAAGGTAGGCCTAACCATAGTACCTTGCAATGCATAGTACTTTAGCGGTTATATTCAAGGATGAATGGTTGATTTGCGCTACTGGAATTCCACGTACTTCGGCGGTACAATCCCTTTAAGCCGGAGGTATACCAGCAACTGCGCCCGATGATGCGTGACGTGGTCGGTAAGGAGCATAAAAAATTGCCGGCGGGTACGTGTAAAATTGATGTACGTACTGGTTTGCTCCAGTTTGGCCGGATCGTATTCATTCAGGAGTTTGGTAACTCGCCCGAACTCTTTATCCAGCACCCCAATAATTTGCTGCTTGGATAAACCTTCAGGCTTATAAGCGTCCCGGCGCGGTTTAAATTCCTGCCCATCGGCTTTGGCAAAGGCATGCCAGTCCATGACAAAAGCCATGTGCATGAGTTGCTCGGCAAAGGTCATTTCCTCCGGCGTGGGTTTAAAATCATACCCGTTGTCGGGCATCGCTTCGGCTACCGCCAGGGTATACTGATGAGACGTTTCCCACCGTTCGAGAAAATCCTTCAGAAAGGCATCTTTAGGAGCAGCCTGGGGTTTTGTGGCAGCCGGGGCAGGCAATACGGCCGCAGCAGTTATGGCCGTAAGAGAGTGGAGTAGGGTTCGCCGTTGCATGATTTGGTTGGTACAGGTAGAGGCTGGTAAATATATAACATACGATAAAGAAAATAAATGGCTAACGGCCAGGTCCTCGCCAGAATCCGTCTGCTGTATCAAGCAAGTCATAGGGGTGACTCAACTGAGCCACCCCTGAGCAATACACCTAACCTTTAGCAAAAGATGCGTTAAATTCAAACAATAGCGAACGCGGGGCAATCCCCAAATCTGGGGATCATCAGCTTCCTGAATCCGTCAGACTTGTCCCGGGTAAGGCCCCAATAAACCACCAATCAGGCTATTACTTTTTCAACGCAACACTGGAACGGGCCGGGGCTTTACTCCATACTTCGCGCAGGACTCCGGACCAGCCCTCCTGTATGTACTGGCCATCTTTCACCGTAACGCGAAAGGTCTCGACCTTCCCTTTTCGGGCACCATTTTCCTGCCACGACCAAAACTCATTGGTTTCCGTCAGCGTCTTCCCGTCAAACTGGTAGCGGGCACCGCCGGCTCCGTCGAACTGCCGCGTGGTGGGGTTATAGTAGGCGTAAACTACCATTGGATAGTTGAAAATCTTGATGGCCTGAACGCCTTTGTACTTACCCTCTCCAAAGTGACTGTTGCCACCCCAGGTGCCTTCCTGCATAAACCAGACACCTTGTAGTCGAAAGCAAACGTGTTGCCTACCGCCGTAGAATCCCAGGAATAGAAGTTTACCGTCTCGATGTACTTACCTCCTTTCAGTTCATAGGTACCGCCACAGGCCCCATTGAACGAGCGGATCCCCGCTGTTTTTTCATCATAACGACTTTGCCGTTTGTCGTCGTAAAAAGCACCCAGCCAATAACCATCCCGAAATACCTTAATGACCGTTACCGAGTCGCGTGAGCCCCAGTTGGTCATAGCTCCGTATTTATAGCGGACTTGCCGGAACGCACCGTTGAGTTTGCTGAAGGGTTCATCGGCGAACAGGGCAACCAGACTGATTACCAGAGAACTGATTACCAGAGAAAGGAATACCGATCGTTTCATGTTGTGCAGCTATTTAATTTGGTCAAAAGTAGCCGACCGCCCCTGCACCGGATTGTAAAAAAGGGACTTTTTGGTATTCCATTGGAGCAAAGGCAGTAAGGCAGCCCAACCGGGCCGCCCCTGACCTATTATTCCCTAACCTATGAATTTTATCAGTAGTGTTTTCAGAACACGGTGTTGACTGCGGTCTGAAACTTTCTAAACCTTAGTCGCAATAGTGTATCGGTACAGAAACAAACTTACCAAAGTGCGTTTAACCGCCCACAGAGGACTCTACTCTGGCAGCACCAGCCGGGTGAAAACCGGGAAATGATCCGATTCAATGTCGGGCAGGCGTTCGAGTTGCTGCAACTGAAACTCTTTCGTGACGAAAAAGTGATCCAGCGGCCAGCGGGCAACGGGCGAATCTGCGTCGAACGAGTTGAACAGCCCCCGGCCTAAGCGAACATTATTGAGCTTACCCCTGGCGCTAAACAGTTCGGAGGTGTACGACCAGGAAACATCATTGAAATCGCCAGCTACTACCGATGGTATGGTATCCTGATTCACCATGTTGCCCACCTGCAGGAGCGTAACTTCCTTTTCGCCTTTGCCGTCCGGGTATTTGTCGCTCGGATAGGGGGCTACCGGGTGAACGCCGTAGAACTGGAAGGACCGCCCGTTTGGCAGCAGGACTTTTGCCAGGAATGAAGGTATCTTTTCATCGTCGAAGTATTTTATCTGTTCGTCTCTCAGGGGCAGGCGCGAGTACAGTGCCATTCCATAGCCATTGTCGAGGGGGCATTCCATGACGTGCGGGTAGGTATTTTTCAGAGCCTGAAGCTGATTGACCCACCACGTGTTCACTTCCATAACCAGCACCACGTCGGGGTTTACCTCCCGCACTAACCGCAGAAACGTATCGGCCTGCCGGTTTTTTATCAGGATATTGGCGATGAGTATGCCAACAGAACCGGAGTTGGAGGTCCTGGTGGCCGTGGCGTCGGGTACTTTTTTTTCACCCAGCCAATAAGGGAAGATGTAGGTTGCCTGAATCACAATCGTGCCTGCTAAACCCGTAATCAGCAGCCAGAGGGTCCAGTCCCGGTGCTTTTTTACGACTATCAGCGCCGGAATACATACAACCGCTGCCAGCATGTACTGGAGCCGGGGAAAATCGACCATCTCGAAGTACCAGCGGGTTACGTCATGAAACAGCGACGCTACACTAAGCACAGTAATCAGGAAACTTATACTGATCAGAAAAAACAGTAGAATTCGTCGGAATACGTGCATGGGGTAAACTTTATAGGTTAGCTACTGAGTCAGCGCTACAGTTTATTTATACCTTAACCGAGTCGTCTTTAAGCACATCCTGAACGTATAGCATCTTGACCAGAACCAGCACAATGGCCACGATTGGGGTGGCCAGCGCCAGTCCAAGTATGCCGGCGAAAATACCGACGATCAACTGAGCGATGAGGACCAGGGCCGGGGGCAGGGAAATGATCCGCTGCTGGACCAGGGGTGTCAGTATATTGCTTTCAATAAACTGAATGCTTGTGTAGAGCAGCAAGACGTAGAGTGCCAGTTGCGGTCCCTGCAGCAGGGCAAACAGCACGGCGGGAAGCAGCGCCAGAAGGGGACCAAAGTTGGGGATAAAGGTAATCAGCCCCGCAAACAGGGCCAGTGCGCCGGCCATCGGTATACCCAGCAGCCGCAGCCCCACATAGGTCAGTATGCCCACCACCGTCATCGAAAACAATTTTCCCATTAACCAGCCCCGTAAGGTGGTACCTATCTGGTCTAAGACTTCCGCGGCCCGTTTGCGGCCCGACTTCGGCACCAGCAGAACAATGCCTTGCCGGTAAAGATTAGGCTCCGCAGCAAAAAAAGCGGCCAGGAACAAAATCACGTATACATTAGCCAAACTCCCCAGCGTAGTAGACACCACCCCTGAAATCTTTCCCAGCCAGCGTGACGAGCCGCCTTCCAGAAAACGCTGGGGCTTCACGTTATTCTCCAGCAACCATTCCCCAAATGGGGTTTGCCTGAGATGTGCTTCGGCGTTCTGAATGGCTCTGGGAGCCATTGCTTTCAACTGGTCAATTTGTCCGCCGATGGAGTAGGACATAAACCAGCCCATGCCAACCAGCAACGCCAGGGTGAGGATCGCCACAATGGCCAGCGCAATCCCTTCTTTCCAGCCTGTTTTTTTGCTTAACCAATTCGCACCCGCCCGCAGGGGCAGGGCGATCAGGGTAGCCGCCAGGACCAGCAACAGCACGTCGAAAGCGGCTCCCAGCAGCCCCAAAACCAACAGTGCCGTCAGGGTAAGGGCCAGCACAATCCCTGCCCGCTGGATAAATACCTGTTTTGCCGTATAGGTATTGGGGTGGTTAGCCTGATTAGGATTCATTAACGTTGTTTTTGGTTCTATTACTGCAACTACAGTAAGTGGTCCGGCAAAGCGGGGTAACACGTTGAGTCTTCAGTTGCCAAAGGCCCCTCTGCAATAAACCATCATATTAATTAGCAGAAGCTTAACATCAGGTTAGAATCTGATTAGCGGAGCCCTGCGCAAATTTTTGAATCTGTTCGGGAAGTGTATTCTGTTCTTAAAGCCTATAACCTCTAATACCGTAATGTGGTTAAACAACTATCTCCTTTTCCTGGACAAGGGCTACTTTGGTTTACTGGGGAAGCCCGTTTTCCGCCCTACGGCTTCTGGCCTATTCTTAGCCAGAGGATACGCTACAGCCTATGAATACAGAAGGAAAGTAAACCCAGGACTTGAAAAATCAGCCGGTGATTCAGGATGAACTGGAACGAGCTACCGGCCGGAGCAGCCGACCGCTGGGTTTATAACGAAGCGAGTGGCCGGCTATTCTGATCTACGGCATTCACGCTGAGGTAGCAGGTCCTTAGCGACCTGCTTAATAGGATACCGGCATCTACCTGGCAAACCGGCTGTTTTTAGGTTTTGGGTCCGTTGGCCTTCTCCCCTTTAATCAAATCCCGCAACTGTACCCGTTCAATGAAATTCCTGATTTTTGTCAAAACAGTCACTTCGTATCCATTCAGGGTAATCCGTTCGCCTTCATTGGGCAATCGGCCAAACCGCCCCAGCAGGATGCCCGCCAGCGTTTCGTAGGCGCTTTGCCGGTGAATGGGATGGGGGAGCAATGGATTGAGGTCCGTGAGGGAATGAGTAGCCTCCACTATGTACAGGCCTTCGCTAACGTGTTCCACCAGCGGATGTTCATCGTCCTTTTCATCCTGAATTTCGCCCACCAGTTCTTCCAGAATATCCTCCATGGTTACCAGTCCTTCTGTGCCGCCGTATTCGTTAACCACCTGGGCCAGGACTTTGCGTTGCCGCTGCAAATCGCGCAGCAACGAGCGAATGGTTTTGGTTTCCGGCACAACCAGCACGGGCTGGACCAGTGAGCGCAGATCAACCGTCGCGTTTTGGCGCAGGGCGATCAGCAGGTCGCGCAGGTGAATAACGCCCAGTACATGATCCAGGTCGTCTTCGTAGCACAGTATTCGGGAGTACTTCTGGTCCAGGATGCGTTCCAGCACCTCCTCGTCAAATTCATTGACATCCAAACCAAAAATCTGCGTCCGGGGTACCATAATCTGCCGGACGGTACGATTGGAAAAGTCAAACGCCCGCTCTACAATCGTCAAATCCGACGAGGGGGTAGGATGATCGGATGATTCAGCTTCTTCCTGGCTTTGACGAACCAGATACTTTAACTCGTCGGGGCTGTGTACTTCATTGCCATGACTGGCTTCAATACCAAACCTTTTCAGAATGAAGTTAGCGAATCCGTTCAACAGCCAGATGAAGGGCCGGAAGAGGAGGTAAAACCCCTGCAACGGATAAGCCACCAGCAAGGTAGTCCCTTCGGATCGCTGAATAGCCAGTGACTTAGGAGCCAGTTCGCCAAAAACGATATGCAGCACGGTGATGAAGGCGAAGGCGATAGGCAGGGATACCCGGTGGGCCATCTCATCGCTTAACGCTAACCCAAGTACGTTGAACAGGGCAGTCAGCATCTCGGCTACTACCGGTTCGCCGATCCAGCCCAGCCCCAGACTGGCCAGCGTGATGCCGAACTGCGTAGCGGCCAGGTAGCCGTCGAGGTGCGAGAGCATGGTTGTGGCCAGCCGGGCGGGCGCACTGCCGGCCTGCGCCCGGAGTTCAAGCTGCGACGCACGTACCTTGACGATGGCAAATTCAGCCGCCACAAAAAACCGTTGAGGCCCACCAGAAGTAAGGTCAATAAGAAATTAACAATCATTCCGAAACCAGTAAAGCGTGAGAGAGGGTGCTGCGCAACCGGTTAGGGTCGGCAGCAACATTCCGGTGGACTAAGGTACGCGAACAACCGACTATTGCCAACCACCTCCAGTACCCGACATAGATCGATCAGCGTTTGAAACCAGGCCTGTTTGGTGTTAATCAGCGACAATTCGGCATCGAGCACATTACGTTGCGCCGTAATAACTTCCAGGTAAGTGGCGTAGCTGGAGGCAAATAAATCGCTGGACGTGGTAGTCGCCTGCCGAAGCGCGGCCACGCCGTGGTGTTTTGCAGGCTAGCCGTAGCCCTCATGAATTCTTCACGGTTTTCGGGGTTGCAGACGGTCTTACACCTAATTCAGGGTTTTGCTACATGGCCGGTTGGCCGCTTCACCAGCGCACAGCCTGAAACGTCCAGCCGGGCTGTTTTTTCTGCATTTCAATCTCGTCGTCGCGTTTGGTCAGGCCGCAGGCCAGGTAGCACTCGTGCAAATTAGCCAGCGCCTGCCGGTCCAGCTCAACGCCCAGACCGGGTTCCTGCGGCACGGCAACGGCTCCGTCTTCGAAGGTGAAGCGCCCGGCGGTGATGATCTCATCCGACTGCCAGGGATAATGGGTGTCCAGCGCATAGGGCAGTTGCGGTAAAGCGGCCCCCAGATGAACCATAGCGGCCAGCGAGATGCCGAGGTGGCTGTTGGAGTGCATGGATAAGCCGCGCCCGAAGGTCTCGCAGATACCCGCCAGCGTCATAGAAGCCCGCAAGCCGCCCCAGAAATGATGGTCGCTGAGGATGATGTCTTCCGAACCCAGCACAATGCTGTTGGGAATATCGGCAAACGAGGTGGTACACATATTGGTGGCCAGGGGCGTTTTGACGGCTCTGCGAACTTCGGCCATATTGGCCTGCCCCCTGACCGGATCTTCCAGGTACTCCAGAATCGGCTCCATCATCCGGCCGTACCGAATAGCCGTTTCAACGGTCCATAACGCATTCGGGTCGACCCGCAGCGGTACGTCGGGCCCAAAGGCCTCGTACAGCGCAAACATAGCGTCCACTTCCTGCTGCGGCTCAAATACGCCCCCTTTCAGCTTGATCGACTGAAACCCAAACTCGTGACACATGGCTTTAGCCTGCGCCACAATGCCGGCGGGGTCCAGGGCTTCGGCCTGCCGGGCAGCGGCCCAACCGGCGGCCTCCGGATCGGTACCGAAGCCCAGTTCACCGCCGGCTCCTTCGTATTTATAGAACAGATAAGCCGCAAACGGTACGCGGTCGCGCATTCTGCCGCCCAGCAGATCGACCACCGGCCGACCGACAACTTTGCCGATAATGTCCAGGCAGGCTACCTCAATGGCGCTGAAGATATGCACCAGTTTCCGCTGATCCCAGGGCGTGAGCCCCCGCTCGGCTGCGGTTTCCCGGCCGAAATTGCTTTCCAGCACCTGCCGGATGTCGTTGAGCTGAAATACGTCCCGGCCAATCAGCAGGGGCCGGGAAGCCGCCAGAGCCTCATCAATCGCCCGATTGCCGGGAATCTCGCTGATGCCGGAAATATTGTCGTCCGTCACCAGTTCCACCACGGTACGCAGGGCATACGGGGCATGCAGACCGGCGGCATTCAGCAGCGGAGGGTCAACAATGGCAATGGGGGTAATATGAATTTCTTTGATTCTCGGACCAGCTTTAGCGGTAGAAAGAGCAGGGGATGGCATAGGGCAGTAACGACGTTGGTACGGTACAGATGAGGTTATCTGAACAGAAAAGGCGCTCCCGGCCTGAACATACCGGGAGCGCCCCTGAAATTAGTTTCTGACCGAAGCCAGTTCAACCTCATCGGATACGGCCTGAATCAGGCCCTTGATATACCCGTAGCAGAACGAGAAGGCTTGTGACCCACTGTTCGGATCGGCATGGTGCGGCACGTGATCGGGCATAACCATGCCGTCGAAGCCCACATCGCGCAGGGCACGCACCACGTGCAGGAAGTTCATATCGCCGTTATCCGGGTATACCTCCTGAAAGTTGTTCCAGCCGCCCTTGATGTTGCGCAGGTGTACGTTGAAGATCTGGTTTCGCTCACCCACCCATTTGATGATGGGGAAGATCTCTGTTTTGGGGTCTTTCAGTCCCTCCGCGATGGAGCCGATGCAGAAGTTGAACCCGTGGTAGGGGCTATCGTACAGTTTGGCAAAACGCTGGATACCGGCAAACACATCCGGACTGTTCCAGCGGGTAATACCCCGGTACCCGACCGGCGTCGGCGGGTCGGCAATGTGGTTGGCCATTTTAACCTTGTACTCTTTGGCCACGGGCAGCAGCCGGTCGAGCATATAGGTGATGCGCTCAAACATCTGGTCGATGGACACATCACCGGCTATCGTTTTCGGATCGTTGCGCTTGATAGCTTCGGCGTAGTTCCAGGTGCTGTAATCGGCATTGCCCCGCTTGGGGTCGATGGTGCGGCCGGTGCGCAATACCGGCAGAATGGTGGTGTTGTAGTTCAGTACCTTGATGCCTGTCTTGCCGGCTACCTGAATCATCTGCTGAAGAATCTCGATTTCGCGGTCCCGCTCCGGACTTTTGCCGAGCATGATGTTCGGGTATTCAACCTTGTCGATGCCGGCCGAGGTCAGCGGAAAGTGATAGGCATCGAGGCTGATACCGTACTTTTCGCAGGCCTCTTTCTTCGCCAGCGAATCGTCCAGATCCCATCCTTTGCCCGGGATGGTTTTGGGCGAACCCCCATCCAGGTTATACACGCCATGCCGGGCTTTGAACTCCAGATTTTCTTTGGTGGTGCCGCCCGACTGGCAGCCCACTTTCATCAACACTTTCTTAATCGGCTTTGCTTTGCTGGCGGCATTTGCCGACTCAGGGCTAAATGCAGCTGCCCCCACCGAACCGGCGGTGATGACCCGGATAAAATGTTTACGTTCCATGTTGTTTCGACAGTTAAGGGTTTAGTTTTTGTATTCCTGTTCCAGCACCAGCAAAAGAGCACTGTGGTCTAACTCACCGTTGCCCTGCGCCAGCGCAGCGTCCATCTGCGCAGCCACCTGGGCCGTACCCCGCAACGGCACGGCAAACTCCTCGCCTGCCTGCAGGGCAATACGCATATCTTTCTTATGGAGCTTGAGCTTAAAACCAGGCGCAAAGTTTCGCTCAATCATGCGCTTACCGTGCAGATCAAGGATACGACTTTGTGCGAAACCGCCTAACAGCACCTCCCGCATTTTTTCCAGATCAACACCCGCTTTTCGGGCCATCGTAAAGGCTTCGGCTACGGCCTGAATAGTCATGCCGACGATCATCTGGTTGGCCGCTTTGGTTGTCTGCCCTGCGCCCGGCTCACCGATATGGACAATGTTTTTGCCCATGGCCTGAAAGACCGGCAGCGCCCGCTGAAACGCGGCCTCACGCCCACCGACCATGATAGACAGCGACGCAGCCTCGGCACCCACCTGCCCGCCGGATACGGGTGCATCCAATGCTTCTACGCCCTTTTCCTGCATCTGTCTGGCGATAGTCCGGGCGGTAGAAGGCGCAATGGTCGACATATCGATAAACAGCGAACCCGGCCGGATACTTTCCAGCACCCCATCCGGCCCGGACACCACCTGCTCTACATCGGGCGAGTCCGGCAGCATGGTGATGATGATGTCGCATTGCTCCGCCAGTTCTTTAACGGAAGCCACTATGTCGGCCCCGGCTTCGGCCAGCGTATTGGCCGCTTTGCTCTGGTTCAGCACCGTCACCGGAAAGCCGGCTTTGCGTATATTCAGCGCCATGGGCTTACCCATGATGCCCAAACCAATAAATCCTATTTTTTCCATGTAAAACGGGTTATACCAGGTATCAAATCAGCGGAAAGAGTTGAGAGCCTATCATGATGACGATCAGACCCACAATGCCCATGATGCAGAGCATCGGCGAAAAGGTTTTCAGCGCTTCTTTCTCGGTCAGGTTGCTCATCTTGCACACGATCCAAAAACCGGAGTCATTCATCCAGGGTATCAGTTTAGAGCCGCAACCGATGGCCAGCCCCAGATACACGGGATGAAAATCCAGCTTGCCGTTGATGGCCAGGCCGGACAGAATACCCGATGCCGTAATCAGCGCCACCGTAGCCGATCCCTGGGCGGTGCGCACCACGGCTGAGATCAGGAAGGCCAGCGGAATCAGGGCCATCTGGTAGCCGCTGGTCAGGCCGGCAATGCGCGTGCTGATGCCGGTTTGCTGCAACATACCGCCAAACGCGCCCCCGGCTCCGATGATCAGAATAATGCTCCCTCCGCTCATCAGGGCCGCCTGCAGGAATGCGCCCATGCCTTCTTTGCTGTCTTTTTTGTTGGCAGCCAGCACCAGCAGCGCCACCACCCCCCCGGTGATCAGGGCAATGGTCTTATCCCCGAAAAACTGCACGATTCCAAAGATCTGACCCAGCACAGCAGCCTGTTTAACGCTTGTGCTCTGGGCAACCGGCATCGCATCGGCATACGTATCGGCACAGATAAAGATCAGCGGGATCAGCACCGGCAGCAGGGATACGCCCAGCGACGGCAAATGTGTATCATCTTTGGCCGCTACCAGCTTAATATCTTCCAGCCGCGCATCCAGCGAATCGCGCAGGGCAATCGGCCATTTCTGGTTTGCCCAAACGGCGAACAAATACCCGAAAAAGATGGTAATCAGGCCCACAATGGTACCGGTAACCATCATCAGTCCGATGGGAATGCGCATTTCGCCGATCAGAAACAGTGGGCCGGGCGCGGGCGGTACCAGCGAGTTAGCCATAGCCGCACCCGCCAGGATGCAGAGTACCAGCAAAAGGTAATTCTTACCGATGCGCATGGTCATTACCTTGGCGATGGGGATCATCAGCAGAATAACGGTGTCGAAGAAGACGGGTACGCCGATGAAAAAGCTGCTGACCAGAAACGCAATGGGGGCCCGTTCGATGCCGGTGAACCGCAGCATCGATCGGACAGTACGTTCGGCGGCCCCGCTCTCCAGCATGCATTTACCGATAATGGCGGCCATCGCAATCAGGATACCGACCCGCCCGCAGGTATTGCCGAATTCGGTAGCGATCCGTTCGCCGACGCTTTTGTTCGCCAGTTGCAGGGCCGCGGCCGGGGCGGTTCCTTTAGACAGGGCATACTGTTCAATAGCCGCAGCGGGCGTCATCATGGCCACCACAAAAGCCCCGAACAGCAGGGCCAGAAACGGGTGGAGCTTTAACCCGATGATCCCACCCATTACGATGAGTACGCCGATGAGCAGGATTAAGAGTGGGTCTGTCATTTTGGGGGTTTGAGGTTTAAGGTTTGAGGTTTACCCCCAGCCCTGAAGGGGGTAAGGAGTCATTCGCTGCCGTTGTTCACTCCGGCCGGTACAGTCCGGAAGGCATCCAGCCGCTTCGCCAGATGGCGGGCACCGTCGGCAACGAAGGTGGCATCGGCCCCACAGGCAATCAGGCGAATGCCCAGGTCGTGGTAGGTCTGGTAATCGTCGGGGTTGAAGAACAGAATACCGGTGGCTTTGCCGGCCTTTTGGGCGGCATTCACCGTTTCCCGCAGGGCTTCTTTGAACCGGGGGTGATCGAACTGCCCAAAGATACCCAGCTCCATCGACAGGTCGGCCGGGCCGATAAACAGCACGTCTACGCCGTCGATGGCGGCTACTTCGTCGAGGTGATTCAGCACTTCCACGGTTTCGATCTGCACCACGCCCAGAATGTTGTCTTGCGCTTCCTGATAGTACTGGCCAAAGTGTTGCCCGAAGCCGGTAGCCCGCACCATCTTGGCAACGCCCCGGTGGCCGTGCGGGGGGTAGTGCAGCCCGCCGACCACCTTGCGGGCTTCGGCCGGATTGCTGACTTTAGGGCACATAATGCCCTCGGCACCCATATCCAGTATCCGGTGAATGCGTTGCGGCTCCGTGCTTTCTACGCGAACAAGAGCTGCCGTGGGGGTATGTTCGAGGGCCTGTAACTGATACAGTACCTCCCGCTCGGAGCCGGCACCGTGTTCCAGATCGATAAGTACCCAGTCGAAACCGGCCAGCCCGACAATCTCGGCGGTGAGCGAGCTGCCCAGGTTCAGCCAGCATCCGTGTAAGGTTTCGCCCTGCTGCAGGCGTTTTTTCAGCTTTTTCATGTGTTCCAGTTCAGCAACTTGCGGAGATTTCCGCCTTTGACGTTCGCCCGGTCCGCTTCGGAGTAGCCCGGCATCTGTTTGTCGACGATAGCGGGTGAGCCACTCCCCCAGACTACCCGATCCACGCCAAACTCCTGAATGACCCGCCGGGTAAACGGCCGTGCGCTTTCGAAGTATGGACCGTCCGGGGCAAAATAGTCCAGGCCGGAGAGCTTCATGTACACGTTCGGAAAGCGGGCCAGGTCCAGCACATCGGCAAACTCTACCCCCGTACCCAGATGTGGCTCAGCCAGATGATCGATAAGGACTTTGCAGCCGGGAAAAGCCGCAATAGCCTCACCGGCCTGCCGGGCGTAGTTGGGTCCGATATGCAGTTCAATGATGAGGTTGTTATCCACCGCCTGCTTCCACAAAGCCCGCACGCCGGCATCAGCAAAGGTGTTCAGGTAAAACTCCTTTCCCCGGTGCGCGTGAAACCGGGTGGCGACCATACGCGGCTCCTGCCGCACCAGAGCCGCCAGTTTCTTGGGCGCGTCGGGGTCTTTCGGGTAGAACAGGGTTGTGCCACGCAGTCGGTTGGGCTCCCGTCGCAGGCAGTCCAGGATCAGGGTATGGTCATCGCCGTACGGCTCCGGGTGAACAATCACCGCCCGGTCGATTTTTTCGTCATCCAGCCGCTTCAGGTACGCAGCCAGCGGATCGGCGGGTTGTTTGGACACGTCTGGTTTATACACCGCCTGCGGATGAAACGGAAACCGTTGTATGTCCGGGCTGAAGATATGGGCGTTCCACTCAATAACGGGTTCGGCAACGGCAGAAGTAAAGCCGGCACCAGACGGTCCTTCGGCCTTCGCCTGGTCGAAACCAAATCCTGCCAGCCCGACACCCGTTAACGTAAGCAGCACGTCGCGCCGGGTTGGCATATTTCCTGTTTCATCACTGGCATCACCCAAAACCCTTTTCATCTCCCTTTGCTCTTTACAAACCCGATTCCCCATTCAATGACTCAACCATTCAATCCTTCGACTATTTCTTATCCCACCACACCCGGGTATCCAGCAAATCAGGCCCCTGCCGGCTGATCGCCTGCTGCACATTGGTTTTGTTGACGTTCAGTTCGGCATCGGTGTAGGTGAGTCTGCGTATAAAAGGCTCAGTCTTAAGATCTTTACCCGGATACGGATTTGGTGTCAGCACCGGATAGCCGCTCCGCCGGAAATTAGCCCAGGCTTCCGGGCCGATCAGGAAGGATGCCACCCAGTATTGCGTGTTGATCTGCTCCAGTTCTTTGCCCGCTGCCAGCGGGTTCGCCTGTACATAGGCCGTTATGGCGGCATCGGCAATGGCGGTGCTGGTACCATAAAGCGCAAACTGCCGCATGTGCGAGCGGATGCCGTTGGCGTATAGCGCAGCCGCATCGCCCGTGGTCCATTTTCGCACCACGGCTTCGGCCAGCAGGAGTTGGGTCTGGGCGTAGGTCACCAGAAAACTCGGGGCCGTCAGGCTGGCCATGCGGGTGCGGTCGAGTTGACTGAAATCCCACAAGCTGGCCAATTTTTTGGCTGTGACGGCGGCACTTATGGTGGTATTGTCGTACCCCTGGGGAGCGCCGATCTGCACACCCGGCTGGCGGTTGGCCCGCGATTCTACCTGCTGGGCTCCGCTGGTGGCACCTACGTACCGGACCGCAATCGAGGCCAGCCGGGGATCGTTGTTCTTCTGGAGAAAATCGACAAATTCTTCGTCGAGGTAAAAGAACGCCGACTGCCCGCCGTTCAGCTGCGAGCCGACGGGGTTGGTAAAGTTGGGATTGTGGCGGATGATGGCGTTATCGTCGTTCGACTGCATCAGCCCACCGGCTACCGCTTTCTGAACCGTTGCCTGCGCCAGCGTAGGGTTTACTTTGGCGAGCCGCATACCCGCCCGCAGCAGCAGCGAATTGCCCAGCCGCTTCCATTTAGCCACGTCGCCGTCGTACAGCACATCGCTGGTCACCCTGGCTTTAGCGGCATCCAACGCGGCCGAAGCGGTTTCCAGTTCCTTCAGAATATCGGTATAAATAGCCTCCTGCGAATCGTACACCGGCGTAACAATGCCTTCCAGGTAGCTCTTGCCGGCCTGCGTGTACGGCACATCGCCGTAGGTATCCGTCATGAGCATGAAGGCATACGCCCGCCAGATCCGGGCCATGTTGTACAGGTTGGAGCGGGGAGCATTGTCTTTGGTTTTGGTGACGACATCCGTCAGCTCCCGGATAATGTTGCCGTAGTACGTGTTCCAGTTGCCGGCCGTAACGCCCCGGTTATCCTGGTTAAAGTTGGCCGCCGATCCCTGCCCGCTGAAGGGGGTGATCATCTGCTTCACAATTGTGGTTTCGTAGCTCAGATTACCATAGCCGGGCGCACTGTTTACGATGGCGGTGTTTAACTGAAATGCGGGGTCGACCGAGGTCAGCGCTACGGGGTTGATGTTCATTTCGTCGAAGCCGCGGTCGCAGGACGCCAGACCGAAGAAAGCGAGGAACAGATATAGTTTAGTATTTCTCATGTCTTTCAGAGTTTGTAGTCTTTCAGAGTTTGAAGTTTGTAGTCTGTAGTTTGTAGTTGAGCGATGCTGCCAAATGGCCGAATAGGCGAAGCAACCTCAGACTTCAAACTACAAACTTCAAACTATATCAAAACTTAAGATTTACGTTGAAGCCCATGCTGCGGGTAATGGGCAAACCGGTGGCTTCCAGACCAATCAGGTTATCCGACGGAAAACCGAACTGCTCCGGATGGATATTGGGCACCCACTTCTTCAGGACGGCCACGTTGTTGGCCACGGCATTCAGCCGGATGCCTTTGATGAACCGCGTAGAGGCCGGCAGCAACCTGGTGAAATCGTAGCCGAGCGTCACCTGCCGCAGTTGCCAGAGACCGGCATTGTATACAAACTCCTCGGCAATGTTCTGCGACCGGACCGTTTCGTAATAAGCCTGCACGCCCGCTTTGGTCTGGTTGATCTCGCCGTTGGGGTTTACGCCGGTACCGATGACAAAGCCTTCTTCCCGACCCACCAGCGTGGCCTTGTGCAGGCCGTGCCGCCAGGCATTGTGGTTGGTGCCGGAAATCATCTTATGACCCAGCTTAAAGTCGATCAGGAAGGACAGGTTGATCCCTTTGTAGCTAAAGCTGTTGGTGATTCCACCGACCCAGAGCGGCACGGCGCTCCCGAAATTGATTTGAGTGGGTGTCCGCAGCGGGCGACCGTTACCGGCATCGAAAACCTGCCGACCCTGGGCGTCGCGCAGGTAACCGAAGCCAAACAACTGGCCCATCGGCAAGCCCACCACCTGCCGGAGTTCGCCGGTGAAGTCGCCGGTGCCGACGGTAATCATGTTGTCGCTGGCGGAGCTACCCAGGTTCAGCACTTTGGTCTTGTTATACGCTGCGTTGAAAATGGTATTCCAGCTAAAGCCGGAGCTCTTGATGGGCGAAAACGTCACCAGCATTTCCAGACCCTGGTTCCGGCTTTCGCCTACGTTGATCAACTGCGTTTGAAAGCCGCCCCCGTTGGAGATCTGGGCCCGCAGGATCTGGTCAGACGACAGCTTATCGTAATAGGTCAGGTCCAGGCCCAGCAGATTATTGAACAGCCGCAGTTCCAGGCCGGCCTCTTTTTCGGAGACCCGCATGGGCCGCAGGTTCGCGTTCGGCACCGTGGTGCCGCTGATACTGGCCAGCGGCTGGGAAGCTCCGCTCGGCGACGGAAACTGCTGCGGGTTGATGCTGTAGAACAAATTATTGGAATAAGGCGACACATCGGTATCGCTACCCACTTCGGCATAAGCTGCCCGGATCTTACCAAAGGTCAGCCAGTTAGGCAGTGAACCGGCAAAAGCCTGCGAAAACACAAAACTAGCCGTGATGGAGGGATAAAGGATACTACGGTTCGCCGGCGACAAGGTCGAGAACCAGTCGTTGCGCACCGTTCCGTTCACGAAAACGAAGTCCTTATAGGAAACCTCGGCCGAGCCGTACAGGGAGTTGACCTGCCGCTCGGAGACTTCGTAGATCGGGTCACGCTGGCGGCTGTTGCTGATGGTGTAAAGGCCCCGCGTATAGAAATCCTGCACAAAAACGTTATGCCGGCTGATCTTCCGGTACATCTGGTTGCCGCCCAGGTTTACATTGACCCCAATGGGGCCAAATGTCTTGTTGCCCCCCAGGAGGAAGTCGGCGTTGAGCTCGCGGACGTTGCGGGCATCCTGCACGTACTGGCCGTTGACGAAACCGGCCGGGGCGGCCGGCTGCCGCTGGCTGCCGGTGGGCAGGTTGTAGTCCTGCTCGCGGGAGTAGTAATCCTGCCCGATGCGGCCCTGGAGAAACAGCCAGTCGGTGAAGTTGTACCGGGCCGTGATGTTGCCGAAGATCCGGTCGGTGTGGATGTTGTCGAAGCGCTGCAGGGCAAAATACGGGTTGGTACGGTTGGTGAAGCGCGACCAGACGTACTCGTTGCCGTTGGCGTCGGTGGCGTACTTTTCCAGCAGATCCATCGGCATGGAATTGGCCATGTTGAACAGCACTACCGGGCTGTAATCCTGCTCGGCAATGTTTGGTGGGTTCTTCCGGTATTCTTTGGAGTAGTTAACGTTACCCGACACGGTAAGCTTCTTCGCCAGCGTCTGGGTAAAGCCCAGGTTGATGGTCTGCCGGTCGTAGCCGGAACCGGGCAGAATGGTTTTGTTGCCCAGGTTGGAAATCGACAGGCTGAAACCACCAAATTCACCACCCGACGACAGCGTCAGTGTGTTGGTAAACGTCTGTCCGGTCCGGTAGTATTGCGTAATCTGGTTTCGCTGCGGCACATACGGCACCTCTACGCCATCGAACAGGATCTGCGTCATGCCCGGCTTGAACTTCTCGCCGAAGCTCCACTGCCCCGAGGTGGGGTTGGGAGCCGTGGGACGCTGGCCATTCTCACCCTGCCCGTATTCGTACTGGTAGTCGGTATAGTCCAGGGGCGTGTCGGTGGTAAAGTTGGAGTTAAACTCCAGGCCGATACCGTTGCCGCTGCCCCGGTTTTTGGTCGTAATCATAATGACCCCGTCTTTGGCCCGCGAGCCGTACAGCGCCGACGCAGCCGCCCCTTTCAGTACGGTCATGGTCTCGATATTGTCCGGGTTGATGCTGCTCAGACCATCGCCCCCGTCGGACGTCCGGTTGCTGCCCCGCTCGGAGACATCCCCCCGCGCTCCGTAGGTCGTGTTGTCGATCGGCACCCCATTCACCACAATCAGCGGGGAGTTATTACCGCCGAACGACGACTGCCCCCGAATCCGGATCTTGCTGGTACCGGCCGGACCGGAACCCAGTTGGGTAATGTTTACGCCCGCCATTTTGCCCTGTAAGGCGTTCATGAAATTGGCCGTGCGGTTTACCGTCATCTCCTCGGCGGGCACCGTAGCAGTGGCATACCCCAGGCTCTTGGATTGCTTTTTGATACCCAGAGCCGTTACCACGACCTCCTCCAGCGCCTTATTCTCCGGATTCAGCGAGACATTGAAAACAGATTGATTGCCTACCGTTACTTCCTTGCTCTCGAAACCTACAAAGCTGAATACCAGCACGGTCGATGCGCTATTCTCATCCGGCACCTCCAGTTGAAAAGCTCCCTGGGCGTTGGTGCTGGTACCGCGCTGCGTGCCTTTAATCAGGATAGATACGCCCGGCAGTCCGGCACCCTTCTCATCGGATACTTTCCCCGACACGATTCGTTTGGGGGCCGATTCGCCGACCTCCTCTATATACTCCTTCAGCCCGGTTTCTACCGAAGCCGATGCGCCGGGCGACAAAACCACTTTTTTGCCCACCAGCTCGTAGCTGACGTTCATGGGCTTAAAGAGCTTAGTCAACACCTCCTTCAGGGTCGAGTTGTTGATGTGGATGCTGATCTTCTGCCGCGACTCGATGACCTGCGAGCTGTACACAAACTGCACTTCGGTCGCTTTTTCGATCTCCGCCAGCACCTTTTTGATCTCCAGGTTATCGGCGTGTAACGTCAGGCGTTTGCTCAGGTACTCCTGCGCCCTTGTGGTATGGGCATACGATACCCCCACCAGCAGCAGCATAACCAGTCCTTGGGTCAGCGAAAATTTCATAAGCGTTAGCCACAGTTGCCTGTAAAGGTGATTTTCCATAAGATTCAGAAGGTTAAAGGTTCAGGTTTATTTACATCCCCGTCCGCTGATGACAATCTGGCCATCGGTGATTTCGTAGCTGGCCGACACCGACTTACACAGCAGGTCCAGCTTCTGGTACAGGGACTCACTGGTCAGCGCGGCCGTCACGTTGCAGGCGGCAAAGCTCTGCTCATCAAACTGAATCGGAATCTGGTAACTGCTTTCCAGTTCCCGTAAAATCGTTGGCAGGGGAACTTCATCGTACACAAAATCCACCGTCCGACTACTTGTCTCGACCAGTGCCGGATTGGCTACCAGCGTTTTGGTCAGATGGCCGTCGCTTTTCTCAAAAATGGCGGCCTGGTTGGCGGTCAGAATCAATCCACTGACTTCTTTGGTAGCGGGGGTTTGTTCGGGTTTATGTTTATAGACGGATACTTTGCCGGATAAGACCTGCACCGAAATTTTCCGGTCCAGCGCAAACGCCCGGACCACAAAGCGGGTGCCCAGCACCCGGGTAACCATTTCGCCGGTATACACCAAAAACGGCCGGGCCTGCCGTTTCACCGAAAACACCCCCTCCCCCGTCAGGTACACCTCGCGGGCCTGCTCCGCAAACACCGACGGGTATCGGATGCGGCTCTTCGGGCTCAGCAGCACTTCGGAGCTATCGGTAAGCACTATACGCAGGGGGTGATCCGTATCATTGGTCGTCTCCACCAATTGCCTGTCCGGAACCGCTGCCAATGAAGCGGCCGGTGGTGCCGACTTACCGGCGTAGAAATACCAGCCCACCGCCAGTACCGCCACCAGCGAGGCCGCAGCCGCCATACCCCACCGCCACCCGAGTCGGGCCATTACCCGGCCTTCTCCGTCGGCAGCCTGTTCAGATACAGGCACCGGAGGCAGAGAGAACGCCCCGGCCGTTTCGATAAATCGTTCGACCTCCCGCCGGACTTCCGCTTCGCTGATCCGCTCCGGGGCAACCGATGCCGCCCGGATAAACTGCTCGGCCTGCCGGATCGCGGCCTGCTTTTCGGGATGTTGCTGCACAAAGGTCAGCCAGAACAATTCCTGGCTGCTGCGGCCCTGCACCCAGTGTTGAAAGTCCTCGTCCCGGATAAAGTCCTCGACCGTATATAGCTGGTAATTCTTCATGTCAGTGCTTGTTCTGTTGATAAATAGACACGGCGAGGGCGTTATTAAACCCAGACCAGCCAGTGGAAGATAAGCCCCATCAGGCCGACGGTCCAGTTCTTCCGGAGACTGTTCAGCGATTTATTGAGCAGGTTGTAAACCGACTGCCGCTCCAGCTGCATGACTTCGGCGATCTGTTCGTAGCTGAGATCCTGGTAAAAACGCAGGTAGATCAGTTCTTTCTGGCGGTCGGGCAAATGCTTAATCACCTGCTCGATCTTGCGAACCTGGTAAATTTCGTGTTCCTCCTCAATCAGCCGCAGGTCGGCCGCAAACTCCACCGAAAACGAATATTCATCCGACAGGCTCGACTGGTGGGTGTTGTGCTTCTTAGAGAGTTCGCGCAGAATGCGGGTCTTGAGCACCACAAGCAGGTAAGACCGTACGTTCTCGACTGCCCCGATGGTGTCATGTATCTTCCAGAGGCTGACAAACATCTCCTGGATGCAGTCTTTGACAAATTCGCGATCGGCGTGCAGGCGCATACCCCAATGGAACAGATCCGGGTAAACCTGTTGGATAATGTTCGCCAGAGCATACATATCCCCGGCCCGGTATTCGTGCCAGAGTTGCTGCGCTTCTGTCGGGTCAAGCCGTCTGCTCATATCAGAAGGGGTCAGGACTTTTCTACATGATACATCAGCAGGTCTAATCTACCCTCCTTTTTTAAAATATTTTCTGAGAATTTTTATAAAGTTGTCACATATGGGGCAATTGTAGCGCAGCGGTTCGTCCGCGTTTGCTACGCGGATGCCCGAGGCCCGCGATTACACCGCGTGTGGCACGTTACAAAACGGTAGTGTTACCAATTGTGAAGTCGTAAAAGGTGTTACGCCTGTTCTGGATCCGGAGGCTCTGCGGGTGGTAAAAACAATGAGCGGTAAAAGGAAACCCGGCCAGTTCGGAGGGGAGGAAATCCGGATGAAGTACCATTTACCCATTACATTTTCGTTAAAGTAATGAGGGCGCAATGACATCCTGAGGGGTAAATTTGAGCCGGCTATTTTGTTGTGCGGAACAGGTTCTATACCTTTCCTCCCATAAAGTTGTAGAAATAGCCTGATCCCCCAACCTGTTCCATTACGCCTGACAAAACGTGACCCCATGAAGACCTCTCTCCTCCTGATACCCGCCTGTATGGCTGCGGCAGGCCTGTTCTCCTGCAATGGCCCCGCCGGCCATTCGTCCGGCTCTCAAACAGCCGCTACAAGCGACTCGACGCAGCAATACATTGAAGAGCGGCTGGCCGGCTACGCCCCTGTCCGGCTCACGGCCGACCTCTCAGCTCTTACCGAAAAAGAGCGGCAGATGATTCCGCTGCTGATTCAGGCCGCTCAGATCATGGACGACCTCTACTGGCAGCAGTGCTACGGCAAAAAAGACAGCCTGCTGAACGCCCTCACCAACGACAAGACCAAAGCCTTTGTCCGGATCAACTACGGCCCCTGGGACAAGCTCAACGAAGACAAACCTTTTCTGCCGGGGGTTGGTCCCAAACCGCCGGGTGCGCAGTTTTACCCGGCCGATATGACCAAAGAGGAACTGGAGAAGTCAAACGTAGCCGACAAAATGGGGCTGTATTCTCTGATCCGGCGCGACTCGACCGGCAAACTTTACTCCATTCCGTACCATGTTGCCTATAAAGAGCCCCTGCAGCGGGCCGCTGCTCTGCTGAAGCAGGCATCTGCACTGGCCGAAGATCCGGGCCTGAAACGCTACCTGCAGCTCCGCGCCGACGCGCTGGTAACCGACAAGTACGACCCCAGCGATATTGCCTGGCTCGATATGAAGACCAATACCGTCGACTGCATTATCGGGCCGATAGAATCCTATGAAGATGGGTTATACAATGCCCGTACGGCTTACGAAGCCTATGTCCTTATCAAAGACAAGGAATGGAGCCGGAGGCTGGCCAAATACGTAGCAATGTTACCCGACTTGCAGCAGGGGCTGCCGGTGGATGCGCAGTATAAAAAGGAGTCGCCGGGTACCTCCTCGGAACTGAACGCCTACGATATTGTCTACTATGCCGGGCACTGCAACAGCGGTGGCAAAACCATTGCCGTAAACCTGCCCAATGATGAAGAAATCCAGAAGAGCAAAGGCACCCGCCGGTCGCAGTTGAAGAACGCCATGCGGGCTAAGTTCGATCAGATCATGATGCCCATCGCCAGGGAGCTTATCGATCCGTCGCAACTAAGTCAGGTGCAGTTCGATGCCTTTTTTGCCGATGTGATGTTCCATGAAGTGGCGCATGGGTTGGGCATTAAAAATACTGTCAACGGCAAAGGCACCGTACGGGCGGCCCTGCAGGAGCAAAGCTCATGGCTTGAAGAAGCCAAGGCCGACATTCTGGGCCTGTACATGGTCACTAAACTGGTGGAGAAAGGGGAACTCCCCGGCCCTATCGAAACCTATTACACGACTTTTATGGCGGGAATCTTGCGGTCGGTGCGGTTTGGCGCAGGTGAAGCGCACGGCAAGGCCAATATGCTCGCGTTTAACTTTTTTCAGGAGAAAGGTGCGTTTGAGAAAACCGCCGATGGTCGGTATAAAGTTGACCACGCCAAATTCCGCAACGCCATCAATGAACTGAGCAACCTGATTCTGACCCTGCAGGGCAACGGCGACAAAGCAAAAGCTGAAGCGCTGCAACAGGCGAAAGCCGTCGTTAAACCAGCCTTACAGGCCGACCTTAATCAGCTTCAGCAAAAAGGCATTCCTGTCGATATTGTCTTCGAGCAAGGCCCGGCGGTGCTGGGGTTGCAGTAGGGTTAGTCATAAGAGAATCATTTTACCCCTTCGGGGTTTCGGGGAATTGTTCTAGGCTCTTTTCTATAACAATGTCATCCCTTCAGGATTTACTGGCACAAGCTACTAACCCCGAAGGGGTGCCAGGCCTATAGGAAAAGCTATGCATACCACAAACTGAATGCTTTCTTTTGATCGCTCCTTTACCAAGTCCGTAACATTATATGAAAAATTTCTTATTGCTTCTTTCGCTTGGCCTCTTTACATCGGCACAGGCGCAGCAAACCACGCAACTGTTTGAGGAAGCCGCAGCCAATGGCAAGCTGGCTAACGAGGGCTTCAAACGCTGCAACCGCTACATGACCGGCTGGCTGGCTCAGGCCGACTCCACAACCGGTCTGATTCCCCGCAACCTCAGGGAGAGCCGCGACGTCTGGAATGCCTGGGACGCGGCCGCCGACAATTACCCCTTTATGGTCATGACCTCGGCCATGCTGAAACCGGCACTGTTTAAGGGGAAGATGCTGGACATGCTGAATACCGAAAAGAAAATGACGGCCCGCATCGGCAGCCTGCCCGATACGTACTCGTTTACCAAAAAAGGTTTTCGTAACGAGCAGATTGATACCAGTCAGGTGTTGTTCGGCAGTGCGGAGTACATGAAAGATGGGCTGATGCCGCTGACCGAATGGCTGGGAAAAAGCCCCTGGTCGGACCGGATGCTGGCCATTCTGGATGATCTGGAGAAGCTTGTGCACCTGCCCATTCATCTGGAGGGACAGTTCTACGGCAACAGCGCCGATGTAGAAACCGCCGGTGACCTGCTTCAGGTACTCTCGCGCATGTACTGGATGACCGGCAACGACCGCTATCTGAAACGCGCCATACAACTGGGCGATTATTACCTCTGTGCCGACAACCTGCCCACCCGCAGCCTGAAGCGCCTGCGTCTGCGCGACCACGGCTGCGAAATTGTAGCCGGCTTAGCCGAGGTGTATGCCGCCGTTCACTACGCTAATCCGGCGAAGAAAAAACAATGGCAGCCCTTTATGCATGAGATGCTCGACTGCGTGCTGGCGCACGGCCGGAACGAGGATGGTCTGTTTTACAACGAGGTAAACCCCGTTACCGGCGATGTCATCGACAACGGTATTGCCGACACCTGGGGCTACACCATGAACGCCCTGTACACAGCCTATCTGCTCGACGGCAAAACTACCTACCGCGATGCCGTGCTGAAAGCCCTCGGCTCACTGAACAGCCGCTACCGGAACTATGACTGGGAGAAGGGCAGCAGCGACGGCTATGCCGATGCCATTGAGGGTGCCCTGAACCTGTACTTCCGGGAGCCGGTGCCCTCCGTAAAACCCTGGCTGGATAGTCAGATTCAGGTTATGTGGGCCATGCAGCAGCCCAGCGGCATCATTGAAGGCTGGCACGGCGACGGCAACTTTGCCCGCACCACGCTCATGTACAGCCTCTGGAAAACCGCCGGCATCACGGCAACGAACTGGAACGAAAACGTGGTTTACGGCGCGGCCGTCAGCAAAGACAACCTGTTCGTCAGCGTTGCCAATACCGACTCCAGCCCCTGGACCGGCACGCTGACATTCGGCACCCAACTGCATAAAGACAACCTGAAATTGCCGGTTAATTACCCCCGCATCAACCAGTTTCAGGAGTGGTACCCGATTGACCCGAAGAAGACGTACATCCTCATTAACCGCACCACTCCCAGCAAGACCACCCGGATTAGTGGGCAAGTGCTGATTGACGGGTATACGGTTTCGCTAAAGCCTGGAGAAGGGCTTCAGCTAATTATTATGCCGTAAGCCGGGTTATTGCTAACTTGCAGGTCTTTACCTAACCTCTATTCATGAAACACACTTTCTTCTTCCTGCTTCTGCTGGCGGTGACCACGGGCAGGGCGCAGAACAATACCGTCAACCTGATTCCGCAACCCGTTCAGGTGCAGCCCCTCAGCGGCTCATACACCCTAAAAAACGGCGCGGCCATTGCCTACAACAAACCCGACGCAAAAGCCGTAGCCGATCTGCTGGCGCAGCGGTTAAGCACCCCCACGGGCTATTCCATCAAAGCGCAATCGGGCAAAACCGGCGCTATCCAGCTCCGGCTGACCGACACCCCCGACAACCAGCTCGGTAAAGAAGGCTACACCCTGGAGTCATCGCCGAAGGGCGTTATCATCACGGCTAACCAGCCGGCCGGCCTGTTCTATGGTGCGCAGACGCTGATGCAGCTCCTCCCGGCTGCGATTGAAGGGCAGACGGTGACCAAAGCCAACTGGACGCTCCCGGCGGTGCGCATTACCGATTACCCCCGGTTCGGCTGGCGGGGGATCATGCTCGACGTAAGCCGCCATTTCTTCACCAAAGACGAAGTGAAGCGGTATATTGACCAACTGGCGAAACTCAAATACAATACCTTCCACTGGCACCTGACCGACGATAACGGCTGGCGCATCGAAATTAAATCCCTGCCCAAACTCACCGAAGTGGGTGCCTGGCGGGTAGCGCGGGCGGGGCATTTCGGCGAACGCGCCGACCCTAAGCCGGGTGAGCCGACCACCTACGGCGGTTTTTACACCCACGACGACATCCGGGAGATTGTGCGTTTTGCCCAGGAGCGTAACGTGACCATTATTCCGGAGATTGACGTACCCGGCCACAGCATGGCGGCCCTGGCGGCTTATCCGGAACTGGGTACCACCAAAAACCCGAATACCAGCGTTAACCCCGGTACGCGTTTCTCGGAATGGTACGGCAACGGCACGTTCAAAATGCTGGTCGAAAATACGCTGAACCCCGCCGACGAGAAGGTGTATGAGTTTCTGGACAAGGTTTTTACCGAAGTGGCGATGCTTTTCCCAAACCAGTATATCCACGTGGGCGGTGACGAGTGCTACAAAGGCTACTGGGCACAGGACCCCGGTTGCCAGGCTCTGATGAAGAAGCTGAACATCCGGCATGTGGAAGACCTGCAGGGGTATTTTATGAACCGCGTGGAAGGTATCCTGAAAACCAAAGGCAAACGGCTGCTCGGCTGGGACGAAATCCTGGAAGGCGGTATCTCACCCGATGCCACGGTCATGAGCTGGCGGGGCATCAAAGGCGGTATTGAAGCGGCCCATATGGGTCACGATGTGGTGATGACACCCACCACCTTTGCCTACCTGGATTATCAGCAGGGAGAAGCCTCCGTAGAGCCGCCCCTGTACGCCGGTCTGCGGATGAAAAAAAGCTACAGCTTTGACCCCGTTCCGGACGGGGTCGATCCCAAATACATTCTGGGTGGACAGGGCAACCTCTGGACCGAGCAGATACCAACGCTCCGCTACGCCGAGTACATGACCTACCCACGGGCCTGGGCGCTGTCGGAAGTGTACTGGTCGCCCAAAGAGGTGAAGAACTGGGAAAACTTTGCGCAGCGCGTTGAGAAACACTTCGAAAGGGCCGATGCCGCCAACGTCAGCTACTCCCGCGCCCTGTACGACGCCATCGTGAAAACAAGCGTGAAAGGCGATAAGCTGGTGCTGCAACTGGAGTCGGAGATGCCGGGCCTCGACATCTACTACAGCATCGACGATACCATGCCCGACAACCAGTCGCCTAAATACGCCCAGCCCATTGAGCTACCCGAAGGCCCCATTACGCTGCGGGTGATTACCTACCGCGACAACAAGCCCATCGGCCACCTCATCACCCTGAAACGCGACGACCTGCGTCGCCGGGCGGGCCGCGAATAAGCTCAGTAGCTCACAAACGGCATCTGAGCGTCGTATTGCTCATCCTCAACCAGCTTCAGTACAAAATCAGCCAGGTCCGACCGGCTGATTTTTGTACTGGCGTTGACGCCGACCCAGCCCACGCGGTAGGTACCCTGTTTAGGATCGTCGGTGAGCCGTGGCCCGCGCACTATGGTCCACTTAAGGCCGCTGTTTTTCAGCACTTCGTAGTGGCCCTGCGCATCCGTCAGCATATGCGGGACGGCCACTTTCATTATAAAACGAATCAGCTTATCGGGTACTTTGGGTTGATCCTTCTCGTAGGGCAACCCCCCACCCGACAGGGAGATGATGCGGGGCACGCGGCATTTCTGCATAGTCGCCACAATATTTCGGGTACCATCGGTCTGCACCGTCTTCGGCGAGTCTTTAACCTGCCCGAACAGACTTACTACCAGATCGGTATCCTGCACGGTTTTCTCCACATCGGCCGGATTCAGTACATCGCCTTTGATCACCTCCAGATTGGGGGAGGTCTGCGTCACCTTGGCCGGGTTGCGCACCAGTGCTTTAATGGTATATCCTTTCGCCAGGGCCTGCTCCAGAAACTGCTGCCCGGTCTTGCCCGACCCGCCAAACAATGCAATCGTTTTCATGTTCCTGTTTAATTCGCTGAATGAAATCAATGTGGCAAGATTACCGTATCTTTAGCAGAGCGAAAAATAGTGGGGTAGTAACCTTTTGGTAAGTATGGAGTCGAATTCAATTCAGGTGACGGCCCGGTGCCCAATCCGAACTACGCTGGAAATGCTGGGCGGCAAATGGAAACTGCTTATTTTATTCCAGCTCTCGACCGGCACCCTCCGCTTCGCCGAACTCAAACGACGGATACCCGACATCTCGGAGAAGATGCTGGCCCAGGAACTGCACAATCTGATAAACAGCGACCTGATCGACAAGCAGGACTACCACGAAGTGCCGCCCAGAGTTGAATACGCCCTGACCAGCAAGGGTAAACTGGTGCTGCCGCTGATTGAAGAGATGCGGAATTTTGCGCTTAATTACGAGCGATTCGGATGAGCGTTGGTTTTTGTTAACGAGACACGTACATTTAGTCTCTGTTTCAAAAACTTAGGCCTAAATGCGCTCCTTGTGATGATCGCCCTTCCCACGTTAAAACCCATATCGACTCACCACGCTACCTGGGTAAAAATCCTGCACTGGGTGGTAACGGGGAGTTTTCTGGCGCTTGCTTTCAGCGGAGTTGTCATTCTGATGTGCCATCCCCGGCTTTACTGGGGTGAAGTCGGCAACGACCTGACACCCGCCCTGTTCGAGTTGCCCATCAGCCGAAACTACCAGCATGGGGGGTGGACCACCAGCATGCCCTTTTTCAGGCAGGCAGGTTCTCCGGTTAGCGCCGACCGTACGTATGATATATTTAACCAGAACGGCTGGGGCCGGAGTCTGCACTTTCTGTCGGCCTGGTTTCTGGTGGTAGCTGGTCTGGTATATCTGCTGATGGGGATTTACACCGGCCATTTCCGCAAGCATCTCTGGCCACAGTCCGGTGAGTTAACTGGAGCTGCGTTCTGGCGTGATGTTGTCAGCCATGTACGGATGAAGGTACCCGCTGCGACACACGGCCCACAATATGGACTGCTGCAGAAGTGCACCTACGTTGTCGTTATCTTCTTCCTGCTGCCACTGATCGTGCTGACGGGGCTTACCATGTCGCCGGCGATAACGGCTGCCTATCCATTCCTGCTGAAGCTGTTTCTGGGTGCCCAATCGGCGCGCACTATCCACTTCTTTGCGTTTTTGGCGCTGATGCTTTTTCTGCTTATCCACGTGGTCATGGTGATCCGGTCGGGTTTTAAACAACAGATACGGTCAATGACCCTGGGCGACTGACATGGAAAACAAAACGATCCTCACCCGACGCCAGGCACTGATCACTGGTCTGACCTCATTAACAGGTCTGCTCCTGCCCGGCTGTTCAAAACAAGCCCCGCCCACCTATGGCAATATCCTGCGCATGGGTGATGCACTGACGTATCTGGCTCACCGAACCCTGCTGCCCGGACAAGCGTTGGCCAAAGAATACAGACAGAGCGATATCTCCTCGTTTCCGGCTACCGGCACCACCAACCCCGCCGACCGAACACATAAGTCCTACAGCGAGGATTACGGACGATTGCACAACGGTACCTTTATGGACTACCGGCTGTCGATTGAAGGTAACGTAGCCAAACCCGGCTTGTATTCGCTCGCCGACCTGCAACGATTCCCCAAACGTACGCAAATTACCCGGCACACCTGCGAAGAAGGCTGGACCGCCATTGCCGAGTGGACCGGGGTACCCCTGAGCACAGTTCTTCAACACGCAGGTATTAGGCCGAGTGCCCGTTTTGTGAATTGCTATGCTTATGATGGCTATATGGAAAGCATTGACATGCTGGATGCCTTTCACCCGCAGACCATTCTGGCCTACGGTATGAACGGGCGCCACCTGCCCATCCCTCATGGAGCACCCGTGCGCCTGCGTGTAGAGACGCAAATAGGGTATAAGAGTGTCAAGTACCTCCAGCGCATCGTAGTCACCGACGAGTTTGTCGACACCGGCGACAGCGGCTGGGCCTGGTATGTGGGTATCTGAGCGGACAGCTACCTATTGATTTCCATAACTGTGGTAGCGGTCAGGTGTGAATTGGCGAACGCTACAGTATCGCCGGCTTTTTTGCCAGGGATAGGGAATAACCACACCGACAGCGCTTTGGCCGTTTATTTGAGCGATAAGGCCGCTACATCGCTTAGTATGTTTCCCATAACCTCGGCCGGGGTATCACCGGCTACGGGTTAGGCATCTATAGCCTACCCATCAATCACAGCCACCAGTTGGGCACCTGACCAAAGCCCAAAAACACCCCGGTATACAAAAAAAGGATGGCTGACATGGTCAGCCATCCTGTCTCTACCCGTGAAAAGCGATACATTATTTCCGCCCGATCCTATACAACCGGCCTTCGTCGGTGATGGCGTACAGGGCTCCGTCGGTTCCTTCAGTCACAGCCCGGAAGCGCTGCTGCTGGTCGGCGAGTAAGCGTTCTTCACCCACCACGCGCCGGCCGTCGAGCACCAGGCGGGCGATGTGGTGGCTGTTGAGGCCGCCGATGAAGAGGTTGTTCTGCCATTCGGGAATGGCGTTACCCCGGTAAAAGGTCATGCCACTGGGCGACAAGACCGGGTCCCAGAAATACACCGGCTGCTCCATGCCCTCCTTTTGGGTAATGGCGTTTCCGATCTTGTCATCGTTGTATTCGATACCGTAGGTGATTACCGGCCAGCCGTAATTCTTACCGGCCTCTACCAGGTTCAGTTCATCACCGCCCTGCGGTCCCATTTCGGCGATCCACAGTTCGCCGGTCTGGGGGTGGAAGTCGATGCTCTGGATGTTCCGGTGGCCGATGGAGTAGATCTCCGGCCGGGCACCGGACTGGCCCGCAAACGGACCGCCCGGTGCCGGTTGCCCGTCTGTGGTAATGCGCAGTACTTTCCCCAGCGATGTCGTCAGGTCCTGCGCATGCCTGCGCCGTTCCGGTTCGAAGCGGTCGGCCGTGGTGACGTACAGATTACCGGCCTTATCGAAGGCCAGGCGGCTGCCATAGTGCTTGTCACCTTCATAGGCCGGGGTGGCGCGGTAGATCACCCGGACGTTTTCCAGGCGACGCCCGTCTGCCGACAAGGCACCTTTGGCCACGGCCGTCAGGTTTCCGTTGCCCTGTTGCTCGGTAAAAGCCCAGTACACCATCCGGTTCGCGCTAAAATCCGGATCAAGGGTTACGCCGAGCAGTCCGCCCTGACCTTTGTCAACAACGGCCGGTACCCCTTCAATTCGGTCACCGACCTGACCATCCTGGGTTACGATCCGCATGGTACCGCCTTTCTCGGTAATCAGGAAGCGACCGTCCGGCATGGCCGCAATGCCCCAGGGTTCATCGAGTTTATCGGTGATTACCCGGCCTTCGTAGGGTGTAGTTGTCTGGACGCCGGGGGCCCGGAACTGGCCCGCAAACGCAGGCTGGTAGCCGGCATCCTGCTCCCGGGTTTCTACTGGCTGTCCAGGCGTTTCGTTGCCGATGGCTTCTTCTTTACTGGCGTCGTTTGTGCCGGTATTGCATGAACCTAACATCAGGAATGCTCCCGCCAGCACAACTGCTACTTGTTTCATAACGTTTGGTTTGTGAATGATGGATAACGGTTGACAATACTGTAGCAACAGGCGATTCATCCTTGTTGTTCAAGTATCAATAAATGGGAACCTATGCGTATGACGCCTGCCTGCGGGTTAAAGGAGAAACAACCCGCTGCGGCCGGGCAGGATACTAGAAAAACGGGATGCCCACAAACCCTGTCCAGCTCCTGGCGGTTTCTCTGGTAAGCACTACCGTACTGAAACGGGTTATGGATTTGACATTTATTGATTTACTGCTCATTCTGATCGTGCTCTTATCCGTATGGAGCGGCTGGCAGAAGGGGTTTATTTTCGGCATTATCGACCTGCTGTCGCTGCTGGCAGGCCTGCTGATCGCCCTCTATCTGTACCAGTACCTGGCCGTGTCACTGGACCGATACATCCCGTCGCTGGGCGTCTGGACTATGCCGGTGGCGTTTCTGCTGACGCTGATCATGGCGCGCATCGTGCTGTCATCCATCACCAGCCGGGCCTTGCGCGATGTGCCCGTCGAGACCCATTACCATAGCGTAAACCGCCTGCTGGGCATTATTCCCGGCTTTATCATGGGCGTACTCTACGCGTCGTTTGCGGCCGCCCTGCTGATGGCGCTGCCGCTCTCCGACGGCCTGACCACCAGCAGCCGCAACAGCCTGCTGGCCAGCCGCCTGACCCAGCCCGTGGAATGGCTGGAAAGCAAACTGGCCCCGGTATTTGAAGGGGCCGTGGGGCGGTCGCTGAACAACCTGACGGTGGCACCCTCGTCCGAAAAATCCGTTAACCTGCCGTTTACCGTCAACAGCCCCCGCGTCCGGCCCGATCTGGAAGCCCGGATGCTGGAACTCGTCAATGAAGAACGGGGCAAAGAAGGGTTAAAACCCTTGCGAGCCGATCCCGAACTGGCCGAGGTAGCGCGTAACCACTCCCGCGATATGTTTGCACGGGGGTATTTTGCCCACGTCACGCCCGACGGCAAAGACCCCTTCGACCGAATACGGGCAGCCCGGGTGCGGTTCCTGACGGCCGGCGAAAACTTGGCACTTGCGCAGACGGTGACTATTGCCCATACCGGGCTGATGAACTCACCCGGCCACCGGGCCAACATCCTGCGGCCGGCCTTTGGGCGGGTGGGCATCGGCATCTTCGACGGCGGCATGTATGGCCTGATGGTTACCCAAAACTTCCGGAATTAGCTTTTTAGGCATTAGATAATAGACGATGGACGTCAGACTTTTGTACATTTAGTCAATTCATTGCGTATACGTCCTATTCAATCACTCAATCACCCATTTACCTATTAATGAAGCTCTCTTATCTGCTAGTACTCATTATCGTTATCTTTTCGGGTTGCCGCCTGCGCGAACGGGAAAAAGAAGTGAACCGGCGAACGCTGGAGCTCAATCAGAAAGAACAGCAACTGGCCTTGCGGGAGCAGCAACTCAACTTGAAAGAAGAAGACCTGAGCCGGCGGGAAAAAAAGCTGACCAGTACCGCCGATACCACCCAGGATTTGTCGATCGTGTACAAGCCCGAGTTGGTTGGCCGCTGGACAGTCCTGATGCGCTGCACCGAAACCTCCTGCGAAGGCTCCGCCGTGGGCGATACCCGAACCGAGCAGTGGACCATCAGCTACAAAGACAATACGGTGATTGTTCAGGCGTTGGATAACAACCGGCTGGTTCGGGTATACACCGGCTACTACCAGCAGGACGTTCTGCTCTTGACGGCCCAGCAGGACCCTTCGGCGGCCAATACGACCATAACGGTCAGGCTACAGTTCAAAACACCCACCATCATGGAAGGGCAGCGCGAAATCACGCGTGAAAACAACTGCCGTATCATCTACGCCCTGGTGCTGAACAAGTTGTAGTCCTCCTAAACCCATTTGTAACCCATGATTCTCACGACCGAGCTAGATTTTTCGCTGCCGCTCAATAATCCGGTCATCATTTTCTCTATTGTTCTGTTTATCATTCTGTTTGCGCCGATTCTGTTCAACCGGCTCCGGATTCCGCACCTGATCGGGCTTATTATTTCCGGTATTCTGATTGGACCGTACGGGCTGAACCTGCTCCGGCGCGACAGCAGCATTGTCCTCTTCGGTACAGTGGGGCTGCTGTACATCATGTTTCTGGCCGGGCTGGAAATAGACCTGGAGGAGTTCCGCAAGAGCCGCAACCGGATTCTGGTCTTCGGTTTTTACACCTTTTTCTTTCCGATGGTCATGGGCACCTCGGCGGCCTTTTACCTGCTGGGCTATACCGCTATGACCTCCATGCTGGTGGGCAGTATGTTTGCCTCGCATACCCTGCTGGCCTACTCCATTGCCAGCCGCTACGGCATTACCCGCAACCAGGGCGTTACGCTGACCATCGGCGGCACCATGATTACCGACATTCTGGCGCTGCTGGTTCTGGCGATCATCGTCGGCATGACCAAGGGCGACATCAGCTCGGCGTTCTGGATCCGGCTGGTCGTCTCGTTCCTGATCTTCGCCGGTATCGTCCTGTTTGTCTTTCCGCTCATTGCCCGCTGGTTTTTCAAGAAGTTCGACGACAATATTTCGCAGTACATCTTTGTGCTGGCGCTGGTGTTTCTGGGGGCGTTTCTGGCCGAAGCCGCCGGCCTGGAGGCTGTTATCGGGGCGTTCCTGTCGGGCCTGGCCCTCAACCGGTTCATTCCCCATTCGTCTCCGCTGATGAACCGGATCGATTTTGTGGGCAATGCGCTTTTTATCCCGTTCTTCCTGATCGGGGTAGGTATGCTGGTGGATGTGCGGGTGCTGTTCAACGGCATCGGGGCGCTGAAAGTAGCCGCCGTGATGATTGCCGTTGCGCTGATCTCTAAGTACATTGCCGCCTGGCTGACCCAAAAAACGTTCAGGCTGAACGCTGAAGAGCGCCGGCTAATCTTTGGCCTGAGCACCGCCCGGGCAGCCGCCACCCTCGCCGTTGTGCTGGTCGGCTACAACATCATTACCGGCGAAACCGCCACCGGCGAACCCATCCGCCTGCTGAACGAAGACGTGCTGAACGGCACCATTCTGATGATCCTCGTGACGTGTACCATCAGTTCGTTTTCGGTGGAAAAAGCCTCCAGTCGCATCGCCCTGCTCAACGAAGCCGCCGAAAGCGAAACGCCTGACACATCCGAAAAAATAATGATTTCGCTGGCGTATCCGGATACCGTGACCGACCTGGTTAACCTGGGTCTGATGCTGAAGCCCCCCAAGCGCAATACGGCTCTGTATGCGCTGCACATCGTCAATGAAGAAGACAACCAGAACGGTCGCGTAACGGGCAAAAAAATGCTGGACCTGGCCATGCGACACGCAGCCGCCACCGATAATGAACTCACGCCACTCACCCGCTTCGATGCTAATATCAGCAACGGCATCATCTATACGATTAAAGAACAGAACATTACCGACGTGGTGATTGGGCTGCACCACAATGCCGGCGACAACGAGTTCTTCGGGCCTATTGCCGAACAAATCCTGAAGCGCGTGCCGGAGACCATTTACATTTACAAAACGGCGCAGCCGCTCAACACGCTGCAGCGCATGGTAATAGCCGTGCCGCCCAAGGCTGAACTGGAGCCGGGTTTTTTGCACTGGTACAGCAAACTGACCAACCTGGCCCGAGAAGCCGGGCTGGATCTGCTCTTTTATGCCCATCCAGACACCATACGGCATCTGGATAAGATTATTCAGCGCAGCACCACGGCCATGCGGGTGACATTCCGGAAATTTATAAATTGGAGCGATTTTTTGATTCTAGGCCGTGAAATCAGGCAAAACGATCTGTTTGTGATCGTCTCCTCCCGTCGGGGGCATACATCGTACAACACACAGCTCGATAAGCTGCCGTATTACCTGACCAATTATTTTGAGAACACCAGCTTCATCATTCTCTACCCCAAACAACTGGAAACCAGCCTGAACGTCGATCTTTTTAATATTATCCCGTCTCACTAATCCATGCGCGTCAGAAAAGCCGTCATTACCGCAGCCGCCCGGGGCGAACGTCTCTACCCGGTGGCCGATACCATACAGAAAGCCATGCTGCCCGTCATCGATACAGATGGCCTGCATAAACCCGTTATCCAGATCATTGCCGAAGAAGCCTTCGGCAGTGGCATAGAAGAAATTTGCATCGTCTGCGCACCGGGCGATGGAGAACGCTACCTCAGCGCGTTTACCTCCCTCCGTAACAACCTGGTCAGATCTTTCAGCAGCGTCGACTGGGCTAAAGATGAGGCCGATAAGATCGACCACCTGATGCGGCAGATTCAGTTTGCCGAACAACGCGAACCACTCGGTTATGGCCATGCCGTGTATTGCGCCCGTGATTTTGTCGGCAACGAGCCATTTCTGCTGCTGCTGGGCGACTACCTGTACGTGTCCAACCTGGCGCAGAAACGCTGTGCCGCCCAATTGATCGAACTCGCTACCCAGGGAAACTGCTCGGTATCCGCCGTCAACCCAACCATCGAGCACCAGATTGGCCGCTACGGCACGCTAACCGGCAAACACCTGGCCAACAGGCCGGGGGTGTACCAGATCAACAGGATCATCGAAAAACCCTCGCTGAGCGTGGCCGAACTGGAGTTGCAGACACCGGGGCTACGTGTGGGGTACTACCTCTGCTTTTTCGGGATGCACGTTTTCACGCCCGTGGTGTTCGACATGCTGCAAACGCATATCGATCAGAATAGCACCAACATCCTGCTCACCCCCACCCTGCAGGAACTGGCCGAAACCGAAAAATACCTGGCGCTGGAAGTACAAGGCAACCGGTATGACCTGAGCCGCCGGCACGGGCTGCTGCGGGCACAAATTGCCCTCGGCCTGGCGGGGGAGGCCCACGACGAAACCCTGTCGACTATGGTGGAGTTGCTGGCGGAGGCCAATACCCGCTCTGCCCGCCTGGTTTAATCAAGTACCCTGACCGTAGCCGATTATGAATGTCTTTATCGAGACCATTACCGCCACCGACCCCGAAAAACGCAACCGATCTTTTTTTGAGCTTAGCCGGCCATTTAGCGCGAAAGAACTGCTGACCGCCCTGCGCGAGCTGGATCGCTTTCGGGAAACTACTCCCAACCTGTACGAAAAAGTCCGGGCCATTCTGTTCCTGTATGCCGGGTACCGCTTTGTGCTGATGGAAGCGAAGGAAACGCCCACCACCGGCAAAATACCCTATGCCGGCTTTGAGGACCTGCTCGCCCGGCGCTTCGAACAGGCCATCCATACGTTTTACCAGAAACTGGACACCCACGGCCCCAATGCCGCCCTGTTCAGCGCCCTGGCCGACAGCTACCACCACCTATCCTTCCAGATCCTGGCCGATCAGGTCCGCAAGAGTGTGCGGTCCAGCCGGGGCAACCAGTGGATGTTCCGGGTTGGGCATCAGGACGAACACCCCATCCGCATCCATCCCCGGCTGCTGCAACGCCCGGATAACTCGCTGTTCTACCCCATTCTGCACGAGCAGACCTCGGTGCGGATGGACCTGACCCATAGCGGCTGGTCGGATATTTTCTTTCTGGGCATGGACTATCCCGAAGGGGCGCGGGTCATCAATATCTCCATCGACCTGGGGATATTTGGCCGCGACAAAGACATCCGGCCACCCCTGCACGGCTATGTGCGCGTGATAACCGAACCCGTGCTGCGGCTGACCAGCGTCGACCTGAACACTACCAAAGACATTCACGACCTGGAAGATCTCTTCAACTTCGGCAACGATTACCTGAGCCTGATCAAAGCCGGGGTGATTGCTTCCGGGCTGATACCGCCTTCGTTTGAAGGCACCAACCAGTCGCTGCCCGATATACTGGCCCGGATAGTAGGCCCCGGTATGGGTATTGAACTGGTCACCAAAGTCAACGATATTCCCAAAGGCTCCCGCTTTGCGGTATCGACCAACCTGCTCGGCTGCATTATCAGTCTGCTGATGCGGGCGACGGGCCAGACCAAAAACCTGGAAGGCGGGCTGGAAGAAAGCGAACGGCGGCTGGTAGCCTCCCGCGCCATTCTGGGCGAATGGATCGGCGGCTCCGGCGGGGGCTGGCAGGATTCGGGGGGCGTCTGGCCGGGCATTAAGGCCATTCAGGGTATGCCCGCACAAGAGGGCGATCCGGAATTTGGCACCAGTCGCGGAGCCTTGCTGCCCCGTCACCGGGTGTTGCAGAACGGTGCCGTACACCCCGAATTCAACGAAAAGATCATGCACTCGCTGGTGCTGATGCACGGCGGTATGGCCTCCAACGTCGGGCCGATTCTGGAGATGGTAACCGAAAAGTACCTGCTTCGGGGCGAACAGGAATGGGACGCCCGCCGGCAAACCAACCAGATCTTCGACAATATCCTGACTGCCATTCAGGAAGGTGACATCCGGAAGCTGGGCGCCAATACGGCCCGCAACTGGGAGTACCCGATCAAAACGATCATTCCCTGGGCGTCGACGTATTTTACCGAGCAGATCATCGCCAAAGCCAGACAGTCGTTTGGTGACGATTACTACGGCTTTCTGATGCTGGGCGGCATGTCTGGGGGTGGTATGGGTATGTTTGTGAATCCGGAGCGGTACGAGGAGTATAAAATGCGGGTGCTGGAGCTGCTGCGGAATACCAAAAACGAGTTGTCCGATTCGCTGCCGTTCGCGATGGAGCCGGTGGTGTACAACTGGAGCATTAACCCCCGAGGCACCTGGGCCAGCCTCCAGGAAGGCACCGACGCCCTGATGCCCGAACAGTACTACGGCATTCACGTGTCGGAGCTGGTGCGGAAAGACCCGGCTACCATTCCCTACATCCGCCGGGCCGAAATCGACGTATTCACCACCTTCTGCGAGCAGAACAACCTGGCGTATCCCCTGCTGCGCACGGTTGTCAGTAATCTCTTCAAAGTATCTGACCCGTCTACCCAGAGTAACCGGAACGTAGAGAACGAAAAGGCGGAGCGGATCAAAAAAGAAAATGGCTTCGACTACATCCAGCACGAAGAAATTCGGGAAGAACTACAGAAAGGCCGCATCGGCTTAGCCCGCAACCGCCTGCCCGCCGAAAGCACCATCGACGATGTGCGGCCGGATGAGCTGGCCCACCTCGACAAACTGAGTTCCTCGGTCAAACCCGGTGAAGCAGCCATCCGCGCCGGCACGGTAGCCGTGATGAGCCTGGCGGCCGGCGTCGGCAGCCGCTGGACCAAAGGAGCCGGGGTGATCAAAGCCATCAACCCGTTTGTGGAGATCGACGGAGTACACCGTAGTTTCCTGGAAATTCACATGGCAAAGACCCGGAAAGTAGCCGAGAAATACGGTGCCATGATTCCGCACCTGGTCGCCACCAGCTACCTCACGCATGAGCCCATCCACAAAAAACTAGAGCAGACCGGCAACTTCGGCTACTCAGGCCCGGCGTTGCTGTCGCCGGGGCGCTCCATTGGGCAGCGCTTTGTACCGATGGAGCGGGACCTGCGCTTTATGTGGGAAGAAATGCCGCAGGAAACCCTCGACGAAAACAAACAGAAGGTCCGCGATGCCGTTCGCCAGACACTGATCGGCTGGGCCCGGTCCAAAGGCGAAGGCTCGGATTATACCGATAACATTGCCGCCCAGCGCTTCTCTCCCCTGGGCCACTGGTATGAGGTTTCCAACCTGCTGCGCAACGGCACCCTGGCCCGCCTGCTGGCCGAACAGCCGCAGGTGCAGACGCTGATGCTGCACAACATCGATACGCTGGGGGCCGATGTAGACCCGGCGGCTTTGGGCTACCACCTGGAGTCGGGTCATGTGCTGACTTTTGAGGTAGTACCCCGGCGCATCGAGGACCGGGGCGGTGGACTGGCCCGCGTAAACGGCCAGATCCGGCTGCTGGAAGGGCTGGCGCAACCCCGTGAAGAAGACGAGCTGAACCTGAGCTATTACAATACCATGACCACCTGGATACAGATCGACCCGCTGCTGCAGTTGTTCGGCCTCACCCGCGCCGATTTACAGCAGGGCGATGAAGCCCAACTGGCCAAAGCGGTTCGCAGCGTAGCCCATCGTATTCCCACCTATGTAACCATCAAGGACGTCAAATACCGGTGGGGACACGGGCAGGAAGACATCTACCCGGTGGCGCAGATCGAGAAGCTCTGGAGCGATATGTCGGCCCTGCCCGACATCAAATGCGGCTACCTGGCAGTGCCCCGGTACCGTGGTCAGCAGATGAAAGACCCGGCGCAACTCGACTCCTGGGTCACCGACGGCAGCAAGGATTATGTAGCCTCGCTATGTACATTTGCCTGACCAACGGAAAGTCGACAGGGCTTTTTTTCTTACCTTAGCGCGACTTTTCCAGCAACCCAACAAAACCACATGGAGAAAAAGATCCGTCGTGAAGACGCCTTAGAGTACCACGCCAAAGGTCGTCCCGGTAAGATTGAAGTTATTCCGACCAAAGAAACCAATACCCAGCGCGACCTCACTCTCGCCTATTCCCCCGGTGTAGCCGAGCCCTGTCTGGAGATTGCCGCCAACATTGAGGATGTCTATAAATACACCGCTAAGGGCAACCTGGTGGCCGTGATCAGCAACGGCACGGCAGTATTAGGACTGGGCGACATCGGCCCCGAAGCCGGCAAGCCCGTGATGGAAGGCAAGGGCCTGCTGTTCAAGATTTATGCCGATATCGACGTGTTCGATATTGAACTGAATACTAAAGACGTCGATGAGTTTGTCCGGACCGTCAAGATCCTGGAACCAACCTTCGGCGGGGTGAATCTGGAGGACATTAAAGCCCCGGAATGCTTCGAGATCGAAGAGCGGCTCAAGAAAGACCTGCACATTCCGGTGATGCACGACGATCAGCACGGCACCGCCATCATCAGCGCGGCCGCCCTGCTGAACGCGCTGAAACTGGTCGGCAAGAAGATCGAAGATGTAAAAATTGTTGTGAACGGAGCCGGTGCCTCGGCCATTTCGTGTACGAAGCTGTACGTCTCGCTCGGGGCCAGAATTGAAAACATTGTGATGTGCGACAGCAAGGGCGTCATCCGTACCGAACGCACCGCCCTCGACGACCGCAAGAGTCTGTTTGCCACCAGCCGCGACCTCCACACACTGGAAGAAGCGATGGTCGGCTGCGATGTGTTTATCGGCCTGTCCAAAGGCAATGTGGTGTCGCAGGATATGGTGCGCTCAATGGCCAAAGACGCCATTGTGTTTGCCATGGCCAATCCCACGCCCGAAATTTCGTATCCGGAAGCCACCGAAGCCCGGCCGGACATTATTATGGCCACCGGCCGCTCCGACTATCCCAACCAGGTCAACAACGTGCTTGGCTTCCCGTTCATTTTCCGGGGAGCGCTCGACGTGCGGGCCACGGAGATCAACGAAGCCATGAAGCTGGCGGCCGTTCATGCCCTGGCCGACCTGGCAAAGAAAACCGTACCGGATATTGTGAACCTGGCTTATGGCGAATCCAACCTGATGTTTGGCCGGGAATACATTATTCCCAAGCCCGTTGACCCGCGTTTGCTGACCACCGTAGCCCCGGCCGTAGCCAAAGCCGCCATGGATTCGGGCGTGGCCAAGCACCCCATTACGGATTGGGAAGCCTACGAACTGCAACTCGCCCGCCGGCTGGGGCAGGATAACCAGATTTCGCGGGTGATCCTGAACAAGGCCAAGTCGAACCCCAAGCGGGTGGTCTTTGCCGATGCCGAAAACGTGAAGGTGCTGAAAGCCGCGCAGCAGGTGCGCGACGAAGGCATTGCCTTCCCCATTCTGCTCGGTGAAACGGACAAAGTCCGTCAGTTGATTAAAGAAAACTCGCTGGATCTCGGCAACATCCCCATCATCGACCCCCGCGCTCCGGAGCAGGACGAACTGATCCAGCGCTTTGCCGATCTGTATTATGAGAAGCGCAAACGGAAAGGCGTCAACGCCACCGAAGCGCGGAAGACGATGTACTACCGCAACTATTTCGGGGCCATGATGGTCGAAACGGGCGAAGCCGATGCGCTGATCTCCGGCCTGACGCGCAACTACCCGGATACCATCCGGCCGGCGCTCCAGGTTATCGGTCGGGAACCGGGCATTCAGAAAGTGGCCGGTATGTACATTCTGCTCACCAAGCGCGGCCCGCTGTTCTTCTCCGACACCACGGTCAACTTCGACCCCACGGCAGAAGAAGTGGTTGAGATCACCGAAATGACAGCCCGAGCAGTGGAGCGTTTCAACATCAAACCCCGTATTGCGCTGGTTTCGTATTCCAACTTCGGCAGCGCCAAAGGTGAAGACGCCCAGAAGATGAACCGGGCGGTGGAAATCCTGCAGCAGAAGCACCCGGATATGATCGTCGACGGTGAAATCCAGGCCCACCTCGCCTTCAACACCGAATTGCTGCGGCAGAACCACCCGTTCAGCAAACTCGTGGACGAAGGGGCCAACACCCTGATTTTCCCGAACCTCTCGGCCAGCAACATCGCCTACAACCTCATGGGCGAAGCCGCCGGGTTCGACATCATCGGCCCTATCCTGCTTGGCATCCGCAAGCCGGTATACGTCCTCCAGCTTGGCTCTTCCGAGCGCGAGATCGTCAATATAGTAGCCACTGCGGTGGTGGAAGCGCAGGGGAAATAATTTTATAAATGATGAATGCATAATGATAAATGATGAATGGTGGCATCAAAGCAGTGTAAAGACGCGACAGCCCATTCATCATTTATCATTATGCATTCATCATTAAATCAAAAATGGCACGAATTCTAACAGGCATACAAAGCAGCGGGCGGCCCCATCTGGGTAATATTCTGGGGGCCATTAAACCCGCGATTGATTTAGCAAAACAGGAGGGCAATGATTCATTTCTGTTCATTGCCGATCAGCATTCACTCACTTCGCTCCGCGACGGGGCTACGCGCCGGGAGTACACCCGCGCCATTGCGGCTACCTGGCTGGCGTTCGGGCTCGATACCGGGCGTACTACGTTCTGGCGGCAGTCGCAGGTGCCGGAGCATACGGAACTGGCCTGGTACCTGAACTGCTTTACGCCCATGCCGATGCTGCTGAACGCGACCTCGTACAAGGATAAGGTCGAGAAGTTTGGGGAACGGTCGGCCAGTGCGGGCTTGTTTACCTATCCGGTGCTACAGGCTGCCGATATCCTGCTGTACGACGCCAACCTGGTGCCCGTCGGCAAAGACCAGCGGCAGCACCTGGAGATGACCCGTGACATTGCCGGCGCGTTCAATCACCAGTACGAAGCCGACATTTTTGTCCTGCCCGACGCACAGATCGACGAGCGGATCATGACCATTCCGGGCATCGACGGCCAGAAGATGAGTAAGTCGTACAACAACTACATCGATATCTTCCTGCCCGAAAAGGAACTGAACAAGATCATTAAAAAGATCCTGTCCGACTCTACACCCCTGGAAGACCCCAAGAATCCGGATACCGACATTACCTTCCAGCTTTATTCACTCATAGCCTCCCCCGAACAGACCGAAGCCCTGCGCCAGCGGTACCTGGCCGGCGGCTACGGATACGGCCACGCCAAAAAGGAACTGTGCGAGCTCATCCTCACCCGCTTCGCCGACGAACGCGAACGCTTCAATTACTACATGAGCCACGAAGATGCGCTGGAGAAAGAACTCCAGGCCGGCGAAGAAAAAGCCCGCGCCGTGGCGGGAGCCACGATTCGGCGGGTCAGGGAAGTGTTGGGGTATAGTTAACGGTGAAAGAGTGTAAAGCTCCGCTGGCTTTACACTCTTTCGCTCTTTCGCCTATGAAAGACTCGCTCAACCAACTCGATACCGACCTGTTCCTGTGGCTGAACGGGCACTATGCGCCCTGGCTCGATCCGGTTATGGTCTGGGTGACACAGCGCAATAGCTGGATTCCGTTTTATGTGTTGCTGGTGGGCTGGCTGGCGTTCCGGTACCGGAAGCAGGCCATTGGTATGGTGCTGACGCTGGCTGCGGCCGTGGCCCTCAGCGATCAGACGGCGTCGGCGCTGCTCAAACCCCTCACCCTCCGGCTCCGCCCCTGCCACGTTTCTGAACTACAGCCGCTAATTCATCCGGTGCTGGAGTGTGGCGGGCAGTACGGCTTTGCGTCTTCCCATGCCGCCAATAGCTTTGCGCTGGCGATGGGGCTGTGGCTACTGATTGGTCAACGTCAGCCGTGGGTCAGGTGGGTCTTTGGGTGGGCGCTGGTAGTATCATACAGCCGAATTTATGTGGGTGCCCATTATCCGCTGGATGTGCTGGCGGGTGCGGGTATTGGGGTGAGTATGGCCGTACTCTGTGCTTTTGTGTACCGCCAAATCAAGGCCCGCCGGCCCGATTACATAAGCTGATCTTTCATTACTTTAAATTCTTCTTCTTTACCAAAAAACAGCGCCTGTTATAACGCTTTTATCAATAAGTTTTAATCCAAATTTAATCCGTATAAAGTTTTATCCATATATTGATTATTCTAATTCTTTTTTAATAAATTCCCAAAATATTCCATTCTTTTCCTACACTTAACAGCAATTTTTATGATGTACTACTACAGAAAAGTAGGCTGGCGGTTTTCCGTTCTGCTACTTGGTCTGCTGGCGAGCACCGTCCTGTTTGCTCAGGCGCAACGAGTCACCGGCAAAGTTACCGACACCGAAAGCGGAGCCCCCCTGCCGGGTGTAACCGTCCTCATTAAAGGCTCCACTACCGGTACCACCACCGACGCCAACGGTGACTACAATATCAATGCTTCCGGTAACAGTACTTTGGTTTTCTCGTATGTCGGCTTCACCGCCCGGGAAGTGTCCATTGGAAATCGGTCTGTGGTTAACATAGCCCTGGTTCCCGACGTAACCTCCCTCGAAGAAGTGGTGGTCACGGGTTATGCCGCTCAGCAAAAGCGTGACATTACCGGATCGGTAGCCGTAGTCGATGTGAAGGAGATGAAGAAAATTCCGGCCTCCAATATTGCCGACCAGCTTCAGGGCCGCATCGCCGGGGTACAGGTTAGCTCCTCCGGAGATCCGGGTAGTGCTGCTTTCATCCGCATACGGGGTATTGGTACCATCAACCAGAACGAGCCCTTGTATGTGATCGACGGGGTGCCGGTTCAGAACGAATCAAACCTGAACTTTTTGAATCCTAACGATATTGAGTCGATTCAGGTCCTGAAAGATGCGGCTTCGGCTTCTATCTACGGGTCACGGGCGGCCAATGGGGTAATTGTGATTACAACCAAAAAAGGCAAAGCCGGTACGGCCAAGATCAACATCGACATCTTTACCGGCGTACAATCGCCGGCCAAATACCCAAGCCTGGCCAACCCGGAGGAGCTGCTGAAAATCAACCAGGGCCTCTCGGCCGGAGCGGGTATTCCGTTCTCCTCCCGTTTATATATTAACGAAGGTGGTCGGTGGACCTTACCTGATTTTCTGGTGCGCGACGGCGGCAACAACTTCACCGGTGGCTACAAGGCCGGTGCCCCCGAAGTTAACCCGAACCGGTACTTCCTGAACTCCGACCCCACGGCCGATGCCGGTCAGAACTACCTGATCTCGCAGGCGAATAAAGCAGGCACCGACTGGTTCCGCGAGGTGTTCAATCCGGCTCCGCTGACGAGCGTTCAGTTGAGTGCATCGGGCGGCTCCGAACGGGGTCAGTACTTCTTCAGCGCCAACTACTACGATCATAACGGGATCATGCTGAAGAATTTTTATAAGCGCTACCAGACCCGGATCAACAGTGTTTTCAACGTCAAAAAAGCCATTCGGGTGGGCGAAAACCTGAGTATTGCCTACCAGACCACGCAGGGAAGCCTGGGTAATCCCAGTGAAGGCTCGGTGTTCATGAACACGCTGCGGATGCCGCAGATTGTGCCGGTCTACGACATCAAGGGCTACTGGGGCAGTCCGGCACCCGCCAACTCCAACGCTGGTAACCCGGTAGCGCAGCAGACCCGCAATGCAGAAGGGAACAAAGGCTACAGCGTTCGTCTGACCGGTAATGTATTTGCCGAGATCGACTTTCTGCGGCATTTTACCGCCAAAACCAGCTTTGGCCTCGACTTCAACACCGGTCAGGGCCGCGGCTACGGCTACCGGAACTTCGAGGCTACCGAGATCAACTCCTCCAACAGCATGAGTCGCAGCATGTACAGCAACCGGAACTGGGTGTGGTACAATACACTGGCTTATAATCAGGAGTTTGGAGACGGTGCCCACCGCGTCAGTGCCCTCATTGGCACCGAAGCCCGGCGGAATACCTACGATGGGTTCAACGCCGGTGGTAACGGGCTTACCTTTGGTGATGATCCTTTCTACCGGATTCTGACCAATACCAACTCCAAAACCTGGAACCTGGGCGAGTACCGGGGTGAGGTAACCATTGCCTCGCAGTTTGCGCAGGTTAATTATACTTTCCAGGATAAATATCTGTTTAGCGCCACGGTACGTCGCGACGGTATCTCGCGGTTTATCAATAACCCGTACGGTACCTTCCCCTCAGCTTCTGCCGGATGGCGCATCTCCAAGGAGGAGTTCATGAAGAACATTACCACCTTCAACGATCTCAAACTCCGCGCCAGTTACGGTATAACGGGTAACAACGAAATCGGCAGCGACTACCCCGGTTACGCCAATTTTGCCCAGGATCTGGGCGGAAGCGCTTACGCCATCCAGGGTAATCCCAATGCCGTTACACCGGGGTTTGCGCAGCGCTCATTAGCCAACACCAACCTGCGCTGGGAGACTACCCGAATGCTCAACATTGGCGTAGACGCCCGCTTGCTCAATACGCTCGATGTAACCCTGGAATGGTATGACCGTAAAACATCCGACATTCTGTACCAGGTCGATATCCCATCGACACAGGGCAATATTGGTAGCCTGCCGCTAAACATCGGCGATATGGAAAACCGCGGCTTCGACTTCTCGGTGGGGTACCGGGGAACGGCTATCAACAAACAGTTGAACTTCGGCGTCCAGCTGACCGGCGGCCACTACACCAATAAAATGGTCCGGATCGATGCCAACTCCAACACCTTTATCGCCGGCGGTGGTTCGCGGATCGGTAATATTACCCGTACCCTGATCGGCTACCCGGTCTCACAGTTCTGGGGCTATATCTCCGACGGTATTGTTCAGTCAGAATCGGAACTGCCCAAAACACCCGGCGATGCCAAAGTGGGCCGGATGCGGTTCCGGGATCTGAACAACGACGGTGTCATTGACGATAAGGACGAGACCGTGATCGGCAGTCCCATTCCGAAGCTGAACTACGGCATCAACCTGACCGCCAGCTACAAGAATTTCGACTTTACGATGTTCCTGCAGGGTGTATACGGCAACCAGATCTTCAACTACGTTCGCTACTTCACCGACTTCCCGGCCTTCCAGGCGAACTACTCCAAAAACATGCTGTACGAAGCCGGCAAGACGTATCCCAAGCTGGATCGGAATGACACCTACAGCGCCCAGCGCAGCAGTTTCTACGTTGAGCCGGGCTCTTACTTCCGGGCCAGGAACCTGACCCTGGGCTATACCCTACCCGTCGGCCTGGCGAACAGGGCCAGTATCGACCGCGTGCGGGTGTATGTGCAGGCGCAGAACCTGTTTACCATTACCAAATATACCGGTCTGGACCCGGACGTGACCATTACCAACATCACCGAAGGCTATAATACCCGGCGCGACCTGTCGATGGGTATCGATCAGGGCCGTTACCCAATCTCCCGTTCCTTCCTGGTTGGTCTGAATGTTGAATTCTAATCCCACTCGAACGATCATGAATAAAAAGATAATCATCGGAACCGCCATCCTGACCATCGGCCTGGTAGGGGCCTGTAAGGATAGCTTTCTGGAGCAAAAGCCCTACGGTGCCGTTAACGAAGGCACCCTGTCGGCCAACCTGACCGGTGCCGACGCCCTGCTGATTGCCGCCTACTCGAACCTCGACGGCTTTTCGAGCTGGGATAATGGGAACCCCTGGGGCTCGGCCGCATCGAACTGGACGTTTGGCAGTATTAGCGGTGGAGATGCCTACAAAGGTTCAGAAGCCAACGACCAGCCGGATATTGTGCCCATAGAACGGCACGAGATCAACTCCGCCAACCCGTATATTGAATCCAAGTGGAATACGTACTACGACGGTATAGCCCGGTGTAACCAGGCCATTAAGGCGTACAAATCGCTGACCAACGCACCGGAGGCTATAAAAAATATCCGGCTGGGCGAAGCCCGCTTCCTGCGTGGCCTGTACCATTTAGAGCTTTATAAAGTCTTTAAAATGGTGCCGTACATCGATGAGACCATTACAGAGTTCCGGGTGCCGAACGATAAGGATATTATGCCTCAGATTCAGGCCGACTTCCAGTTTGCGGTGCAGCAACTCCCGCTGAAACAACCCGAACCAGGACGCATCACGAAGGGAGCTGCCCAGTCATTTCTGGGTATTACGTACCTGTGGCAGAACAAATTCGCCGAGGCCAAGCCCCTTTTCGATGCCGTTATCGCATCGAATGTGTACAAGCTGAACGCCAAATACGGCGATAATTTCGACCCCGCTTTCAACAACTCCGCCGAATCGATTCTGGAAGTACAGCAGGCGGTCAACATCGGTACCGACGATCAGGGCAACAACGGCGATGTGCTGAACTTCCCCTACAGCGCCGGGCCCGGTGGCTGCTGCGGTTTCCACCAGCCTTCGCAGAATCTGGTTAATGCCTTCCGCGTCGATGCCAGAGGCCTGCCCCTGCTGGATACATACAACAATACCGACGTGAAAAACGACCAGGGCCTGCGGGCTACCGACCCCTTTACCCCGGATACAGCCCCCCTGGACCCGCGGCTGGACTGGACCGTTGGCCGGCGTGGTATCCCGTACCTGGACTGGGGCCTGCACGGCGGTACCGCCTGGCAGCGTGACCCCGCCTATGCAGGACCGTATTCGCCCAAGAAGAATGTGTATTATAAGGCGCAGGAAGGAACTCTGACTTCAGCTTCAGGCTGGACTAAGGGCTTCAACGCCAATAACGTAAAACTGCTGCGATACGCCGATCTGTTGTTGCTGGCAGCTGAAGTCGAGGTAGAAGTGGGTAGTCTGGAGAAAGCGCGGGAATATGTCAACATGGTCCGGAAACGGGCATCTAACCCGGATGGGTTTGTGAAAGCCTACAAGGACGATGCCAAGCCGGAAACGGGCTTTTCGGACAAGCCGGCCGCCAATTATCAGGTAGGTCTGTACACTACTGCCTGGACTGACAAGAACCTGGCCCGCAATGCCGTTCGCTACGAGCGCCGGATCGAACTGGGTATGGAAGGTCACCGCTTTTTCGACCTGGTACGCTGGGGTATTGCCGATGTAGAACTGAACAAATACCTGACCGAAGAGGCCAAAAAGCGGACTTACCTGTCGGGTGCCCGGTTCACCAAAGGCAAGAACGAGTTCCGGCCCATTCCCCAGCGGGCTATTACCCGCAGTTCCATTAACGGCCAGCCAACGCTGAAGCAAAATCCGGGGTATTAGAAAAAGGTTTAAGGTTTGACGTTTGAAGTTTGAAGTTGCTTTGCCATTTCAACCTGTAGGTGGCCCTGCAAAACTTCAGACTTCAAACGTCAAACTTCAAACTAAAAAAATGAAGTACACGTCTTTTTTCACCCTGTTGCTGGTTGTGGGGATTAGTGCCTGCCGTACATCAACGCAGTTTGAATTACTGTCGCCCAACGATACGCACATTACTTTCGGCAATGCGCTGACCATTGCCGATACGATGAATATCCTCGACAATGAGCTGGTGTATAATGGAGCCGGTGTCAGCGTGGGCGACTGGAACGGCGATGGCCTTCAGGACCTGTTCTTCACCGCCAATATGGTCGATAATGCGCTGTACCTGAACAAAGGCAATCTGGAGTTTGAGGATATTACCCGAAAAGCGGGTGTGAGCAAGCCAAACAAATGCTGGTCGGCGGGCTCCACGGTGGTCGACATCAACGCCGACGGTAAACTGGACCTGTACGTTTCCAACATGATGTACGGTGATGCCGACCTGCGCCGGAACCTGTTGTATGTCAATCAGGGCAACGATGGCCAGGGGGTTCCCCACTTCAAAGAACTGGGCCGGGAATATGGCCTCGACAGCGACAGCCACTCCGCCCAGACTGTATTCTTCGACTACGACAACGACGGCGATCTGGATGCCTATATCCTGGTCAATGTCATGGATATGCAGTATGCCAACCAGTACCTGTCGAAGCAGATGCAGGCCAACTCCCCCACCGCCGACCGGCTGTTGCGGAATATGACGGTGGAGTGGAGAAAAGGAAGACAGGACGAAAGGAAGACGGAAAGAAAATCGGCAGGTGCTAACTCCTCTCCTTTTTTCCTTCCCTCCTCCTATTCTCCTTCCTCCCCTCTTTTCATCGATGTCTCCCGCGAAGCCGGCATTGAAGCGCAGGGGTATGGGCATGGGGTATCCGTAATGGATATTAACCAGGACGGCTGGCTGGATATTTACGTGACCAATGATTATCTCTCCAACGACAACCTGTTTATTAACCAGCGCGACGGCACCTTTAAGGACGCCGTTCACGACTGCATGAAGCACCTGTCGTGGTCGGCAATGGGCAACGATGTGGCCGACATCAACAACGACGGCCTGCCCGACATCGTGGCCATGGATATGCTGCCGGATTATAACGAGCGCAAGAAAGCCCTGCTGCGGGCCAACAACTATACCCATTACATCTTTACGGAACAGTACCAGTACGAATATCAGCACATCCGCAACACGCTGCAACTTAACCGGGGACTTGATCCGCAGACGGGTCTGCCCCGCTTCAGCGACATCGGCCAGATGGCCGGCATCAGCGAAACCGACTGGAGCTGGTGCCCGCTCTGGCTGGATGCCGACAACGACGGCTACCGCGACCTGTTCATCACCAACGGCTTTCCCAAAGACATCACCGACCAGGATTTTCTGGCCTACCGCAACGACATTGCCAGCGTAGCCACCTCCAAAGCGGAGCTCTACCGGATGATCCCGGAGGTGAAGATCCCAAACTACGTCTACCGCAACCGGGGTGACCTCACCTTTGCCGATAAATCCAAAGAATGGGGATTCGATACGCCTACCTTTTCCAACGGAGCAGCCTATGCCGATTTGGACAATGACGGCGACCTTGACCTGGTTGTCAACAACACCAATGATTACGCCTACGTCTACCGCAATACCCTGAACGAGCAGGCCCAAAAACCGCACTACCTGCGCATCCGGCTTACCGGACCCAACCTGAACCCAATGGGCGTCGGGGCTACCGTGCAGGTGTTTGCGGGGAGCAACCGGTATTTCGCCGAACAGAACATTGTCCGGGGTTATCTGTCTACCTCCGAACCGATTCTGCATTTCGGGCTGGGCAACGCCGGTAAGGCCGATTCGGTCCGGATTGCCTGGCCCGACGGCCGGCAGCAAACCCTGACCAACATACCGACCGATCAGGTACTGACCGTGGTTTACCAGCATCAGGCTCCCGGTAGGGCTGCCTCTCCGGTTTCTGCTCCCTTGTGGACCAGCATCATGCCGGAGTTGCTGGGCCTTACGTTCCAGCATACGGAGGGCGATTACATCGACTTCAACGTGCAGAAAACGCTGCCCCATAAGTTTTCGCAGCAGGGACCGGGCATTGCCGTTGGGGATGTCAACGGCGACGGGCTGGATGATTTTTTTGTCGGTGGATCGTCAAAGGTCGAAGGGTCACTATTCCTGCAACAGGCAAACGGCACGTTCAACGAGCAGAAACAAAAGCTGAAGCACCTGACAGACGCCAAAGAAGAAGACCTGGGTGTACTGCTGTTTGATGCCGACGGCGATGGCGATCTGGATCTGTACTGCGCCCGTGGCAGCTACCAGCACGAAGCCGGTTCACCTTACCTGCAGGATGCCTTGTATGTCAACGACGGCAGGGGCCACTTCCGGCGAGACAGCCTGGCACTGCCGCACGAAACGTCGAATACCCTGACCGTTCGGGCCGCCGACTTCGACCGGGATGGCGACCTCGATCTGTTTGTCGGCGGCAGCACCGTACCCAGGGCTTATCCTCAAGCCGACCGCTCATTCCTCCTCCGCAACGACTCACCGGCTCCCAACCAGCCCCACTTCACCGATGTAACGCAGCAAATCGCTCCCCAACTGACCCACATCGGCATTATCTCCGACGCCCTCTGGACCGACTACAACAACGACGGCTGGCCCGACCTCCTCCTCGCCGGCGAATGGATGCCGATTACGATACTCCAAAACCAGCACGGGAAACGAATTACCCAGTCAACCACTCAACCACTCAACCAGGCCACCGGCTGGTGGACCAGTCTCTGCGCCGGGGATTTTGATAACGATGGTGATACCGATTACCTGGCCGGCAACTACGGCCTCAATACCGCCTACAAAGCCTCAGAAGCTGAACCGCTCTGGGTGTACGCCAACGATTTTGACAGCAACGGCAGCTACGACGCCATTCTGGCCCAGCACGACAACAACGCCAAAGGCGAACGCCATCTGTATCCCTACCACACCCGCGACGACATGATCAAGCAGTCGCTGCTGTTCCGGCGACGCTTCCTGAAATACGAAGACTTCGGCAAAGCAACCTGGGAGCAGGTGCTGACACCCGAGGAGACCAAAAACGCCCTGATTCGCAAAGCCACGTTCCTGCAAAGCTGCTACCTGGAAAACCTCGGCAACGGCCAGTTCCGGATGAGTCCGCTCCCGACGGAAGCCCAACTCGCCCCCATCTTTGGTATGCTGCCCTGCGACATTGATGCCGATGGCCTGCTGGACATGCTGCTGGTTGGTAACGACTACGGCATGGAGCTGGTACAGGGGCAGGCCGATGCCGCCTATGGGTTGGTTCTGAAGAATCTTGGTGATGGACGCTTTCAGCCCTTGCCAATGGCTAAATCTGGTTTTGTGGTACCCGGCGACGCGCGGGCCATTACCCGGCTACAGCTTGGAAAAAACCGGCAGCTCATCCTGGCGACCCAGAACCGGGGGCGGCTGCAAGCCTATGAACTACCAAACCCAACGCAGCGGTTTATCCCGCTCCGGCCCGACGACGCTAAGGCTATACTGACCTTTGCCAATGGCCGCAAACGCCAGGTCGAAGTTTTTTACGGCAGCACCTACCTCTCGCAGGAATATCGGCGGTTGTGCATCGACCAGCAGGTCCGGCAGGTCGAGCTGATTACCTACCAGGGGCAGCGTCGGCAGATCAATCTATAAGGCGCCCCCCAAAAACTGTCTACTGCTTCTTGAAATACTGCTATAATCCGACGTATTTAGTTCAATGAATAACTACCAGGAAGCTAAATCAGGCAGAAATGGCATATTTAGCTTTATTTTCGTACCTTTGCGCAAATTTTCGGCACGATGGCTTCGTTCAATCCGGTGAAGATTTTTGCGGGTAGTCAGTCGACTTACCTCGCCGAAAAAATCGCTCACTACTACGGTAAAGACCTCGGCGGATACACCCTCCGCCGATTCAGCGACGGTGAACTTTCCCCCAGTTTCGAGGAGTCGGTGCGGGGCTGTGATGTGTTTATCATCCAGTCGACGTTTCCGCCTTCCGACAACCTGATGGAACTGCTGCTGATGGTGGATGCCGCCCGTCGGGCTTCCGCGCATTATGTCACGGTTGTGATTCCGTATTTCGGATACGCCCGCCAGGACCGAAAAGACAAACCCCGGGTGGCCATTGCCGCTAAAGTCGTGGCCAACATGCTGGCGTCAGTACACGCCGATCGGCTGATGACCATCGACCTGCACGCGGGACAGATCCAGGGGTTCTTCGATTTTCCGGTGGATCACCTCGAAGGCACGTCGGTGTTTGTGCCGTACATTCGGAGCCTGCAGCTGGATAACCTGGTGATTGCGTCGCCGGACGTAGGCGGAGCGGCCCGCGCCCGAACGTTTGCCAAGCACTTCAATGCCGAAATCGTGTTGTGCGACAAGCACCGCAAGCGGGCCAACGAAATTGCGTCCATGCAGGTGATTGGGGATGTGGAAGGAGCCAATGTCGTGCTGATCGACGACCTGATCGATACGGGCGGTACACTGTGTAAGGCCGCTCAGATCATCATGGAGAAAGGGGCCAAATCGGTGCGGGCGGTGTGTACGCACCCGGTCATGTCGGGCAAAGCGCACGAAAACATCGCCAACTCGATGCTGGACGAACTGGTGGTATCGGACACTATTCCCATGCGGGAAACCAATCCGAAAATTAAAGTGTTGTCGGTAGCCGAGCTGTTTGCCAAAGCCATCGGCCGCATCCGTGATCATGAATCTATTAGCTCACTTTTCATAAAATATTGAGCGATTTAGCGATTTAGTGATTGAGCGAGTTTTCTTGCCTGTCACTTCTCACTCAATCACTCATTCACTCAATCACTAAATAAATTTCAAATGAAAAAACTCGAGATTGTAGGGTATAAAAGAGCGAATCTCGGCAAATCAGAGTCTCAGGCCATCCGTGCTGAAGGCAATGTGCCGTGCGTTCTTTACGGAGGTCAGGAGCAGGTTCACTTCTATGCACCGGCTATTCTCTTCCGCGATTTGCTGTACACGCCGGATGTATACGAAGTAACCCTGAATATTGAAGGCGACGAATACCGCGCCATTCTCCAGGATACTCAGTTTCACCCGGTAAGCGATGCCTTGCTGCACGCTGACTTCCTTCAGATTGTTGATGGAAAAGACCTTAGAGTAGCCGTACCGGTTCGTCTGGTGGGCACGGCTCCGGGTGTTCAGAAAGGTGGTAAGCTGGTGACCCGCGTGCGGAAACTGCGCGTTACAGGACCGGCCGAAAATATCCCCGATTATATTGATGTCGATGTGTCTGGCCTCGATCTAGGTAAATCCGTACGGGTTAACCAGATCAAAGTACAAGGCATTACGCTGCTGGAGTCGATGTCGAACCCGGTAGCAACTATTGAAATCCCGCGCTCACTGCGTGGTCAGGTGAAGTAATAATTTTCTTAGCTAATAGATATACAAAAAAGCCGGCCCGATTGGGCCGGCTTTTTCTTTTACCGATTCGTATCCCGTCTCATCACCGAGCCGTCATCGGACCGCTCGTCGACGGTGGATTCGCGGCCGGGGGCGTCGGAATCCTGAACACGGCCGGCCGGTGGTACGATCGGCTGTTCGATGCGCGGATCGGTACCACTTTCTACCGTACCTGCCGGTACTGTGATGAACGGAGCGATCACCAGCGAGACTATAGACATCAGCTTGATCAGGATGTTCATCGACGGACCGGAGGTGTCCTTGAACGGGTCACCTACCGTATCTCCGGTCACCGACGCCTTATGCGGCTCCGATTTCTTGTAGTACATCTGCCCGTTGATCTCTACACCTTTCTCGAACGATTTCTTGGCGTTATCCCAGGCCCCACCGGCGTTGTTCTGGAAAATACCCATCAACACCCCCGATACGGTTACGCCGGCCAGCAGCCCCCCTAATACCTCAGGGCCAAAGATAAAGCCGACAATAACGGGAACACTCAGGGCTATAGCCCCCGGCAGGATCATCTCCCGGATCGACGCCTGGGTCGAGATGGCTACGCACTTCTCATATTCCGGCTTACCGGTTCCTTCCAGGATGCCCGGAATATCACGGAACTGACGACGTACCTCTTCCACCATTTTCATAGCGGCACGGCCTACAGCCGCGATACACAACGACGAGAAGATGAACGGAATCATAGCGCCCACAAAGAGGCCTGCCAGAACGTCGGCTTTGTAAATATCAATAGCGGTAATCCCCGATATACCCACAAAGGCGGCAAACAGGGCCAGCGAGGTCAGGGCGGCTGAGGCAATGGCGAAACCCTTACCGGTAGCGGCTGTGGTGTTTCCTACGGCATCCAGAATATCCGTACGGCCCCGCACCTCATCGGGCAGGTGGCTCATTTCGGCGATACCCCCGGCATTATCGGCAATCGGCCCGAAGGCGTCGATGGCCAACTGCATGGCCGTGGTTGCCATCATACCGGCGGCCGAGATAGCCACCCCGTACAGACCGGCAAATTTATACGACATAAAGATACCGGCCGCCAGCACCAGAATCGGCAGTACCGTCGACTCCATACCGACCGCCAGACCACCAATAATGTTGGTGGCGTGACCCGTACCCGACTGCCGGATAATGGACAATACCGGCCGACGGCCCATGGAGGTGTAATACTCGGTGATGATCGACATCAGCGCCCCCACAACCAGACCCGTTACGATGGCATAGAACACATCCATCCGGTCGAAAACCACCCCGCGAATGCGCATGTCGACGTCGGGCAGCATGGTTACTACCAGGAAGTAGGAGGCAATCAGGGTCAGGATGATGGAACCCCAGTTACCCATGTTCAGGGCACCCTGAACATTGCCGTTATCATCTTTGACGCGAACGAAATAGGTAGCGATGATGGAGAAGATCAGGCCCATGCCGCCAATTACCAGCGGCAGCACGATCGGGGCATGGCCAAAAATGTTAACGTCTGCCGGAATCCGGATTTCACGGCCCAGCACCATCGTTGCCAGAATAGTTGCCACGTACGACCCGAACAGGTCGGCCCCCATACCAGCCACGTCGCCCACGTTATCCCCCACGTTATCGGCAATAGTGGCCGGGTTACGCGGATCATCTTCCGGAATACCGGCTTCAACCTTACCCACCAGGTCGGCCCCTACGTCGGCCGCTTTGGTGTAGATACCGCCACCCACGCGGGCAAAAAGCGCAATGGATTCGGCACCCAGCGAGAAGCCGGCCAGCACTTCCAGCGCTGTCTCCATTTCAATGCCGTTCAGATTACCCGAAGCGGACACGTACATATTATAGAAGAGAATGTATAAGACACTCAAACCTAACACTGCCAGACCGGCCACGCCAATACCCATCACCGATCCACCGGTAAAGGAAACATCCAGCGCACGGGTCAGGCTGGTGCGGGCGGCATGGGCGGTACGCACATTGGCCCGAGTGGCGATTTTCATGCCGATATAACCGGCCAGCGCGGAGGTGAACGCTCCGATGGCGAAGGCAACTCCAATTACCCAGTCGGAGTTTTCAACTAATGTTGCCGAAAACGCGAGAACTACGGCAACGATAAGACCAAACACGATTAAGACCCGCCACTCTGCTCGTAAGAAGGCAATGGCACCGTTGGCGATGTATGTCGAAATTTCCTGCATACGGGCGTCGCCGGCGTCCTGCCGCGAAACCCAGCGGAATTTGGTAAACATCACCACCAGACCGATGATGCCCAACAAGGGAACTACATAAAGACTCTTGTCCATGCGTAAAGTTTTAAGGATAGGTTATTTGTTTTTGTTTAAGTGAGCGCAAATATAGAGTTTGGCTGCGGATTTCAGCAAAAGAGACCCCTCTGGAAATAGACCAATTTAAAGGCAAAACGGTAATATTTTGATACAGAAGACCTAAATCTGAACAGGCCTCTTTATTTTTGTCAAATTGGCATTCAGACTTTTATCCTGCTTTTAGCTGTGCGTATCCCAAACCTGTTCGTATTCCTCTCCAGCCTCCTCGGTCTGACCGCCGGAGCTGTTGGCCAACCGTATCGATCGACCTCCGCCGGAGATATCCTCCACGACCTGAAAAAACTCAACGTTGTCGGCTCGGCGCTATACGTAGCGGCCCATCCCGACGACGAAAATACCCTGCTGCTGACCTACCTCGCCAACGAGCGGCAGGTCCGGACAGCCTACCTCTCGCTGACGCGGGGCGATGGCGGTCAGAACCTGATCGGCCCGGAGCAGGGCGAAAATATCGGGGTGATTCGTACCCAGGAACTGCTGGCCGCCCGGCGTATCGACGGTCCGCAGCAGTTCTTCAGCCGGGCCTATGATTTTGGGTTTTCCAAATCGACGGATGAAGCCGTGCGAACCTGGGGGCAGGATAAAGTTTTAGCCGATGTGGTCTGGCGGGTTCGCCAGTTTCAGCCGGACATTATTATTACCCGCTTTCCGCCCGACGCCCGCGCCGGTCATGGTCACCATAGCGCGTCTGCCTACCTGGCCGAAGAAGCGTTTAAAATTTCCGGCGACCCCACCAGGTACCCCGAGCAACTCGCTTACGTAAAACCCTGGAAGGCGAAGCGGATCATGTGGAATATCTTTATTCCGGGGGCCTTCATGAGCAATAAAAAGCCCGACGAAGCCGGTAACATGGTCGGAGTCGAAACCGGCCTCTATAATCCGCTGCTCGGTAAATCGTACGGCGAAATTGCCGCCGAAAGCCGCAGTCAGCACAAGAGTCAGGGTTTTGGGGTACCCGCCAGCCGGGGCTCCCGCATCGACTATCTGCTGGTCAGAAACGGCGATCCCGTGCAGCAGGACCCCTTCGACGGTGTAGATCTGAGCTGGAAGCGCGTGCCGAACAGCGGCCGGGTGCAGGAGCTGGTGAACCAGGCCATCGCCACCTTCCGGCCCGAACAGCCGTCGGCCTCCGTACCGGTGCTGGTGAACCTCTACCGCGAATTGCAGAAACTGGATGCCGGTAATACCTACGTGGCGGCCAAAAAGCAGGACGTTGAGAAACTGATTCAGGACTGCCTGGGCTTGTGGTTCGAAGCCAATCCGGCCACCTATGCCGCAGCCCCCGGCGAATCGGTCCGCGTTACGCTCAGCGCGGTTAACCGGAGCAATGTACCGGTGCAGTTGACCAAAATCCGGCTACCCGACGTCGGGCGGGATACCACCCTGGCCCTGTCGCTGGCAGCCAACGACCAGCAGATACTTCCCGTCACGGTAACCATTGCCCGTAACCAGCCCATTTCGCAACCCTACTGGCTGCGGAAGCCGCTGGACCGGGGCCTGTTTCAGGTAGATGACCAGCGGCTGATCGGTTTGCCGGAAAACCCGCCCGCTCTGATCGCCGAATTTACCTTCGATATCAACGGGCAACCGTTTACGTTCTCGCGGCCGTGGATCTATAAGTCCACTGACCCCGTCGACGGCGAAATCTACCGCCCATTTGTCATTCAGCCCGACGTAATGGCCAATCTGGCTGATCGGGTGTATGTCTTCGCCGACAATACGCCCAAGACCGTGGAGGTTATCCTGAAAGCCGGCCGGGCGAACGTCGCCGGTACGCTGAAACTGGAGACGCCGGAAGGCTGGCGGGTGGAGCCGGCGCAACTGCCGTTCAGGCTGAACGATAAGTTTCAGGAACAGCGGGTAACCTTTACCGTCACGCCGGCCGGCCGGGCTGCCGACGGCAAACTCCGGGCCGTGATGACAACCAATACCGGCACCTTTACCACGGGACTGCGACTGATTCAGTACAAGCACATCCCGACGCAGACGCTGTTTCCCCCCGCCGAAGCCAAACTGGTGAAGCTGGACGTAAAGGTTAGGGCCAAAACCATAGGCTACATTGCCGGAGCAGGCGACGAAGTACCGGCCGCCCTCCGACAGATGGGTACGCAGGTAACCATGCTCAGCGAAGCCGACCTCAACAAGAGCGTATCCGGCTACGACGCCATTGTGGTAGGCGTTCGGGCGTACAATACGGAAGAATGGCTGAAGAATTACCAGGCAAAGCTGATGGAGTACGTCAGCAACGGCGGCACCATGATTGTGCAGTACGTAACGCCCGGCGGCTCGTTTATTCAGAATGGCCTGAAGGTCAACCAGCTTGGCCCGTATCCGTTCTCCGTGGGTCGCGATCGGGTGGCGGAAGAAGACGCCGTTATGACGTTCCTGAACCCGCAGCACCTGCTGCTGAACACCCCGAACAAGATTACCCAGAAAGACTTTGAGGGCTGGATTCAGGAGCGTGGGCTGTACTTTGCGCAGGATTGGGACAAAGCCTACGAGCCGCTGTTCTCCGCCAACGACACCAATGAAGCACCCAAACAGGGCAGCCTGATCTACGCCAAATACGGCAAAGGTCATTTCATATATACCGGCTTATCGTTCTTCCGCGAGCTTCCGGCCGGTGTTCCCGGCGCCTACCGGCTCTTTGCCAACATGATTTCGGCCGGCAAGTAGCATGTACCAAATCTGGATTGATACCGGGGGGACTTTTACCGATGGTTTAGCGCTGACTCCGGATGGAACGCTCCTCCGTGCCAAAGTACTCAGCAGCAGTTGCCTGCGGGGCATTCTCACCGGAGAGCCGCAACGGCTCCGGCTGGAAGCATCCTGGCTTACGACGCCCATCTTCGACCAGTATCAGCTCCGGCTTGTCGAATTCGGCGATACGGCTACGGTAGTTTCGCTGGCTTCCGATGGCACCCTAACACTTGATCGCGTTCTGACTGCCCCACTACCCGCTACCGTGGAGTTGTTTACGGGCGAAGAAGCGCCCGTTCTGGCTACGCGGCTACTCACCCAAACTCCGCTGAGCCGGCCTTTTCCACCGCTCGCTATGCGGCTGGGCACCACCCGTGGCACCAACGCCCTGCTCGAACGCAAAGGGGGCCGGGTTGCGCTGCTGGTAACCAAAGGATTTAAAGACTTGCTGCGCATTGGCACCCAGCAGCGGCCGGACCTGTTCCAGCTCGATATTCCCCCGCCGGAGTTGCTGTATAGCCACGTGTACGAAGTAGACGAACGCCTTACCGCTACCGGCGAAGTGCTCAGGCCGCTTCAGGAGGCTACGCGCCTGATTGAGAACCTGAAAGTTACCGGCGTTGATGCCGTTGCCGTTTCGCTGCTGAACGCCTACCGCAATCCGGTACACGAACGGCAACTCGATGATGCGTTGCGGGATGCCGGCTTTCCTGCCGTTACGTTGTCGACCGACGTTTCTACGGCTATTCAGTACGTTGCCCGGACCCAGACGGCCGTAGTGGATGCCTATCTGACGCCGGTTTTGCGAGCCTATCTCGACAATCTCACCCGCCAATTAGGTGGGCAATCGGTGCGGGTGATGACCAGCGCGGGCGGCCTTGTCAAAGCGAATTTATTCAGGCCCAAAGATAGCCTGCTGAGCGGTCCGGCGGGTGGCGTTATCGGCTCGGCGGCTGTTGCCCGGCAATTGGGTTTCGACCGTATTCTGACGCTCGACATGGGCGGCACCAGCACCGATACCGCCCGCTACGACCACCGCGTCGACTACCGCTTCTCCACCAGAATTGGTGCCTTTGACCTCCAGCTGCCCTCCCTGGCCATTGAAACGGTAGCGGCCGGCGGTGGGTCGGTTTGCTGGTTCGACGGGGTACAGCTTCAGGTCGGCCCCCATAGCGCCGGAGCATCGCCGGGGCCGGCCTGTTACGGTGCCGGTGGCCCCCTCTGCATTACCGACGTAAACCTGCTGCTGGGCAGGCTTCACCCCGGTCAGTTCGGCATTCCGGTTTTTCCTGAACGGGCACAGGCAGCCCTGCTTTCGCTGCAGCAACGCATTGCCGAACAAACAGGTAACCCCATCCTCGAGCGCGATTTACTGCTGGGCTTTGCCCGCATTGCCGATGAAGCGATGGCCGGCGCTATCCGCAAAATCTCCGTTGCCCGTGGCTTCGATCCGCGCGAATATGCCCTGCTGGTATTTGGCGGGGCAGGTGGCCTCCACGGCTGCTCCGTCGCCCGGCTGCTCGGCATCGACCGGCTGATCCTGCCCTTCGACGGGGGCCTGCTGAGCGCCTACGGCATGGGACAAGCCCGCATTGAGCGAATGGCCTCAGCGCCGGTGCTGCAACTGCTCTCGACGGTAGAAGCAGAACTGCCGGACCGAATGACCAACCTCATCCGGCAGGCTACCGATGCGCTACGGCAGGATGTGGGCACGGAAACTCCGCTAGACGTACAGTCGGTACTCCTTTTTCTCCGGTTGCAGGGCCAGGAAACGGCGATTGAAGTGGCACTACCCTTTTCGTTTATTGCCACGCCAGAGCGTTCTTCCGGAATCCCTCCTGGCGTAGGGGTGACAGAAAATGCCGGGATGATACAACACATTGAGGATGTCTTCCACGAAAAATACCAGCAGCTCTACGGCCATTACCCCACCGGCAAAGCCATTGAAGTTGAAGGTATCCGGGTGGTGGTCAGTACCGTCGGCGAAGAAGAACCCGTCACGGCCCCGCCGGTTTCGCACACCCATGTACTCCCAGCGTTTACGTCGGCCTCCTACCCCGCCTACGATTGGGCCCAACTCCGCGAAGGAGATACCTTCCGGGGACCGGCCCTGCTGCTCAACAAAACCTCCTCGGCCTTTATCGAACCCGGCTGGCGGCTCGTAGTCCGGGCCAACCAGAACGCGGTGGTGGAGTATGTTTCTTCCGATGAAGCGCTATACAGCGAACTGGCCGAGGTAGCCCAGACCGAATTGTTTGCCCGGCGCTTTACGGCCATTGCGGAGGAGATGGGCGCTCAGTTGCAGCGCACCGCTTTCTCCGTCAACGTCAAGGAACGGCTCGATTTCTCCTGCGCCCTGCTCGACGAAAATGCTGAACTGCTGGTCAACGCCCCTCATATTCCGGTGCATTTAGGCAGTCTGGGCGTTTGTGCCCGGCTGGTGCAGACAACAATTGGTATGGGTCCCGGCGATGTGGTCATTACCAACCACCCTAAATACGGCGGTTCGCATCTGCCCGATGTAACGCTGCTGAGCGGGGTCTTTACCGATACCGGGGAGTTGGTCGGCTACGTCATCAACCGCGCCCACCATGCCGAGATTGGCGGGAAGGTGCCTGGTTCCATGCCGCCCGATGCGGTAAACCTGGCCGAAGAGGGCGTGGTACTGGCACCGCAATACCTCGTCAGGCAGGGCGTATTCTGCTGGGAAGAGGTAGAGAAAGCGTTTACGACAGCCTCCTACCCCACCCGCGCCCTGGCCGAAAACCGGGCCGATATTGAAGCCGCTTTAGCTTCCTTACGAGCCGGAGAGCAGGCGCTGCTGAAACTGGTGCGCGACCACGGCCTGCCAACCCTCCGCCACTACATGCGCCGGCTCAAACAGGCCTCCGCCGATGCGCTGCGGGCAGTATTGGCTCCGCTGGAAGATCAGACGTTTGACGCCGAAGAACTCCTGGACGACGATCAGCGTATTTTCATCTCCATCACCATCCTCAACCAGATCATCACCTTCGATTTCACCGGCACGTCCGACGTCCATAAAAACAACCTCAACGCCAACCGGGCCATTTTGTACAGTGCCGTTCTGTACGTACTGCGGCTGTGGCTCAGGTACGGCCATCCGGGGTACGGCCATCCGGGGTACGGCCATCCGGGTAAAGACATCCCGCTCAACGAAGGGCTAATGGAGCCGGTGCGGCTTATCCTACCCGGATCGTCCTTCCTGAATCCTGATTTTGACGATGCGTCGGAGCGCTGTCCGGCGGTGGTCGGCGGCAACACCGAAGTAAGCCAGCGGTTGGTGGATACCTTACTGAAGGCGCTGGGCTTAGCCGCCTGCAGCCAGGGTACCATGAACAATTTCCTGTTCGGCAACAGCCAGTTCGGCTATTATGAAACCATCGGTGGGGGAGCCGGTGCCGGGCCGGGTTTTAACGGCCGTTCGGCGGTCCACCAGCATATGACCAACACCCGCCTGACCGACCCCGAAGAACTGGAACGACGCTATCCGGTGCGGCTGCATCAGTTTGCCGTTCGTGAAGGCTCCGGCGGTGCCGGTCAGTGGAGCGGGGGTGACGGTATCATTCGCGAAATCGAGTTTCTGGAGCCGGTACAGACTACACTATTAAGCCAGCACCGCGTAGTTGCTCCGTATGGTATGGCCGGCGGCCAACCCGGACAGACTGGCCGACAAACGCTGATTCGCGCCGACGGTGACGAAAAGCCATTACCCGGTATCTTCACCATGCCCCTTGAACCCGGTGACCGTGTTCGGATTGAGACGCCGGGGGGCGGAGGATGGGGTGTTAGGAGTGATGACGGAGCCGCCTAGATGGGACCGCCTGGGTGGCCCCGCCCGGCAGTTATAAGGGGCTGGCAGTTGTGAGGATGCTACTTGGTTTTCAGGCTACGTTTAATCTGGCTTAAGACTTCTTTCAAGGTCTCCCTTACCTTTTTCTCAAAGGCGGGAAGGTCAGGGCTGACGGTATAAGGCTGCCGCCAGGTGTACTCCATAATCGGTTCAGACCCGGCATCATGCTGCCATTCCAGCCGTGCCGAGTACTGATACTGCTCGGGAGCGAATGTAAGTTCCTCCTGACACAGCAACGACACCTGGGTCAACGGCAGGTAATCGGAATTGCCCAGCCTTGTGGTAAAATAGACCTCTTTTACAGGATGGTATTTCCCGATCAGTGCCGATAGTCTCTTGACTTTGCTTGTGCTGAACAAAAAGACATCCGTGTTCTCAGACGTATCTCCACTTTTGGCTGCCTTGTAAACAGCCGCGAAGTCAGGCACTTCCTGTTCGGTTACTGTACTGCCCCGATCGTCTACGGCCACAAACCGCATATCAGCCGAACCTCCTTTGAAAAAGGGATTCAACTTCGCCAGCATCTGTGAGGATAGGTCCAGCAACTCACCAAGTCCCTGTTGGATCAGGTTTTGTACTACTGATGATTTATCTTCCAGCAGTAGCTTTTCACCTGTAGACTCCAGTTGCCGCGTCAGCAAGAAAATTTCTTTATCAAGGTCGTCCGGATCTTCCAGGGGTTCTCCTTTTGCCGCCTTCAGGTATAAATTAAGCGAATCAATCAGGCATTCGCCAAAAATAAGGCCAGGACCGCCAATCCTTCTTCCCGTGCCATTAGAATGGTTCGCCGATACTGTTCGCGCTGATCTACCTTTACGATGTACGGCGGGTAGCCGCATTGCATCAGTATGAGGTTGGAGAGAATCCGCGCCAGCCGTCCATTTCCATCATTAAACGGATGAATGTTTACAAACTCAAGATGAAAGTGAGTGGCTATTAATAGCGGATGTATGTCATACTGCTGTTTTCGGCGCTTAGGCGGATTAATGGCGTTGTTTGTCCAGTTGACCAGTTCGTTTAACCGTCTGGGTACCTCTTAGGGAGAACAAAAGTCGATCCGCTCTCCGCGGTAGTTGTATAAGTAATTGCCGCGGTCTTTGTATTTACCAACCAATATATCGCTCCGATAATCTTCGAATGGTTCTGCCAGAATTAGTTTATGAAATTCTTCGATCAACGATTCCTTCAGCAGCTCCTTTTTTTGGCAAGCTTTTCTAACTGTTTAATCGCTTCGTTATGCCCTTCCAGATCCAGATGATCGCGCAGGGGCTTACCCTTGGCCGTTATACCCCACAGCAGCAATGTACGGGTATCTCCGTAGGTAAGTGCATTCCCCTCAATGGCATTGGAGTGATACGTCCAGTCAAGGCGAACCTTCTGCTCAAGTCGCTCAAGGGAGTCCTTTGAAAGCGGTCCGAGGGCATCGATCTGAACTTTTAACTGGTCAATCTGGTCGATAACGTCTTTTAAGTCCATAGCGCCTGATAGGCATGATTGAGACTCGGGTGGGGTCGATACGACAACTGCGGTGGTCATTGGTCAGAACGTCACTACGACTTTCCCTCTGGTTTTGCCGGTTTCTACCTGCCGGTGCGCTTCGCTGATCTGCTCCACCGGCACCGCCATAGATACCTCCGACCTGATCGTACCTGCTGCCAGCAATTGCGCCAGTTGCTGCATCTGTTCGCCGTTTGACGCTACCAGAAATGCTTCGACCCGGAGGCCTTTGGCCGCAGCTTTATCGGCGCTCTCGCCTGATAAGCCGCTCAGGATGCTCACCAGTGTACCGCCCGGTTTCACGGTATCTACCGATCGGTCTTTGGTATTGTCGGCCAGAGTTGCCACCAGCACCACATCGGCATCCTGCACCACGTCTTCAAATCGTTGATTGTTATGATCAATGTGCTCGTCGGCACCCAGCGACAGCACAAAGTCCCGGTTGGCGGCCGATGAGGTACCGATCACATAAGCGCCCAGGTGCTTCGCGAGTTGCACGGCATAGTGCCCTACCCCTCCGGCAGCCGCATGGATCAGGATTTTTTGTCCCTTCTGCAGGTGCGCTTTATCAACTAACGCCTGACAGGCGGTCAACGCAGCCAGGGTGGCCGCAGCGGCTTCTTCATGGGTGATATTGGCGGGTTTGTGGGTCAGGTGAGCCGCCGGTGTCGCCACGTATTCGGCATAGGCGGCTCCGTAGCCGGGGAAATTGACCATCCCAAACACTGCATCACCCGGTTTGAACGTAGTCACACTGGCTCCAGCCTCAACGACCTCTCCGGATATATCCCAGCCCAAAATCAGCGGCTGGTGTTCTTTCAGTTGATTGGCGAATGCTTTTCCCTGCCTGGTTTTTACATCCACGGGATTGATACCGGCGGCTTTTACCCGAACCAAAACGTCATTATCCCCGATCGCGGGTGTCGGCACATCCTGTACAACCAGCATGTCCGGGGCACCAAATTCTGTTAATACAACTGCTTTCATCGCGGCAAAATAAAGAAAAAAGCATCCCGGACGAGATGCCTTTCGGTAGTTTTAACCAAATTGACCAAACCGGGTGACCTTCCGGCTTAGCGGTCTGCCCTTATAATTTCCTGGGATCAAGCACGACATATTTAATGCGCTGCCGCTTCCAGGTGTAGGTGATATGCACCAGCCCGTCGGCCGTCTGAATCATGGCCGGGTACGAGTACTCGCCGGGCTCATTTTCCAGCACCACCGCCTGTTTCCACTGTTTCCCATCCGGCGAAACCGCCACGCTGAGCGGAGTACGCAGTCCGCTCCGTGCACCGGGATTAATGGTAACCGGATTATATACCAGCAGATGTCGACCGTCTTTTATCGACACCCCATCGAAGCCCGAGTTTGGGTTAGGCAAACTGGTACTGACCAGCGGAGACCAGGTTTTGCCGCCATCGGTCGACCAGCTTTCCACGACATATCCGTTGGTACTGCGGCAGAGCGCCTGCAACTGTCCGTTTTTATGCACCAGCACCGTCGGCTGAATGGCCCCGAAAGACTTGCCGTCGTTGATGGCTTCGGTCTTCTGCCAGGTTTTTCCCCAATCCGTGGTCGTCTCAAAGTGAACGCGCCAGTTATCGTGCTCCGAGCTGCTGGGACACAACAGGGTATTATTCGCCAGCAGCACGGGTTTATCCTTGATCGGTCCCAGAATCCCTTCCGGCAGCCGCTCGGCGTCCGACCAGGTTTTGCCGCCGTCGGTCGATCGTTTCAGCAGCCCCCACCAGGTCGAGGGGCTGGGACCAACTTTGTAAAACAGGATCAACTCGCGGTTGGGTACCTGAAACAGCACGGGATTCCAGCAGGGCAGCCGCTTGCCGTCGGCCTGCACACCCGTTGCCACCTCCACGGGGGTAGTCCAGCGGTTACCCTGCCGTTGACTCACCCAAATGCCGACGTCGGGATGGCGTTCGTGGGTGCCCCCAAACCAGGCGGCCACTAGACCCTGCGGGGTTTGGGCCAGCGTAGAGGCATGGCATTGGGGAAACGGAGCCTGCTCATAAATCAGCTCACTACGCAGAATAGCCGATTGCTGATCGGGCTGGGCGAAGGCCATTCGGCAGGCTAGCAGTAACAGGGCAGATAAAAAACCGGAAAAAGGGACGGTACGCATACGAATGGGTTAGCTGAGTGGGTTACATGACGTAGGGCTTCATTGGCAAGTCACGCCATAAAGATGATAAAACCAAAAGACAATCAGGCCGGAAATTATACCGATGCTGCCGGTCAAATCAATCATTTCTGTAGTTTGCAGCATTCCCGTTCCTGATTCCCGTAACCTGTCGCTTATCCTACCATGGCAAAAACGCTCGCCCTCCGTACCGGCTTCAGCAGTTTATTATTCTGGTCCGTCATTTCAGCCGCTTTTATTGGCCCAGGCACGGTAACTACCTGTGCCCTGGCCGGCTCCCGCTTCGGTCTGGAACTGTTGTGGGCGCTCACCTTTTCGGCCATCAGTACGGTGGTGTTGCAGGAGGCAGCCGCCCGCATTACGCTGGCTTCCGGCTATAGCCTGGGCCAGATCATCGCGCTGTCGTACGGGGTTCGTTCGCGGGCTATCGGCTGGTTTTTGTTTCTGGCGGTTGCGTTCGGCTGTGCCGCCTACCAGGCCGGCAACATTCTGGGGGCCGTCTCCGGCCTGAGCCTGCTGACCAACTGGCCCGTCCATTGGCTCACGCCGGCGGTTGGTCTGGTCGGCATTGCGCTCCTGTGGATAGGCTCCACCCGCTGGATCGCGCAATTTTTGGGCCTGGTTGTGTTTGTGATGGGGATTGCCTTTGCCTATGTGGCGTTCAGTGCCGCGCCCTCGCCGGCCGCTTTTGGCCGGGCCCTGGTGGTTCCGGCTCTGCCCGGCGACTCGCTGGTGCTGGTCATCGGCCTTATCGGCACCACCATTGTGCCCTACAACCTCTTTCTGGCTTCGGGCATCGGGCAGGGGCAATCACTGCCCCAGATGCGGTGGGGCATTGGACTCGCAGTCCTTATCGGCGGGTTGATTTCAATGGCTATCCTGGTCGCGGGAACACTGGTGACGGGGGAATTTTCGTTTGGGCATATTGCCCAGACCTTATCGGATCGGCTGGGCGGCTGGGCCGGTCGTTTGTTTGCATTTGGGCTGTTTGCCGCCGGCTTTACCTCCTGTCTGACAGCTCCGCTGGCGGCTGCCGTGACGGCCCAGGGGCTGCTGGGCTGGTCACCCGGCTCCGCTTCCTTCCGGTCGGTATGGCTGCTGGTTATGGCTGTGGGGCTGACGTTCGGCTGGCTGGGTATCCGGCCGGTGCCGGTCATTATTACGGCCCAGGCGATCAACGGCCTGTTATTGCCGCTGGTTACCGTCTTTCTGCTGCGGGCCGTCAACCACAAGCAGTTACTTGCTGCGCGTTACCGCAATTCGGTCCGGCAAAACGTCGCCATGCTGCTTGTTGTAGCCGTTACTGCATTTTTAGGGTTGCGCAACCTCTGGCTGGCCTTTCAGTAACATCGATCCTGAATTCGTTGAAACAATTCTCTTAAACAATCCCGCAAAGGCCAGGTTGATTCTCTACGTATTCTTCACTAATTGCGATCAGACAACGAGATTTCTGTTGGCCATAGCTTTTAGTAAGGATTCTAAGTTTATATCCCAACCAAAACTCACTTTGTTATGTACGAAGGTACCAAAGAAGCGCAACAAGCCTTATCGCCCGAAGCCGCCCTCGACCTGCTGAAACGGGGCAACGATCGTTTCTGCAATAACCTGCACCGGAACCGCGACCTGCTGGAGGAGGTACACGCCCGCAGCACCGGACAATATCCTTTTGCCACCATTCTGAGTTGCATGGACTCCCGCGCCCCTGCCGAGCTGATCTTCGACCGGGGTATCGGCGATATTTTTAACATCCGCATCGCCGGCAATATTCTTAACGACGACATTCTGGGCAGTATGGAGTTCGGCACCAAGGTAGTTGGCTCAAAAATCATCCTGGTACTGGGCCACACAAGCTGCGGGGCCATCAAAGGGGCCTGCGACCATGCCGAACTGGGTCACCTTACCCAATTGGTGCAAAAAATAGTCCCGGCTATGGAACGTGAAACCACAAACCAAACCGAGCGCAACGGTCAAAATTTAGATTTTGTTAATAAAGTGTCCGAACTGAATGTTCGTCTGGTCATGGATCAGATCATCAAACAGAGTCCAATTATTGCGGAGCTGGTCGATGAGGGCAGTATCAAAATTTACGGGGGTATGTACGACGTAACCAGTGGTGCGGTTTCCTTTCTGGAGGAGTCAATCCACGCCTAGCTTTTTACTTGGGTATACGAGGGAATCAAGTAGAAAAGCAACCATCGGACTTATTTTCCGATGCCGGTGCAACCTTTTACTGGTTTTAAGAATCTATACCGTTATTCAACGGTATAGATTCTTATTTTGTATTTTCGCCATAAACTAAAGATCTGGCTATGAAACGGGTACGTTATTTGCCGACACTGATCCTGCTGCCTGGCTTACTGAGTATACTCAGCGGCTGTGCGCCATCGGTTTACCAGCTTCGTCCGGTCTCCGGCGATGTGGCCCTGATTGAAGGCCGGCCCGTTACCAAAGCGGAGAAAGACGGCATTGTGGTGGTGGCCTCGTACGAAAAGGTGGATATGGACTATGTAGTCCTGGATGTCGAAGTAAAGAACAAGACCGAGCAGGCCATTGACCTAAACCCCGCCGACTTTTCGGTCTACGTCCTTAACCGCGATAAAGATACGCTAACCCGCCCCAATACCTATCAGCCGTACATCCGTCAGGCAGCCGACCCCATCTACGAAGCCGATGTAGTAGCCCGCAATCAGATACGGGAAGAGAAGCGGTTGAAGCGGGCCAGAATTATTAACACGGTATTGCTGGTGGCGGTGATCGCCAGCGATGTAGCCTCTACTACCTCCCGCAAAAACCAGACATTCGATCAGTGGGCCACCAACCGGGCGTCGCACAATGCTGCTTATCAGGCTATTCAGCTAAAGCGGATGATCGACCATGGCTCCTTTGCCGACAAGATGCAGCGCTACGACTACGAAGCCTACCGCTGGAAACAACTCGCGCTGAAACCGACTACGGTGCCGGCCGGCGAATCGGTGCGCGGCTTTGTGTACCTGCCCAAAACGCAGGAAGCCGCTTACCTGCTACTCAATTATCCTACGCCGTCGGAAAATGACAAGGTCGCGCTGCTGTTCGAGCAACGGCAGGAGAAGGTTACCCACAAACGCCGGAACCGATAATCGGAGCTACACTAATCAAAAAAAGCCATACTCCATCCGGAATATGGCTTTTTTTGATTAGGTATGTACTAGCTGTTAAAATGGGCCACGCCGGCCGCCCCGCGCACCACCCGTCTCCTCGCCGGACGGGCCTGGTGATGGCTGCTGCTCGCGCACTTGTGGGCGTTCGCGCTGAATATGTACCTCCGGGGCAGGCTGTGGCTGGGCTACATCGGCCCCGCGCCGGCCTCCCTGAAAACCACCGCTGCCAAGTCCCTGCCGGTCGTTGCTTTCGCTGCGTGGCTGCGGTTGCATAGAGCCGCCATAGTTCTCAAAACGGCTCCGGGGTCGTTCAACCTGAGTCTGCGGATTAACCGTCGTCTCGTCGGAACGGGTCCTGCGGTCCTGATTCCGGTTGTACTGCTCAGAGTAATTCGGCTGCTGATTGCGCGATCCCTCAAACGGGTTGGCCCGGTTGTCGGAGGGTTGAGTTACTTCCGGCTGAGTGTAGTGCCCCCGCGAATTCTGCCGGTTGTACGTTCCATTATAATCCCGGTTAGTCGACGGCGATTCGTCTGCCGATGACCGGCCCCGGTTGGTGCCGTAGGAATCCGGGTAGGCATTTCCCCGCGAATACCGGTCCGGCGTATCCGGGTAGCGGTTGCCATAGGTACTCCGGTTGTTGGGCCGGGTAGCGCCGTAGCCGGGGTAATTGGAATCCCGACGGTTGTAGCCGTTGTTCCCGTAGTTCCGGATGTCGGGGCGGTACAGGCCCACATAGCCATCGCGGATGACTGTACGACCCGGACGGTTCATATTGTCGATGCGGTATACCGGCACGCGGCTCCGGGTTACGTACTCGATCTCGTTACGGTACGGACCGTACACATACGCCCGGTTATTGGTCCGGTATATGTTGTTGATGATCGTGGTATTGTTGTAGATGGTAATCACCTGCGGCCGGGGTACACAGTAGCTGTACAGCCGGGGACTGGTGATGTACACCTGCGGCACAAAGACCCAATGCCGGGCCGGAATATTGAGGTTGACGTTGATATTCACGCCCGGCCCCAGCGGTGCCCAGCCGTAATAGCCTCCGCCCGACCGCCAGCTAACCCAGGCCGGTCCCCACTCGTAACCGGGTACCCAGGTCCAGCCGTAATAGTTGTCTAAAAACCAGCGGCCGTAGTGAAACGGAGCCCAGCCCCAGGCATAATCAGATACCCAGGTGTTGCCGTATTCGGTAATCACCCAATGCCCGTTGGTGGCATACGGCTGAAAACTCCGGTCCACTCTGGGAACCCATACCGGGCCATAATTCGGGTGGTCCATCCACTGACCATAGGGGGCCAGGTCATTGTAAAAATCACCGGAGGGGTTATCATAGCCATACGGCTGGTCGTAGCCATAGGGGTCCTGACCATACTGACCCGGCCCGTATTGGCCCTGTCCGTAGGGACCATAACCCGGCTGGGCCATTCCCGTTACCGGGAGAAATGTTCCGACCACCAGGAAGACCAGCAGCCAGATCGGTTTTATTGGTTGAATCGCGCTCATGTTCTGCCGGATTTTGGGATAGCGAAATCCGGGGCAGTTGTTTGACAAGCGCTCACCCAAAAGGTTTAATGACGTTTAACTTTTTTAATGCGGTACACCAAACCCGTACAGTCTGGAACGGAGCCTCCGGCGAAGTCGGCCACGGGTTACCGAACAGGCAACTCCCAGGAGAACACCAGAGGCACTCCCTCCGACGTTAACCCCTGCACCACAATCCGCAGTCGTTTTGCCGTATCACTCAGCGGGAAGACCAGATTAGCCAGTCCATTCGCATCCATGGTCCCCAGGGGTTTCCAGTATAACACATCCCGACGGTCTGCGTGAGCCGTTTCGCCGGCCGGCAGGTATTTAGGTGTGTAATATGTCTGTGGCGTAGATAAACCCATCAGGGTGGTGGCCGGTCCCAGCGAGGCCGTTAGTTCTTCGGTTCTCTTTCCCTTTAGCGTATAAATCGCAATAATCCCATTGGCCGCCCGCACGCCGTATATAGCGGCCGTGCCCGCGTTTTTCAGAATTTCGATCCGCTGCACCATACGGGGATCCAGTAAATCCACAGTTTCATAATTGGCATAAATGCCGTCAACAATATACAGCGGAGTATTATCGCCCGAGGTTATCCCCCGGCTAAGTGACTTAATCCCCGGAACCATGTCGAGGAGTTCTTTCATAGTTGCCGTTCGCATAGCGATACCATTATCCTCTACAACCAGTACTCCGTCGGCCTGGGTGTGCAGACTGGCCCGTTCTACCTCAATGGGGCGTTTGTCAACCGGTTTGGCCGCCCGAACAATCACCTCCGCTAACGTTCGCGCCGTCGAGTCGCGGTACAAGGCGGGAAAGGTGGCCTGCCGCAGCATGCCGAGGGCTCGCCACGGAGCCAGGGCTTCCCAGTCGGGCGGGGGGAGTGGCGCGGCCGGAAAGCGGTTGCCGGGTCTGTCGAAACGGACAACCGCATTTTTGACGCGGGGCACTACCGCCCGCACCTGAACGGTATCCGGCAGCAGCAGCCCATTCAGGCTGAAATCCCCCTGCAGACCCGTAGTCAGGCTACGAAGTACCTTAAGCTCTTTACTTTGGAATTGCAGCATGACCGATTCACCCGCCAGCGGACGGCCCCGGCTGTCGAGAACCCGACCGCTGAGTAGCCATCCACTGCTTGAGTCGGCCGGTTCCGGGGCGGGCAGTCGTCGCCAGCCCTGGGTCAGCAGCAGGTTGTCGAGGTCGCCTAAGCGGTCCGGTTCCATGTAATAGGCCGGCGACTCAACATGCCCCCGCAGGCCGCTGGTCAGCAACAGGTGTGTTCGCATATCGGAGCCGTTAGTGTCGGCCGGCACCTGCTCAGCATCGGTCACGGCCGCCGACCAGAAACCACTGACCGGATACCCTTCGGCATCGCGAAACTGAAGGCCAATGGCAATAGGCTCCTGCGGGTCAAAGCGGGGTTTTGCCGTAGATACCCGCATCTGTACACTCGGTGTATGATCCGGCACAAACACCAACCGCTCGGCTCTGGGCTGATAGGCCGAGTCCCAAAGCGTCAGCCGGCACACACCGGGCGGCAGGGCTACGGTAGACAGCGCGAACTGCGCTTCGCCTTTGGTCAACTGCCACTTCTGGCGGTAGACCAACTGCTCCCGGCTTTGCAGCGTCACATACACCGGCAACCGGCTGTAACGACCCGTCGCCTTTATAGTTACGGTTAACTGACTGCTGTCGGAAACGGCATCCACCGTCAGCAGCCAGCCTTCCGCTTCAGGCACCGGTAAAGGAACCGTTTGGGTAGACTGACCGACGGGTTCATCCAGAACAGCTGCATACCGGTGACCTGCCCTGGGCGTAAGCACCACCTGCCCCATGCCCAGGTCATTGGTCCTGAAACGGGCCGCTTCATTACCATGCTGATCCACAATACGGCCACTGACCGATAGGCCCCGCCCGTTAGGTTGCAATACTTTAATGCCTAGCCGACCGGGTACCTCCATAAGCCAGCGCCCGCCTTCGGGCAAAAACTGCATGTCAGGCGAATCTGCTGCCAGGGCTACGGTAGTCGCCGGCAACGATGGCTTCGGGTTGATCGGCCGGGAAGGAGCCGACGGCCGAATGGTATTGAAGAGAATGAATGTCTTTTCGAAGGTCGGCCCTTCTGCCGGCTGGTTGAGGGCCGTGTACGCCCGCAGGCGGTAGGTACCCGCCTGAAGAGTATCTGAAAGCCGGAAACCGGTTGCCACCCGGCCGTCTGTCAGTGGCAGCCACTGGTGATATACCGGCCGGCCTGAGGGAGCAACAAGTTCCACCTGCAGGGTACCGTCGCGACCGGCAATGGGAAGCTGCCGGGCGGCATCCAGCACGTAAGCGCTCAGCCAGAGCTGATCGCCGGTACTGTAGAGCGCTTTGTCGGTCTGCACATACACCAGGGGCGGTGTTCGGCGGGCGTGCCGGCGACGAAGGGTCGATAGGGAATCCAGGCCGGCATCGGCCCGCAGTATGCGCCCCGCCGTTATGGCAACTGGTGTCAGCCCTTCCTCTTCAATGGGGTTCCAGTCGGCAGGCAGCAGCGTAGCCAGCCGATCATTGCTTAAATACCCTCTGACATCAAGCCCATTACCCTGCGTAATACACCCATTGGTGTTTAAGCCGACCAACCCTTTGGGTAAGATCAGGAGAGAATAGGCATAGGGCGAATCTCGGTAAGGCGAATTGCTGGTATACACCCGATTGTAGTAGACTTCGAGGGGTTGCTCTGACCCTAGCCGTCGTTCAAAGGGCAGTTCACCCGGCGAAAACAAGGTCAGGGCGCGCTGCGAATCGATGTACTGACGGGCCTCCCGGCTCACCAGGGGTAAGGTCTGGGTACTGGTAGTCACCAGCAGCGGTGCCTGGTAAACCTGATAGCCGGCCTGCTCGTGGGTACCCGTCAGCAGGTTGGCCAGCAGATGCTGAAGAGAGCCCCGATAGGCTTTCATGCGGCCGGCCTGCCACTGAGCCGGCTGCCGGGGATTTGTGGCCGTCAGTTCCTCAAAACGGGTGGTACCGGCAAAAAGCAGGTGATACCGGTAATAGTCGAAGTGCAGCAAGTTGTAGTATAGCCGGTAGCCCAGAGCCTCGTTGACAATAACGAGCGGTTCGACAGCCGTAGCCAGCAGATGACCATTCTCTTCCCTAAAGGAGAGGACTTCCGGATTCAGGATGCGGCATTTGCGAGCCTCCGGGCGGTTTCCCAGCAGTTCGCGGCTCAGGATTCGGAACTGCCGGAGCCACTCCTTGCTGCGCCGGGCTTTTACGGTGACCGTGGCCAGCATCTGATCGGTAGGTTCCAGGCGCAGGTTCACCCGGCGCGGACTGGTGTCGGTAAGCCGAAGCGCCTGCCGGCCTGTTTTGTAGCCCAGCACCGACGCTACCAGCTCCTGACTGCCCAAGGGTACGTTTGTCAGCCGGTACACGCCATTGGAGTCGGCCAGGGTACCTTTTGAGGTGTTATTGAGGTATACCGTAGCAAACGGCAGCGGCAGCCCGGTTTTCGCGTCCGAAATCTGCCCGCTCAGGGTTGTGACCGGCGTTTGGCCCAGCAGCACGCTCACCGACAACCAGGCTAACAATCCGGGTATCCAGAAGCGCACGTTCATACAATACCTGGCTAAAGGGTGGTTACCAGCCAAACATAGTACAAAAAAGCGTTAACTGCTATCAAATCGGCGTATTGGTACCGGCGGTGAAGTACAACTCGGCGATAGCCTTTTGGTATTTGGCCCGGAGTTGCTCCAGCTTTACTGCCATATCGATCAGTTTGGCTTCCCGGGCATTCACCAGGAACAGCGAGCTTTCGCCAATCTCAAATTTCTGCTGCTCAGCCCGTAACAAAATTCGCTGGTTGGTCACGGCCTGCTGCTGCACGGCAATCTGGTTTTCCAGCGCTTTCAGTTCGTTATAGGCGCCCTGCACGGCGTTCAAGATGAAGCGGCTGGTCTGCTGCCGTTCCAGGTTCACCTGCTGCGCCTTAATCTGCACCTGCCGAAGCTTTCCGCGCTCTTTCCGCAAAAACAGAGGGAACATCAGATCCACGCCGATCTTGTGGTTAGCCGGCCGGAACGAGTAATACGTAGGCCAGTCGTTGGGACCGCCAATAAGCGCCGTACCACTCAGCAAACTGGCGTTCAGGTTGATTTGCGGCTTCAGCATTTCGCGCCGGAAACGTTCTTCCAGAATCAGTTGCCGGACTTTTGTGTCCAGTTTGGTGAGGTCGGGGTGCTGCTCGGCGGCCCGGTTCAGCAGCGACTGCAGCACCTCTTCATTGGCCAGGGCGAAGCCGCCTGCCTGGGGCGTTACATTGCTGGGCAGGTCTACTGCCTGGTTGTTGCCGTTCCACAAAAACGCCGACATACGAAGTCGGGCATTTTGCAACTCTACTTCGGCCTGCTGACGCTGCACCAGCCGGTCCTGCGCCGTAATAAGGGCCTCTGTCGTATCAATTGGAGCCGCATCGCCCAGTAAAGCCCGCTGCCGGACGGCCCGGTATCGAACATCGGCCAACTGGTATCCTTCCTGAATCAGGGTATACTGCTGGTACGCTACATACCAGTCCCAATACGTTTTAGCCGCATCGAACAGCGTTTTGTTGATCAGTTTCAGCCGGTCGGCATCGGCCAGAGTAACGGCCAGTTCGGCCTGTCGCAGGGCATTCCGGCGGGCGTCGATCAGAAAACCCTGCCCTACAGGAACATTGAGGCCTATAGCCGTCATACCGGGGGTAGCCAGCCGGTCTTCGGCGTTGACGAACGACCCCCGGTTGCGTTCGTGGGTAACTTTAATATCGGCCCCACCCAGCCATACGGGCACCGACAAGCCCGACAGCCATTTGTCGTAATACAGTTTGTTGCCGAAATCTTTGCGGTAATAATTGCCAAACAGCTTCGGGTCAAACGCCCCCTGAGCCTGTAGTACCTCCTGGCGGGCTTCGTCGTTGAACAAAGCAGCCTGCCGTACCAGCGGGTGGTTCTGCGCCACAACCTCGTAGAACGACCGGGCCGTGAGTACACTCGTATCCGGCTCGGCCGTACACAGATTGGTCATTAACAAGACGGCCTTTATCATTTCTTTGCCTCCTGCGCTAAAGGTTCTGATTTCAAACTTGGTGGGAAACCATTCAACTGCCGCCAGATTTCGTACCAGACCGGTACATCATCCAGCATGACCCAGCCGTATACACCCGAGCCCGCCCGGAGCTGTTTTGGCCAGGGGTGATCGTCATTTTTCGGCTTGACCAGCAAACGGTACTTACCGTTCGTGCTGTTAACCGCGTCCACTACCGCTACTTCCCCCCCGAATGTACCAACCGCTACCAGTGGCCAACCCGAAAATTGCACAGCCGGCCAGCCGTCGAACTCCAGCCGCACCGTCCGACCTCGCGAAATCAGGGGTACATCCATTGGCCGTATATAGAGCTCAACAGCCAGCATGGGTGAATCCGGCTGCAGGGTAGCAATAGACTCTCCTTCTTTAATGGTCTCCCCAATACCTGCTTTTAAGGCCCGAACAATGTAGCCATCCTGCGGAGCCCGGATAATGTACATACCCCGACGGACATCAACACTCGATATTTTGTTCCGTATTTTGGAAATTTCACCGGAAGCTTCAGCCCGGTACGATACCGCCGAGCTGCGGTCCGACATGGCTTTAGCCAGTTTCTCCTGGTAGTCGGCCTGAATGTTGAAGAGGTCAAGCCGGGCGTTAATGAGCTCCTGCCTCGCCACATTCAGCTTATTTTCCTGAGCAATCACTTTAGCATAATCCTCCTGAACCTTCAGCCGGCGAGATTCCAGATCGGTCAGGGAGAATAAACCTTCCTGATACCCTTTCTCGAAACGTTCGAGCCGGTCGCGGGCAATCTGATAGTTGTTCTGGGTAGCAATCAGATCTGTACTGTCACTCACAACCTTAAACTGCGACTGGCGTACCTTATTCCGCGCCGACTCCAGTTTCACCTTCAAGCCGGCCTGCAGCGCCCCTATCTGATCATCCAGCGCTACTATTTTAGTCTCGGTAGCTTCCAGGCTACCTACTTTGGCTTCACGCTGCTCCTGAAGACGGACAGGTAAGTTGGGATCGAAATATTCATCCTTGATCTCGGAGATAACCACCAGCGTATCGCCCCTGCGAACGTATTCGCCTTCCTGAATCGCCCACCGCTCAATCCGGCCCGCAATGGCATTCTGAATGGTTTGCGGCCGGTCCTGCGGAGTAAGTGCCGTTACGGAGCCCTCGCCGGTTACGTTCTGCCGCCAGGGCACAAACAGCACAATAATCAGAATGATCATCAGCGCCACCAATACCCTGGCCAAACGCCGGCCTGCCCGCAAATTGGGCAGGGTATGCAGGGTTTTGACCTCATAATGTTCAAATATGGTTTCGTCGACCCGATGTCTTGATAAATTTAGCATTGTCTTGTTCTTTACAAAAGCCGGATTAAGGTTGATAGGTGACGTCGGTTTCCACCAGAGGCAGATCCGTTACGTGGCCCAGCTTTTCGACGGCCGTCAGCAGGTCAAAGACAACGTCGATACTCATGATCAGCTTCTCAACCGAACTGGTAATCAGGACGATGACCAGCTCGGCGGCCACAAACTGTCCCAGCGTCATCTGCCGGTCTACGACCAGTACGGTTCCCAGGATGAGCAGTCCGCCGGTTACAATGGTTTTGAAGCCGACGGCATTGTAGTAAAAGCGCTTCAGCACACTGAAATGGTCATTCCGGTATTTCAGGTAATTGGCAACCAGTTCATCGGTTTTATCCATCATAGCCGCCGACTCGGGCTCCTGCCGGTAGTCGGGCAGGTTGCCGGCAATCTCTTCCAGCCAGCCTGCTACCTTATATTTAAACTTCGACTCGCTCAGGCTGGTACGCAGGCCCGAGGGCCCGTAAATCAGCACGACCCCAATGAGCATCAGCACGGTCAGGATTCCTACCGCAATAAAAATAGGGTGATAGAACGAGAGTAGAATAATCCCGAACAGAATCTGAATAAGGGCGGCCGATATATCGATCAGCAGTTTGGGAAGTCCCTTCTGTAACGTTAATACGTCAAAGAAGCGGTTCATCAATTCGGGGGGGTAGTACGGCTCCAGGGCTTCGGGCTGGATACGGGGCAGCCGAAAGGTAAACTCAAAGGCCGCTTTGACGAATATCCGCTGTTGCAGATACTCCACCAGGGCCATTTGACTAATCAATAACGTACCCGTCACAATTACCCCGACAACAACCAGAAAAATCAGCAGATAAATGGAGTTGAAGACCATGCCGCTCGACACCAGGTTAAAAACGGCCTGAATACCCAGCGGCAACGACAGGCTGATGGCACCGGCTACCACGGCGTACAGATACACATACCAGATGTCCCGTTTCTCGTTGGTCAGCAGCCGGATCAGGCGCTGTAGTGGGGTAAGCGGCTTCAGGTTATCAGTATAAGGGGCGATCATAACAGCAACGGTTGAGCTTGCACAAACTACCTGTCTCTTTAATTAAACACTTTCTCGAACTTATTCAGATGCTTATTGTTTAAAGAGACAAACTTACAATATCGATAGTTTTACTTTCACATTTGCAAACATAACTATTAAACCTAAAAGTTCATTAACTTTGGGCGAAAATTTAGGGTAAGACTTAATCGCACAGAATGGAGTATACAGTACACGTCCGGATGAACGAGAGGCTATTTCTGCGCGATCCGGAACAGTCGGAGTTAGGTCGCCGGATCATCCGGCTGGGCATTACGCTGATTGATGAACTTGGCTTTGAGGAAACGACCTTCCGAAAACTGGCAGACCGGCTCAACACCAAAGAGGCCAGCATCTACCGCTATTTCGAAAACAAGCACCGGCTGCTGGTATACCTGGTAGCCTGGTACTGGCAGTGGCTGGAGTATCAGGTAGTTTTTCAGACCCATAACCTGAGTAATCCGCACGATAAGCTCGAAAGTGTGTTGCGGTTGCTGCTGCTAAAGGATATTGATGAGATGGCCTCCGATGATATCGACATCCGGGCATTGCACCGCATTGTGATCCGTGAGGCCAGCAAGGCCTACCTGACCCGGCACGTGACAGAAGACAACCGGCAGCAGTTGTTCAAACCCTACAAAGATTTGTGCAGCCGCATTGCTAACCTGATGCTGACTTACCGCCCCAACTACCCGTTTGCCCGTTCGCTGGCTAGTACTATTATTGAGACAGCGCACTACCAGTCGTTCTTTATGCAGCATCTGCCGTCGCTGACCGACTTCGGCGTTACCAAGGACGAGAATCAACTGCTTGCCTACCTCGATCACCTGCTCTTTACCTCGCTCGAACACTGATAGTGGTCTTTTCTGGGGCCTCTCCAACCGTCGGCAACCCCAACGGGTTAGGATTGTTATTGTATTATATGAAGTAAAAAGCGTAACCCGTTCTCTGAGAGTTCTATTTTTTCGTTTTATTGGAAAAATACAATTCTTTGCAACTCTATAGGAACCTTTGGTATTTTCCCGCGAAACGTCAAATTTTTCAAATTTCGAGTATGACGTTTTAAAGAACTTTGGTTAATCCATTGTTAACCAGCCTGTTTCTGCTTGCATTACATTTGTCGTGCACCCTACCTTAGCTCCCGGAAAAACCAAATTTTCTTCACCAATGAAAAAGTTCCGAATTAAGGTTGCCGTGCTGCTCGCAGCGTGGAGTCTGGCCAGCATGGGAGGTGCCATGGCCGACGACAAAAACCCAGGGGTGAGTAAGGTGAAAGTAGTAAAGTCCGAGCAAAAGAAGTTTCGTTTATATACCCCCGAACAGGGATTGCAGAATGTTCAGCCCTATTACGTGACCATTATGGACCCCAATGGTGTGCTGCTCTACGAAGGTAAAGTAGCAAAAAGAGGGGAGGCCGTTACTTCGTTCGATCTGAAAAACCTGCCCGATGGCCGGTACTACCTGCGGGCCTCGACCAATGACTGGTGGATGTCGCAGGGTCTGACGATCCAGAACGACAATCTGATTGTTGATGAGCTGGATTATAACATGCTCCTGAAGCCGGCGGTGGAGACTTACGATACCAACAAGTACCAGGTATCGTTTCCCAGCGTTAGCGCCAATGAGGTAAAGGTATGGATTTTGAACCGCTGGGATGAAGAAGTCTTTGCCGATGTGATCTCCAGCGAACGGCCGCACCGGTTCGATCTGACCCGCCTGCCTGCCGGCCCGTACAAGTTTGTGGTCCGGCTGGCCCAAACGGATTTTATTGAGCCGATTTCGATTAAGTAGAGACGCAAAATTTTGCGTCTTGATTGCACCACCAGCCCCACTCGGACGGGGCTGATGGCTACTCACACCTCCATGCCCGGCACTCTTAGCGGAGTGCCGGGCTTTTTGCGATAAGGGGAACCTCTCCTCTCAGGCGCATAATAGCCTGCTCCTTCATTTTAGCCTCAAACACAATATCCACCTCTTTGCCGTAGGTATTCACGGCCGAATATAGCCAGTCGGCATGGGCTTCGCGCCGGGCCTTGGGGTCCTCGCGGTCCTGGCGAGAATCAGAATAATGCACCACCGGCCGCACATCCCAGGTTTTGTAAGCTGTCAGAAACGCTTCTTCTTCGGTCTGGTAGCCGGGATTGAGGGAGTGGTGGAAATAGTCGAAGACAATGGGTGTACCAATGGTTTCGTGCAAAGGCACCAGGTCGGTGACGGTATACAGGCTGGGCCGGTCGTCGTTCTCTATCGTCAGCCGTGCCCGCAGGTTCTCCGACAGCAGCCGGAAGTTTTGGGCAAAGCGGATCAGCGTAGCCGTTTTGTCGCCGTAGGTACCACCGGCGTGGATGTTTATCTTGTTCCAGTGCGATGGTTTCAGACCCATCAGGTCAAATACATCGGAGTGGTATTCCAGATCCCTAATGGTATTGTCAAGCACGTGTCCCTGCCCGGCCAGGTGGTTGAACGGTCCCGGATGCACCGTGAGACGGATAGGACGACTACCGATCTCTTCCAGCAAAGCTCTGATTTCGAAAAAATCGGGCAGAGACGAAATTCTGTATTCCGAGGCCCACGGAAACAGGTCAGAGGATACGCGGAAAATTCGGAATCCGTGTGCCAGATTCCAGTCAACGATCTTGAGCAGGTCCTGCACATTTTTCAACGCCAGTTGCGAGGCATAGGCAATGCCCTTCTCCTGATAGGTTTTCCTGATCATACCTCGGTTGGTCGTGACTTTCTCGGCCTGCAGGCTCAGGTTAATGCAGGCGTAACCGATATTCGGGGATGCTTCCATGTCCATAAAGCAAAAACCCGGTGAATAGCCTGGGGGTTTTGCCGATTTACCGTTCGTTCAAAAGTCCGGCTTTTTATTGGCAATCTGCCGTAAGTAACCTACCTTGACCGTATGATGTCTTTGTCCCCGGCTATGCTATGATGGTCATGAATTTCCTGACGACCGAACAACTAACAGCCCTGGCTCAAACCTGGAAGGTATCCGCCTACAGCTTACATCAATACCAGGCCCGCTGCTGGGATACGCTTACGCTTGAACAGCACCTGGACATCAACGCCTACCAGAGCAGCCTGCTCAACCGCGCTCATGACCTGGAGACTGGGACCGCCAAAATCGGGTTTGAAGACAATGTACAAGCCATACAAACCATTTCGCTCGTAGCCATTGAAGCCCAGAAATTATTGCAGTCAACCAACACTATTCCTATAGGGCTGAACATCGGTGCTGTGCTGGTAACCCTGGCTGCGGCTACAGCTCGCCGGAATACTAGTGCCATGCAGCACGCTCTGCGCGAACTGGATGATCTGGCAGGTGTGCATCCATAAAAAAGCCCGCTCGTTTGCGGAGCGGGCCTACACAAAAGCGTCGACAAAGACTTCTTAGCGAATATCAACCAGTTGCACTTCAAATACCAGATCCTGCCCGGCCAGCGGGTGGTTGGCATCCAGGGTTACACTTTCGTCGGTCAGATCGCGGACGATAACCGGAACCGGCTGCGGATTGCCGTCTTCGTGCATATTGAGCGTCATCCCGATCTCCAGCGGAATATCATCCGGTATTTCGGAGCGTTCGAGGGTAAATATCATTTCTTCGTGGGCCGGGCCGTAGGCTTCCTCCACCGGAATTTCAACGGTTCTGGTCTCCCCTATTTCCATTCCACTGATCCCTTCATCGAACCCTTTGATTACCTGTCCGCTGCCGAGGGTAAATTCCAGCGGCTCACGGCCTTTCGATGAATCGAAAACCGTACCATCTGTCAGTGTACCGGTATAATGTACCTGAACGGTATCGCCGGCTTTTGCTTGTGCCATAGTAAAAACAATTGATTTTCGACAAAACTACCGAAACGCTTCCGAAACCCGGCACCGTTTCCTATTTTTTTGCTATTGTTTACCCAAACATAGCCGGGTATGTTCTGATTCACCATCAGGCACTTGCCTGGCTACCGGTTGCCGGTTCCAACACCGCCGTGGCTGGCTGCTTCTCATAAATATTGAGCGTACATTACAACACTCATTTATTGGCGCCAATGGGCCTTGTGCTGAGAATGTCGATAACGGTTGCTAATTCGGTGACGGTCTTCTCGGGATTTCCATCAAATCCGATGCTCCGGTACCGGATATTGCCCTCCTGGTCAATGACAAATTTGGTTGGTATACCCTCCACCTTATAAGCTTGGGAAACCTTGTTATCAAAGTCGAGCGGCACGGTGAAGGCATATTGTTTTTTCTGGATAAACTCGGCTACCTTTTTGGTCAGCACCGCAGCCTCATCGCGCCCCTCCATGGTATTGATGAAAAGAAACTTTACGTTTGGATTGCGCTGAAACTTAGCCTGAGCCTGCTGCATACTGGGGAAGGAGGCCACACAGGGTCCGCACCAGGTAGCCCAGAAATCGACCACCACGATCTTCCCTTTCAGGTCGGCCAATGCTATTTTATTTCCGTCCAGATCATTCAGCGCAAATGCCGGTGCCGGCTCGTTGACCAGCGATTTCAGAATGTGTTCGTGCTGTTTGGCCTTGTACTCCGCTTCCAGGCCGGCCATGTATGCATCGGCGTCCTGACCATTACCCGGCTGCTTCAGATACAGCTCCCGGAGGACTTCTTTAATCTTCGGGGTACCCTTACCGGCCTTTACAAAAGCCTCACCGTTCTGTTTTGCCTCAGCGGCATGACCGGCTTTAATGGCACAAACTACATACCGCTCGTTCACTTCAGGATTTGATCGTTCTGGAGTACGGTCTATGGCTTCCTTATAGGCTTCATAAGCCTCCGCCAACCGCCCCTGCCGCTCCACAATGTAGGCGTAGGTATCCATGTACATCCGGTACTGCCCATTCTGGTAGTCGGCCCAATCCATGCCCGGAGGCAAAATGAAATTATCCGGCTGTTTCTCCGCCTTTAGAACCACCAATGACTTTTTCGATAGCTCTTCCGCAAAAAGTAAGCCTTTGCTTTCTTCCGCCAGTTTCCAGGCAATATCGTTCAGTGTACCGTGGTTCTTAAACTGATCCGGTCGCTCAGCAATGAACTGCTTCAGACCTGCCAGCTCATTGTGTTTCAGGAAGGTCATAGCTACATGACTGGTCAGGCTTTCCAGCCAGTACGTTGGATTACCGGCAAAGTCTTTCTCGAAGGCCAGCAACAACGCTTTTTTCCGGGTCAGATCTTCCTCTTTCTGGACTAGCTTCGCCCGTTCGCCCTGGGCTACTACTCCTTTAGGATCCGCCTGTATTACCCGCTGTTGATAGACGGCAGCATTTTCCTTGTCTCCAATAAGCTCATACAATTGAAAGATCAAACTCAGGTCATTGGGATTCGGCTCCTTTTTAGCCGCTTTAGCTTCCTCAATTCCTTTTCTAACCTTCTCCCGGTAACCATCCTTTCGCTCATAAGCATAGGCAAACAAAATGGGTGGCCAGTAGTCTTCCATACTTTCGGGATAAGCCTTTACCTCCTGCTCATAATAGCGTAAAGACTTGTCCGTTTCGCGATCCGCTCCAAGCATATAGGGAAAGGAACCACCATACACCAATCCTAATCCACCCAGCGCGTGACGAGCCGGCTGCCCGGCGGTGGTATGAACCGCTACCGAATAAAAATCAGACTTGTTGTGATCGACCTTCTTTGGGTCTTTGGGATCGATAAACGCAATAGCCACTCCGGCGGCTCTTTCCGGCAAAGGCAACTCACCCGTCCAGGTATTCCCCTGCCGGATAAGGGTGACCGTTTTTGGCCGGCTTGTATTCATAAACCCGGGTGAGCCATAGTACATGGCCTGACACTGCACATTCGGATCATCTGCAAGCGGAGTTCCTTTAGGGGTGTACACGAAGCGGACGGTTTGCCCAGCCAATGGCTTATCAGGCGTAAACTCAACCTGGGCGGTAGCCGATAGGCTACCGATTACCAGCAAGAGGAAGCTATTCAGAAAGGAAGCGTTCATAAAACCAGCAAATTGGTATAAACACAAACGTAGCGATCCCGTATCGATTTCCTAATCAACGTCTTACTTTCTATTTATCGGTAACCCGCGGTTAGGTTCCCGGCAACAAAAAAGCGGGCCAAAGCCCGCTCTTACGTATCTTCTAAAAATCTAACACTGTTAATACGCCCGCGCAAACACAACCCGTCGGTTCGACGGCTTGCCGGTGTAAATACACTGGCCCTCTTCTTCCGGCGCGTCCAGCGGAATGCAGCGGATGGTGGCTTTGGTTTCTTCCTTAATGGCGTCTTCGGTCTCGGAGGTGCCATCCCAGTGAGCCAGGATGAAGCCGCCTTTCTCGATCTGCTCCTTGAACTCATCGTAGGTATCGACACGGAACATGTTGGCCTCGCGGAACTGAAGCGCCTTCTGGTAAATGGTCTTTTGGATGTCGTCCAGCAGGCTCTGAATATGGCCAACAATGCCTTCCAGGGCTACGGTTTCTTTGGTTTTCAGGTCGCGACGGGCCACCTCCACGGTTTCGTTTTCCAGATCGCGCATCCCCATCGCCAGGCGGACAGGTACGCCCCGCAATTCGTACTCGGCAAATTTCCAGCCGGGCTTGTTGGCATCGCTGTCGTCGAACTTTACCGTAATACCCAGTTTGCGCAGTTCCTGCATGACCGGCTTCACCTTGGCGGTTAGTTGCGCCAGTTGCTCGTCGTTCTTGTAGATCGGCACGATGACCACCTGAATCGGCGCCAGCTTCGGCGGCAGCACCAGTCCATCATCGTCGGAATGGGCCATAATTAGGGCACCCATCAGGCGGGTGCTGACGCCCCAGGAGGTACCCCAGACATAATCCAGCTTGTTTTCTTTGGTCAGGAACTGCACCTCAAACGCTTTGGCAAAGTTCTGACCCAGGAAGTGTGAGGTACCGGCCTGCAGGGCTTTACCGTCCTGCATCATGGCTTCGATGCAGAGCGTATCTTCGGCACCGGCAAAGCGCTCGTTGGGTGTTTTTGCCCCCCGGATCACAGGCATGGCCATCCACTCCTCGGCAAAGCGCGCGTAAACATCCAGCATCTGCCGGGTTTCGTCCATGGCTTCGTCGGCGGTAGCGTGGGCGGTGTGGCCCTCCTGCCAGAGAAATTCGGCGGTGCGCAGAAAGATCCGCGTCCGCATTTCCCAGCGCACCACATTGGCCCATTGGTTGATGAGCAGCGGCAGGTCGCGGTACGACTGTATCCAGTTGCGGTAGGTACTCCAGATCACCGTCTCCGAGGTCGGGCGCACGATCAGTTCTTCCTCCAGTTTGGCTTCGGGGTCTACAATCACCCCGCTGCCGTCTTCGGCATTCTTGAGCCGGTAGTGCGTCACCACGGCACACTCTTTGGCGAAGCCCTCGACATGCGAGGCTTCCTTGCTCAGGTACGACTTAGGGATAAACAGCGGGAAGTACGCATTGGAGTGGCCAGTCTCCTTGAACATATCGTCCAGCGCCCGCTGCATTTTTTCCCAAATAGAGAAGCCATAGGGCTTGATGACCATACAGCCGCGCACGGCCGAGTTCTCGGCCAGGTCGGCTTTCTTAATCAATTCGTTATACCACTCGGAGTAATTTTCACTGCGTGAGGGAATCGCTTTTGCCATTTTCTGTAAAAAATTTTCCAGCCCATTTAAACCATATGGTAGCTAAACGGGTCTAACTATCAGAGGAGCTTGCAAAGATAGGTTTTTATCCTATATTTGTTGCAGGCTGAATTAAATGGCCCTTTTCAACGTTAGTATTGTAATAAATTCGCATTGGTCAAACCTTTCTACATAAAAGCATTTGTCATGAAAACGAGTCATACCTGGAAATACCTCGCCATGGTGGCCGTTATGGGGTTCTGGGGTTGTAGCTCCAGCCGCCAGACGGCCCAGAATGCCGGTGAAGTAGACGACCTGTACGGCAATTCGTCGGACGCGGTTGTGTACGCCGGTACCCAGCCGACCCGGACACAGCAGGCGGAGCGTCCCGGGCGGATGAGCAGCCGTACTCTGCGTGACCGGAACCCGGAGTACAGCGAGTACGACGAGCAGCGGAGCTACAGCAACACCGACGAGTACTATACCGACCTGAATACCCGGAAACTCCAGCGGGGGCTTTCGGCCGATCCGGGCTGGAACAACGATAATGCGTACCGGAGCGGTTTTGCCGACGGGTACACCGCAGCCGCCTGGAACCCTGGCTTCAACTCCTGGCGCTGGAACCGCTGGGGCTGGAACAACTCTATGTTCTGGAACGGTTTCAATATTGGTGTTGGTATCGGCATGATGCCTATGGGCTGGGGTTACTCGCCCTGGGGCTTCAATAGCTGGAACCGCTTCTACGATCCGTTCTGGGGGCCAAGCTATGCATACGGTGGGTTCGGCAGCTTTTATGATCCGTTCTGGGGCTATTCACCCTACGGCTTCAACAACTTCTACAGCCCGTTCAATAATTCGTATTATGGCGGTGGTTTCTACACCCGTCCGGTTATCGTAAACAATTCGGGCATCATTACCGGTCCGGCATCAGAGCGTACGCGGACGTATGGTCCCCGCAGCGGCAGTTCATCTGACCGGTACAACAACGCCTTTACCAATACGCCACGCACGTACACGCCGAACAACGGTGGCCGTCGGGCAAGTACCGATAACGCAGGGTATACCACCACAGCACCGGCTACCACCAACAGTAGTTCGAGCGATGCTTACTACGCCCGTCCGCGCCAGAATAGCCGGGGCTCGTACTACTATGAGAACCCGTCGAGCAGCGGAGGCCGCACCAGTTCAGACGCCGGTTCATACAGCACACCCAGCACATCGTCGAACGACAGCTACTACGCTCGTCCGCGTCAGAACAGCCGGGGCTCGTATACACCATCCGACAACGGGTACAGCTCAGGAGCTCGGGGTAGCTACCAAAACCAGACACCCCAGTACCAGGCTCCCCGGCAGCAACCGTCTTATCAGCAGCCAAGCTACCAGCAGCCGAGCTATCAGCAACCCAGCTATTCACCGCCGTCGAGCGGTAGCCGGGGTGGCGGATACAGCGCCCCAAGCGGTGGCGGTGGTGGTAGTGTTGGTGGCGGCTCACGCGGACCGCGCTAACTAGTCTTACGTCATTTTTTCATAAAAAACCCCCGCCGGTTGCTACAAACGGCGGGGTTTTTCGTTTATACTTCAGTTTGTATCCCTACACCGGCTAAACCTTTTGGGAGCCGGTGTAGTCTAATGATACACCACATCTGATAAATACCATGAACAGAAGTATATGGATTACCGGCGGCCTGCTCTTATCAGCCGCCGTATCGTACGGACAGTACGCCAGCGATGCCTTCCGCTATTCAGAACAGACCATAAACGGAACCGCCCGCTTTCAGGGCTTAGGAGGTAACCATGTAGCTTTGGGTGGCGACGCCAGTGCCGCTTTCGGCAACCCCGCCGGCCTGGGTTTCTACAACCGCTCAGAGTTCAGCATCAGCCCCGCCATAAGCCTGGTGAACGCCGATGCGAGCTATGCCGGTACAAACACCAACGCCCAGCGGGCGTTCCCCACCATTGGTCAGGCTGCGCTGGTGTTTGCGGGTAGTCCCCAGAACGAGAACCGGGCCTGGCGCCGGACCTCACTGGCCATTAGCTATTCGCGGCAGGTTAACTTCAACAACATTTTCACGTATTCGGGCCGCAATCTGCGCAGTTCCCTGGCCGATGCCTACGTGCAGGATGTAAACCGGCGCAATATCAACTCAACTGACCTTGACCGGGAGTTTAGTACGCAGACGAACACTGCCAATACAATTGAAGGAGCGGCTTACCAGCTGTACCTGGTCAACCCATCAACCCAGGCTGGTCCGCCGTATTTCCGCTACGATGTGGGTGTACCGACCGATCAGCGGGGTAGCTACACCGCCCGGGGCGGACAGTCGCAGTGGACCATTGCTTATGCCGGTAATCTGGAAGACCGGCTGTATCTGGGCGCGTCGCTGGGCCTGACCCGCACCCGCTTCGATTTTACCAACGTGCTCGAAGACCGGTATGTAGGTGGGCGCGTGTTCCGGGGCTTCACCGAAAACTCCGACCTGACGGTTACCGGTGGCGGCATCAATGCGTCGTTTGGTGCGATTTTCAAACCCGACCAGAATTTTCAGATCGGAGCGGTGATCACCTCGCCAACGTTCAGCAGCCTGCGCGAAGAGTATAACCGCTCGATTAGCATTGACCCCATCGCCATTCCAGATGGGGTCGATAATCAGGGACGCCCCACGTATGTTAATCTCGCGTTTACCAGCGTTGATGTTGCGCCTAATAATTTTGAGTATTCCATTACCAGCCCGCTTCGGGCTTCGGGGGGAGCTACCTACTTTTTCGGCCGCAACGGCTTTCTGACGGCTACGGCGGAGTATGTTGGGTATTCTGGTATGCGCATCGGTACTACTTTCTACAGCGCAGCCGCCGACAACCAGGCGTTCCGGGAAGACAACAAGCGGGAGGTGCAGAATACGTACCAAAACGTAGTTAACTTTCGGGTGGGGGGTGAAGCCCGCATCAACCTGTTTCGGGTACGGGCGGGAGTGGCTTATCTGCCGGACCCGTATAAGGTGAAACTCGATAACCTGGACCGGACCAAGTTTCTCTTCTCCGGTGGCTTCGGGGTGCGTAATGACCGGTTCTTTGCCGATGTGGCGGGCTCGTTTCTGACGTTCAAATCGGCTTATACGCCATATACCCTAAACAGCCCGCAGGACTATGCTTCCGCGCAGTTGACGAACCGGAATACGAATCTGATGCTGTCGGTGGGGGTGTTTTTTTAAGAAGGAGTTTTAACCGCAAAGACGCAAAGTTGGCGCAAAGGTCGCAGTTTTTTTCTTTGCGCCAACTTTGCGTCTTTGCGGTTTATGACCCATTACAACCAATCCCCCAATCGCTGCAAAACTTCCCCAGCCGTTGTTTCACCGGAGACGGTAATATCGGCCTGGGCATAATACGGCAGCCGGTCGGCATATTTCTTCCGGAGATTCTCCAGCAGAGTCGGATCGTTTTGGGGATAGAGCGGCCGGTCGGCAATGGCGTGGACCAGCATACGCTGAAGCAAGACGTCGGGCTCGATGTCCAGAAACACCGAAATACCCGTTGCCTTCATATACGCCATGTTGTTGTGGAAACAAGGCGCTCCGCCCCCGGTAGCGACCACCAGGCTGCTCCCCGGCCGGATCGAATGCAGCACCTCGCTTTCTACCCGCCGGAAGTAATCCTCCCCGTCCTGGGCAAAAATATCGTTGATACTGCGTCCCTCCTGCCGGACAATCAGCTTATCGGTATCCGTAAACCGATAATGCAGTTCCCGCGCCAGTTGCCTGCCAATCGTACTCTTCCCCGACGATGGCATACCTATTAGGAAAATGTTTTTCAACGGAGTAATTTGAGGTTTGAGGTTTGAGGTTTAAGGTTAAAATGGCGAAGCAACTTCAAACTTCAAACCTTAAACTTCAAACCATTTTCATTTTACCAACCCAATTACTTCCCCCGCTTCCGGGGTGGCGTTGTGGTGCCATTTGCCTTTAACCAGGCCGTTGCTGAGCAGCCAGGTGCCCGGGTTGGAACGCATGATAGTTTTCAGCACGGTGGCGTCGGCCTTGTAATACGGAATATCCAACTGGTATTCCTGCCGGAAACGCTTGATGTCATCGTCGCTGACGGAGGTCAGGATCTGGGGTTCTACATTGGTATTTTTCAGGCCATTGACCAGCGCCCGGATGGCCGTGATGGTACCGGAATCAAAGTCTTTGGTTTCTTTGATGATCACAAACAGTTTGTTGCCCTCGAAGGTCTGCTGGGTAAAATCGCTCTCCTCCGTCCAGACGCGGTAGTCGGTAATTTTGGGTTTGGCATTTTCGTTGACCAGCACCATCTGCTTGAACTTGTAGGTAGTATCGGAGGGATATTGCTCAAACTCAAATGTTTTGCCGCCCCTTTCCACGATATACTTGTAGCGCAGCGGCTCCGAGGGTTTCATCTGGTCCGGTACACTCTTGCCCACGGCATACGGCAGCAGGTCCAGCGGGGGCAGATACATAATGGCGTAAATACCCAGGGCTACCGACAGCACGGTAGTCAGGAATACGATCCAACCGGTATTAGCCGCCCGGAAGCGGTTACGGTGCCCGATGATAAACAGGATCAGCACCATTAGCACAATGTCCTTGCCGAACGACGTCCAGGGTGTCAGCTTAATGGCGTCGCCGAAACAGCCGCAGTCGGTCACCTTATTGAAGTAGGCCGAATAGAACGTCAGGAAGGTAAAGAACGATACCAGCAGCAGAATGATCCAGGACGTAAGCCGGGGCCGGTACGACACCAGCAGGGCCACTCCCAGCACCACCTCAGCCGCGCACAGGAACACCGATAGCCCGAGCGTGAGCGGCACCAGCGCCATAAAGAAATCATGCAGCAGGGGCAGGTCCTGGGCAAACACCTCAAAGTACTCTTCCAGCTTAATCTGGGTGCCGACGGGATCGTTCAGCTTGATCAGCCCCGAAAAAACAAACACAACGCCCACCAGAATACGGGCGATTTGTGCGGCAATTTTCATACCCGGCGTACCGGTCTTGACCTTTGGTGGTTTTACCTGGTTTGTATTCATTGTAAGACTTGTTCTTCCAGCTTGATCAAACAAAAAACGGCGTAATTTATCATATCCATATAATTAGCCTCCACTCCTTCCGACACCAGCGTTGCGCCCCGGTTATCTTCAATCTGCTTGGTGCGCAGCAATTTCATCAGAATAATATCGGTCATAGAGCTTACCCGCATTTCGCGCCAGGCCTCGCCGTAATCGTGGTTCTTGGCAAACAGCAGATCCATGACCTGCTGCATCTGCCCATCATACAACGGCTCCAGTTCACTGGTAGGAATCTCCATCCGGGCATCCCCGCGCAACTGCAACTGAATCAGCGCCATGACGCAGTAATTGATAATGCCGACAAACTCCGGCTCAATACCCTCCCCTACCCGGCTGACCCCTTTTTCCTGTAGGGTGCGGATGCGCTGGGCTTTGATAAAAATCTGGTCGGTGATGGAAGGCAGCCGCAGAATACGCCAGGCCGTGCCGTAATCCTGGTTCTTTTTTAAGAATAACTCTTTGCAGCGCTGAATAACTTGCCGATATTGAACCTCGGTAGTCATGGTTTGAGGTTTGACGTTTAACGTTTAAGGTTGAACGGGGCCAATATTTGGTTGTAGACCAAATAACTTCAAACCTCAAACCGCAATGGCGGACCATTCAAACCTCAAACGATCAAATTGCCGAAAGTTACGAAAAAAACGCTCAACTGCCGGGGGAAGCTGGTGGATTTACGCCCGGCTGCGGTGATGGGCATTCTGAATCTCACCCCGGATTCGTTTTACAGCGGCAGCCGAGTGATTACCGCCGAACAGGCGGTAGTAACGGCGGAGCGCATGTTGGCCGAGGGAGCTACGTTTCTGGATGTGGGGGGGTACTCAACCCGCCCCGGTGCCGCCGACATCAGTGCCGGCGAAGAAGCCGACCGGGTGCTGCCCGTGATAGAAGCCATTCTGGATCGTTTTCCGGATGCGCTGCTTTCGGTGGATACGTTTCGGGCATCGGTAGCGCGGCAGGCGGTAGAGGCCGGCGCGTGTCTGGTGAATGATGTGTCGGGCGGGGGGCTGGACCCGGCGATGTTTCAGACCGTAGCCGAACTGGGCGTACCCTATGTGCTGATGCACATGCGCGGTACCCCGCAGACAATGGCGCAGTTGACTCAGTATCAGGATGTGGTTACCGATGTCATCGACGAACTCCAAACTCCGCTGGCAGCGCTACGGGCACTGGGCCAGACAGACATCGTGCTGGACCCCGGTTTTGGATTCGCCAAAGTCCCGACGCAGAATTTTCAGCTTCTGAACCATCTGGAAGCCTTCCAGGTGTTTGATGAACCGCTGCTGGTCGGGCTGTCCCGCAAGTCGACTATCTGGCGAACGCTCAACATCACCCCCGAAGAGGCTCTGAACGGCACCACGGTGCTGAATACGGTGGCGCTGCTTAAAGGGGCATCAATCCTGCGGGTACATGATGTGAAGGAAGCGGTAGAAGCCGTACGGCTACTGCAACAACTTCAACCCGTCGCGGCCAAATAAAACAGCATGTGGCCAACCGGTCACATGCTGAGTAAACAAATAGGTCATCCCTAACCTAAATAAACCAAGTATGACTACGCTCCGTAGCGGATGCGCAGACCTGCCAGCCCATACCCTGCGGATCAGAAGCGGCTACTGAGTATTGGCGAAAGCGCTGTGGTTAAAGCGGGTCGACGGAGTAGCTACGCCTAACACGATCTTCCGTTCGTACGTATACTTTTTGTTCGGCGTTGCTACCTCCAGCGTGTAGGATTCAGCCTTTAATTGGGTAAGATTTAATTTAACCAGACAGGCAGGTTGGGTAACCGTCTCCGCATAAATGGTCTGCCCGTTCCGATCCTGCAACCGGATGTATAGGCGGTACCGTTCCGGATTGTCCACCTGCACGTGCAACATCTGTCTGGCGTTGTAATCAGTCAGGTGAGTGTTCAGGCCTATGTTGTAATTCAGTCCGTTGTGTACGTTTACCCCCGCAATGGATTCAGGCTTAAGCGCCGGCCCTGTCCATACGGCTGTCCGGTTACTGACCATTACCGCTTCGAGCGGAGCAGATTTTACGCTGCCCGCAATAAGCCGGTTCTCCATTATTTGGTCAAAGACCCGATTGATCAGATAGACATTCTGGTCAGTCAGCTTTATGTATTTCCCGGCAAGCACCTCTTCGTAGACCAACCGACGCTCGGCATTGTAGAATTTAATAATTGTGCTGTGGCTCTGATTATCGGTAAACAGTTTCCAATGTCCCTTCCCGGAGTAGTTGGCTTCTTCAGCATACGTATCCTGCTGAGCCTGTCCTGTTATGGAGAAAAGTAACATTGCACAAAGGCAGATAAGCCATTTTGGCGGATGGTGGTTAAAAAGAGTCATACCTTAACGTATCTGGTTTCGAGGAAGTTATTTCAATCTGAAAATACTAACCTGAATGTAAGAAAGCTACACCCAACCAAAAACAGGTATTTAGCCGTTTACGATTCGGAGCTTCAGATGGTTATTCTCAATGAGTATTTGGCAAAACCGGTCAACTAACGGAGCCGGCACTCTCTGTATTTAGTCAAAGAGAGTGGCAAACTCAGGAGACGAAAAAGTTCAGCAGGGCCTCTTTCCGGCTACGGGCCACGTTGACAATAGTGCTGTCACTCATGACCACATAGCCACCGTCGCCTTTTACATACTTACTGATCTCGTTCAGATTGACCAGGTGCGAGTGATGGACCCGAAAAAGCAGGGTCAGTTGGTCGGCCGTGATATACTGGCCGGGATGACGACTGAGTTTGTCGACTGCCCTCTTTAATTCTTCTTTATCGATAGGTTTTAAGATATAATCTAAGGCACTGAACCGGATCGCGTGGATAACACGCTGGTGGTAATCAGTTCTATATCGAGGAAGACCAGGTCAGGCTGATGCGTATAAATACCTGTAAGGCCTTCTGCCCCCGAAAAACAGCTCCCGACTATCTGCACCTGGGGACAATACGTGTCGAGATGCCAGCGAAGCGTAGCCAGGCAATGCTCTTCATCATCAATCAGGAGTGTACGTATCATAAATACGATAGTTTTTAGAGCGAAAAAGATTGATATTTTTTGAATTAAGGTAGGGTAATTACTTATTATAAGCAAACTGGTTTGAGCAAGCGGTTACTACCAGCTATTGACCTGACTCCGGAACGGATATGCTTTTCTGAAACCTGATGGGATGAATAACCTTTAGCGCACCTATTATGGATAAATGGTCAAAGACAGCTAACAACTAATAACTTAGTTAGAACATTTCTGCTGGTAACGCATAAAAACTAAAAAATGAAAGGTTGGTTTTCTTTAAAATTCTATTCATTAAAAGAGAAAGATTAGTATAAATCTCATAATATAGATGCATACGAATATTATTCCGCCAATCGCTATTTTAACCAAATCTTTTATGTATTATATTGCATGACTTTATCACAAACGCTCCTAAAAAGCCGCTTTCTTCAAATTTTAATAAGTGGCTATTAATTCTTCGAATTGTTAAATTTTCAATGGCCTAACCAACCTAGTTACGCCCATGGCTGACCAGATTGACCAACGGGAGCACCAGCCTGCTGACTTCCGGATACCCGCTACTGAGGGCCTCTACCGGTCCGAATTTGAACACGACGCCTGTGGCATCGGCTTTGTCGCCCACATCAAGGGTCGTAAATCGCACCAGATTGTTGCCGACGGCCTGTCGATGCTCAGGCGTATGGACCACCGCGGAGCCTGTGGCTGCGAACCTAATACCGGTGATGGCGCGGGCATTTTACTCCAGATTCCCCACGAGTTCTTCGTTGACGAGTGCCGCAAGCTCAATATTGCCTTGCCCCCGGCGCTGGAATACGGCGTGGGTATGGTGTATTTTCCGAAGGAACAGCGCCTGCGCGACGAATGCCGGGCGGTCCTGAACCGAAAGATCAAGAAACTGGGCCTTCACCTGCTGGGCTACCGGGTTGTACCGGTCGATAACAGTGACCTGGGCGAAGGCTCCCGGTCCTGCGAACCCCAGATGGAGCAGGTATTTATCCGTCGCCCGTCTACTATTACAAACGCCGACGATTTTGAGCGTAAACTATACGTACTAAGAAATCATAGTACCCGCATGATTAACGAAACCGTGGCGGGTGTTGATAATTTCTATTTCTCCTCACTCTCCTGCCGGACCATTACGTATAAAGGTCAGCTCACAACCGGTCAGTTGGAGCAGTACTTCCCCGACCTGCAGCACGAAGAAGTGGTTTCGGCACTGGCGGTCATTCACTCACGCTTTTCGACTAATACGTTCCCGTCGTGGAAACTGGCGCAGCCGTTCCGGTACATTGCCCATAACGGAGAAATTAACACCGTGAAGGGTAACGTCAACTGGATAAAGGCGGCAGAAGCGCTGCTGGAGTCGTCGAAGTTCACGAAAGAAGAACTCGACATGCTGCGGCCGATCTGCGATCATAATCAGTCGGATTCGGCTAACCTCGACAATGCCATCGAACTGCTGGTGATGAGCGGGCGGTCGTTGCCGCACGTCATGATGATGCTGATTCCGGAAGCCTGGGACGGCAACGAGCAGATGGACCCCGCCCGGCGTGCGTTCTATGAATATCATGCAGCCCTGATGGAACCCTGGGACGGCCCGGCCTCTATTTCGTTCACCGACGGCCGCATTGTGGGCGCTACCCTCGACCGGAATGGGCTGCGTCCGTCGCGTTTCTGGGTCACCGAAGACGATGTCGTGATTATGGCGTCGGAAGCGGGGGTGCTGGACGTTGATCAGGCGAAGGTAGTGAAGAAAGGGCGTCTGCAACCGGGCAAAATGTTTGTGGTTGATCTGGAGCAGGGCCGCATTATCGCCGACGAAGAGCTGAAAGCCGACATCTGCGCCCGGCAGCCGTACCAGGAGTGGCTGGACGAGTATAAAATGCGTATCTCGGGTCTGGAAGCTCCGGTGCGCTCGTACAACCGCTACGACGAGAAGACCCTGCTGAAGCGCCAGAAGGCCTTCGGGATGACCTCCGAAGACCTCCGCATGATCCTGGCTCCTATGGCGGAGACCGGCAAAGAAGCACTCGGTTCAATGGGTACCGATGTGCCGCTGGCCGTTTTGTCGGACCAGAGTCAGCACATGGCCAACTACTTCAAGCAGTTGTTTGCGCAGGTAACCAACCCGCCCATCGACCCCATCCGGGAGCGGTCCATCATGTCGCTGATCTCGTTCGTGGGTGCTACCTACAACCTGCTCACCGAAACGCCCCAGCACTGCCGGCAGGTAGAACTGGACCAGCCGGTGCTGACCACCGAAGAATTTGATAAGCTGCGGTTCATTGACCGGCACCACTTCCAGGCCAAGACGCTGAACACCTATTTCCGGGCCGATGCCGGTGGTGCTGGCCTGGAGCGGGCGCTGGAGCGGGTTTGCCGCTACGCCGAAGACGCCATCGAAGACGGCTTTGAGATCATTATTCTCTCTGACCGGGCTATCGACTCCGACCACGCGCCCATTCCGTCGCTGCTGGTTACGGCGGCCGTACACCACCACCTGATCCGCCAGGGTCTGCGCGGCAAAGTAGGTATTCTGGTGGAAGCAGGTGATGTGTGGGAAACGCACCATTTTGCTACGCTGATCGGTTATGGTGCGGCCGGTATCAACCCCTACATGGCGTTTGAGAGCATCGCCAATATGAGGGAGCAGGGGCTGCTCGAGAGCGACTACCCTGTCGATAAACTTTACAAAAACTACATTAAAGCCGTGAACGGCGAGTTGCTCAAGATCTTCTCGAAGATGGGCATCTCGACCCTGCAGTCGTACCAGGGCGCGCAAATTTTTGAGTGCCTGGGCCTGAACAAAGAGGTTGTTGACCATTATTTCACCGGTACGGTTTCCCGTATTGGTGGAATGGGTCTGGAGGAAATTGCGCGGGAGGTAGAGGTACGGCACCGGGCCGCTTTCCCCGAAAAGCCAATCGCTTCTGCCCAGCGGCTGGAAGTGGGCGGTGTGTACCAGTGGAAACAGCGCGGAGAACGTCACTTGTTCAACCCGGATACCATTCACCTGCTACAGCACTCGACCAAAACGAACGACTACCAGGTTTATAAAAAATACGCGAAGCTCATCGACGATCAGACGCAGCAGGCCATGACCCTGCGCGGCCTGTTGAAGTTCAAAAAAGGCAATCCGGTACCGCTCGATGAAGTAGAACCGATTGAGTCGATCTTCAAACGGTTCGCCACGGGAGCCATGTCGTTCGGCTCTATTTCGTGGGAAGCCCACACGACGCTGGCTATTGCCATGAACCGCATCGGCGGCAAGAGCAACTCCGGCGAAGGCGGTGAAGACGAAATCCGCTACCAGCCCGACGAAAACGGCAACAACCTGAGTTCGGCGATCAAGCAGGTAGCCTCCGGTCGCTTTGGCGTAACGAGCTATTACCTGACCAACGCCAAAGAGCTGCAAATCAAAATGGCGCAGGGAGCCAAGCCCGGCGAGGGTGGTCAGTTACCCGGTCATAAGGTGGACGAGTGGATCGGTCGCGTGCGGCACTCCACACCGGGTGTAGGTCTGATCTCTCCCCCGCCCCACCACGATATCTACTCCATTGAGGACCTGGCCCAGCTCATCTTCGACCTGAAGAATGCCAACCGGGCCGCCCGCATCAGCGTGAAGCTGGTATCGGAAGCCGGCGTAGGCACCATCGCTACCGGCGTTGCCAAAGCCCATGCCGACCACATCCTGATTTCGGGACACGATGGCGGTACGGGAGCCTCTCCGCTGAGTTCAATCCGGCACGCGGGTCTGCCCTGGGAACTGGGGCTGGCCGAAACGCACCAGACGCTGGTGAAAAACAAACTGCGCGGCCGCGTCACCATTCAGGCCGACGGACAAATTCGGACCGGTCGTGACCTCGCCATTGCGGCCCTGCTGGGTGCCGAAGAGTTCGGCGTAGCCACGGCCGCGCTGGTCGCTACCGGCTGCATTATGATGCGCAAGTGCCATCTGAACACCTGCCCGGTAGGCGTAGCGACCCAGAACAAAGAGTTGCGGGCCTTATTTACAGGGAAGCCGGAATATGTGGTGAACATGTTCACGTTCCTGGCTATGGAACTCCGCGAGATCATGGCCGAACTGGGCTTCCGCACCGTCGACGAAATGGTGGGTCAGGTGCAGATGCTGGAAATGCGCAGGGATATTCAGCACTGGAAGTACAAGAACGTAGACCTGTCGGCGCTGCTGTACAAAGAGCCGGTGAGCCTGGATGTAGCCCTCTACAAACAGGAAGAACAGGATCACGGCATAGCGGATATTCTGGATTGGGACTTCCTGTTGAAGGCTAAGCCCGCCCTGGAAGAAGCCGAGCCGGTGGCAGCCGATTATAAAGTCATCAACCTGAACCGTTCGCTGGGCACAATGCTGTCCAATGAAATATCCAGGGTGTACGGTGGTCCCGGCCTGCCCGACGGCACGATCCACTTCAAGTTTCGCGGTACGGCCGGTCAGAGCTTCGGCGCGTTCAACACGCGGGGTGTCACCCTCGAACTGGAAGGCGACGCCAACGACTACTTCGGTAAGGGTCTCTGCGGGGCGGAACTGATTGTTTATCCGGACCGGACGGCGAAGTTTAAGCCGGAGGAAAACAGCATTGTCGGTAACGTATCGTTCTACGGCGCTACCTCCGGCGAAGCCTTTATCCGCGGCATGGCCGGTGAGCGCTTTGCCGTGCGTAATTCGGGCGCGAAAGTGGTGGTAGAAGGCATAGGCGACCACGGGTGTGAATACATGACGGGTGGGCTGGCGATTATTCTGGGCGAAACCGGCCGCAACTTTGCCGCCGGCATGAGCGGGGGTATCGCTTACGTCTTCGACCCGAACGGCGTGTTCCCGGATCGCTGCAACCAGGAGATGGTGGAACTGGAAACGCCGGATGAAGCCGACCGGCAAACGCTGCGTGCCTATATCGAGAAGCACCAGCAGTTGACCGGCAGTACGGTAGCCGCCGGCATTCTGGAGAACTGGGCAGAAACCTCCCGCCAGTTTGTCAAGGTATTCCCGACCGACTACAAGAAGGCCCTGCTCACCCGCAAAGCTGAGCAGGCCGCAGAGACAGTTAGCGTATCCGCTTTAAGGTAGTTTCAGGTTTCAGGTAGGCTAACGCACCAGCGCTAACCTGGAACCTGAAACAATGTAAAATCGCAATTCACCTATTCATAAATAATATCCCATGGGAAAGCCCACTGGATTTTTAGAATTCACCCGCGAACTGCCGAAGAAGCGCAACCCACAGGAGCGGATTCACGATTATAAGGAAATTGAAATGCCGTTTACGGAGGCCGACTCGCAGAAGCAGGCGGCCCGCTGTATGGACTGCGGCACCCCTTTCTGCCATAGCGGCTGTCCGCTGGGCAATATCATACCGGAGTTCAACGATGCCGTTTACGAGCAGAACTGGGCCTACGCCTACGAAATTCTGGCGTCGACCAACAACTTCCCGGAATTTACGGGCCGTATCTGCCCCGCCCCCTGCGAATCGTCCTGCGTGCTGGGCATCAACAAACCGCCCGTTGCCATTGAGTTTATCGAGAAATCGATCATTGAAGCCGCTTTTGCCAAAGGCCTGGTGACACCCCAGATTCCTGCCAAACGGACAGGCAAGAAAGTGGCCATTGTCGGCTCCGGACCGGCGGGTCTGGCGGCTGCGGCCCAGTTGAACAAAGCCGGTCATTCCGTAACAGTATTCGAACGGGCCGATCAGATTGGGGGTCTGCTGCGCTACGGAATCCCTGATTTTAAGCTGGAGAAGTGGGTGATCGACCGCCGGTTGCAGGTGATGGAAGACGAAGGCGTGGTGTTTAAAACCAACACCAACGTTGGCGTAGATATCAAAGCCAACGAACTCATGGAGCAATTTGACCTGGTGATGCTCACCGGCGGCTCCACCGTGCCCCGTGACCTGGCCATACCAGGCCGCGAGCTGAACGGCATACACTTTGCGATGGAGTTCCTGAGCCAGCAGAACAAGCGGGTATCCGAACTGCCGGTCAAAAAAGATCATCAGGGCGCTGAGTACACCCACGGCGACATCTGGGCAACGGGCAAAAACGTAGTCGTGATCGGCGGTGGCGACACCGGCTCCGACTGCGTAGGAACCTCCAACCGCCACGGTGCCGCAACCGTGACGCAGATCGAACTGATGCCGATGCCGCCCAAAGAGCGGGCCGAAAGTACACCCTGGCCCAACTGGCCCATGATGGTACGTACCTCGACCTCGCACGAAGAAGGCTGCGACCGGTACTGGTCCATCAATACCAAGGCGTTCATTGGCGACGAAAACGGGAATTTGAAAGCCCTGCGAATTGTAGACCTGGAGTGGAAGAGCGTTAACGGCCGGATGCAGATGGTTGAGGTACCAGGCTCCGAGCGTGATATGCCCTGCGAACTGGCACTGCTGGCGGCCGGCTTCCTGTACCCGCAGCACCAGGGGCTACTGGATGAACTGGGCGTGGAGTACGACGAGCGCGGGAACGTAAAAGCCAGCAACTACCAGACCACCACCAACCCGAAGGTATTTGCCGCCGGCGATATGCGCCGGGGTCAGTCGCTGGTGGTGTGGGCTATCTCGGAAGGCCGCGAAGCCGCCCGCCAGGCCGATCTGTATCTGATGGGAGATACGCTGCTGGAAGCTAAAGCCAAGTCGATGTTTGCAACGGTGTAACACCCATATAAACGATTAATACAAAGCCGCCGGTCTCTCAACCGGCGGCTTTGCTTTATAAACGGATGCGCTGCTATTTCTGCTGCGCCAGAAATGTAATCAGCGAAGCGAATTCATCGTAAGACAAGGCGTTGGCCAGACCGGCCGGCATCATGGAGGTATCCATTTCTTTGCGGCTCAGCACATCAGCTTTCCGGACGGTGTACACCTGCCCGGTAATGTCCCGCATCACCAGCCGGGTAGCCGATTCTTCCGTGATAAATCCGGTATAGCTCTTGTTGCCTTTGGCCGTTACCAGTACCGTCGAAAATCCCTGCGAGATGGATGCGTTGGGCTTGAGAATAGACTCGGCAATCTGCTCCCGCGTCATAATAGAGCCGATCTGACCCATAAAGGGGCCTTTCATCGGCTCGTTCCTCGCGAGGCTGTGACAGGCTACGCAACCCTGCTGGGTAAACAGCGTTTTACCCAGAGCGGGTTCGCCCGGAATTTTGGCAATGGCCAGCATAACGTCTTCAATGGAAGCCTCGCCCACCTGTCCCTTTTTGCTCCGGATCTTCTCCAGGTCGACTTTGCGCTCCTCCTGAACAACTACAGGCTCCTCCTGGCCGAATTCGGCAATTTCCAGCCGGAGCCGGCTATTCAAGTCAGTGAAAAAGGGCTTGTCATTGGCTTGTTTCCACGCATCCAGCAACAGGTTCTTTATCGCCAGGGACGATTCCCAGTCAATGGCTTTGTAGTAGGGGCCGTGGGTATCCGGGCGGGTGCTCCACCACCACGACGCATCATACGGCGCTTCTTTTTTGTACAGCCGCGCGAGGGTTATCAGGAGCTGCTGCTTAAGCCGGTCATCCCTGGTCTGCTTATACGCCTGAATCATCCCATCCACGGCGGCCGGCGTGTGCATATACCGAAGTGCCCACAGGGCCAGAGTGCTGTTTGGCGAGCCAATTGCCTGCACACAGGCTTCTACGGCGTTTAGTTTCACCAGCGACTGCACCGCCACATGGGCCGGTACAATAGCGGCATTCGGTTTGGCGTGCGGCCCTTCTGTGCCTTTGACCGGTGCGGCAAAGGACTCAGGAACCCTCACCTGCAACAGCGTTTGGGCCGCTTCTTTCCGCTCCAGCCGGCCCAGGCCAATCAATGCTGCCACCTGAACCCGCTCCGACGGATCGTTCGCCCCGGCCAGGAAAGGCTCCAGCGGCACCTTGTTTACCAGCGGCTTGCGGTCGGCCAGCGCCCGTAGCGCAAACTCACGCATGGGTGCATCCTGCGTCAGTGTAACCAGGTTGCCGATACCAGCCTCGCCGGCAGCCTGCGCGTAGGTAAACATACCCGCCACCCGGTTTGCCAACGGCAATTTTTTATCGGTGGCTATGTTCCAGGCCGCTTTAGCTGTCTGCTTTACCGGCCGGGTCAGCAGTTCCTGTGATGCCTGCAACCGGGCTACGGCACTATTCGATTTGAGCAGATTAGTCAGTTGCTTAACCGACGCTTTCTTTACATCGGGAAACGCCTGGTAGGTCCAGTTCTGCGGAATGGCACGCACCACAAACCCTTTGTTGGGATTACCCATGTAACCCGCCCCGTTCCAAGCTGCCATGTACAACCGGCCCGATCCGTCGACATCGACATCCGAGATCTGCGGCAGTTTGATAAACTCTTCTTCCTGCTGGGTGAAGCTGGCCCGGTCCGGCGTTACCCGGTGAATATACAACTGGTTTCTTCCCCAGTCGGCCATCATCGGTACCTGGTTGTATTTCTGGGGCCAGGTAGGTTCGTCCAGGAACAGCGAGCCCGTACCCGAACCGCCCCCTACATCAACCAGCGCCGGAATAATTTCATCGGTGAAGTTCTTGAACAGCACCGGGTAACCATATTCGCCGGACTGTATCTGGTGCGAGAAACGGATGTTCCAGCCGCCCCCGTCGTTGGTGTTGTCGCGGGTAAACACATTCATGTAGGGGTCAATGGCCACATCGTAGATATTGCGCAGGCCGTGGGAAAACAGCTCCATTTCGGTGCCATCGGGTCGTACGCGCACGATGCCTCCGCCCAGCATAGTCAGCTTTTTGCCGGAACGGTCAACGGCGTTGTGGAAGCCAAAGTCCCCAACCGCGATGTAGATCCAGCCGTCGATGCCCATCCGTATACCATTGGTGGCATGGTCGACACCCCGTTCCTGGATGAACCTGGGGTTGCTGATGTGCTGAATGAGGGGCCTCGAAGGGCCATCAGCCACCCCATCCCGGTTCTTATCGTCAAATACAACCAGATCCATACCCGTAGCTTTGCCCGTTTCCGGCGAAAAGATAGCGTGCAGCACAAACAACTGATCGCCCAGGGCAATGATGCCGCGTGGGTTGTTCACTTCCGCAAATACCGTATGCGCGTCTGCTTTGCCGTCGTTATCGGTGTCGACCAGCCGGACAATGCTGCCCAGGTTCGGCTTTTTACCCAGCGACCCCTGCTTATCAACGCCTACGAAGATCTCTCCGGTAGCCGCTACCGCCAGACAGGCCGGACTGGGTGTCAGTTCCGGGCCGGAAAAATAGGTCAGATTAATATCCACCGGCCAGCGGACGGCTTTCAGCAACGAGTCTGCACCGGGTTTATACAGCGCGTGGCCCGACGGCCGGGTGACGGTCTTATCGGTAGGTGCCCAGGAAAACAAAAAGAAGGCGGCAATGAGGGTAAAGGTAAACTTTATCATATCACATGTTCGGGATTAGTATAGAAAGCCTGATGCGTCGGATTTATAACCGAAAAAGAACCAGCAATTATACCCTAATCCGGCAGCAGCCCCGAATGAGAAAAGCGTCCGTTTGGCAACGGCGGCTTTTTCGTAACTTTCGCTGCCCAATCGCACAAACCATGATTACCCTCGAAACCATTCAGGAGGCCCACGACCGCATCCGGCCCTATATTCACCGCACCCCCGTTCTGACCAACCAGACCATCAACCAACGCTCGGGTGCCGATATTTACTTTAAACCTGAGAATTTCCAGAAAATTGGTGCCTTTAAAGCGCGTGGTGGGGTCAATGCCGTGTTGCAGCTTACCCCCGACGACCTGACTAATGGGGTAACCACCCACTCTTCCGGTAACCACGCGCAGGCGATTGCCTATGCCGCCCGGCAGGTGGGTACCAAAGCGTACATTGTGATGCCGCGCACGGCCCCGCAGGTGAAGAAAGAAGCTGTCCTCGGCTACGGTGCCGAGGTGATTGAATGCGAACCCACGCTGGAGGCCCGCGAAACCGGGGTTCAGGAGGTGATGACCCGCACCGGTGCCGTGATGGTTCACCCCTTCGATGACGACCGGGTGATTGCCGGACAGGCCACGGCCGCCAAAGAACTCATTGAAGATGCCGGACAGGACAAGCCGTTTGACATCCTGATGGCTCCCGTCGGCGGGGGCGGTCTGCTGAGCGGTACGGCGCTTGCTACGCATTACCTCTCTCCTACAACCATCGTGATTGCCGGAGAGCCGGAAGGAGCCGCCGACGCCATCCAGTCGTTTCAGTCCGGCCGCGTCGAGAAAGCGCCCTACATCAACACCATTGCCGATGGTTTGCTGACGACCCTCAGCGAGCGGACCCTGGGCTATATCCGGCAGCACGTCGCCGACATTCTGACCGTTTCGGACCCGGAGATTACGGCGGCCATGCGGCTGGTCTGGGAACGGATGAAAATCATTATCGAGCCCTCCTGTGCCGTACCCCTCGCGGTGGTACTGAAACATCCCGACCGCTTTGCCGGAAAAAAAGTAGGCATAATTCTGACCGGCGGCAACGTCGACCTGGGAAAACTGCCGTTTAGTTAACCATCTACCCCACCCGCCCAAGAGAGTGTCATGCTGCGGTTTAAACGCCGATTATGCATGACACTCTTTTCTATTAACATCTATCCAATTGATTTTCAAGCTTCTACAAAGCAGACGCGTTCGTTACAAATTTTTAACAATTGCGGAATAGGGGGCGTTGTTTACATAAAGGTCTTCATAAGGGAGCAGCCAACGCTGCTTCTGGAATTCCATGTTTCACCACACCATTCCAGACTTATGAACGTACAACAGCTTGAGCAGGACCTGCCACCTATCCTATTGTATGCCGTCCCGATTCTTATTCTGGCATTGCTTATCGAGTGGCTCATCATCCGCATTCATCCGGAAAAAGACTACGACGGAGCCGATTTCCGGGCGTCGCTGGGCATCGGCATCGGCAGCCTGATTATTAATGCCCTCCTGAAAAGCTTTATGCTGGCCCTGGGTATTTTCTTTTACGAATTGACACCCTGGCGCATCCCGCCTACCTGGTGGTCGTGGCTGGTGGCGCTGGTGGTTATAGACTTCTGCAATTACCTGGCTCACTACACGGCGCATAAGCAACGTGTCTGGTGGGCAACGCACGTGACGCATCATTCGTCGGAGCACCTGAACCTGTCGACGGCCTTCCGCAACTCCTGGACGCAGCACCTGAAGATCATTTTCTTCATACCAGCCTGGCTTACCGGCGTTCATCCGGTGATTGCGTTCTCCTGCTACCAGCTTGATCTGCTGTACCAGTTCTGGATTCATACGGAAGTGATTGGCCGGCTACCCCGCTGGTTCGAGTTCATCTTCGTGACGCCCTCGCACCACCGCGTCCACCACGGCAGCAATGACGCTTACCTGGACAAGAACTTCGGCTCCATGCTGATTGTCTGGGACCGGCTGTTTGGTACGTTTCAGGAGGAAACCGAGACACCGAAGTATGGCTTAACCAAACCCGTCGAATCGCAGAACGTAGTTTACCTCAACTTCCACGAATGGCGCGACATCTGGCACGACCTGCGCAAGACCAGGTCGCTGAAAGGAGCCGTAAAGGTGCTATTTGGCCCACCAGTGTAGGCACTACTTCACGTCTGGTTGGGTCAGAATGGCCAGCCAGGTCTTTACGCCGTCTACATAATTGCCCAGCCGGAGGTTTTCATTGGCCGCGTGCTGATTGTTATCCATATTGACCATCGGTACGTGAATGGCCGGGATGTTCAGCACCCGGATAAACGGCGCAATGGGCACCGATCCGCCACCTATCCGGATCTTGACCGGCTCTTGCCCAAAGGCACGGGTCATGGCCGCCGACAGCCAGCGGTCGGGGTAGATGCCAAACTCCGTCCGCACCGGCAGCATGGCAATCACGGATTTCACCGAAATCAGCTTCGGGTACTTCTGACGCTCTTCATCCGTCGGCTCACGGTCCAGAACATGGTACCCCTGGCTGCGGATGTGGTTCAGGACGAGGTCGATCAATCGCTGGGAGTCGGTCTCAGGCACGGTGCGAATGTCGATCTCCGCTACGGCTTTGTCAGGCACGATGGTGTTTGACTTCTCGCCCACGTTGGCGCTGACCAGCCCGCGAATGTTAAGGGACGGGTACTGCAACGCTTCCTGGTAGTTCCGGCCCACCTTATCGGGTTGGGCAAAGCCTACCTTCTGCCGGATGGCCTCTTCGTTGTCGGGCACGGCGGCCAGGATGTTGCGGGCATTTTCGTCGATGGTGATGCCGTCGTAGTAACCGGGTATGGTCACGCGGCCGTCTTCGTCCTTCATAGACGCCAGCAACTGCGCCATCCGAAGTGCCGGGTTTGGGGCGTAATTGCCATAGTGTCCGCTGTGCTGCGATACGCGGGGGCCGTAGGTCGTCAGTGTCAGTTCGGTGATGCCGCGGCAGCCGTACGAGAGCGTTGGTCGGTTCGAGAGGTGGCGGGGACCGTCCATGATCATCAGGAAGTCGGCGGCCAGTTTGTCGCGGTACTGCTGCACGGCGGCCGGCAGGTTGGGAGCGCCCATCTCCTCTTCGCTATCCAGCAGCACTTTCAGATTATAGCGCTGCCCGATTTTCTCTTTCTGCATCATATCCAGAGCCGCCAGCATCATGGCAATGGGCCCTTTGTCGTCGGAGACGGCGCGGGCGTAAATGCGCCACTCCGGGTCATAACTGGTTTGCAGCGTCTGCCAGCCCATAGCCTCCCACTGGCCCCCGGCGTTCATGCGCTTGAGTACCGGCTTATACGGCGACTCCTGCTGCCAGGCCGACGGCTCCACCGGCTGCCCGTCGAAGTGCATGTAAAACAGCAGGGTTTTTAGTGGGCCCGACGGAGCCGCATCGGCTTTCCGTTCGGCAAAGACCACCGGGTGCCCTTTGGTCGGCAAAAACTCTACCGAAAAGCCGCGCCGGCCAAACGCATTACGCAGCCAGTCCAGATTAGGCTGAACGTGCTCTTTGATGTAGGCGTTGCTCGGCAGGCTGATAAAGTCATACAACTCGCCGTAGTAGTTCCGGATATGTTTCTGCACGATACCGTCCAGGGTTGACTGGTTCAGTGGTTGAACGGTTGATTTGGGTTGGGCGGTTGTGCTGAGCGAGAGGCAGAGCAGGGAAACGAGTAATAGGGTTTGTTTCATATAGTTTTTATTTACCCCCAACCCCCTGAAGGGGGTTGGGGGTGAAGTTCACAACCCAGCCTCCTTCAAATACCCCCGCAATACTACCAGATCCTTGCTGATGGCCTTGTATACCGAATCGCGTGGGATGGAGATGGTCCGGTGCCCCTCTTCAGCCCCGCCGATGGGGTGTTCGACGTGGAAGGAAAGCGGGACCTGGAGGTTGTATTGTTTCACTAGTTTAAAGAACGCTGGAAAGTCGACCATACCCTGCCCCAGCGGTACGTTGACCACCTTCCACCGGCCATTAACCTTTTCCCAGACAAAATCCTTGATGGCCAGTATCCGGATGTGCGGCTGAATCAGCCGCAGGCCCAGCGGCCAGGCCGTGCCGCCTTCCACCACCGCATGCCGGATATCATACTGACTGCCCATGGCCGGGCTATTGACGGCATTCAGCACCTGGGCCACATCCCAGACCACCGAGCCGAAGCTGGTGCCGGCATGATTCTGATAGACTCCAACAAGGTTTAACTGCTGATTGAATTTCGCCAGTTCGGCAAGCTGCCGTTCAACCTGTTTCATGGCGGCCGGAATTGGCTGATCGCTGGGGTACGACAGCCAGTCTGTGCGGTAATAACGGATACCTTGCCGGCCGGCCGTTTCCAGCAGCGTCCGGCTTTGGGCATCCGATGCCTGGGTAACTTTGGTGGTCATCATCGGACACTGTATGCCGCGCTTCCGCAGAGCCTCCACCGCTTTGGGCAGGTCTTCCTTTACCCGTGCCGGTTCGACATGCCCATCCGGACGCACGGTAAGGTCGACCCCATCCAGCCCCAGATCGGCGGCTACTGCGGCCAGTTCGTTCCAGTTCAGGAACTGCAGGCATTTGGAGAAGATATGAATGCTGAACGGCTTCACAACGTCGCCGGCAGCCGCTGTAGCGGATTGCGTAGCGGTAAGCGGGTTTATCAGGCTGGCCGCAGCCAGCCCTTTCAGGGCCTCCCGGCGCGGAATAACACAATTGAGTGACATAGGTGTAAGGGTGACGCTAAGTAGTAGGTGAATGAGGTAATCATGTCGTTAACGATAGGATGACCGATCTTGTAGCCGATTTGTCGGACCACTGCCAATTAATTGATTTGAATTAATTAACTGCCGAATCCCGTTCCCGGGCCACTGTCTCGGGAATAACCCATGTAAGAGCCGGAAGCCTACACTCGTCCGCTTCTGTGGCACGAGACGGGCGTGGTACACCGGTCGGTCGCAATGGATTATAAAAGCCCTATCGAAGGGCGTTGTATGCTATTGGCGACATAGTCGTGCACCTTACCCGTCTCGCGATACAATCCGTTCGGGCGGGTCGGCTAACGAGCGAAAGCTACAACCCAGGGATTTTATCTGAATCGTCCATCTATCAGCATGAGTATGTTTTCGTATAAGCGGAACTTCTCATCGACAAAAACCAATGGCCAGCTTTGGCAAACTGCTGTTGCCAGAAGCAGCCTGTCAAATGGATCACGGTGCTACTCATATAACGGTATGGTCGGATAGGCAGCAATATGCTCATTGGCTACTGGTAAAATCCTGAACCCGTCCAATACTGCCTGTTGCATTAGCTCGTCGACTGACACCTTAAAGAAGGGCAGTTTACCGATCTTTAGTTTTACGGCAATTTCCATAAAGCTGATTTGACCTCATCTTCATTACACGCAGGCAATAACCGGCGTATCCAGTTCGGCCAGCGACGCGCTGATTTCTTCCTGTGTTACCTCATGCTCCACCAGTTTGCCCGACAGGTACTGCTCGTACGCGCCCATGTCGAAATGGCCGTGGCCGCAGAGGTTGAACAGAATGGTTTTGGGCTCACCTGCTTCGTCGGCCTGCTTCGCTTCCCGAATCACCGTCGCAATGGCGTGGGTAGCCTCCGGAGCCGGAACAATGCCTTCGGTGCGGGCAAACAGGATCCCCGACTCAAAGCATTCCAACTGCTTCAGCGACTGCGCTTCGATCAGGCCGTCTTTCAGCAACTGGCTCACAATGGCACCGGCTCCGTGGTAGCGCAGCCCACCAGCATGAATCGGCGCGGGCACAAAGTTATGGCCGAGGGTGTACATCGGCAGCAGGGGCGTCATGCCTACGGTATCGCCCAGGTCGTAGCGGAACTCCCCACGGGTCAGTTTGGGGCAGGAGGCCGGCTCGGCCGCAATGCAGCGGATGGTTTTGCCTTCGGTCAGGTTGTAGCGCAGGAACGGGAAGGCAATACCGGCAAAGTTGGAACCACCACCGAAGGGTGCCACCACAATGTCGGGCATATCGCCGGCTTTCTCCAACTGCTTAATGGATTCCAGGCCGATCACCGTCTGGTGCATAAGCACGTGGTTGAGTACGCTGCCCAGGGCATATTTGGTCTGCTCGTCCTGCATGGCCAGTTCCACCGCTTCTGAAATGGCAATACCGAGGCTGCCAGGTGAATTGGGGTCCTGCGCCAGAATCTTCCGGCCCGATTCGGTACGGTCGGAGGGCGAAGGGTACACATTGGCACCCCAGGTGTTCATCAGAATTTTGCGGTAGGGTTTGCCCTCGTAGCTGACCCGTACCATGTACACCTCGCACTCGATGCCGAACAGCTGACAGGCAAAACTCAGCGCACTACCCCACTGACCGGCACCGGTTTCGGTGGTGATGCGTTTTACGCCCTCCTGTTTGTTGTAGTACGCCTGCGGCACGGCCGTGTTGGGTTTGTGCGAACCGGCCGGACTGACGCCCTCGTATTTGTAATAGATTTTAGACGACGTACCCAGGGCCTTTTCCAGGCCGTAGGCGCGGTACATCGGCGTAGGCCGCCAGATTTTGTAGACATCGCGGACCTCCTCCGGAATGTCCACCCAGGTATCGCCGGTTACCTCCTGCTTAATCAGTTCCATCGGGAACAGTGGAGTCAGCATTTCAGGGCCAATGGGCTCTTTGGTGCCGGGATGCAGCGGAGGCAAAGGCTTGTTGGGCATATCGGCCACGATGTTGTACCACTGGCGGGGTATTTCGTTTTCCGTTAAGGTAATCTTCCTGATTTGACTCATTTTTGTAGGGGCTTATACAGACCCGAAACCTACAAAAAAACCGGAAGATGCTCAATATAAGTACCCCAGGTATTCAAATTATACCGGCGGAAGCGACTTACCCGCTCCGACATCAGGTGCTGTGGCCGGACAAACCGCTGGATTATGTGAAGATAGAGGAGGATGCGGCCGGATTCCACTACGGCGCATTTATCGGCCCGGAGCTGGTAGCGGTGATCTCCTTGTTTGTCAACGAGGGCGTTGCCCGGTTCCGCAAGTTCGCCACGCATCCGGATTACCAGCGGCAGGGTATCGGCACCCAGCTACTGAACCGGGTTATCGACGAAGCCAGGGCACAGGGAGCGCATACGCTCTGGTGTGATGCCCGGCAGGAGACGGCGGCTTTTTACCGGAAGTTCGGAATGGCCGTCGAAGGGGATGTGTTCTACAAAGGAGCGATTCCCTACAATAAAATGGTGCTGACTTTGTGAAAGGGTGTAGTGCATGACGGTAAGATTACATCGAAATTTTACCAACCAATTGACTTACATATGCGTCATACCGGCTGGTGATTAATTCGTCCATCAGCCCTGTAACGCCAAACTCCCGCCAGGGTGGGTATACAGCCGGTGGCCCAGGTAAAAACTCCAGGGCAGCTACAACATCCCAGTACGGTTCATGCCGGAATGACGGGGCAGCCGCTTGATAGGCTGCTAAAAACTGCTCCGCTTCGGCAATGCCCATCAGCAACGCCAGGTTCAGGCGGCAATGCCCCACATCGACGCCCGGCGGACCTTCACAGGCATTCGGCCAGTCCACAATGGCAGAGAGTTGGTCCTTGTTCCACAAGATATTCGTTGGATGGTAATCCCGATGCAGCAGGCAGGTGGTTCCCTCCGGTGGAACCTGGCCGGCAATGGCCAGCGCCTGCTGCCAGACAGCCGGTTGTCCTGACCAGTCGGGAATTCGTAACTGTTCCGGTTGATTGTACCGGTAGTACTTCCAGGCAAAATCGCCGGGGGGTATGGCATGAATCCGCGCCAGCATACCCGCCATATCGGCCAGCCAGCGGTGCAGGTTTTTCGGCTGAAGGTCTACCTGACCCTCCAGATGGGTCATTAACACCATCGGCATTCCGGCTATAGCTCCGGTTTCATCGACGGCTATCAATCGCGGTGCGGGCAGGTCGGTAGACGCCAGTTTCTGTAACGTTGCGGCTTCGTGCCGGGCAATGTCGGGCTCCTCTGCCTGCCAGACTTGGTCATCGAACAACCGAAGAACAAGCTGCTCTGGATGGCGTTTCCCGTGCAGGTGACAACGGTACAGCGAGGTAGCCGTACTACCGGCCATACGCTCTGCCGATAATAGCGTTGTCTTTGTACGTTCTTCTATCCACCGGACTATCTCATGACGAAGTCCCATCCCCTGAAAAAGCATAAATTTTTGTAGGTGAGGCTACATAGCTTAAAGGCAATATTTCCCCTAATTTTAATGTCAATTAATTGCCTTTACCAATCCTAAACTTGTCGTTTTTTTACTTGTCAACCCCTTTACTGGTGAAATAAATTTGTTGTAACACTAAACCGTTACGATAATGAGAACCAACCTATTACTTCTGCTCATTGTTAGCCTGGTTCAATCCGTATCCTTTGCTCAACCCAAAACGTACATGTTGGTTCATGGTGCCTGGTGCTGGAAAAATGTAAAACCAATGCTCGAAGCTTCTGGCAATAAAGTATTCGCACCTGATTTACCGGGTCATGGCGATGATAAGACACCAGTTTCAATGGTGATCTTTGATGATTATGTAGACAAAATAGTCAATGTGGCCAATTCTCAACCTGGTCCTGTCGTTTTAGTCGGTCACTCAATGGCAGGTGTTGTTATCGCTCAAGCTGCCGAGAACTTAAAAAAAGGAAAAGTAGAAATGTTGGTATTTTTAGATGCCTTCATGCCAAACAATGGAGATTCCGTGTTTGGATTGGTAGAAAAGCGACCGTTCAAAACAAGGCCAATGGCATTAAGCCGTTTGAGCCAAGTCTCGTTGCAAGCCTGATTATGTCAGAGGATCAAAAAACTACGATGGTTAAACCGGAAATGGTCGGCCAATTGTTTTACCACGATTACTCTTCAACTGATTTGGCCTTTGCCAAAGCACATTTAAGCTGGCAATCTTTGGCTTGCCTGTCAACACCTGTGAATCTGACAAGCGATCGGTATGGGATAATACCAAAAGTTTACATTCTTTGTACCGAAGCAAAAGATTTGGACAAAAGCACGCTGGTCCAAAATGTTCCTTGCCAGAAGGTTTATAAGCTTTCTAGTAGTCACTCACCATTTTTCTCGATGCCAGCGCAACTAACCGCTATCCTCGGTGAATTATGATTTTCCGCAAGATACTACCCTGCCCTGCTTTGCAATCGATCATCAGACACTTCCTGCTGGTCAATTTGTATGGTGACTTTAACCATACAACTCCATACCCCACACGTCCCGAGCAGGCACTCGTCTTTTTTGCACGCGGTTTCATCGAATCCCACGATCCGTTGACAAACACTACCTCAAAAATAGCGTCCAATGCCTTATTCGGGCAACAGGTATCGAGACGTAATTTCCTGGTAAATGCTGCTTCTGAATTCCTTATGTTAATGGTTGTATTTCAGCCCGGTGCCATGCATTGATTATTGGGTTTTTCCAGTAACGAGTTAACAGGCGAATTTTGTGATGCCGAATCGGTGATCAGTTCGGAATTAAAATCCGTTAACGATCGAATTGCCAATTCGGGTGACTATTTTGAAATGATAAAACACGTCGAAACCTTTTTACTTGGAAAACTGCCTAAAATTAAGGTAAGCAATCATCCCATTGACAAAATTGGACAATTGCTTACCTACAATCCAAACCCATTCTCATTGGATTGGATTGCCGACCAAGCCAATTTGAGTCCCCGTCAGTTTGAAAGAAAATTCTCCGAGCGCATCGGAATTGGGCCTAAGCTTTATAGTCGAATCAGTAAATTTTTTCTAACCCTAGACTTTAAAGAGCAAAAACCTGAGATCGACTGGCTCACCGTAGCTCTTCATTATGGATATACAGTGCAGTAACCACGGCTACTGGTGGCCCACCATCCGTTCAGCCGACAGCAATTCCCCCCTTCTGTTCTTCAATCCAGCCGATAATTTCGCGACGCAGCATACCCGCTTGTAAAAGCCGGAAATTTAGTAGCTTTGTTTAGACCTCTTTCTTCAGTCCTATGAAATGGTTTCGCCATTCCCTGCGCATCTTCTTCGGTATTCTCGTCCTGCTCAATGTTATTCTGGCTTTTCATGCCAACCGGTTCACCTACTTCTACGATAATCCCCGGAAACTACCCGCGAGAAAAGCCGAAGAATACACCACAGCCGAAAAGCTAACCGGCTCCCTGTTTGGGATGAAGTTTATCAAATCAGTGGTTGATGGCTTTCCGCAGGTGCCGCACGAGACCGTTCGGCTGCTGACCAACGACGGCTTTCTGCTCGAAGGCTGGTATGTCCCGGCCCGGCAACCACAGGGCACGGTGATCCTGTGCCACGGCCACGCATCCAATAAAGCGAAGATCCTGGCGGAAACCCAGTATTTCCACGAACTGGACTACAACACACTGTCGTTCGACTTCCGGGCGCACGGCAACAGTTCGGGCAATGTCTGCACCATCGGCTATCGCGAAACGCGTGACCTGGAAGCCGCTTATGAGTACGTAGCCGGCCGGGGCGAGCAGAACATTGTGCTGTGGGGGGTATCTATGGGGGCGGCTACCATTCTGAAAGCCATACCGGAGCATAACCTGAAACCCAGCCGGATTATTCTGGAATGCCCGTTTGCGACGATGTACGATGCTGTGAAAGGCCGCATCCGCACCATGCACCTGCCCGAAAGTCCAGCTTCCGAACTGCTGTTACTATGGGGAGGGCTACAACGCGGTATGTGGTCGTTCGGCTACCGCCCCGATGCCTACGCCAGAGACCTGACCATGCCTGTACTGCTTAACTGGGGCGCTCGGGACCCACGGGTGTTGCGCCACGAAACAGATACTATTTTCCGGAATCTGGGAAGCCGTCACAAACAACTGGTTATCTACGAGAACTCGGCCCACCAGTCGTTCTGCAAAAACGAAGAAGCGAAGTGGAAGGAGGCCATCAGCCGGTTCTTGCCGGTAGCTGCCCAGCCTGCTACCGCCCCTATTGCCGTTTTGAACTAACCCAAAAACCAATACCTTTACCTATGAGCATTTTACTGATTACGGCCCTGCTGCTAAGTATGTATTCGGTTGTTCCGCCGGCTTCGGCCCACGGGCTTACCCCTCCGGTCACCGCTTCGGTATCGGCCGACGATAAAGAGCTTCAGGCATACGCCGGCACCTACACTTTCGCCGACAATGGCACGTTCCAAAAGCTTACCATTACGGTTGAAAACGGTGAACTCTACGGGCAGGTCGACAGCAATGAACGCTATAAACTGGTAAAGCAGTCGGAACCCGACACATACAAATCAACCAGCTCCTACGGCTCCGTTTACACGTTCACCCGCGATGCAACCACCAAAGCCGTGACGGGCTTCCGGATGAAAATCATGGACTACAACCTGGAGGGCACGAAAGACAAACAGTAGAACCTCCTTTATTTTTTCCGCTTACGAAATTGTCTGTGCCCACACGCATGGACAATTTTTGTTTGTTACCTTGCCGGTATTCCTACCCTCTTATGAACAGCCGACTCATCAAGATTCTCTTCAGCGGGGCCGTGGGCCTGTACCTGTCGCTGGTCTGCCTGAACAACGTGGTCGATTATCCGTCCAATTTTGAGTTTGTCCGGATGGTTACCCAGATGACGGATACCTTCTCGCTGGAGCGCAACGGCTGGCGGGCCATTCACCACGAAGGCATTCAGTACGCCCTGTTCATCCTGATTATCGGCGGAGAGTTCAGCAGCGCCCTACTGATCTTTACGGGTGTTTTCCGCATGATCCGGCGGTTCCGGGCACCGGCCAACGAGTTCAGACAAGCGAAACAAGCCGTAACGATGGGCTTAGCCCTGGGGGTTTTGTTGTGGTTTACAGTATTTATCGCCGTTGGCGGTGAATGGTTCCTGATGTGGCAGTCCAAAACCTGGAACGCCCAGAACACGGGTTTCCAGCTCACGGCCTGCTTTCTGCTGTTTTTGCTCTACCATACACAGAAAGATGCCTGAGGTTACCGGTCCCTGCCGGAGATAAGCTGCAAATGTGGGCTTACTTAACCAACGGCCAGGGTACCCCGCCGGCGCATTTTAGCCGCTGGTATCCCAAAGGTTCGCTTAAACCGGCGGCAGAAATAAGCCGTGTCCTTATACCCCACCCGGCTCCCTATCTCCTTGATACTCGTGCGCGAATCGCCCAGCAGCGCCAGAGCCGCTTCCATGCGCTGATATTCGATATAGTCCTGCGGGTTCATACCCGTCCGCTGTTTGAAATACTGGCCCAGGTAATCCTCCGACACATGGGCTATGTTGGCCAGCGCCTTATTGGAGAGATCCCCGCCTAAATTTTCTTTGATATACGCGAAGAGGCCGATCAGCCGTGGATCGTTGAAGTAGGTGCTGTTGGTTACCAGTTGCTCCACAAACAGACCCTTCGCCAGCATGTACCGGATAATACCAACAACCAGTTCTTCAGTCTTGTTCCGGATCAGCCGGTCTTTACCCGCCTGTTCCAGAGAGACCTCCAGTAACACCCGATCCAGGGATTCGGTCAGCGATAAGGCCGGCGGGCCATGGGTTTCCGAACGGACTGCCGGCGAAATGATAAACGGGGGAACATCCAGAGCCGCAAAAAAATCGACCTGATCGAAAACCGTAGCGCCAAACGAGATATAGCCGAACGAGTTGGGGAACTGACCCAGCAACTGGGGGTCCGCCTTGACCTGCAGGTATTGGCCGGAATCGGTCAGCAAGGCCTCCGGCGAAAGGATATGCGCCTTGGCTGCCTCGCCCAGCGTCATCTCCAGGGATGTGCCCGCCGGAATAAACAGCAGGTCACCGGCCTCCAGTTTACCCAGGCCTTTTATGGTTACATTACCCTCGTAAACCCGTAGCAGTACGTTTAGGGCGTGATTGTTTCCGGTGATGGTGAGCGACTGAAGCCAGTGCCGGTACTCGGCCCGGCTAACGTTTACTACCAGAGATTCAATAATTTTATTGTAGGTATACATACATGTTCAGGTTGATGATGGTCTTCTGTTTACAGGCCGCACAACAGCGTCGGAACCGGTGCTTTTGCAAGCGGCTTTCCGGCATACAGCCGGAGTATTCAGAAATACACAGCACCAATAACAAAATATTCCAACTACCATCCAACCCAAACGATAATTTTTAGACAATGGGCTTCAAAACTTCATAAAAAATTAAAATTAAACCGTACGATAGTAATAAATGTGATTTTAGACAAAAGCCTCAGAAAACAAGAAGAATCACTTACTATTCAAAGCTAAAATTCAGCAAAACGTCAGAAATCCCTCAAAAACATCTTTATAAACAACCCTCCTTCATCAGGGCACCGGTCTCATGATAAACGCCATGATATGGCCCCATACATCCGTTAGCGGCAGGGTAAAATAAAGGGTCTGACCAAGCAGATAAATAAGCAGGCTGTTGCGTAAGGCAGAGATAGGGCGCTTATACCGATAATCGTTCCACAGCAACAGGGCCAGCGTTGTATTCGCCAGAAAGAACGCTATAATTTCAATGGGTAGTCCGGCGGGCAGACTCTCCAGCCCGAGAATAAATACGACAATACGGTCGACGGTAGGTCCCAGCAGCGATAAGGCCGCAGCGACCATATACCGGGCGTGAACGGCTGACCGCTTCCGGTTGAGGATAGCCATTGTATAAAATGTAGCGAACATAGCGAGCCAGAATACTACTACCGATACGTATGCAGCAGCCTGCCGCTGTAGTTCGTCGGAGGCCAGTGGAGACAGGCTCTGAGCCGCTTTTTGCTGGGCATCGGCGATAAAGCGGTAGTAGGTATCCCGCAGCATCAGAAAGCCGGAGAATATGGCCAGCGGCACTACCCAATAACTGATCCGGCCCACCCTGCGATGCAGAGCCACTTTTTTGTATTTAATCAAAAACGGCTGGGCAATCAGCATACCAATCCAGATTGCCATTAACCCAAAATGGATATGGATAATGGCGGCCTGCGGTTGCAGGATTTTCGACAGGTAAGTATGGTAGAATCCGGCCAGAACCAGAATAATCAGCAGCAGGAACCAGTAGCCGAGGTTATTATACGCACTGGCGGAGGTGCCTCGCCTTTCTGCGGAGAGCGCATACCCTTTCGGATGGATTAGGTAGGGGTTAGGACGATACGGTTTTCGTTTCATTGAACTGAGGGGTAAAACAATTCCTGAAAACTATTCGCCATTGAATGTACATAAATTTTAGCACCACAGCTATTCATCACCAGAACCGGACGCAGATTATTTAACAAACCAATCGTCTAATATCTTTCCAGTCTGCATAGTAAGTATACTATGTTTAAACAGACAAACACCCGGGACAACGCCTGGCCGCTTTTCCGGCCATTGTGACCGGAGGGCTCCCGCATTGGCGAGGCTATTTGTAACCCTTTGCCTGGGAAAGTGCCCGCGTGCTGGTAGCCGGCCTGCCGGAAGACCCTGTCGACGCGATAGCACCGGAAATTGAAAAGCAGGCCGGTATTGACCGCCGGCTCCGAATCCGCTCTGGTTGGCACTGCACAGGTAGCTCCCTACGGGGGGACCAAAGGCTTTATGCATGCCTTCTGCAAAGGGCTGGCATCGGAACAGGCGCAATTTGGCGTGCGGTAACCCTTGTTACACCCGGCCCGATTGATACGGCCTGGACGCATAAGCAAACCGGACCGATGGCTAAGGAGAGGGAGCAGCTTAACACCGCAGCTACGCCGATGAGCCGCCGGGGCAGGCCCGAAGAAGTGGCCAATGTGTACCTGTTCCTGGCGTCCGATGAGGCTTGTACGTCACGGGCGCTATTTACTCTGTCGACGGCGGCATCACCATCAGCAAAAAACCCGTTGGCGAGAAAGCCGATACGCACCTGAACAAGGAGCCAACCGACGAACTGGACCTGGAACACGCCATAGACGGACACACATCGATACGGAGATAAAGCCGGCTTTATCCGGCGCTACTCCTCTTGTTTAACCCCCTGAGCCACCCAGGCCTGCATTCGGCTGGCGGGGCTTTCGAATCCAAATCGTTCCCCTATGGCTTTGGATGCGGCCTCGATAATCCGGGGCAGCAGGTCGGGCCGTCTTTCCTGAATGATCGGGTACAGCGGGGTACCCAGCAACAGCCCCCTGGCAATGGCTTCCGGCGACTCTCCTACCGATTGCTTCGCTATCAGTTCAACCGAAATATCCTGAAAGCCCGCGTTCTCAAGCCAGCTCCGAATCTGATGCTGGTCATGCATGGAGAACGGGATATTGAAAAAATTGGGCGGACTATCCGGAAAAAACTGCGCAACGACCTGGTTTGTCAGATCCGATGTCTGGTTGTACGCCAGTTTATCCCAGGTGTTGAACAGCAAACGCCCACCCGGCCGCAGCACGCGGTACACTTCGCCAAAAGCCAGGGGTTTGTCCGGCACAAACATAAACCCGAACTGACACACCACCAGATCAAACGTATGATCGTCGAACGGCAGCGCCTGCATATCGGCTACCTGCCATTCCATGTTTTCCCCGGAAATCAGTTGCCGGGCTATGGTCAGCATATCCGGATTCAGGTCGGTGGCAACCAGCCGCGTGGCAGCCGGAAAATGCTGCCGGAGGTGACGGGTTACCCGACCTGTTCCGCAGGCAAGCTCCAGCACAGCCTCAGCCGGGTGGTCGATGTGCCCTATCAGGTCTTTGGCGTAAGGCTCGAACAGGTAAGGGCCCAGGTACTTCTCATAGTTCTTAGGGACAGTTCCGGTAAAGGCAACATGGTTGGGATTCATAGCGTGAGGGGATTGAGCGTGAAAATAACCAGCAAAAGTTAGTAAATAGATTGGCGCTCTGACAACTTACCGACTGTCTGGTCCATTTAGTTTCTTAAGGGTCTGGCAGTTAATTAACACGCCTGCTGATTTCCATCCTGTTTTGCCCCTGTCCTCCTGCTTTATTCCGGCGGTATCTGTTTAAACCAGCCTCTTTTCCCGCTTGCTGCCACGAAACTTTTCCTACTGCTGCGTTTGCTGTACCCGCTGCTTAGTATTGCCCGGGTAGCCTACTCCGCCCGGCTAAAGCGGAACCGGTCCAGAACACCCGGTCGTTTCCGGGCACTGTCATCGACCAGCCGGGACCTAAACCAGTGAGCGCTCGCTTTATTCTCCTTTGCGGTCTTCGGAATTGAAACAAGGTATACGTTGCCAGACCGTTGTATAAACCAGCCTTATGTTGTACATTAACTATTTCATTAGGGGTATATTGAAATGAACCCGTTATTTCGTTCTATATTGGGACGTATAGTACCTTCGTCAGCACGTGTATGAAGTGGTCATTTGTCATTCAGCAGAAAATAAAGGCAGCGTTGCTGCTCACGGGTATCATGGTGTTTGTTACCCTGAATACCGTTATTAGCCGGAGTAACATTCGTGGTATCGATAAATCGTTCTCCTCGATTTACCAGGACCGGCTGCTCCCGGCCGTTGACCTGGTCTATCTGAGTGAAAACCTGTACAACAAACGGCTCCTGCTGGAGGAGCATCTTATGGCAGGCAACCGGCTTACCCCCACGCAGATTCGGGGCCAGCTAAGCCACTACAACGCGCGGATCGACTCGCTGATCCGGAAGGTAGAAGAAACGTACCTGATCCAGAAAGAGTCGGAAAGCCTGCAGGCGTTTAAGCAGTCTGTACAGACGTATGCCGGCATGGAGCAACGCATGCTAAGCCTAAGCGAAACCGGCCAGACAGCAGCGCGTAATAAACTGTATACGACCGACAGCGCCGTTCCGTTCCGCAGTGCCATCCGCCACCTCAATGAGCTGACCAATATCCAGTCGGAAGTGGGCCGGCAGTTGATGAAAGAATCCCACTCCGAATCGGCCATGGTCGATCTGATTGCCACGCTGCAGATTGCCCTGGCTATTATTACAGGGGCCCTGATCCTGGGCCTGATTCATAGCTCCAGCATTATCAAACAGAACCCGCGGTCGTTTCCGCTTAACTGAGCCGTTACACCAGGAAAACAAGGTAGGGAGAAGCGAGTCATGCGTCTTTATATCGTTTTTATTTTCGCTATCCTTCCTGCGCTCAGTGGCTGTACCTCTGGTCAGCAGCAGAAAACGTATCGAATTGGGTTTTCGCAATGCACCGGTGCCGACGAATGGCGACGGTACATGCTCAACGAGATGAACCGTGAACTAACGTTTCATCCAAATTATACGCTCCTTTACGAAGATGCGGGCAACAGTACAGCCCGGCAGATCAGCCAGATTCAGGCGCTGGTTGATCAGGGTATTGACCTGCTAATTGTCTCGCCCAACGAAACCTCGACGCCCATTACCCAGGCGGTAGAAGCGGTCTTTAAAAAAGGCATTCCTGTGGTGGTGATTGACCGGAAGATTGAGACCGAGTCCTACAACGCCTACATCGGGGCCGATAACGTGGCGATTGGCCGGATGGCCGGTGCCTACATCGGAAATCTGCTGAAAGGCAAAGGCCGGATTGTCGAAGTCTGGGGCCTCCCCGGCTCGTCGCCGGCGCAGGAGCGGCACCGGGGCTTACGCGAAGCCTTAGCCCACTACCCGCAGGTACAGATTAGCAAAGAACTGAACGGCCAGTGGGAAAAAGACACGGCCCGCCGGGTAGCGGCTGCGCACCTCGCCGACCTCAGAACGGCTGATCTGGTCTTTACCCATAACGATGTAATGGGACTGGGGGTCTATGAAATTAGTAAAGCCGCCGGGCTGGATAAACAGCTTCGGTTTGTCGGCATTGACGCCCTGCCAGGTCCGAATGCCGGTATGCAGTTTATTAGTAAAGGGATTCTGACGGCTTCGTTTCTGTACCCAACCGGTGGACAGGAAGCCATTGAGACGGCCGTGCGGATTCTGGAAGGGAAATCGGTAAAGCGGGATAACATTCTGAATTCGATTCAGGTGGATGCGTCGAATATCCGGGCGCTTAAAGCCCAGACCGACAAACTCCTGGACCAGCAGTACGACATTGAAAAGCAGAGCCGGCGCATCGACGAATTAACCCATACGTATTCTACCCAGCGAAACACGCTGTACATTACCCTCGGCAGTCTGGTCATTGTCCTGGTGCTGGGTGCCTGGGCGTTGTACCTGGTTCGCGAAAAACAGGCGGCCTACCGGAAGCTGGAAAAGCAGAACGCGGAAATTCTGGAGCAGAAGGACAAAATAGAAGCCGTTTCCAAACAGGCCCGGCTGGCTACGGAAGACAAGCTGCGCTTTTATTCGTACATCTCCCACGAATTTAATACCCCACTCAGCCTGATTCTGACGCCGACAGAAGATTTGCTGACGAAGAAAACCGTTAGCCCGCACGAACTCAGAAGCAGCCTGTCACTCGTTCAGAAAAATGCCCACCGGCTGCTCCGGCTCGTTAATCAAATGCTTGACCTGCGCAAAACCGATGCCGGCAAACTGGCTCTGAAAGCCTCAGAGCAGGACATCGTAGCGTTTGTGCGGGACATTGTGCAGGATTTCCGCCGGAAGGCCGATAAACAGCGCATTGACCTGCAATTTATAACCGCCCGGCCGGAACTGATGGTCTGGTTCGACGGGGAGAAGCTGGACAAGGTGCTGTTCAACCTGCTGTCCAACGCGTTTAAGTATACGCCCAAAGGCGGCCTGATTCATGTACTGCTGGATGTACGCGACAATCAGGTCATGATTCAGGTGCAGGATAACGGCGAAGGCATGACGCCCGAAGAGCAGGCGCACGCATTTGATTTGTTTTTCAGCGGTACGAAGCCCTTCAATCTCGGCAACGGTCTCGGGCTGGCGCTCTCCCGCGAGTTTGTTAACCTGCACCAGGGTTACATTGACGTGCAGTCGGAGAAAGGCAAAGGCGCAACCTTTACCATGCTACTGCCGCTGGGCAGCGCCCACCTGGCCCCGGAAGAAAGGGAAGGCACACCCGTTGCCCACTCACCTGTTATCCTGCCCGAACTTGACGAGGTGCCGGAAAAACCCGCGCCGGCTTCCGGACAAAAGGGCACGCTGCTGGTGGTAGAGGATCACGACGATTTACGCCAGTTTCTGGTCAGCCGGCTCAGCGACGAATACGAGATACTGGCCGAGCCGACGGGCGAAAAAGGCTGGGAGCGTATACTGGAAGCGGTACCGGATTTAATCATCAGCGACATTATGCTTCCCGGCCTGGACGGCCTGCAACTGACCCAGCGCACGAAGGCCGATTTCCGAACATCGCACATACCGGTGATTTTGCTCACGGCCAAAGGGCAGATGGAACACCGCATTGACGGTACCCGAGCCGGAGCCGACGCCTACATCGCCAAACCCTTTAATACCGTTCACCTGATTGAAACCATTCGGACTACCCTTGCCAATCGCGAAAAATGGCAGCGCCGGATGAACGCCGATTTTGTGTCGCAGTCGGGTAACCGGCAGGAGAAAAAATTTCTGAATGAGCTCACCGCCCATATTGAGCAGAACCTCACCGATACCAATTACGGCGTGGAGCAACTCAGCCGCGATATGGGACTGTCGCGGGTGCAACTGTACCGTAAAGTGCAGGCGCTGCTCGACATGAACATTACAGACTACTTTGCTCAGATTCGGCTGAAACGGGCTAAATACCTCCTCAAAGAATCGACCAAAACCATGGCGGAAATCGCCTACGAAGCCGGTTTCAGTTCCCCGGCTTATTTCACCACCTTCTTCAAGCAGCATACGCAGCAAACACCGTCGGAATACCGCAGGTCCTCCTCAGTAAATGCCTAAGCGGATTCTGTTGAAACAAAACTGAAAATCCGTGTAACAATTTTGAAACCCCCGCTTCCAGCAAACCAAATAAAGCCTTGATTATAAGGCATTTACCAGCAGACCCAAATTCGAAAGGATTTGAACGGTTAGCGAAAGGCGGTCCGTAACAGGGACGGTAGCTTTGACTCATCGATTGACGCACAACGATTCCAATTCAGTCAACCATGAGTCAGAAACAACGCATCTTTTTTTGGTCAATTACCGCAGCACTCGGCGGTTTTCTTTTCGGATTTGATACCGCCGTTATTTCCGGTGTCGAGCAGTCCCTGCAAACGTTATGGGAGCTGTCGGTCTGGCAGCACGGGCTCACCGTCTCCATCGCCCTCATGGGTACGGTGTTCGGTGCCATGCTGGGTGGTATTCCGGCAGAGGCACTGGGTCGTAAAAAGACGTTGTTCTGGATTGCGGTGCTGTACCTGGTGTCGTCGCTCGGCACGGCGCTGGCGGTCGACTGGAGTATGTTTCTGGTGTTCCGGTTTCTGGGCGGCCTGGGTGTAGGTGCTTCGTCGGTGGCGGCTCCCATGTACATTACCGAAATATCGCCGGCCAAATCACGCGGACGGCTGGTGGCCCTGTTCCAGTTCAATATCGTACTGGGTATTCTGGTGGCCTACCTGTCCAACTACCTGCTGGCGGGTATCGGTACCGACTCGTGGCGGTGGATGCTGGGCGTACAGGCGCTGCCGTCGTTCATCTTTCTTGTAGCAGTTCTAAAAATTCCGGAGAGCCCCCGCTGGCTGCTGCTGAAGAAGGGTCTGGTCGCCGAAGCCCGCGAGGTGCTGAACCTTATTGACCCTACTGCCAGTGAACAAACCCTGCTGGACCTGCAGGTAAGCGCCGGTCAGACCAGCGAATCAAAAATCCGGCTGTTCTCCGCAAAGTACAAAACACCCGTGATGCTGGCTATGCTGTTCGCGGTCTTCAACCAGGTATCCGGTATCAACGCTATCATCTACTACGCTCCCCGGATTTTCGAAATGACGGGCCTGGGCAAAAGTTCGGCCCTGCTGTCGTCGGCGGGTATCGGCCTCATCAACCTCATCTTCACCATGATTTCTATGAACCTCATCGACCGTTTCGGTCGGCGGACGCTCATGAAAATCGGCTCCGTGGGGCTAATTCTGATGCTGGCACTGGTGGCCCGTGCTTTCTACACCGAAGATTTCGGGGGCATGTCGGTGCCGCTGTTCCTGTTCGTTTACATTGCCTTCTTCGCCTTCTCGCAGGGAGCCGTTATCTGGGTGTTTATCTCCGAAATTTTCCCGAATGAAGTCCGGGCTACTGGTCAGGCGCTGGGCAGCTTCACGCACTGGCTGATGGCGGCCGTCATCACGTTCACGTTCCCGTACCTGGCCGGGCATTTCGGGGGTGGGCATACGTTCCTGTTCTTCTCGTTCATGATGGTTCTGCAACTCCTGTTTGTGGCCCGACTGATGCCCGAAACCAAAGGCACCAGCCTGGAGCAGGTCGGCAGGACGTTCGTTGTTCACTAATCCGTTTCCCTTCATCTGATGACACCAACCCTAATCTGTTTCGGAGAAATTCTCTGGGACGTACTCCCTACCGGCAAACAGGCCGGGGGCGCTCCAATGAATGTAGCCGTCCACCTGCGCAACTTCGGCCTCGACGCCCAACTCATCAGCCGCGTCGGCACCGACGACCTGGGCCGCGAACTGATTGAGTTCTTAGAGGCTAATTCGCTGCCGACTACGTATGTGCAGACGAGCCACACGCATCTGACGGGTGTGGCCAAAGCCAATATCACCGACCGCAACGAGGTTATCTACAAACTCCTGCAGCCGGTAGCTTACGATTATATCCAGTTCGACGACAGCCTGAAGGCACTCTGCCGGGGCGCGGTGCTGGTCTACGGCAGTCTGGCCGCCCGCAGCCAAACCACCCGCGACACCCTGCTCCATCTGCTGGATGAAGCGTCGCTGAAGGTATTCGACGTCAACCTGAGGACTCCGCACTACACGCGGGAAGTCATCGAAGCGCTGATGAAGAAGGCCGATATACTGAAGGTCAACCACAACGAACTGGCCGAAATCGTGGGCTGGTACAGCGGGGAGACCGACGAGCAGGAAGCCATGAATCTGCTGCGGCAGCGGTATGCTCTCCGGGCTGTGTGCCTGACGCGGGGCGAAAACGGAGCCGCGCTGCTGGACAACACCGGCTATTACGAAAGCCCCGGCGTTTCGGTGCAGGTCGAAGATACCATAGGCAGCGGAGACGCTTTCCTGGCTGCTTTCCTGACGATGTACCTGGCCGGCGAAACCCCCGAACACACCCTGCGGTATGCCTGCGCCGTGGGCGCCTACGTAGCCACGCAGCGGGGAGCTACGCCCATCATCCCGGAGACGATACCGGGTTACAAAGCCATTACCACCAACCAATCTGTATAGTTTCTCTCAAACCTTTTTCTCATGAAAAGCTGTCTATTTACCCTCGCAGCCCTGCTGCTGACCCTGCAACTGGCCCTGGCACAGCGGGTGCTGACGGGGAGCGTCACCGACGCAAAAACCAATGAGCCCCTGCCCGGAGCTAATATCATTGTGCCCGGTACCACCACCGGCACCGCTACGGATGCGAAAGGTGCGTTTACCCTGTCTGTACCAACCAGCGCTACCTCGGTGCAGGTGTCGTACATCGGCTATGCCACGCAGCAGGTCTCTATTGTCGGCAAGAACAGCATCCAGGTTGCTCTGGCCGACGGTGGCCAATTATCTGAAGTCGTGGTGGTGGGGTACACCACCTCCCGCAAAGAAGACCTGACCGGTGCCGTGGCAGTGGTGGATTTAGCGCCGATCCGGAACGTAAGTCCGGGTAATCCGATGCAGGCGCTGCAGGGCCGCGTACCGGGCCTCTATATCGAGAAGACGGGTACACCCAGCGGAGCCAACTCCCGCATCCTGATTCGCGGAGCCAATACCCTCGGCAATACCGACCCGCTCTACATCATCGACGGCGTTCCGACGAAACGGCCGGAGGTTTTTCAGGGCCTGAACCCCAACTCCATTGAATCGGTACAGGTGCTGAAAGATGCCTCGGCGGCATCCATCTACGGCTCCCGGGCCTCTAACGGTGTTATTATCGTGACAACCAAAAACGGGGCCAATACCAACGGTAAGCTCAACATCGACTTTAACAGCAGCATTGCGGCCCAGTCTGAAAAGTACGCCCGGTTTAAGATGCTCAATGCCGTTGACCGGGGGAAGGCCTTGTGGCAGGCATCCGTCAACGATGGCGTTAATCCGGAAGATGGCTACGGTGCGCTGTACGCCTTCGACTGGAACAAAGATTTCAAGAACCCGAAGCTGAACAGTGTCAGCGTGAAACCGCTGGTGGGTGGCAACGCCAATATGCCCGCCGGCGATACCGACTGGCAGGATGTGATGTACAAAACCGGTGTGGTCACCAACAACGAACTGACCATTTCGGGCGGCACCAAAACGTCATCGCTGCAGGTAAATCTCGGCTACTATAAGAATACCGGTATGCTGCGCTACACGGGTGCCGATAAACTGAGTGGCCGCATCAACGCTTTGACCAACGCCTTTAACAACCGGCTCAAGATTGGCGCGAACATTCAGGTAGCTTCGCTGAACGAAACGCCGGTAGCTACGGACATAGGTGGCGCACCTACCCCTGGTCTGGCGGTTACCCTGGCCCCAACGATTCCGGTATACGCCAAAGACGGCTCATTCGGTGGTGCTATCGGTTCCGGATATTCTGACCGGAACAACCCGTTGCACATGCAATACATCAACCGCTGGGACAATGCCAACCGGTTTACCCTGTTCGGGAATGTGTTCGTGGAAGCCGAGCCTATCAAAAACCTGTTTATCCGTTCCAGTCTGGGAGCCGACAACGCCAACTACTACTTCAAGAACATCGAGCAGTCGTTTGAAGAAGGGTCGTTCGGCCGCGCCAACAACAGCCTGACCATCGACCAGAACCGCTACCTGAGCATCACCTGGTCAAACACCGCCCGGTATAACCTGAATCTGGGCCAGAGCCACTTCAATTTCCTGGTGGGTGTCGAAGCCATCAAGAACGATTTTCGCTACCAGGTGGCCCGCAAGGATGGCTTTGCCGTACAGACCGAAGACTATTTTGTGCTGAATGCCGGCACCGGCAATACCAACGTTACGGGTAGTGGCTCCGGCAACCGCCTGCTGTCGCAGTTCGCCCGCATCGACTACGGTTTTAATGACCGGTACCTGGTTGCCCTGACGGTACGGCGCGATGGTTCGTCGCGCTTCGGTTCCGAAAACGCCTACGGTATCTTCCCGGCGGCTTCGGTGGGCTGGCGACTGGATAAGGAGGCCTTTTTTCAGGGTATCAAGTCTATCAGCAACCTAAAACTGAGAGCCGGTATTGGTCGTGTGGGTAATCAGGAGATTGGCGACCTGGCCCGGTTCGGGCTGTACGACACCCGCTACGGTGCCCGGCAATCGCAGTTCCCGAACGGCCATCAGCCTTTCTTCGACCAGTTTTATAACATCGGTACCGCCTATGACCTGAACGGTGCGAATACGGGCAACCTTCCCTCCGGCTTTGTGTCTATTCAGGGAGCCAATCCGAACCTGAGATGGGAGACAACCGACGAACTGAACCTGGGTGTGGATTTCGGCTTCCTGAACGGCAGCTTCCAGGGGTCATTCGACTACTTTACCCGCAAAACCAGCGACATTCTGATTACACCCCCGATTGCCTCGGCCGTCGGCGAAGGGCAGTTAAAGGCGGTGAATGGTGCCTCGAAGTCAAACAACGGTTTTGAGTTCTCGCTGGGCTACTACGCCAAGCCGAAGGGCGCTTTCACCTACAGCATCATCACGGGTATGAGCCGGTTCCGCGACCGAATCACCCAACTGCCGGAAGAAGTACGGGCCGCCTATCCCGGCAACGCCATCAACAGTATTCTCGGCCATTCGCAGTTCGATATCTTTGGCTACAAAACCGCCGGTCTGTTCCAGAGCCAGTCCGAAGTCGATGCCGCTCCGAAGCAGGTGGGGGCTGGTCCGGGCCGCATTCGGTACGTGGATACCAACAAGGACGGTCAGATTAACGACGATGACCGGGTTTGGATTGGCACTACCCTACCCGCATTTGAATATAACCTGCGCGTAGATGCCTATTACAAAAACTTCGACTTCTCGCTGTTTGGATCCGGTATTGCAGGACGGACCGGCTTCGATTCGTACACGTTCTACAACAATTTCATCCGGGGCCGCGATAACGTTGGTCCGGGGGTGTTTAGTGCCTGGTCGCCGACCCATACCGGCTCCCGCATTCCGGCGCTGTCGCTGTCGGATGTAAACGGCGAAACGCGTACTTCAGATTACTTCTTTGTGAACACGGGCTACTACAAGCTGCGGAATATTCAGCTCGGCTACACGCTCAATTCGGCGCTGGTTGAGAAGATACGCCTGCAACGGCTCCGGTTATTTGTCATGGCCGATAATCTGATTGTCATCAAAGGCAAATCCTTCCAGGGACCGGACCCCGAGCGTACCGACATCAACACAATACCCATCCCGCGTACGTACACGGCCGGCATCAATGTTTCATTCTAAGCCTCCAATCAACATGAAAAATAACCTACTCTCTTCGTTGCTCCTCGCAGGTGGTTTACTGATTACCTCTTCCTGCAAAGATTTTCTGGATTACCAGCCACAAGGCCTTTTGTCCGAGGATAACATTAAGTCGGCATCGGGTGCCGAAGCGCTGGTTACCGCAGCCTATGCCGGGATTGGCAATGACGATATGATTGGTCCCATGACCAGCATGTGGGTGTACGGCAGTGTCCGCTCCGATGATGCCTATAAAGGCGGAGGTGGCGTTGGCGATGTAGCCGACATCGATTTTTATGAGCACTACAACCTGACCCGGCCGGACCAGGGCTGGATGCACCCCTTCACCTGGGAGAACTTTTACAAATCCATCTCCCGGTCGAATACCGCCCTGCGCAGCCTGACTTCCTTGCCGGACGCCGAGTTTCCGCTCAAGAAAGTGCGGCAGGCCGAAATGCGCTTCCTGCGAGGCCACGCGCACTTTATGCTGAAGATGCTCTTCAAGAATATCCCGTACATCACCGAGAACCTGTCGAGCGACGACATTCTGAAGGAGTCGAACGTGAAGTACAAGAATGACGAGTTGTGGAATAAGATTGCCGAGGATTTCCAGTTTGCCCTGGACAACCTGCCCGCCCGGCAGCAGCAAATTGGTCGCGCCAACAAAATAGCAGCCGCTGCTTACCTGGCCAAACTACGGTTGTACCAGGCATATGAGCAGGACGATAACCACAAGGTCATCAACATTAATAAGACTCGTTTGCAGGAGGTAGTCACCCTAACGCAGCAGGTCATCAGCTCCGGGCAATACAGCCTGCAGCCCGACTTTGCAGAGAACTTTATTGCCGAAACGGAAAATGGTCCGGAGTCGATTTTCGCTGTTCAATACTCCATCAACGATGGTACGGCTGTGGGTCGGCTGAGCTACGTAACGGGCCTGAACTACCCGCACGGGGCTCCGCAATACGGTTGCTGCGGCTTCCATGCCCCCAGCCAGAACCTGGCAAACGCCTTTAAAACGGATGCAAACGGACTGCCGCAACTGGATACGTTCAACGACAAAAACGTCGACTTTACTACGGATACCGTGGACCCGCGTGTGGACCATACCATCGGCATCGACGGCCACCCGTATAAGTACGACGCGAGCAAGCCGTTCAGCAATGCCTGGGTGCGTGACCCCGGCGTATATGGGTTCTTCCATACCATGAAGGAGCAACAACTGGCGACCAGTTCATCGTACCATAAAGAAGGCCCCTTTATCGGCACCTCCAAAAACATCGACATCCTCCGCTACGATGACGTGCTGCTGATGCAGGCCGAAGCCTATATCGAACTGGGCCAGCAAAACATGGCGCTTCCGCTGATTAACCAAATCCGCAGACGGGCGGCTGCCAGCACGGGCCGGCTCAAAAAGCTGGACGGCACCTTCCCGTCGAAATACAACATCAAAGAATACCCGGCTGCTGGCTGGACGCAGGATTATGCCCGAAAGGCCCTGCAATGGGAGCGCCGGCTGGAGTTTGCCACCGAGAGCCCACGCTTCTTTGACCTGGTTCGCTGGGGTATCGCCGAAAAAACGCTGAACGCCTACATCGAGAAGGAAAAGGTCAGACGGCCGTTTCTGGCAACGGCAAAGTTCACGGCAGGCCGGGATGAGTACCTGCCGATTCCGCAACGGGAGATTACCTTTACGAAAGGACTTTATAAGCAGAATCCAGGGTTTTAGGGTTTAACTTACCCAATCAATCGGTTCAGCGTGGAGCTACCGCCAACCCGGTAGCTCCATTGTTAACTCCTTTCCTAACAGACACATGAAAAAACTTATTGTAAGCCTGGTTTTGCTGGCGACACTCGGGGCTACTACCTACAGTCAGTCGCAACAGCAGGCACCAGCCACGCAGGAGCCACATCGGCCCCAATACCATTTTTCACCCAAAGCGCACTGGATGAATGACCCGAACGGGATGGTGTATTATAACGGGACCTATCACCTGTTTTTTCAGCACTATCCCAACGGCACCACCTGGGGACCCATGCACTGGGGTCATGCCACCAGCAAAGACATGGTGCATTGGCAGGAGCAGCCGATTGCGCTGTACCCCGATAGCCTGGGCATGATTTTTTCGGGTAGTGCCGTTGTCGATGTAAACAATACCAGCGGTTTCGGCAAAAATGGCCAGGTGCCCCTGGTTGCCATTTTTACGCACCATAACCCGGAACTGGAAAAGAAAAAGACCGGCACCCATCAGTACCAAAGTCTGGCCTATAGCCTCGACGAAGGTAAAACCTGGATAAAGTACGCCGGCAATCCGGTGTTGCCTAACCCCGGTATCACCGATTTCCGCGACCCCAAAGTGCGGTGGTACGAACCGCAAAAGAAATGGATTATGACGCTGGCAACCAAAGACCGCGTCACGTTCTTTTCCTCACCTGACCTGAAAAACTGGGCGAAGGAAAGCGAGTTTGGCCAGGAGGTAGGGGCGCACGGTGGCGTTTGGGAATGCCCGGACCTGTTCCCGCTGACCCATAACGGCAGGCAGGCGTGGGTGCTGCTGGTCAGCATCAATCCGGGTGGACCAAACGGCGGCTCGGCCACCCAGTATTTTGTCGGTGATTTTGACGGCAAAACCTTCAAACCGTATTCTACCAAAACCAAGTGGATGGATTACGGGACGGACAATTACGCCGGCGTCACCTTTGCCAATACCGGCAACCGGGTGGTGCTGATCGGCTGGATGAGTAACTGGCAGTATGCCAATGTGGTACCCACGTCATCCTGGCGCAGTGCAACCACCGTGCCGCGCGAACTTGGCCTCACAGCCGTAAACAAAGAGTTGGTATTGACCTCTACGCCCGTGAAAGAACTGGACGCACTAAACGGCAAAACCACATCGCTGAACAATGTAGCGGTAAAGGGGCAGTATGACCTAACGGCCAAAACCGGCGGAACGGCTACCCTGTTTAAACTCACGCTGTCGGCACCGGCCACCAATGACTTCTCCATTGTACTAGCCAACGAGCAGGGGAATGAGCTGGTCATCGGCTACGACAAAGGGGGCAATGTATACTACATCGACCGGGCAAAAGCAGGTAAGACAGATTTTGAGAAGGGATTTGGCAAGCGGCATACCGCCCCGCGTTTGTCGTCCGATTCAAAAATTTCGATTACCCTACTGGCCGATGTAGCATCGGTTGAACTCTTTGCCGACAATGGACTGACCGTTATGACCGACATCTTTTTCCCGGAAAAGAACATGACTAACGTCTTCATCAAGTCGGTCACGGGTATATCCGTCAGTAATCTAACGTACACCCCATTAAATCCCTCCATGAATGCCGGACTCTGAGCAGATAGCCCGGAACCGGCCCGCTTGAACTGGTAACGCTATGATGAATAAGTAGAGTTAGGGAATAGTCAGACTGCGGTTAGAGGCATTGTCGGTTCAGGCCGGCACCTCTAACCGTTAGTTTTTTATAGGGCTATACTTTCAATTATTTTTACAGCCCATACAACCTTTTGCCCTTTCCAACTCCTCTTTACAGCAAAGTCGCTAATCCACTCCTGAATGACCACCGAGGCCGAACTCATTGCCGGATGCCTGTTACACGACCCCAGTGCGCAACGCCGGTTGTACGACCGCTACAAACGGGCCATGTACACGCTGGCCTACCGCATCACCGGCGATTTTGACTCGGCGAATGATGTGCTGCAGGATGCGTTCATCGAGGTGTTCAGCCACCTCGACCAGTTCCGGGGCGATGCTACCCTGGGGGCATGGATTAAGCGAATTGTGGTGCGTAAAGCGACCCGCCAGAAGCAGGTAACGCACTGGCAGGAACTGGATACCGATATCCAGGCAGGTGTTGACTGGGGCCAGGAAGCCATCAACGCGGCCCATCTCGAAGCGGCTATTCTGGCTTTGCCCAATGGCTTCCGGACCGTGTTTGTGCTGGCCGAGGTTGAGGGCTACACCCACCGCGAAATAGCCGACATGCTGGGTATCTCGGAGGGCACCTCCAAATCCCAGCTTTTTTCCGCCAGGAAACGATTACGGGACATGCTCAACCGACACTAACGCCATGGAAAGAAATCGAGATACCCTGATACAGGCCTTGCAGCAGCTTCCGGCGTATGAACCCGACGAAGCCGTCTGGCAGACCATCCGCCACCAACTGGCCGAAGCCCCACTGCAGCAGGCTATTCAGCAACTGCCTAATTACGAACCTGACGAAGCTGTCTGGCAGGCCATTCAAACCACCACCCGGCCGCAGAACAATGACCGGTTCCGCATCAGCCGATGGGCGGCTGCCGCCGTAGGGGTGCTGGTAAGTAGTCTGGCTATCTGGCTGATCCGCCATAACAGCCCTGAGCCGCCGATCACGTACGCAACCGAAGTGGTGGACACCCGCCTGCTGCCTCCGGAGGAGCCGCTGACCGATGCCACCTACCAGCAGCTAAAAGCCTACTGCGAGGCCGAAACAGTTGTTTGCCACTCGCCCCGGTTCCGGCAGTTGCAGGCCGAATACCAGACCCTGCAGGCTGCTACCGAGCAGTTGCAGCAAGCGATGGGACACTACAACACCGAACCCGAGCTGGTCCGGCAACTGAGCGAGGTAGAGCGACAGAAAGCGAGCATCTTAAACCAAATGGCAAAACTGATTTGATCAGGACGCTGGACACTGGATTTTAGACACTAGACTTTTAACTACAGCAAAGTAGCCACACCATTACATATGACAACCCTCAGCAATTACTTCTTAAGCCTACGCCGGCTTAGTCTTGGTTTACTTGGCTTGCTGGCTAGTCCTAATCTGGTGCAGGCGCAGGCCGTGGTGCAGGTGGCCACCCGCACGGTGGAGCGATCCGTCGATGCAGCCGGCATCCGCACGCTGCATATCGTGGCCGAGAAGGCCGATATAGAGCTGGCGGTATGGGATAAAGCCACCATTGCCGTGAAGCTGGAACTCTCGGCCCGGCACCCCGACAAAACCACAGCCACCAACGACCTGGCCAAAGTGCAGTACGTAGCCGACCGCAGCGGGCGCGACTTTTTCCTCCGCAACTTTATTCTGCTGAAAGACGGCGAAGCCAAGCCCCTATCGAATCTAAAGGCCCGCTATACGGTGTATCTGCCGGCTTCCTGCGCGGTGGATGTGCGGAACAGCTTCGGCACCGTTACGATGAAAGGCGTGCGCAATTCGCTCCGGCTCAAGGCCGACTTCTGCATCTCCACGCTGACCGACATTATGGCCAAAGGCACGCTGGAGACCTCATTCGGCGAACTCACCGCCCGCAGCTTATCCGGCACGTTCGTGTTCGCCACCGACCATACTAACCTGCGGCTGGAGCAGCCGGCCGGGTCCGTTAAACTGAATGCCGCTTACGGAACGGTCGACATCCTGCCCGACGAGCGGCTGACCGGCCTGACCATTCAATCGAAGAAGGCAGTAGTCAATGTCTTTCCTAAAAACTGGCAGCAGTTCGACTACGCCATCAGCGGAGCCTATGCCACCCTGCAACTGCCCAATGGCTTCAACTGGAAGCGTAACACGGCTGATTTTAAAGAAGCTTTCTTCAGCAGCCGGCAAACCGCCACTGTCTCCATCACTGCCGAGTTCGGCGACCTGACTATAAAATAAGCCCGGAACCTCTATCCACTACACCCCATGCGCAACCCTTACTGGTTACTACTGCTGTTGCTTTGCCGCCCGGCGCTTTACGCCCAGGACAGCCTCCGCATTACCTACACGCAGGAGCCCGACACCCTGCCCCGCCAGCGCTTCATCGACCGCTACGAGAACGTCTTTATGACCAAAGTACCCACCCGGCATATGGTGAAAATTGGGCAGACTACTTCCTCCTTCCCTGGCAATTCGCTGCAGGCTGGGTACGAATTCAAAATTTCGCCATCATTTTCGGCTGGTATTAACTTCACCTTTCGCAATTATTACCTCCAGGGTTTCCGGAGAGATTATGCAGCGTCTGTCCAGACCCGCTGGTACTACGACATGAGACGGCGGATAGACGAGGGAAAGAGCAGCAATAACTTTACCGGCAATTATATCGGTGCCGTATATGAGTATAGTCCGGCCTTTAATCAAACCCGGGTTCGGATGGGAATAGAATACGGCATTCAGCGCCGTTTCCTGAACCGGGGTTTCTTCGACTTCGGGGTCGGCTTGTTTAGCCAGAACTACCTCACTGACTCGTACTACTATTGGCCTGGCTTTCGGGGACTGGAGAAAGGCGAAAAATCCTCCGCTCTGTGATGTGCTTCGCTGTCAGGAAATCGTGCGCAACCAGTGGAAAATTAACTGGCCGAACTTGGTCCTGGGTACGCAGAATCAGCGGGCCATACTCGATGTAGCCTACGAATTTAAGATAGGAAATAGTCCACTCTCCATTAACACCGCCCTGAATACAAATCTGCAAAGACAATCCTATACCACTCCGTATGGATTCACCTTTCTGACGCTCCAACCTTCGCTGCAACTGCGATATTACCTGCTGCAACAGTACCAGATCCGGCGCGGCACTGGCGGTAATAACCTGTCGGGGTTTTACGTCGGCCCCCATACAGATTATCGGCGTGATTATATCCACTCCCGAGCGAATCCCGGCGAAACCTACCGCATCAACACATCAAATTACCTGGGTGTGGGCGGTACTGTCGGATTCCAGCAACGACTATTCAACAATGCATTTATTGACATTGGGGTCTCGCATAGCCGTAATGTGCTGCCCAACCGGGGCGGGTTCTACGCCCCGAATCAAACAACGTTAAAAATAGGTCTTGGGTTAGCTTTCTAAGGCCGTATTCACCTCTCCCGCGTATCTATGCTCTCGCCCGTCATACCACTGAGTCAGGAGACGGGCGGGGCACATAACTACGATGACAATAGCTACTTGAAAATGCCGTAGTCGATGCGGCCTGGTAGGCGGGTATTTTATTACATTTGCGGATAAAATGCGGATACAATGCGGATATGAACTTTGAAGCAAAGTTAACTTTCTCCTTCTCTACCATGCAGGAAGTCATCCGGCGAATAGCGGTAATTGATGCCTTTCGCGGTAAATGGGAAGTAATCGAGCAGAAAAACAACCGTTACCTGCGCGAGTTGCGTCGCGTGGCCACTATCGAAAGCATTGGTTCGTCAACACGAATTGAGGGGGCTATTCTGACCAATGAAGAAGTTGAAAAGCTAATCCATAACGTTAAAATTACGGAGTTCAGAACCCGCGACGAACAGGAGGTATTCGGGTATTTTGAAGCCTTAGACCTGATTCTCGACCATGCTAAAGACATAGCATTAACAGAATCGTATATCAAACAACTACACGGCATTTTACTCCGTTACAGTGACAAGGACCAGCGGCACCGGGGCAGCTATAAAACACTGTCCAACCGGGTAGTAGCCAATTACCCCGACGGAACGCAACGTATCATTTTCAACACCACGGCACCACACCTGACCGAATCCGAGATGCACGCTATGGTTGGGTGGATAGCTAAGGCGCTGGAACAGGGTCAAATTCATCCCTTGCTGGTCATTGGCCTGTTTGTGTACGAATTTTTGTCGATTCACCCATTCCAGGATGGCAATGGGCGTTTGTCTCGATTGCTGACTACCCTGCTGCTGTTGAAAACGGGCTACGACTTTGTCCAATATGTGTCGTTTGAGACCATCATTGAACAACGTAAGGCTGACTACTACCGGGCTTTGATGGCCGGTCAGCAATACCGAAGCACCGAGAAAGAAGTTGTTGGGGAGTGGATGGTCTTCTTCCTGGATTGTCTGCATATGCTGACGGTACGACTCGAAAGCAAATATGCCGTCTATCAGCAGAAAGGCGGTTACCTCAACGAACGACAGCGGCAGGTACTAACGTGGCTACAGGAACGGCAGCCGGCTAAACTTAGTGATTTGGCAACCTGCTTGCCGGATGTTTCCATAAATACCTTAAAAAAAGATTTGCAGTATTTGGTTCAGCAGGGCATAGTTGAGCGGATCGGTCGGTCGAAGGCAACCATGTATTTAATCAAAGACACTTAACCAGAAAACAGCTCATTGGAGCTGTATAGCCCGCCTTTACCTTATCTAATCACCAGCGCTCAGCCAGCAAGGAACACCGTCGTCACACCTAACCGTTAAAATTTGTTAAGAGCCTCTGCTTCCGGTCCAAAACTGGTATTTTTCGAAAAATTTAGTCGATGAAAACCCTTCTAATCCTGTTCAGTCTGTTATGGCCGCTGGCCGCTTCGGCGCAAACCTCCGAAACTGGTTCGGGTACAGCCGCCCCGCAGATGGCCGCCCCGCTGAAAATTGGTTATACCAGCCTGGGGTATATTCTGGAGCAGATGCCGGAGATGAAAACCGCCAACAACCAGCTTACGCTGCAGCAGACGCAGTCGCAAAATGAAATGAAGCGCCTGCAAACCGAGCTTCAGACAAAATATGCCGCCTACCAGCAGAGAGCCGCCCAGATGAGCGAGGTAATCCGGAAGGACAAAGAAACCGAACTGCAAACCCTGAACAACCGGATTCAGGAATTTGCCCGCACGGCCGATGAGGGCATTCAGAAGAGGTATGATCAGTTGGTTGCTCCGCTTTTACAAAAAGCCCAGGCGGCTATTGATACCGTGGCGAAAGAAAACGGCTATACCTACATCCTGAGCACCGACAGCGGAACCAACGCCCTGCCCAACCTGCTCTACGCCCCCAAAGAACACGACATTACCGAACTGGTCCTGAAAAAATTAGGCGTCAGCGTTACTCCTCCCCCATCTACTGGTACTACAACCCCGCCTAAAAGCAATAATCCCGCCGTCAAACCAGCCCCCTCAAAGAAGAACTAAGCTCGCGTAGTTGCACCCGGGGAAGATCCGGCATAGGTTGCAACAACCACGGTGCATTCAGCCTGGTTATGTTCATTGGAAAACCAAAATGGCTGATGGTGAAGTAAAAAGTCAACCTGGGCTCGTCCGCGTTACAAACGCGGACGAGCAGGGATACGGATACAATGCGCATATGGGGTTTGCACAAAAATTAGCGTTCTCCTTACCGCTGCTGCGCCAGATAGGCATCGATCCGGGCTTTTACATTGTGGCGGATATCCATCCAGAACAGATTGTAATCCAGTGTGTGCAGATTCTCCATTTTCCCGATACGCTCCCCAACTTTATCAGGCAGCGTTACCCACAGGATTTTAGAGGCCGGTTCAATGCCGGCGCTGATGCTCTGCGGGACCACCAGGTTAAACCGCAGCAACGCGCCGGCATGTTGCTCTCGGGAGACCCAGTCCGTCGCGGTGGTCCAGGTCAGGGGATTGACGCAGACCGAATTTCCGTTTTCCTGCGCCACCAGCCGGGGATTGGCCCCTTTCTGATAACTGCGCCAGCCCACAAAGCAGCCTGTAGCCGTCGGCGCACTGCCAACGGGAATATGGGCGAAGGTATTTACCGGAATGTGGTAGCCGATGAGGTAGGCACAAACGAGCTGTTGCTGCAACGGCTTCCCGTCAAAAAACTCCCGCAGCAGCCGGATGGCGTGCATTGTCCCCTGGCTGTGGGAGGCAATGATGATGGGTCGCCCCTGATTGGCGTGGGCCAGGTAATACGCAAAAGCCGCTTTTATGTCGCCGTACGCCAGATCAAAAGCTTTTTGGGCTGAGGGCGAATCCCGCACGAAAAAGGCTTTGATGTTGGCCTGCCGGTAACGGGGCGCAAATACGCGGGCGCTGCCGTTGAATACCGACGCCTGGTACAGAATAGCCCGCGAATCGGTGCGCCGGTTGACGGCCGTATCGGTCAGGTCGGCATTCCAGGCCGTATGCTGCATGGCTTCAAAGAGGTCACGGCGGTTCGACCCGGGGTTCAGGATCTCATTTTCGTCGCCATCGCCGATGTAGGAGGTCGGGTGAATAAAGAATACGTCGGCGCGGCTGGTTCGTTGTTCCCCCTTCAGGAAAAGGGGAATGCTATCGCCGGGGTCCGGCTTATCCGGCGAAGCCGCCCAGTAGGTCAGCTTGCTGTAATCGGGCACCGGCCCCGTGTTGGGCGCGGCATCGCGGGTGAAACGCTGCTCGGCATACCGCTGCAGCAGCCGGCCCCGCTGGGCAACAGACAGGGAGTAGCCGGCCAAAACCAGGCTCATTACCAATAAGATCGATCGCATCAGGGCACTATTTTAAAGGATCATATTAGCCTTAACGGTATTTTCGGCCGGTCATTGCCGGAAAAGGCTTGGCAGCCTTACGGCGACCACAACCGGGAATCGATTATTAACGGCTTTTCATCGAGAACCCTGATTTCGCTATACTGTGGATGGGCCAGATGCAGCAGGTAATTAACGCCATCCGGCATTACGGATGACGGTACGCCCAGGGCAAGTACATCAGGCAGGGCAAGCCAGTCGGAGAGAATATATTGACTTCGGGCATAGGTATTTTCATTCCACTGAGCCGGTAACTCTCCGGCATTTAGTATGCGTCGGCTCCCATCCGGAATGTCTACCGTTAAAAGCTGATAAGCGGGCAGTTCGGCGTAGGGTATGCGAGGCATATGTACTAAAATCTTCACCAAAGCCAGTGCCGGGTGTTCGGCTGTATACAGAATACCGATGCCCGGCGGATTCCAGCGACCGCCGTTTATACGGGTCCCTTCAACAGCCAGGGGTCTGTCGGCGTATTTCTGCCGGACTACCCGATATACCAGCGCCATCCTATCCGGAAATACCGTGGTCGATTCGGCCCAATACCCGGTCTACCAGTGTATAGCCAGTGACTGTATCCAGAGTTTGTAAAGGAGTCTGATTATCCAGTTCCCGTAGGGGTGTCCGCAGCCAGTTCACTACGGTTGCCGGCCTCCCTTCGAAGGTATCTAATGCGTGTTGCAGCAGATTTTCCAACAGGAGCAGCCGCTCCGATGCGTCCTGACTGATCCGCTGATCTGTTTTCAGGCGGTGCAGATAGCTGGTTGACAAGCCTAATGCCGCAGCGAGTTCTTTATCGGTTAACCCGACGAGTTGAGCCACCCGATCCGCTTCTGCCCGTAAAACGCCCTGCCGGCTGCGAACCACAATCTCCTGTTCGGTAAACGGTAGCGCGGTCATTCGCTTTCCTGAATATGCTTTGGATAGAGAAGCCATACAATGAACTTTTTCACTAAATCAAGTAGAAAAGTTCACTTTTCAATTAGACTCACTTCTTCCGGCGTCGCAGCCCGATGATTCCGCTGAGCACAAAGCCAAGTGCCACTCCCAGGGCTACGTAACGACCGGGCCGCAGGGGTATGTAGCGCGTATAGTCGGGCGTCACTTCGATAAATCCCTGCGGTTGAACAACAAGCCCCCCGCCAACTCCTCCGCCTTCGCCCCGGCTGCCGTCGGGAGTTTCTGCTTTAGGGCCGTGGTTGCCTGAGTGGCCTGCCCCGTAGCCGCCCCCGAAGCCCATCATGACCCGGGCAATGGGGATGATCGTTTTCTGGCCGGCCACAATCGGCTCACCGTATACTTTTTGCACCGATGCGCTTCCGGTCATGCGCTCCGTCACCGTCTGGAGTAGTTCATGTGTCAGTGGCTCATTCATAGAAACAGAACGATTAACCGGTTATAGTTTATTGGCGATAATCGCTTTGGGTACGCCGGCTTCCCGAAACCAGGGAAACACCCGTCTCTCAATAAGCTGATCAACCGGCTCACCCGTATCGACCGGTAACACCGTGTCTGCCAGGTCAGCCACGGCATACGACAGATGAAAGGTCTCCGGCGCGTAATCCGACAGGCGCAAATCTGATACGGTCGCCTGGCCCTCCCGGCTACGCAGCCGCTGAAGAATCAACGCTTCGGACGCTTGGGTCTGAATCACCAGCAGCCGAATGCCCTCCTGCCGGCACTGATCCCTCAACGCCTGTAGGTGACGGGGCTCCCGGTACGTAGCATCCACCATAGCGGCTCCGGCCAGTTTTACTTCCTGCAGCGCCTGCCCGGTCAGCCTGTTATACACCTGGTCGGTCATGGCCGGGGTATAGAGTTGAGCCCGCTCCGGATCGGGTAAGCGGGTCAATGGTTCTACTCCGGCCTGTTGCTTGCGGAGCCTATCCGAGCTTAGGTGCGCCACGCCCAGCCAGGAGGCCAGCGCAGCGGCCAGCGTTGATTTGCCACTGGCTACACTGCCCAGACAAACCACAACGGTTGGTGCCGAACCCAGCAGGGAGTACCGAAGCGCCAACTGGTAATACCGCCGGGCTTTCTGCCGGCTGGCCTCCCGCTCCGGCTCCGGCACCTCCGTTTCGGCGGCTTTCAGCCTGTTTACTTTGCCGCGCACACAGGCCCGGTAAGTCTTGTAAAACGTCAGCAATGCGCCCACATCCTCTGTTTCCAGCGCGTTCAGCAGCTTAGTCTCCAGATAACCGGCTAAATGCCGGCACCGTCGATACTCCAGGTCCATCAGCAAAAACGCAATGTCGTTGAGCCAGTCGAGGCAGCGCAGCTTCCGATCGAACTCCAGACAATCATAGATGTTGACTGCACTGCCTTCGATATGAATGTGCTCGCAACGCAGGTCGCCATGTCCTTCCACAATCCGCCGGGTCGCCATCCGGTGCAAGAAACGTTCGCTTTCGCTATCGGGAAAGCCGGAGAGGTACTGAAACAAAGAATACGCCGTTGAGGCCGGCATACCCACCTGTTCCAGTTCCCCGGTGCCGGGAGTCACCGCACGCGCAAGCCGGCGAACCTGCCGGACACTCCCATACGACCTCATCCCCAGGGTTGCTTTCGATTGCCGGTAGAATCGAATGAGGGTTGCAGCAACCCGGTCCAGCACCGTCAGCGAAAATGCCGGCCGCCGGATCTGGTTGACCAGCAGGCCTTCTTCCGACAGCCGGTGCATCTGAATGACGTAGTTGACGACTCGCCCCTCCGGATAAAACTGCAACCGGCCCTGATAGAAATAGACCGGCAGCAGGTCTACGTACAACGACGGACTTAGCCGGCGGTTGAGCCGGATTTCCTCCTTACAGAAATGCAACCGCCGTTTGGGGGTCGAAAAATTCAGAAAATCAAACCGAACCGGCTTCTTCAGCTTATACACATAAGTATCTGCTATGGCTACCACCGAGATATGCGTCTGCCGGATCTCCACTGCAGTGGTCGGGTCGGCATACGAACCGGGCCGGGCAAGAAACTCGATATAATCGGATAGCGTCGGGGCAGTCATAGCAGAACGGTAGGGTAAAAATGCACTACATAGTTCCTATGTTCAGCGGGAATGGCTACTGAGCCGGCGAGTTGTAGTGACTCAGGGCCTGAATCACCTGTTCTTCGGTAAGCTTCCGGCGGGGCAGCTCGTGCAGCACTTTTTCGGCCTGATCGCCCAGGGCCGCCAGCACCGACTTTCGGGTCAGATATACCGATTCCGGAGCGGCACTCCCTTTCTTGATGTAGTACTGTTCCTGAATCTCGTAATGGCCGTCAAATTCTTCCTCTTTGGAGTTCGTGTAGCCATTGTTGGTTACGGCGGCCTTTAACTGGCATTTGAATGTCTTCAGTAGGCGGGTGGGTCCATCGTTAAGTACCAGGTAATACCGGTTACCTTTTCCTTTCGTTCCATCCCAGACAAACCGATTACTGCCAATGGTAAACGCTTCGGGGGTTACTTTCTGAATAGTTTCGCTGTTCTGGAGCTTTACCAGCAGTTCATCGCTCATCAGGTTGTAAGCCAGCGAACAGCGTATCTGGCGGCTCCCGATCTGAATAGTCCCATCCTGCCAGATTGGAAAACCAAAAAATTCACTACCCAGATACGTGATCTCCCGGTGCGAAGGTCCTCCCATTCCGGTTGTCTGGGGCATGATCTGGGCATAATACATGACGCAAATGGTTACGACCCGGCCCCGGGCATCTTTGGCCACATCGCACCGCTGCCCATGTGCGCCGGCACAAAAGAGACATACCAAAGCCAAAAGACAGATCCTGCGCATGCAACAAATAGCTATTGTTTCCTAAGCAATATAACTACTTTCCGAGCGAATTAGCTAAAAATCAGGCCGAAGAAGCCGTCTTTTACGGGGCCTTAGCGTCGGGCCAGGTCCGGCTGGCCTGTCTGATCGCGGCTACCGAAGCCGGATCGGAGCGGAATGTGCAGTCGAGGGATTTGTACGTAGTCATTATATCGCTGCCGTTGTGGCAAAAAACCACCGCTTTTATCGCTCGGCACTCCGTTGGCAGGGTGCCGAGCGCATCCGTAAACCAGGCGGGTCAATTGCCGCCAACGGGTAGCGAACCAAATTCGCAGACGATCGATCACTTTATAGAGCGAGACCCGATCGTAAAACGAACCGATCACCTCCCGAAAAGACCACCACTGACGCCAGGGGGCCACCGTACCGTAGTTGGTGGCCGTAGTCCCGACCCAATCGACGAAGGTATGACCGGGATAGAAGTTCTCAAAAGTTTCGTGGGCCGGGTGCGGAGACCACACCCAGATGGCGTTAGTGGCCCACAGCGCAGAAAAAACGGCTCGCCGAATTTTTTGGCATCCTGTGCCCATTTATCAATGGTACGCGTCGTAATGCCCGCCGGCAATAGCCCGCATACCTCCCATGTTCCTGTTTCCGGCCTGGCCATTGACCGGAAACAGGTCGGGGTTGAAATCATCCAGCCAGGGATCCCAGGTACTCAACTGACGGCAATAACCGCTATACGCTTTTTTTAATGAGCCTTGCATCCGCAAAAAAGCCTGCCTTTTACAGGGCAGGCTTTTTTGCGGATGCTCGTCAAATTGCTTGTTCGCAACAGTAGACAAGCGACAGACCAACCCAGCTTACAGATTCTTCTTTTTCATCTCGCTGACGGCGTAGTTGGCCGCCCGGGCAGTGATAGCCATAAACGTAAGGGAGGGGTTTTGCGTGGAGGTGGAGGTCATACAGGCTCCGTCGGTCACAAAGACATTCTTACAATTATGAAACTGGTTCCACTTGTTGAGCATCGAGGTTTTGGGGTCTTTACCCATGCGCACCCCGCCCATTTCGTGGATGTCCAGGCCCGGTGCTTTGTTCGGATTGTCGTGGGTCTGGATATTTTTGAAGCCGGACAGGGTCAGCATTTCGGTCATGGACTCGTGGAAGTCTTTGATCATCTTCTCGTCGTTGTCGTCGTAGCCGATTGAGACGCGCAACTGCGGAATGCCCCACGGGTCGGTCAGGCTGCTATCCAGCGATACGGTACTGCTTTCTTTCGGAATAGTCTCGCCCATCATGTGCGAGCTGACGCGCCAGTTACCCAGATTACGCGCCATCAGGCTGGCCTTCAGGTCTTCGCCAATGGCCGAGCGGTCCATGTCGAGCATTCGGCTGGAACCGAAACCGGCCGCCCAGCCGCGCAGGAAATCGGTTTCCTGCTTAAAGACATTGCGGAACCGCGGGATATAGCTGCTGTTGGGGCGGTTGCCTTCGGTGGTCACGTCCAGGAAGCCTTCGTACTCGGCCGAAATGGTGGTCCGGAAATTATGGAACGCCATATACTTGCCCAGCAGGCCATTGTCGTTGCCGAGCCCGTTCGGGAAGCGGTCCGATGTGGAGTTCAGCAGAATCAGGTTGGAGTTCAGGCAGGCGGCATTCACAAAGATCACGCGGGCGTAGTAATCGGTCATTTCTTTCGTGTTGGCGTCGATCACCCGCACACCGGAGGCTTTGCCTTTCTTCGCATCGTAGATAATGGATTGCACCACCGAATTGGGCCGGAGCGTCATCTTACCCGTTTTGGCCGCCCACGGCAATGTCGATGAGTTGCTGCTGAAGTACCCACCGTAGGGACAGCCCCGCTGGCACAGGGTGCGATTCTGGCACTGCGCCCGCCCCTGCTGAAAGTGGATCGGCTGCGGCTTGGTTAGGTGGGCGCAGCGGCCAATGATAATCGGCCGGGCACCTTTGTACTGCTTCGCCATCTGGTCGGTGAAATATTTCTCCACGCATGACTGCTCATGCGGGGGCAGAAACTCGCCGTCGGGCAATTGGGGCAGGCCATCTTTATTGCCCGAAATACCGGCAAACTTCTCGACGTAGCTGTACCAGGGGGCTATATCCTGGTAGCCGATAGGCCACTCCACGGCAAAACCGTCGCGGGCCGGACCGTCGAAATCATACTGTGACCAGCGCTGCGTACCCCGCGCCCACATCAGCGACTTCCCGCCAACCTGGTAGCCCCGAATCCAGTCGAACGGCTTATCCTGGATGTAGGGATGTTCGGCATCTTTGACAAAGAAATGCGACGCATCTTCCCGGTTCGCGTAGCACCGGCTGGCAATGGGGTTGGCATCCCGGTAGTCTTTGGTGAGTTGTTCTCCGTGCTGAAACTCCCACGGCTGCGTCATCGCTGTTGGGTAATCCTGGATATGCTTTACGTCGCGGCCCCGCTCCAGCACGAGGGTCCGCAAGCCTCCGCCGGTCAGCTCTTTAGCCGCCCAGCCACCGCTGATGCCTGAGCCAATCACAATGGCATCGAAGGTGCGGTCTTTTATGGAATCTATGTTCAGATAGGACATGTTTGTTTCAAGTTCCAGGTTTCAGGTTCCAGGTTTCAGGTTTCATGTGGGCTGGGCATACAACCCTGAAACTTGAAACCTGGAACCTGAAACATTTGTAAACTATTTCTTTTCCGTAAGTGAGCGCGTTGGAGCCGGTACGCAGCCGTGGTAAAAACCGGGGGCCATCACGTATTTGGCGACGTTGGTGAGGTAATACTCGGAGTTCATATAGCCCTGAATAGTCAGGTTCTTGATCAGACCGGCAAAGCGTTTGGTTACCTCGTCGGTTGAGGCACTGAGCTTCGAGAGTACATCCGTACGCTGTGTGGCATCGCAGGCCGCAAACGCTTTTGCGTAAGTCTGCCGGGCGGTTTCTTCTGTGGCGGCAAGCCCTTTGGTGAGGGCGGTCTGAGCGGGTTCGCCGTAGCAGTCGTTGATCATCCGCAAGGCAAACTGATGCACCTTGAGCGATTTAGCGCCGGGGGTGTCCGTCTCCGGAATAATCGTTTCTACAATTTCGCCCAGCAGGGTTTGCTGATCGGCAGGCAGGCCGGAAACGGAACCGATGGATTCGGGCGTCCAGCCATTAGCCCAGGCCGGCAGGCTCACCAGTCCGCCTATCGCCCCGGCTATACTCTTCAGTGCGGATCGTCGTTGCATATTCATCAAATAGGAGAAGAGAAAAATAAATATCGAAAGTTCCAGAAAGACTTCGATTTGTTATAAAAGCAAGTAGCCCGGCAAAGCTAATCATCCCCGCCGGTAACAAACACCGCTTCCATCAGTTTATCATACGTAACCATTTGTCTGGCTGATTCCCGCAACCGGCGTTCGTCCGGTACAGGCCGCTATAGATTAACCCAAGAAAACTGCTCCGATACGTTATGGCAGATCAAAGACCCCTTTTAGACGATAAACTGCACTGGTACAAAGACGCCGTTATTTACGAATTACACATCAAAGCCTTCCGCGACGGCAACGGCGACGGTATTGGTGATTTCAAAGGATTGCTGGAGAAGCTCGATTACCTGCAGGAACTGGGCATTACGGCTATCTGGCTGCTGCCGTTCTACCCCTCACCCCTGCGTGACGACGGCTACGACATTGCCGATTATTACAGCATCAACCCCCGCTACGGCAATATCGACGATTTCAAACAACTGCTGGACGAAGCGCATAAACGCAACCTGAAAGTTATAACCGAGCTGGTCATCAACCACACCTCCGACCAGCACCCGTGGTTTCAGCGGGCGCGGCAGGCCCCCAAAGGCTCCCCCGAACGGGAGTTCTACGTCTGGACCGACGACCCGACCCAGTACAAAGATGTCCGGATCATCTTCCAGGATTTCGAAGCTTCCAACTGGACCTGGGACCCGGTGGCGCAGCAGTACTACTGGCACCGGTTTTTCTACCACCAGCCCGACCTCAACTACGACAGTCCGCTGGTGCAGGAAGAAATCTTTAAAATTCTCGATTACTGGTGCGCCATGGGCGTCGACGGTTTCCGGCTCGATGCCGTGCCCTACCTCTTCGAGCGCGAAGGCACTAACGGCGAGAACCTGCCGGAGACGCACGCCTTCCTGAAAAAGCTACGCAAACACATCGATGAGCAATTCCCCGGCATCGCCTTTCTGGCCGAAGCCAACATGTGGCCCGAAGATTCGGCCTCGTATTTCGGCGACGGCGATGAGTGCCACATGAACTACCACTTCCCGGTGATGCCCCGCATGTTTATGTCGCTCCAGATGGAAGACCGCTACCCCATCACCGACATTTTCGACCAGACGCCGGCCATTCCGGAGGTTTGCCAGTGGGCTATGTTCCTGCGCAACCACGACGAGCTGACCCTGGAGATGGTGACCGACGAAGAACGCGACTACATGTATAAGGTCTATGCCAAAGACCCGAAGGCTCGCATCAATCTCGGTATCCGGCACCGACTGGCTCCGCTGATGGAGAACAACCGCCGGCGCATTGAACTGATGAACTCGCTGCTGTTTTCACTGCCCGGTACGCCCGTAATCTACTACGGCGATGAGATCGGCATGGGCGACAACGTCTACCTGGGCGACCGCGACGGCGTCCGGACACCCATGCAGTGGTCACCCGACCGCAACGCCGGCTTCTCGGAATCCAACCCGCAGCAGTTGTACCTGCCGACGATTCTGGACCCGGAATACCATTACGAATCGGTGAATGTGGAGATGCAGCGCCGAAATACCTCCTCGCTGTTCTGGTTCATGAAGCACATCATTACCATGCGGAAGCGCTACAAAGCTTTTAGCCGGGGTGACATGAAATTCCTGCCCCTTGAGAACCCGAAGGTACTGGCCTTTACCCGCACCTACGAAGACGAAACGCTGCTGATTGTGGTGAACCTGTCCAAGTTCTCGCAGCCGGCAGAGATCGACCTGAACGATTTCAGCGGCTACGTACCGGTTGAGGTGTTCAGCCGGAACCGGTTTCCCACTATTCGCGAAGAGCGGCCCTATTTCTTCACCCTCAGCGCCCATGAGTTCCAGTGGTTTTTGCTGGAGAAAGTCCGGAACGAAGCCCATGCCGTAGAATCCCTGCCGGAACTGCGGCTGGACCGCTGGGAAGAGCTGCTGAGTACCAGCACCCGCAGCCGGCTGGAAAGCACGCTGTTCCCGGCCTTTCTGCGTAAGTCGAGCTGGTTCAGCGGTAATGGCCGCAGCATTTTCAGCCTCGCCATCAGCGAACAGGCCACGCTGACGGTGATGGATCAGTCCGCTTATCTGCTGCTGCTGGAGGTATCCTTCGAGAGCGGCCTGCCCGAACACTACCTGCTGCCGGTAATGTTTGTGCAGGAGCCTGAAGCCCGCAGCATTGGCGAGAACTGTCCGCAGGCCGTTATCTCGCAACTCCGCATCGGCGATCAGGAGGGGCTGCTTTGCGACGCACTGTTTACCGCCGACTTTCAGCAGCACCTGCTGGCCAATTTACTGACCAACAAACAGCTTTCGCTCTCGAACAGTACGCTGGCCTTTACCGGTAATCCAGGCCTGGGTGAAATTGTGGAGGGTATGGACGATATCCGGTCCCGGATCTATCCGGTTGTGCGGGATTATACGGCCATTACCTACGACAACCGCTTCTTCCTGAAGATCTACCGCAAGGTAGACCGGGCCATCAACCCCGACGTGGAGTTGAGCCGGTACCTTTGCGAGCAGGCCTCGTTTCCCCACACGCCCCGGTATTTCGGATCAATTGAGTGGCGGTTACCTAAAGACAGCGTTCAGATCGGTCTGATTCAGGAGTTGGTGGAGAACCACGGCGACGGCCGCAGCTTCATGATCGAACGACTGAACAACTACATCGAGCGGATACTGGCCCGCGATCGCGAAATGCTCCGGCCCGACGAACGAATAGGTACCCTGACCGACCCTACGCCGTTTGACGACCTGCCTGAGCATCTGCGCGAGCTGCTGGGTGCCCACGCGGCCGGACAGGCCTGGCAGATGGGTATTCGCCTGGCCGAACTGCACCGGGCGCTGGCGGCCCGTACTAATCACCGAGACTTTACGCCCGAAGAGTTTTCGCTGCATTACCAGCGGTCGCTGTTCTCGTCTATGCAGGCGCAGGTGCGGGAAAGCTACGAATTGCTGTCCCGGAACATGACAAAGCTGCCCGACCCTATCCGGCAGGAAGTTCAGGCCATTACCAACCGGAAAGAAGACATCCTCAACACCCTGAAGCGAATATACGCGAAGAAGCTGGATGTGGTCAAGATCCGGATTCACGGCAATATGCGGCTCCAGCAGGTCTTGTTTACCGGCAAGGACATGACCATTACCAACTTCGGCGGTGACCCCACCCGACCCTATAGCGAACGGCGGCTGAAACGCTCTCCGCTGCGCGATGTGGCGGCCATGATCCGCTCGTTTTATCAGGTGGCCTACGATGGCCTTCAGGCGACCCACCTCGTGGCCCAGGAGGATATTTCAACCCTGCTGCCGTTTGCCGACCTCTGGGCCTACCACATGAGCGGCTTCTTTATGGAGGGCTATCTGAAGACGATTCAGGACGATACGCTGGTGCCGGCCGATAAAGGCGAGTTCCAGATGATGCTGGACACCTATATGCTGGAACGGGCGGTCAATGACCTGAGCCGGAGCCTCCGCAGCCAACCCGAGCAGGCCCTGGCACCAATACACATTATTCAGTCGATTATCAGGTAAGTATGGCTTGCGCCTACAGCGCAGAAAAACTCCTGGTTGTAGGCGCTGCTACAAACCGCCGGCTCCTCCGGAGCAAAAACTGTCAGCTTGTAGCCGACCAAACAGAATTTTCTCACTCTCAGGCACTTACACAACGTAAATCTAATTAAACTCTAATAACCATAACGTATAGAGGGGGTTATACGAACAGGCGACCCTGACCAGGATCGTCTTACGACTCAACTCACTCAACAAAATTCAGTCTGCGTTATGGAAGACAATAAAAAGCCGGCACCCGACAAAAACCAGGAAGAACAGTACCTTACCACCAACCAGGGCGTAAGAATCAATCACACCGACGACAGCCTGAAAGCCGGCGGCCGGGGACCTACCCTGCTGGAAGACTTCCACTTCCGGGAGAAGATGACGCACTTCGACCACGAGCGGATACCCGAACGGGTGGTTCACCCCCGTGGCTCCGGAGCGCATGGCTACTTCCAGGTGTATGAGTCGATGCAGGAAGTCACCAAGGCTAAATTCCTGCAGGACCCCAGTAAAAAGACGCCTGTTTTTGTCCGGTTCTCCACCGTTGTCGGCTTCCGGGGATCGTCCGATACGGTGCGCGATGTGCGGGGCTTTGCCGTCAAATTCTATACCGAAGATGGTAACTACGACCTGGTGGGCAACAACATGCCGGTGTTTTTTATCCAGGACGCCATCAAGTTCCCCGACCTGGTCCACGCTATCAAACCGGAACCCCATAACGAAATGCCGCAGGCCTCGGCGGCTCACGATAATTTCTGGGATTTTATATCTCTTATGCCCGAGTCGATGCACATGATTATGTGGGTGCTGTCGGACCGGGCGCTGCCCCGCAGCTATTCCATGATGGAGGGCTTTGGCGTGCATACCTTCCGGCTGATTAACGATCAGGGCAAAAGCCGCTTTGTTAAGTTCCACTGGAAGCCCGTAGCCGGTATGCACTCGCTGGTGTGGGATGAAACACAGAAAATTGCCGGTAAGGACCCGGACTTCAACCGGCGCGACCTGTGGGAATCCATCGAAATAGGCAACTACCCGGAGTTTGAACTGGGCGTGCAGATGATCGAGGAAGAGCAGGCCGATGATTTTACCTTCGATATTCTGGATGCCACCAAGATCTGGCCCGAAGAACTGGTGCCGGTAAAGATCATCGGCAAGATGACGCTGGACCGCAACCCGGACAACTTTTTCGCCGAAACCGAGCAGGTTGCCTTCCACCCCGGCCATGTGGTCAGCGGTATCGACGTCACCAACGACCCGCTGTTGCAAGGCCGGCTGTTCTCGTACCTGGATACCCAACTGATCCGGCTCGGTGGCCCCAACTTTGCGGAGATACCCATCAACCGCCCCCATGCCGAGGTAAACAACAACCAGCGAGATGGGTATATGCGCCAGACCATCAACAAAGGGCGCGTCAACTACTTCCCGAACTCGCTGGCCGACGGGTACCCGAAAATGGCTCCCGAGGAGGAGAACGGCTACGTGCATTATCCGGAACACGTACAGGGGCCGAAGATCCGGCACCGGGGCGAGGGTTTCCGCGACCATTTCAGCCAGGCTACCCTGTTTTACAACAGCATGTCGGCCGTCGAGAAAGAACACATTCTGGAAGCGTTCCTGTTTGAACTGGGTAAGGTAGAGACCATGGCCGTTCAGGAGCGCATGGTGCGACTGATTGCCCATGTCGATGCCGACCTGTCGCGGCAGGTAGCCGAAGGGCTGGGCCTCGATCCGCTGCCCGACAAGGAGATAGAGGCTATTCAGGAGGAACTGCGGGCACAGCGGGAGACGCTCTGGAAAAACCGCAAAACGGTAGACCAATCGCCCGCCCTGAGCATGGAAAACACCAGAAAAGATTCTATCAAAGGCCGGAAGGTAGCCATACTGGCGGCCGAGGGGGCCGACGTGGAGCAGATCGTCAGCCTGAAGAATGCCCTGAAAGCCGAAGGTGCCAAGGGAGAAGTGGTATCTACCAAACTGGGCAAGCTGAAGAACCTGGATGAGGTGAAGATCGACAAGACGTTCACCACCACGGCTTCGGTGCTGTACGATGCCGTATACGTAGCCGGTGGCGAAGACAGCGTCGAGAAACTGCGGGTGCAGGGCGACGCGATTCATTTTATCAACGAAGCTTTCAAGCACTGCAAACCCATTGGAGCCACCAGCGAAGGCATCCGGCTGCTCCAGGCCAGCTCCATCCGGGGCGTTAACCTGAATCGGCCCGACGATAACGGAGGGTTATTCAGCGACGATAGCATGACCGACAAAGGCGTAGTGATGGCCGACTCCTATTCGAGCGACTTCTTCACCGCCTTACAAGAATCCATGGCCATGCACCGGCACTGGAACCGGGCCAAAAAAGAAATGGTCCCGGCCTGATTTTCCATTTCACCATTCACTATGCGCAACACCCGCCGGTCGGTATATCCGCCGGCGGGTTTTCTCATAAAGGCGTAAGCAATTTTTGAGCGAATGAGGATTGTTCTCACCATTCTGGGTGGTCCGAATGATGATGTGACTTCCGGTCTGGTGGTGTACCAGATAGCCAACCCGCTCCAGTCGTTTCATCAGGTCGCTGCCGTTCAGATCACGGGGTATCTTCATGAGGCCAGCGCGAAGACTTCCTCAAACTGTAAGCGAACCGTCTGGGGACGCTCCTGGGGCTTATCGAAGTAGTACCCTTGAATAGCGTCTATAATCATAGCCTTCAGTTCTTCGAGAGTATCTCCCTGAGTGACAATTGAGCCGTTGTCCAGGCGGCTTTTGGCCACATAACCGCCGTCTTCGTCAGCCTCTACGGTAAATACTAGCTCTTTCATATTTCAGATTTTAAATCCTCTGGTTGAAACAACCAAAATTTACTTTTTGTCACTTATAAAGTTACTGCTCGCCCGCCGAACCGGTAAAACGACCGGCGGGTTTTCTTTTACGGTTATAAGTAACCAAAGGCCGGCAGCCGGAACAACCACCCCGGCTTTTTTCGTTACTTTACAGAGAGATTATGATAAAAGTTGCCAACGTGTCGTTTCCCACCGACCATATTCGCCTTCTGTTCGGCTTAAAACTCCGGCAGTTGCGCATCGATAAAGGCCTGTCCGTGAGTGAGCTGGCTCAGGCATCGGGTATGTCGGTGTCGTACATTACCGAGATTGAAAAAGGCCGCAAATACCCCAAAACCGACAAAATAGCCGCCCTGGCCAACGCCATGCAGGTGGACTATGACAGTCTGGTTTCGCTGAAACTCAGCAAAAAGCTGGAGCCGATCTCCGACCTGCTGCGCTCCAACTTCCTGACCGAAATACCCCTTGAACTCTTCGGCATCGACCCCGCCGACCTGCTCGAACTGCTGGCCGAAGCCCCCGATAAGGTCAGCGCCATGATCCGGACGTTCATGGACATTGCCCAGAGCTACAACATGAGCGTGGAGCGGCTGTACCTGACCATGCTGCGGTCGTACCAGGAGATGTACGACAACCACTTTGAGGACATTGAAGCAGCTGCCGGCCGGTTCCTGACCGAATTTGTCCCCCAGGGCCAGGAAGTGACCGAGTCGCTACTGACCAACCTGTTGCGGCTGCAGTACAACATCGAAATCCACCAGTTCGACCCGGCGGCTCAGCCTGAACTGGCGCAACTCCGGTCGGTGTTCCGCCCCGAAAGCCAGGTACTGCACCTGAACGCCAACCTGACTACCAACCAGAAAACGTTTATTCTGGCCCGCGAACTGGGTTTTCAGTACCTCAGCCTGAAAGTCCGGCCCTGTACGTATTCGTGGGTCGAAGCCGAGTCGTTCGAGCAGATCCTGAACAACTACAAAGCTTCTTATTTTGCCGGGGCCATTCTGATCCGGCGTGAGCAACTGGTGGCCCGGCTGGAGGAGTTCTTCCGGCGGGACACCTGGAGCAGCGATGATTTTCTGCAACTCATCGCCGACTTCCGGTCCACCCCGGAGCGCTTTTTCTACCGGCTCAGCAACATCCTGCCCAGGGACTTCGGCATCGACCAGTTGTTCTTTTACCGGTTCAACAATACCGCCGGACAGAACATCTTCCGGCTGACTAAAGAGATGCACCTGTCGCGGCTACAGGGCCCCAGAGGGATGGTGGATGAGCACCACTGCCGCCGGTGGGTCGCCCTCACCAGCTTACAGGAGCTGGCCCTGTTGCAACAGCAAAAGGAATTCAGCGGAGCTTTGTGCCGGGCGCAGCTTTCCCAGTATGTCGATACGGACCGAACTTACCTGATTATTACGGTAGCGCACCCCTACCAGCCGGAAGTAGGGCAAAACATGAGCGTATCCATGTGTTTTGCCGTCAACGACGCCCTCCGCAGCAAGATGCGCTTCCTGAACAACCCCGCCAACGGCATCACCCACCGCATCGTCAACGAAGCCTGCGAGCGCTGCGGCCTCTTCGACTGCCGGGAGCGCGTAGCCGCCCCCACCGTCCTCCAGAAACGGAGACAGTTGGAGGGGATGAAGCGGGGAATGGAGCTTTTGAAGTGAAGAGTTAAGAATTATTTCGGCTTCGCTCATTTGGTTGCGCCAGCCTAATTCTTAACTCTTCACTCTTAATTCTTCACTATTTAAAAGCGGGTAGCCCCGTAATCTCCGCCCCCAGAATCAGCAGGTGAATGTCGTGGGTGCCTTCATAGGTCACTACCGATTCGAGGTTCATCAGGTGGCGCATGATCGGGTAGTCGCTGGTGATGCCCATACCGCCGAGGATCTGGCGGGACTCGCGGGCAACGCGGAGGGCCATTTCCACGTTGTTGCGTTTGGCGAGGGAAATCTGGGCAGAGGTGGCCGTTCCCTGATCTTTTAGCATACCGAGCCGCCAGCAGATGAGCTGGGCTTTGGTGATCTCGGTCAGCATTTCGGCCAGTTTCTTTTGGGTGAGCTGAAAACCGGCGATGGGCTTACCAAACTGCACCCGCTCCTGGGCGTAGCGCCGGGCGGTTTCGTAGCAGTCCATGGCCACGCCCACCGCGCCCCAGGCAATGCCGTAGCGAGCCTGATCCAGGCAGGATAGGGCCGCTTTCAGTCCTTCGGCACCGGGTAGTAAGTTCTCCTTCGGCACCTTCACATCCTCAAACACCAGTTCGCCGGTGATGCTGGCCCGCAAGGAGAGTTTGTTGTGAATTTCGGGGGTGGAGAAACCTTCCATGCCGCGCTCTACAATCAGGCCTTTAATGGCACCCTGGTCGTTTTTGGCCCAGACAAGGGCAATGTCGGCCAGCGGGGAATTGGTGATCCACATCTTGCTGCCGTTGAGCAGGTAATAATCGCTGCGCTCGATAAACCCGGTTTCCATACCGCCGGGGTTGGAGCCGTGGCCGGGTTCGGTCAGCCCGAAACAGCCGAGCAGGTCACCGCTAGCCAGCCTGGGCAAAAACCGGCGCTTCTGCTCTTCGCTTCCGTACGCGTAAATCGGGTACATCACCAGTGAACTCTGCACGGATACCGTCGACCGCATCCCCGAATCGCCCCGCTCAATTTCCTGCATCATCAGGCCGTACGACAGATAGTCCAGACCACCACCCCCGTACTCAGAAGGCAGCGTCGTGCCAAAGGCACCAATCTGCGCGAACTTCTTCACGATGAACGCCGGGAACTCGGCCCGCTCGGCATAGTCTTCGATAATGGGTGTGATTTCCCGCTTCACAAAGTCACGCATCGACGAGCGCACCAGCCGGTGTTCGGGGGTCAGCAGGTCGTCGATGTTGTAAAAATCAGGGGATTCAAACAGGTCGGTTTTATTGCGTGCTGTTGTTGGTTGCATAAGCTTGGTAGTCGTTAGTGAATTAGTCGATAGTCATTAGTCAATAGTCGGGCGGCCTGATGGTAAATAGCATGAAATCGGCAAAGCCTACTATCGACTATTGACTATCGGCTATCGACTCCTAAATTCAGAACTCAAAACAAAAAGCGAATGTTGTTTCTGAAGCGGTCAGAATTACCGCCAAATTATATTTTTTTGTGATTCTGTAAGGATAACTACCTTACCATCCGACGATGATTCATTCCCTATCGCTCACGCTGAGCCCCGAACAGGCACTGGACGAACCAACCTTCCGGGTCATTGCGCTAGAGCACGTACGACTTACCAATACCGCCGAACCGATTGTCCGCAAACGCCGGCAATCCATCGACGCCCGTGGCCGGCAGGTGCGGGTTCACGTCGATGCCGAAGTGATCGTCGGCGAAACGCCACCGCCCGTACTGGAATTCCGGAAAGAATACCCGGACGTCAGCCGCGCACCGCAGGCTATTGTGGTGGGTGCCGGTCCGGCCGGTCTCTTTGCGGCTTTGCGGCTGATCGAACTGGGCATAAAACCTATTGTGCTGGAACGCGGCAGCGACGTCCGCACCCGACGTCGTGACCTGGCCGCCATTAACAAAGACCATATCGTGAACCCGGAATCCAACTACTGCTTCGGCGAAGGCGGAGCCGGTACTTACTCCGACGGTAAACTCTACACGCGGTCGACCAAACGCGGCAACGTCCGGCGCATTCTGGAAATTCTGGTCGCCCACGGCGCTACCGACCAGATCCTGGTAGACGCCCATCCGCATATCGGCACCAACAAATTACCTTATGTCGTTGCCGACCTTCGCCAGAGTATTCTGGATGCGGGGGGTGAAGTGCGTTTCGACACCAAAGTGACCGGGCTGATTGTAGAGCAGGACGAGATGAAAGGCGTTATTACGGCCAACGGCGACGAAATTACCGGCCTCGGTGTCATCCTGGCAACCGGCCACTCAGCCCGTGACATCTTTTACCTGCTGCGGGACAATAACATTGCCATCGAAGCCAAGTCCTTTGCGATGGGCGTCCGCATCGAGCACCAGCAGGCGCTGATCGACCAGTTGCAGTACCACCGCCCCAATCGCGGGGAGTACCTCCCGGCGGCATCGTACAGCCTGGTGACGCAGACGCGGCATAATGGCGTAGAACGGGGCGTCTTTTCATTCTGCATGTGCCCCGGCGGGTTTATTGTCCCGTCGGCTACGGCACCCGGCGAACTGGTCGTCAACGGTATGTCCCCCTCGCGCCGGGACTCCCGGTTTGCCAACTCCGGCCTGGTGGTCGCCATTACCGAAGCCGACCTGAAACCCTACCGGCAACACGGCCCCCTGGCGGGGCTGGTGATGCAGCAGGACCTGGAACAGCGGGCCTGCCGGTTGGCCGGACTTAATCAGACGGCCCCGGCGCAACGGATAGCCGATTTTGTAAACGGCCGCGTTTCTCCTAACTTGTTGCCCACCTCCTACCAGCCCGGTCTGGCGTCGGTGGATATGGCTGATGTCCTGCCCGACCACATTGCGCAGCCGCTGCGGCAGGGGCTGCGCGAGTTCGGGAAGAAAATGCGGGGCTACCTGTCCAACGAGGGGCAGATCATCGGGGCGGAGAGCCGTACCTCGTCGCCGGTCCGGATACCGCGCCAGTCCGATACCTGCGAGCACGTGCAGGTACGCCGGCTGTTTCCGTGTGGCGAAGGAGCCGGGTACGCCGGCGGTATCGTGTCGGCCGCCATGGACGGCGAACGCTGCGCCGAACAATTAGTAAACTTGTACCATTCACATTCGTTATGAAGCATTTGCGTTGGGTGTTCTTCCTGCTGGCTGGTCTGATTGCGTTACCTGCTCTGGCTCAGATTAAGGCAGAATCACTGTTCCGGTTCGGCCCCGAGGTGGCGAAGCTTACCCTGAAAGGACCGGTTAAACGCGTTACCCAGGAGCAGTCACCCATCAGTAACAAGAAAGAGGACTGGCTCGACGGCTCTTCCGGGACGAATTATACGGAGACCTACGATCAGCAGGGCAGGCTGATAGAAAAAATAAGCCGGGATGATTTTAACACGCCCACCAGCATTCACCGGTATACCTATACTACCAATGGGCAGGTCACCGCACTGGAGATCGAAGACTTACGACCCAATGCGCTGATGGGCCGCCACGAGGGCCGGATTGATTATGAGTACGGGGAGAATACGTATATCGTTCGTGACAAGCGAGTGATTGGCAACAAGCCTGTTAAGAAACGTACGGAAACCATACTGGATAAACGAAAGCGTACTCTGGTGCAACGGACATTCGAACTGGATACGGTAATGACCCAGGAACTAATCTATCGGTGGGATAAGCGGGGTTATGTAACGGAAAAGATTAGCCGGTTTAATTCCCGACAACCGTTTTTTGAATCCACGACGGAGGAAAGCCTTGAGGATTTAATGAAGCGGGCAGGTGTAGCGTTAACGGAATGGGAACAAAAAAAGCTGGACAGCCTGAGGCAACGGGAGAAGGCTGCCCGGCGCGTCAGCCAAAAGTCCCTACCCACCTGGCGGTCTGATACAACCAGGGAGGTATATGTGTACGACCGGAAAGACCGGCCCGTTCGACAGGAAACGTATCGCTATAACAGACGGACCGATGTAGCTACATACAGCTATGGATCGGAAGCGCACCAGATTATCCGGCAATCATTTGACCAAAACGGCGAACTGGTCTCGGAGATGATCACCAATCTGCACCCCGAAAAGCAGTATATCCTTTCGGACCGCAGTCGAAGCAAATTTGACGGTAAATGGAATGAGCTCACGTATGAACACAAGAATTATCCCAGTCCTGTTTTTCGGTACCAGTACGATAAATTTGGCAACTGGATTGAGCAGAAGCAGGAAGGTGGGTCCGGCAAATCCAACAACCTGATTCGCCGGATTGAGTATTACGAATAGTTAAACAGTTTCAAGTTCCAGGTTTGGACAAATCCTTCAACTACTGAAACTTGAAACCGCCGGGCGGCCCCGCTGAAACTTGAAACAAATGATGAAACCCTGAATGTTGCAAACGTCATTTACAACCTTTACCGAAACCCTTGAAAAGAAACTGCGGGAGCCGTTGCCGGGAGAGGCTGCCCATCGGAAGATGGCATCGGCATCGCGGCTGCGGCAGATGCTGAAACCCAATGAGCGTACCCGCAAGAGTGCTGTACTGATTGTGTTTTACCCGTACCAGGGTTCCATTTACATGCCCCTGATCCTGCGGCCGATTTACGATGGCGTTCATGCCGGGCAGATGGCGTTTCCGGGCGGGCGCATGGAGCGTACCGACCGCAGTCTGATTCAGACCGCCCTCCGCGAAGCACAGGAGGAAATCGGTATTCGGGTGACGGACGTGCGGGTGTTGGGAAAGCTCACGGAACTGTATATTCCGCCGAGCAATTTCTTTGTGCTACCGGTGGTGGGTGTGCTCCCCCACCGCCCCGAGTTTTACCCCGATCCCCGCGAAGTCGACCGGGTGGTGGAAGTGGAGTTGCGTAGCCTGATGGACGAGAGCATCATCGGCATCAACGAGATCGAGGTGCGGGGTACCACCATTAACGCTCCGTTCTACCAGATTCAGGAGTTCCGGGTGTGGGGAGCCACGGCCATGATGATCAGCGAGCTGCTGACCGTTATTGATCATCTTGTCTGATTTCAGCCAAAAACTGCCATTTTTGCCGCAAAAAGCGGTTTTTATCGGATTTTTTTGTATATTTAAGGAGTCATAGACAGGTCTGGACGTTCGCATCAGACATGCTCTGCAAAACCCGCCTGTCACCCATTTTTCAATCGTAACGCTTCATGATGAACGAACAGGAACATCAGGAACCTACCGAATCCAAAACAACAAATACGAAGAAAGAAGAAACCCTGCACGAACAAACCGTGGTGTCGGGGCTTTACGAAAACTGGTTTCTGGAGTATGCCTCGTACGTAATCCTGGAACGGGCGGTGCCGGCCGTTGAGGACGGCCTGAAGCCGGTGCAACGCCGGATTCTGCACGCCCTGAAGGAGATGGACGACGGGCGCTTCAACAAGGTAGCCAACGTGATCGGCCAGACCATGCAGTATCACCCGCATGGCGATGCCTCCATCAACGAGGCACTGGTCACCATCGGGCAGAAAAATATCCTTTTCGATACTCAGGGCAACTGGGGTGACATTCGCACCGGCGACGGTGCGGCCGCTCCCCGCTACATCGAAGTGCGGCTTTCCAAGTTTGCCAACGAAGTTGTTTATAACAACGACACTACCGAGTGGCAATTGTCGTACGACGGTCGGAAGCGAGAGCCCGTAGCGCTGCCGGTCAAGTTTCCGCTGCTGCTGGCGCTGGGCGTGGAGGGTATCGCCGTTGGTCTGTCGACCAAAATTCTGCCGCATAACTTCAACGAACTGATCGAGGCATCTATCCAGATCCTGAAAGATAAGCCGGTGGTGCTTTACCCCGACTTCCCCACGGGTGGTCAGATCGACGTCAGCAATTATAACGACGGCCTGCGGGGCGGCAAAGTACGGGTTCGCGCCAGGATTGAGGAGCTGGACAAAAAGACGCTCATCATCCGCGAAATTCCGTTCGGCACCACCACCACCTCGGTGAAGGACTCCATTATCAAGGCCAATGACGACGGGAAGATCAAGATCAAGAAAGTGGAAGACCTGACGTCGAAAGACGTGGAGATTCACGTGCACCTGGCACCCGGTGTCTCGCCTGACATCACCATCGACGCGCTGTATGCCTTTACCGAGTGTGAGGTGTCCATATCGCCGAACGCCTGTGTGATTATTGCCGATAAGCCGCACTTCGTAACGGTACTGGACATTCTGAAGCTCAACACGCACCAGACGGTGCATCTGCTACAGCGTGAACTGGAGATCCGGAAGCATGAGCTGATGGAGAAGCTGCTGTATAGTTCGCTGGAGAAGATCTTTATCGAAAAGCGCATCTACCGCAAGATCGAGGAGTGCGAAACGTTTGAAGCGGTGATCGAAACCATCGATAAGGCCTTGAAGCCGTACAAGAAGGAATTCTACCGCGAGATTACGGAAGACGACATCATCCGGCTGACGGAGATTAAGATCAAGCGGATTTCGAAATACGATGCGTTTAAAGCCGATGAACTGATGCGGAGACTCGAGCAGGAGCTCGCCGAAACGGAGGACAACCTGGCCAACATCATCCGGTACTCGATTCAGTATTACAAAGACCTCCAGAAGAAGTACGGCAAAGGGCGCGACCGCAAAACCGAGATTCGGGCGTTCAACACCATTGCCGCCAATGTGGTGGCGGCCGCCAACCAGAAGCTGTACGTCGACCGTGAAGGGGGCTTCATCGGCTCCGGCCTGAAGAAGGACGAGTACGTGATGGACTGCTCCGACATCGACGATATTATCGTGTTCCGGCGCGACGGCAAGTGCCTTGTCACAAAAATTGCGGATAAAGTCTTCGTCGGTAAGGATATTATCTACGTTTCCGTCTTTAAGAAGAATGACGAGCGGAAGATCTACAACCTGGTGTACCTCGACGGCAAGTCGGGTATTTCGATGGCCAAGCGCTTCCCGATCACAGCCGTAACCCGTGACCGCGAGTACGACCTGACGATGGGCAACCCAAAGTCGAAGGTGTTGTATTTTACGGCCAACGACAACGGCGAAGCGGAGGTAATCACGGTGAATCTGACGGCTCAGAGTTCGGCCAAAGTAAAACAGTTCGACTTTGACTTTGCGACGCTGGGGGTCAAGAACCGGTCGGCGCAGGGCAATATCATGACCCGGTATCCGGTGCGGAAGATCGTGCAGAAGAGCGGGGGCGTATCGACCCTGGGCGGGGTAGACATCTGGTACGACGATCACCTGGGCCGGTTGAACCGCGACGAACGGGGTCGCCTGCTGGGCAACTTCGACGCCAAAGACAGCATACTGGTCGCCTACAAAGACGGCACCTACGAGCTGACGAGCTTCGACCTGACCAACCGCTACGAGCCGCACGATATTGCCGTGCTGGAGAAGTTCGATCCGGAGCGGGTCTTATCGGCGGTGTATTACGAGGCCAACCAGAAAGCCTGGTATGTGAAGCGGTTTAAGGTAGAGACCACTACGCTCGATAAGAAATTTAGTTTCATCGGTGACGGCAAAGGCTCCAAACTTGGGGCAGTGACCAGCGACCGGCATCCGCGTATGGAGCTAACCTACCAGCTCAAAGAGCGTGGCCCGGTCGAAAAGATGGTGCTGGAACCGGAAGGTTTTATTGATATACGCGGCTGGAAAGCGCTGGGCAGCAAATTACCGTACGCCAGGGTGAAAGATGTCAAATTGCTGGCTCCGCGCGTTATTGACGAAAAACCGGCTCCGGCAGGCGGCAAAATTACGACTAACGGAAAAGCTACCGGCAAACCGGCGCAGGAAGTCCTGCCGGCCGAAGCCGTCGAAGAGGTTCCGGCAACCGACGTTGCGGCAACCGACGTTGCGGCAACTACTGAACCGGTCCAGTTAGGTTTGTTTTCTTAACCAATGAACCCAACGTTGTACACCACAGATTACACCGATCAGAAGACGCGCTCCCGCGTATCGATGCGGCAGGTCAAGCGGTTTATCAAGGGAGGAATCCTGCTGGCATTCCTCACCCTGATCGTAATTCTGCTGTGTAACTGGTGGGTGGTGTACAGCACCAGGGGTCAGATTTTCTTTAATATTCACCAGCTTCCTTCCAACGACGTAGCCCTGGTACTGGGTACCAGTAAGCACGTCAAAGGCGGAAAAGAAAACCTTTTCTTCCGCTACCGGATGGAGGCTACCGCCCGGCTTTTCAAGGAGGGCAAGATCAAATACATTATCCTGAGCGGCAACAACGATTCGGAGTACTACAACGAGCCTTCCGACATGAAGAAAGCCCTGATTAAGTTGGGCGTACCCGAATCGGTGCTGACGCTCGACTACGCCGGCTACCGCACCTTCGACTCGGTGGTGCGCTGCAAGGAGGTGTTCAACCAGGAGAATATCACCATTATCTCCCAGAACTTCCACAACGCCCGCGCCCTGTATATCTGCGCCCATGAAGGGATTAATGCAGTAGCCTTTGCCGCCCAGGACGTGCCCGACGGGTACTCGTTCCGCACCCTCATCCGGGAGTATCTGGCTCGTCCGCGTGCCATGCTGGACGTTTACCTTTTCCGCCCCCAACCCGTTTACATCAACCGGGAAATCAAATAGGTTCCGGTTACCGTTTGCTCAATGCGCCGAAGAATTCCTGCAAAATTTCACTTAACTTTCTGGTAGCCAAGCCACACGGGTCTGTTTAAACAGCGCCGTGTGGAGCTTGTGTTCTTCTTGCTTACACCAGAATCAAAGCTTATGCTTTACAGGAAATTTAAACCGGCTTTGTCCCTGCAACCATTTGTGGAATGCTATTATAGGTGGGATAGTGAGCAGCGACTGACCGAAACGTTCAGGGTCGAATCGCCACCGAGTGGTTACGGATCCATTGTTTTGAACTACGGCGGTGCCTACTCGATCCAAAACCCCAAGCATCCGGTGCTGGCAGTTCCTTCTGCTTTTATTACCGGTCAGGCTACCCATAGCTATCAGTTAACGCTACAGGACCGGATCGACATGGTTGGGGTCGTGTTCAAACCGGCCGGATTGAACAGCCTGTTCGGTTTACCCATGTATGAGTTCTCCGACGAGCGCGTTGCCCTCTCCGACGTGCTGGGTAATAACATGCAGGAACTATACGATCGCATTGGTGAAGCATCAGACGCAGCTACCCGTATTGCGCTGCTGGAGCAGTTTCTGCTGGACCGGCTGTCGCGGCTGAAGTCACCCTTTAACCGGACCGATTATGCCGCCAACCTGATTATTGAGAAACGGGGCATCATCAACATCAACGAACTGATCGACGACCTCTACATCTGCCGCCGTCAGTTTGAGCGGCAGTTCCTGCAAAAAGTCGGTGTCAGCGCAAAATACTACGCCCGGATACGCCGGATTGGCTATATTTTGGGCGAGTTTGTGGCTAATCGCTGGCACGTAACCGACTGGCACGAGCTGATTTACCGCGCCGGTTATTACGATCAGTCTCATTTTATCAAAGAGTTTACCGGCTTTACCGGTAAGCGCCCAACTGTATATGCCCGGCAGAATATCGAACTGGCCAAATACCTCAGTGAACAATAAAGCTGTCCAGGGCAAAACGTCCGTTTTTTACAATCACAGGCGACCACCGGCGCGTAGCTTTGCTGTGTCAATAAGACTAAAACACGCTGAACACATCTTCTCATGGAAACCAAAAACAACGTAGAATCGGTCGTTGAACTGACCCGCAAAGGTACCTGCATCGAATTTTTCTCGGCGTATCAGGATCTGGAGATCGACCGCATGATTGGCCTCTGCGACCCCAACGGCGAAGTCTGGTTCAAGCCCCTCGGCGACGACGGCCGGGGCATTATCGACGGCCTGGGACGCACCCTCTGGACCCTGCTGATGGACTGCTTCCCCGACATCGACAACACCATTGATACGATGGAGACCGAGGGCGATACGGTTATCTGCAAAGTAGCCATCTTTGGCACCCAGGCTAAAGACTTCGCCGGTATACCGAGCAAAGGGCTCCGCTTTAACAGCGACCACATCTTTATCTTCCGCTTCAACGAGGCTGATAAGATTTCCGGCGTTACGATCGATTGGAACCATGAAAGTTTCCAGCGGCAGTTGGGGGCTTTGTAAGCAGCCAGTCAACGCATCCATCCTATCTATGCACAGTCAGGCTTCTGTTTTAACCATGAAATCCGTATTGATTTCTCTTTTCGCCTTATTGGTGAGCCATAGCGCTTTACCCCAGCGGCTCTGGACCAAAGCCGATCAGCAATATCTGCTGGATAATCTCCGCCGTACGCGTGCCGAGCTGATCCGGGAAACCGAAAACCTGACCGACGCGCAATGGCACTTCCGCGAATCGCCCAACCGCTGGAGCATAGGCGAGATTGTGGAGCACCTCGGTTATTGGGAGATGCTGTTTGCCCGTGATATATCGATGGCGATGCGACCCAAGCCCGCACCGGAACTGAACCAGACCTGTGCGCCCGACAGCGTTCATCTGGCGTTTATTATGGAAGAAGCCAAACATATATCGCCAGACTTTTCGCGGCCGCTGGGTTTTATGCGGGGTAAAGATAACCTGCGGTTCTTCCTGAAGCTCCGCGATGAACACATCGGCTTCATGGAAAAGACCGACGCCGACCTGCGGGCTTTTTTCCAGACAACCGCTCCTGACCGGCGACGCAGCGTACACCAGATGTATATTGTTATGTGGGGCCATTGCGACCGCCATATGCGGCAGATTCTTAAGGTCAAAGCACACCCGGATTATCCGAAGGCCACGCAACTGACAACGCAGCGATAAATGTCATATAATCCGTAGCCGTAATTAGGTATGGGGGCGTGACATCAATAGCGGCCGAGTCACGCCTGCTGCGTTTACCCATATTATCGAACGCTGAATACAGCCCGCTGATCGTATGGGGATTACCGTTCACTCAAATCATAGCCGATTTCTGAGTCATTCGGGGCTACGAACCAGAAGCCTTAGCCTTTGGTACTGAAAATCAGTATCTTCAGGTAATCAAATCATTTTTCAGGCTTCCTGATCTCGCTCAGCTATGGACCTCAAAACTGCTTCTGAATTAAGCACCCTTTTGGATGAAGGGGCAATTCAACTGTTCAAGGCAAGCCTACAAGGCCGGCTGCTACGCCCGGATGATGCAGCGTATGATGAAGCACGACACGTTTGGAACGGCACCGTTGACCGGCATCCGGCCATGATCGCCCGCTGCGTGTCTACGGACGATGTGATAAAGGCGGTGAGCTTCGCCCGACGATACGGGTTGTTGCTTTCGGTTAAAGCAGGCGGTCATAATGTGGCCGGCAATGGCGTGTGTGAAGACGGCCTCATGATCGATTTATCGCTCATGAACCAGGTAACGGTAGATCCGGACAAACGAACAGCAGTGGCGGAAGCCGGCGCTTTGTGGAGCGACATGGACCGGGAAACGCAGCGGTATGCCCTGGCCACAACCGGCGGCACGGTATCGCATACGGGCATTGCCGGGCTTACGCTGGGCGGAGGTCTGGGTTGGTTGATGGGCCGGTACGGGCTCTCCTGCGATAACCTTTTATCGGTACAGATCGTCACGGCCGACGCCCGGCTACTCACGGCCAGCCAGACCGAAAACCAAGACCTGTTCTGGGCCGTCCGGGGTGGTGGCGGCAACTTCGGCATCGTTACCTCCTTTGTGTTTCAGCTTCATCCGGTAGGGCCTGACATCCTCGGCGGTATGATCCTTTATCCGATGGAGCAGGCGAAAGAAGTCTTACAGTTCTACCGGGAATTTGCCCGGCGCCAGCCTGACGAGTTTATGCTTTTTGCGGGATTGCTGACTACGCCCGACGGCCTACCAGTCATCGCGCTGCTGATAGGCTGGTTTGGCCCGCTGGATCAGGGGGATGCTCAGCTAAGCGAACTCCGTGCGTTTGGAACGCCTTTAGCCGATCTGGTTCAGGTTATGCCGTATACTCAACTCCAGGGTATGTTCGACGCCGGCATGGCCCACGGCATTCACCGATACTGGAAGTCGGGGTATATCCGTCAGATCAACGATGAATTGATTGGTATAGTGTTGGAAAACGCTGCCAGACGGACATCACCAGACTCAGTCATTTTATTCCTTCACATGAAAGGGACCGCTTCCCGCGTGGCTGCCGAAGAAACAGCGTATGGTTTGCGAAATGATCAGTGGGATTTTGACATTATAGCCCAATGGACTGACCCGAGTGAAGCAGCAAGGCACATAGTCTGGGTTCGTAATTTCTGGAACGCGGTGGAGCCATTCACCCAGGGAGTTTACGTTAACCACCTGGATGAAGAAAGCGGCAATACTGGAGTAAGGGCCGCTTACGGACAAAATTACGGTCGGCTGGTTGATATGAAGACAAAATACGACCCGGACAATTTCTTCCGGATGAACAACAACATTGTTCCTCGCTTACCGGCGAGCTAAACAAATTTCCCACTACTCCCTAAACGTCCCGGGAACCAGTCGGCTGATTCCCGGGACATTTTCCCATTTAGCATAAACCGTTCGCTCAATGCCTGGCGTATTTTCACATCATCGGAAGCTATGGCCGAAAAGTGCTGGTAAATGGCCGGAATTTACTAACCCGTTTCGCCGGACAGCTGGTACATTTGATTAAACAAACCGGCCACATACACTTTACAAGCGTCGGTACGGAACTCCCTAACCACTAAACAACATGGAACTCAATCAATCACCTTAACACTGTAAAGCCATGCGCTTTTACTTCCTCACCCCAAAAATTACCGGTTTCTTTCTTAGCCTGGTACTAGGATTGACCGCTACCGCACCAGCCTGGTCGCAAAGCCCGATCAATTATCTCGACCCCACCCAGCCCAACCGGGGCTACTGGAAACTGTACACCGATCATGCCACGCGCAACACCATTATTCGTCTGTACAACAGCGGCAATGAGCTGGTCTACGAGGAAATCATGCCGGGCCAGTACATAAAGCTGACCGAGCGAACCGTCAGCCGGATCAACGAAACCCTGGAACTGGTAGCAGCCAACAAACTGATCCTGTCGAAAGTAAAAGTGTATGACCTGACGGATGGCTACCAGGCACCGGAGCCGGTCACCGAAAAACCGGAAGGTAGTCCGACTACCGCATCCGCAACGGTTCATACAGATTATGCCATGGTCCAGGTGAACGCCAATATCCTGAAAAAAACTAATTCCCTGCTCGTCCAATGCGATAATCCGGAAAAACGCCGGTTGAAAATTTCGCTGCGGAACAGCAACGGCCAGGTTGTATTCACCCACTCTATGAACAGCGAAAAATACGCGCAGCAATTTGATCTGACCGGTCTGCAACCAGGTACCTATCGGTTGAGCGTTGATTCTCCGTACCGTCACTACCCGTTCCTGTACACGCGGCAGGTTACGGTGGATAAGGGGACGCTGACGGTTAACTAATTGTTAAATACGCCAAAAATCAGACCATTGACCAGATGACTGGCCCAATTCTGATAGTATTTGGCCCAAAATTGATAGGTACGCCGGGGTGGTTTTTTGTAGGTTTGACGAGGTTCTTTCCCGAACCGTTCTCTGAAACCGGAACCTACCTCAAGATGAAAACGATAATTGCCTGGGTCGGTATGGCCCTCATTCTTCTGACTCACTCTACCTGCCAACCTGGAAAAGCCGGTCCTGACGACTCCGGCAACACAAATGGTGCTGCCGAATATTTTAATTTGCATCCCAATCAGCAGAAAGGATATGGCTATACCCGGGCGGTACGCATCGGCAACACGATTCGAATATCCGGAGCCGTTAGCCTGGATGATCAGGGTAACCCCACGTCGGTGGGCGATATGGAAAGTCAGTTAAAGACTATTTACGGCGATCTGCATCAAACGCTCCGGCATTTCGGCTGTACGTTTGATGATGTGGTGGTGGAGCATATCTACACCACCAATATGAATCTGCTGAAGCAATATGCCGGTGAGCGAGCCAGGTATTACAAAACCAGGTATCCGCTCGGATCGTGGCTCGAAGTAAAGCAACTGGCTATACCCGATGTACTGGTAGAAATTGAGCTGGAAGCCGAAAAAAGATAAACGGGTAAACTATCCGAAATTCTGCTTTCTAAGGTAACGAGTACCTTTGGCGTATAGCCGTGGCCTTCCTATAGGTCGGGCCTGGTTCCCGGCAACACAATGCAAAATTAGGATCCGGCGCTACCTTATTCCCTTGACTTTACCTCATCAATGATAGGTTAGGGACCATATAAGGGCTTCTCAGCCTTTATTATGGAAAATGATGCAGTGCAGGGGCGGCTGCCCGACAGTCGCCCACTTGCCTTCTCCGGTCTACTGCCGGTAGAGAAACTTCAGGATGTAGCCGGATTTTCCATCGCCTTCGCTGGCAATATACAGATCGCCGTTGGGCGCAAAACAGATGCCCTCCGGTTGCCGGAACTGCTTCGGGTCGAGTGGTACAGAAGTCAGCAGTTCGCCTTTTGCGTTGGTAACCAGCAACCGCTTGCCCGTCGACGACAGCAAATACCAGTCTCCGCTGATGGGATGCACCGCCAGCCCCGACGGCTTGAAGGCTTTCCCGTCGATACCGGCTTCGTCCAGCCGGCTCTCGGCCATGACCCAGACTTTGTAGACCGTTTTCGTTCGCAGGTCAAAGGAGTAGATTCGTTTTTCACCCCCAAACTTACCGTCTTTGGGCGCCAGCAGCAGCCGGTTGGTTGCCGGCTCATAACCCAGCCCTTCCACCTCGGTGTTGGCCGGCAGGTCTGTGCCGGTCCGGCCAATCTCCGTCGAGCCCGGTTTAAAGCGAAACAGCGTACCGTCACTTTCCAGCACATAGATATTACCGGTGACCCACGCAACATCTTCAAAGTCGCCGAAGCCGCCAAAGCCAAACTCCTCGATCACCTGTTTTCGGCGGGTGTCGTACACATAGACTACGGCTTTCTCATCTTCAACACATAGCAACTGATCGTTTTTGTAGTACGCCAGCCCGGAAATTTCGGTCAGCGCCGGCGGCACGGTATAGCGCTGGTCGGGGGCGGTAAGCTGGTATGGTATCCGGTAAGCGGCAGGCAGCCCGGCATCTGCCGGCTGTCCGGCGGTCTGCCTGGAACGGCAACCCAGGGTCAGTATCCATAATCCAATCCAGAGAAGATGTTTCATAGCGTCAGGAACATGTACCGGCAAAGGTAATCGTAACCCAGCAAAAAGCCCCTTCCGACGGGCAGAAAGGGCTTTAGTCTAGCTGATTTTGTAATGGTTTGCTACGATTTATCTACCTGAAAGTGCAGCCGCACCGTGTACGTCTTCCGGTATTCATTATTGGTCAGGTTCAGCTTTTTACCCAGCAACTGACGGATCAGACTGGCGTTGAGCCGCTCGTCAGCACTAAATACCCTTAGCTGGTCCATCTGACTATCGGCATTTACCTGAAACTGAATCACCACAATACCCCCTAGATTTTTTTCTTTCAAGACTTCCGGACGAGTAAGGTAAGCCACGAGTTGTTCTTCGCAGCTCCGTATCTGTTTGTCCCCTTCTTTCGTATGCGCCAGAGCACCCTGAACCCCACAGAAAAGGCTCATAACCGCCAGGAGAATTGTGATCTTTTTCATGGTAGCTGATCGTTATGGGATCAATGGGCAGGGTAGCGCTTCGCTTACCAATGCCTAAGCAATATTATGCAATTGTTATGTCAATGTTAAGTGAATGTTAAGAAATTTTTCGGCGCTATGGCTGTTTACAACCTGTTGTTGACGGAACGGGGCTATTCCCTACCGAAAAACGTGCGCTTAGGGTTAAGCCGCCGGCGTGAGCGGTATGGGCTGGCAGGGGTGTCGCAAACCGGTAAATAGATCGACAAGATATGCCTAATCCAGCAACAGGCGTTGTTTTTAAACCGGTTACCGGGGTTCTATCGTTGGCCATACCCCTATTCGTCAATGCGTATTTTCTCCCGTCCTGCTGATTCTGGCCGGGTTCTTCGGATCTACCGCCAGCTACGCCACCCACGTACGGGCCGGTGAAATCACCACCCGGCGTCTGTCGACCACCGCGCTGACGTACGAAGTCACGTTGACCGTTTACTACGATGTGGTTGGCGGAGCGGGTGCGGCCCGTAATCAGGAAACGGTTATGTTCTGTTTCGGCGACGGTACCACACAGGATGTCCGGCGGCTGCCCCCCCGGAATATCAATTCTAACACAACCATCAACATTTACCGGACGACCCACACCTACCCAGCCCCCGGCACCTACACGATCTCGGCCGATATTTTTGCCCGCAACGGCGGCACCCTGAATATCCAGAATCCGCTGGGCACCTCCTTTTACGTCGCCACAACCATTCAGGTGAATGCGGCCCTGGGCCTCAACAGCCCCCCGTGCTACTCAACCCACCCCTGCCCGCCGGTGCTGAGTCTGGCCCCGCTGGACTGTGCCGCCCTGAGCGATGAGCGCTTCTGCAGCCAGAGCAGCATCAGCAACAACCTGAACTGGAACGGCAAGACAACGGCGGGTCAGGATCTGGCCTCGGGTTTGTACTACTATCAGGTGAGGGTGCGCTTTGCCAGTGTGAGCCGCAATGCGCCCCCGCTGGTGCAGAAAGGCTGGATTCAACTGCTCCGCGATGGACTAAGGCTGCGGTAGGTGCTGGAGAAGGCTGAATCAGCCGGCCTGACAACTGGTGGTGACCCGACCATCGGGAATCAAAAACTTATTCCGATACTTGTAGCTGCAATTGTCAGATTTCGTATGGCCATTCCCCCAGTAGAACGTTCGCTGACCGGAGCTATCCGGCAAAAAATAGATCAGAAAACCAAACCCACAGGCTCCCTCGGCCGGCTGGAAGATATAGCCACCCAAATTGCCCTGATCCAGCAAACACTTACCCCGGCACTCAGCAACCCGCACATCCTGGTCTTTGCCGGCGACCACGGTCTGGTTGCCGAAGGGATCAGTGCTTACCCGCCCGAAGTTACCTACCAGATGGTGCAGAATTTCATGGCCGGTGGTGCGGCCATCAACGTATTCTGCAAACAGAATGGTCTTAACCTGCTGATCTGCGATGTAGGCGTAAATGGCACCTTTGCCGAAAACACGCAAACCTTTGTCAAGTTTAAGATCCGGCCCGGCACCCGCAATATGCGCTTTGAGCCCGCCATGACCCGCGACGAGTGCGAAGCGGCCCTGGATGCCGGCCGGACGCTGGTGAACGGCGTGGCCTACCGGGGCTGCACCATCGTGGGCTTCGGGGAAATGGGCATCGGCAATACCTCGGCCGCGTCGCTGCTGATGCACCGGCTGACGGGCCTGCCGCTGGATCAGTGCGTAGGCGCGGGTACCGGACTGGATGAGGCCGGTGTTGCTCATAAGACTGCCATTTTACAGGAAGTGGCAACCCGCTACGCCGGTCTGACCGATTTAATAGACCTGCTGTCGGCTATGGGAGGTTTGGAAATTGCGGCCCTCACGGGGGGTATGCTGCAGGCCGCCGAAAACGGCATGGTCATTCTGGTGGATGGGTTTATCAGTACGGCCGCCCTGCTGGTAGCGCACGCCCTGGAGCCCGCCATCCTGGATTACTGTATTTTCTGTCATCAGTCCGACGAAGCGGGCCACCGCCGGATGCTCGAATACCTGAACGCCCGCCCCCTGCTTACACTTGGTATGCGCCTGGGCGAAGGGTCCGGTGCCGCGCTGGCTTTTCCCATCATCGACTCCGCCGTGCAGATGCTCATCGAAATGGCCTCCTTTGGGCAGGCCGGCATTAGTCAGAAGGGTTAAATTAGTTTGAAGTTTAACGTTTGACGTTAAAAGAGCGGTATCGCTTAAAGCGTGCGTCAGTCAAACGTTAAACCTCAAACCTCAAACGTCAAACCTCAAACCATGCTCAACCTCTTCTACACCGCCGTCATGTTCTACACCCGCATTCCGGTGCCAAACGGAATCGACCATTCGGAGGATAGGCTGAACCGGGCGACAGTCTTCTTTCCGCTGATCGGGTGGATTGTGGGCGGTATTGCCGTGTGTGTGTATGGGGTGGGCTCGGTGCTGTTTCCGCCGGAACTGGCCGTGTTGCTCAGCATGGCAGCAACAGTCTGGACCACCGGCGCGTTTCACGAGGACGGCTTTGCCGATGTGTGCGACGGCTTCGGCGGGGGCTGGTCTAAACCGCAGATCTTAACCATCATGAAAGATAGTCGGGTGGGTACCTACGGCGTGGTCGGCCTGGGCCTGCTGCTGGCTGTCAAGTTCTTTGCCGTTAAGGCTATATTTACCACAGAGGTCTTCGGCTGGGCGGTTGCGCTGAAAATGCTGGCGGCCCACAGCCTGAGCCGGCTCACGGCGGTAACCATCATTGCCGGTCTGCCCTACGCCCGCGAAGACGCCGACAGCAAGGTAAAGCCGATAGCCAAAGGTATTACCGGCGGGCAGTTGCTGGTGGCCGCGCTGATTGGTTTGCTCCCGCTGCTGGCACTGGTGGTTTATACGGGCCTGTGGCTTTACCTGACGTTTCTGCTGCCGCTGGTGGGGCTGCGCTGGTGGCTTATCCGGTTTTTCCGGCGCTGGATCGACGGTTACACCGGCGATTGCCTGGGCGCCACGCAGCAACTTGCCGAAGTAGTTGTGTACCTTTCCTTTGTTGCGTTTCTATGGACATCTATCTGATCCGGCATACCGAAGTGACCGTGGGCCGGCGCATCTGCTACGGGCAGGCCGATGTAGAACTGGCCGCTAATTACCCCCAGCAGCGCGACCGGCTGAGTGCCCTGCTACCCGGTAAGCCGGTGGCTGTTTTTTCGAGTCCGCTGAGCCGGTGCCGCCACCTGGCCGAAGCCCTGCACCCCGACATCCGATTCGATGACCGGCTGAAGGAGTTCAACTTCGGCGACTGGGAGATGCAGGCGTGGTCGGCCATACCCTCCCACCTGCTCGACCCCTGGATGGCCGATTTTGTGAACCACCGTGTGCCCAACGGCGAAACCTTCCAGGAACTGTTTGACCGGGTTGCCGCATTCTGGCACGATACCATACTGCCGCTAACGACCGGCGAACCGGATTCGGCAGCACCTGTATACGTTGTTACGCACGGTGGTGTAATCCGGGCTTTGCTGTGTTTATTTTTGGAACTATCTTTGCGGAACGCGTACCGGATTCACCTCGATTACGGTTCCGTAACAAAACTGATCGCGAACGGTTCTACCTATACGATCCAATACATCAACCGCTAATGTTTGCTTCGGCACCTTATTTGTATGAAACCTTTCCATATTCGTCTGATTACCCTTTGCGTACTGGTTCTGCTGACGGCGCTGACCCGCCTGCTGCCCCACCCGCCTAACTTCGCGCCGGTGGCGGCTCTGGCGTTGTTCGGCGCAGCTTTGTTTGAGCGGAAAGTAATTGGTCTGCTGGCCCCGTTTGCGGCCATGCTGCTGAGTGATGCCCTGATCGGCTTTCACGGTCTGATGGCGTACGTCTACGGTAGTTTTGCGCTGAGCTGGCTGCTGGGACTCTGGATACGCAAAAACCCAACGGTGCCGGTCATCGGGGCGGCCTCGCTGCTATCGTCGGTGCTGTTTTTCCTCATTACTAATTTTGGCGTGTGGTATGGCAGTGCGTATTACCCACAAAACGGGGCCGGCCTGCTGGCCTGCTACGTAGCCGCCCTGCCGTTCTTCCAGTACTCGGTGCTGGGCGATCTGGTATACACCGCCGTTTTGTTTGGCGGATACTACCTGCTGCAACAGCGCTACACGGCACTGCGGCCGGCCCGGTAAACCAGCCATTTTTCGTACCAATAAAATCGCCGGTTGTGTCTGCAACCGGCGATTTTATTGGTACCCCTCTGTTTGCTAAAGGGCCTTCTGAACACATCGCTCCGGATAGATAAGCATTCGGGCCGGTACGTCATTGCCTGCCCGGAAGCCTTAACCGGCTAAACCCTGCAAAACGTTGATAAGTATGATGATCAGATGAGCCAATGCGCTTAGGGTAAACATCCGGAATATAAACCTCACGGGCAATGCCGCCAGCACCGGAACCAGCACCACCAGAAAGCCCAGCATGCTGACAAGGAACTGCCAGTCGCCCCCGCCGAAATAAGCCATAGTCAGCAATAATGCCGGGGAAAGAATACACCCCTGAACAGCCAGGGCCGAAGCCGCCCAGCCAATTCGGTTGAATTCGGCCTTAGCTACGTAATCAGCGTATTGGGCCGGCCAGTTTGCTTTCTGCGAATGAGGACCTGTGTATACCGTCGATGCGTGTGAAACAGTTGCCATATTGTTGTCTGTTTTTTGTCTTTTTATCTGATGGCACAAAATTACCCCCCACCCGCTGGTCGGAACATGACGCGAATCAGGACCAAGGCTGACTGTGGTTAACCAGCCATTTCCTGCGTGATTTTCGAGTAAGCTGCGGCTGATAGTCAATGTCCGGACTATCCTGCTTTGGGTCGTCGGCAACACCGGCCGGTATAAAGAAAAAAAGCGATTCTCGTACGCAACATATAGCAGAATTTGAGCGTATTGGCAGTACTAACCTACCACCTATGCAAACCGACAACGAATCCATCAGCCGTCTGGCCTTTCTGAAGCAATTAGGCCTGAGCGGCTCGGCGCTGCTGGCTTTTTACTGCGCCGGCACCCTGATGTCCTGTTCCAAATCTGATATGGATGTGGAGCCTCTCGATGCAAATGGCATTACTCTGGATTTGACCACGCCGGCGTATGCCAGCTTAAAAACCATTGGGAGTTACACCTATTCCGGCAACATTCTGGTGGCGCGTATCAAAAACGGCAGCTACATTGCTCTATCTAAAAAGTGTACCCACGAGGGGTCTACGGTACAGTATATTGCCAGTTCCGACAGCATTAATTGCCCAAACCACGGTGCCCGCTTCTCGACCACGGGCGCGGTCACGCAGGGACCGGCTACGCGGTCTCTAACCCAGTACAAAACAACCGTCAGTGCCGACGGAAACAGCCTGCTCATTACCAACGCCTGATTTAGCCGACACTCGTGAAAACAAACAGAGGCCACACCCGTCCGGGTCGTGGCCTCTGTTCACCGCACCTGATTCAACAAACTTTCCGGTCAGCTTCAGGCTACGGTAATCTCCTTTGGCTGTTCTTCTTTCACTTCAACTTTCGGCAGGTCCAGTTTCAGGATACCGTCGACATAGGTGGCCTGAATCTGCCCGACATCAACTGTTTTTGGCAGACGGAAAGACCGCTCAAACGCCAGAAGGCCAAACTCCTTACGGGTATAAGTCCCAACCGTTTCGTCGGTGTTCTGCTCCTGCCGGAACGAGATGGTCAGCGTGTTCTTGTGGACGCTTACCTTGAAATCTTCTTTCTTCAGGCCGGGAGCGGCTACTTCGAGGTGGAACGCGCCATCGTCTTCTTTGACATTGACGGCCGGCGTGTGGACATACCCGTTGCCGCGATAAGTCGGGCGGTTGTAATAATTGTTCAAGGCCATCAGGCGATTGACCAGTGCCGGTACGGTATTATAACGAACTAACGTAGTCATAGCTGTTGTGTGAGGTTTTCGTTGCTAATCGAATACGCCTATTGGTAATCAACTAAAGAGCCAAACCCGCTTCCCATCCCAATCCAGACAAAATGTCACTAAAATTCCATGTAAGGGCCAGAAGTACAGCCATTTTGACACATTTAATTCAAACATACCTGCCGGAATGGTTATAAAGTCTTCGGTTTACCAACAGCAGTCCGGCACCTCATCGGATGCTGTGGTGGAGTACCTGATTATGTGGCCGTACCTCTCAGCCAAAATTTAACAATATCTCTGTTTGGCCGCTACCAACATTAGGCCTAATTTTATAGGCTAAAGTTTGTTACCTACCACAACTTACGTACTTGTCACCTATGAAACAATTTCTCCTGCCGCTGTCTGCTTTATTGGTAGTCGCCGGCCTGAACGGCTCTGCCCTGGCCCAACAGTCGGCCGCCGACTATTTTGAAAACGGTATCGCCAAGAGTAAGTCGGGTGATTTTCCGGGTGCGCTACAGGCCTTCAGCATGGCCATTACTATAAACCCCGAAAACTCGGCCAGTTACTACAACCGGGGGTTGGCCAAAGCCAATCTGAAAGATCACCGGGGGGCCATTCTGGATTATGACCGGGCCATCGAACTGAACCCGAAAGATGCTCTGGCCTATCTCAGCCGGGGGGTCAGCAAAAGCAAGCAGGAAGATCACCGGGCGGCCCTGATGGATTTCAGCCGGGCCATTGAGTTAAATCCGGATGATCCGCAGGCGTATTTCAACCGGGGCGCCAGCCGCAGCCGCCTGGATCAATACCGGGGGGCGCTTCAGGACTTCAGCAAAACGATTGAGCTGGAACCCACGAATGCCAACGCCCTGTACGCCCGTGGCCTTACCAAACAAAAGCTGGAGGACTACGCCAGTAGCCTGGCCGATTTTTCCAAAGTAATCGATATGAACCCGAAACGCGCCCAGGCGTTTGCGGGTCGGGCCGTTTCCAAAATAGAGTTAGGAGATTTTAGCGGAGCCGTTGCCGACCTCAACAAAGCCATTGAACTAAACGCGCAGGACGCCGACTCATACTACTACCGGGGCTTTGCCAAAAGTAAACTCGACGATTACAAATCGGCCTACGCCGACTACGACCGCGCCATTGCCCTGAACGGAGCCGATTTCCGGGCGTATTACGGCCGGGGGTTTACCCGTAGCAAACTGGGCGATCAGAAAGGATCTATTCAGGACTTCAACTCCGCTATTGAACTCAATAATGAGAACATGGAGAGCGGCAAAGTACTGTACAGTGGCCGCCTGAACCGGGCCGCGCTCGATAACCTGCGCAATGCCGTGCAGGAACGCAATAAGATCAATGATCTAACTGCCGAACGGTCGGAAGCCTATTTTAGCCGGGCGGTCAGCAAAAACAAGCAGGGCGATGCCAAAGGAGCCATTGTGGATTTAAACAAAACTATTGAGCTAAACCCCACGTACGCCGAAGCGCATTTCACCAGAGGGATAATTAAATCGGCGCAGGGCGACCAGAAAGGGGCTATTATGGACCTCAGCAGCGCCGTAAAACTGAACCCGCGCTATGGTGAAGCGTACTATGTCCGGGGTATTATCAAGCACAGCCTCGGCGACGAAAACGGCGGCTGCCTCGACCTCAGCAAAGCCGGCGAAGTTGGGTACACGGCGGCTTATAAGGTCATTAGCGAGTACTGTAATTGAGATTTGAGTAATAAAAAAGGACCGCTGAGCGGTCCTTTTTTATTACTCAAATCTCAAATGCTTGACGGATTCGCCGGAGCTGGCGAGTTCGATCAGAGAGTCGATGCCGATCTGCAGGTGGGCTTCAACAAAGGAGGAGGTCACGCGCTTGTCGCTTTCTTCGGTTTTTACGCCTTCAGGTACCAGCGGATTATCCGATACTAACAACAGGGCACCGTGCGGAATGGAATTGACGAAACCAACGGTAAAAATGGTGGCGGTTTCCATATCGATTGCCATTGCCCGGATTTCCCGCAGGTATTCCTTAAATTCTTCGTCGTGTTCCCAGATCCGGCGGTTGGTCGTGTACACGGTGCCGGTCCAGTAATCGAGTTCGTGGCGTTTAATAATGGAGGATACCGAACGCTGTAGCCGGAACGACGGCAGCGCGGGTATTTCGGGCCGCATGTAATCATTGCTGGTCCCCTCGCCCCTGATAGCGGCAATGGGCAGTACCAGATCCCCTACCTGCGTCTTCTTCAGCCCACCGCATTTCCCCAGAAACAGCACCGCTTTAGGGCGAATAGCCGATAGCAGATCCATCACGGTAGCGGCCATGGCACTGCCCATCCCAAAGTTGATAATGGTGATATTCACGGCCGTAGCCGTCTGCATAGCCCGGCCCATGCCGTGGATCTCTACCCCAAACTTAGTGGCAAACAGCTCAACGTAGTTAATAAAATTGGTCAGTAGTATATACTCCCCAAACTGGTCGATCGGCGTGCCGGTATAGCGCGGCAGCCAATTCTGTACAATCTCGTCTTTGGTTTTCATAGGATAGAGAGTGAATGAGCGAACGAGTGAATGAGTAGAAGCGGACATTGGAATGGGCAAGTTTTCCACCGCTCTTTCACTCTTTCATTCTTTCGCTCTTTATCTTTGGCGCATGGAAACGTTGAATCTGCCCGCCTTTGACTACAAAATTAAGCAGATCGAGGGGAAACCGTATATTTTTGATGCGCTGCGCCGGAAATACGTGCGCATTACGCCCGAAGAATGGGTACGGCAGCATATAGTACACCTCCTGATAACCCACTACCTGTACCCAAAGGCCCTGATCCGGACAGAGGGTGGACTTACGCTGAATCAGCTCCAGAAGCGGACCGATGTGCTGGTGTTTGACCGGCAGGGAAAACCATTTTTACTGATAGAGTGTAAAGCGCCCAGTGTAGCCCTCACGCAGGCTGTGTTCGACCAGATTGCCCGGTATAACCATGTTCACCAGGCCCCTTACCTGGTGGTTACCAACGGACTAACGCACTACTGCTGCGGCATCGATCACGAAACGGCCACGGTTCGCTTTCTCGACGACTTCCCTGCTTTTGTATAGATACCCCCCCGAACACCAGACCCGGTCGGGGCCACGCCACGAAACGGGGTGTCCTTCGCCGAACACCTTTTTAAGAGTCGGCAGATAATCCGAAATCCCCAATCAGATCATTCGTCGGAACCCCGCAGTTTGTCGAGCATCTGGCTAAGCTGAACGGCCTCGTCTTCCGACAGCGTTTTCAGCCGGTCTTCCCACTGCTGGGTATCCAGTTGTTTTAGTAAGTTCAGGCCCTTCTGGGTTATTACCACATCGACCGCCCGGCGGTCGCTGGGGCATTCGGTGCGATCCACCAGTTTTTTGGCCACCAGTTTATCCACCAGCCGGGAGGCATTGGACATTTTATCGAGCATCCGCTCGGTAATGTCGCTTACCTTGACCGGATTGGGGTACTGGCCGCGCAGGATGCGCAACACATTGTATTGCTGGAGGGTAATACCGTGGGGTTTTAGCAGGCGCGTCTGGTGGTCGCACACCCAGTTGTTGGTGTACATCAGGTTTACCACCAGCCGATGGAACGGCGAGCGAAAGGACGTTTGCTTTATATCTTTCTCGATGGACATAGCTTCAGAAAAAGGTCTCATGCGTAGTTGTTGTTTACAGTCAGCAAATTTGTGTATTTACATTTAATGTAACAACATTTCTACGCCTTAGGTTCGTTATTGGTAGGGAACGATAGCCGGTGCCGATATATCAAAGTCTCTGAATCTCAGCGTCGGAATACCTTCAAAAGCAGTCCGGAACGCATACGGGTTGTTCGGAATATTAGGGTACCACGTCAGCCGGATCTGAAAGCTGTTGAAGGTCAGGTTTTCGTTCCGGAGCCGGATACCGATTCCGTAGGCCTGGTACAGAGGACTCTGCAGAAAGGCCCGGTCGCTGAAACTGATAAGCCCCACATTAGCAAAGGTGATAAAAGCCGCCCGAAACCCAATCAGATTCAGACGCGAAAATAAAACATTTTCGTAACCAACCAGTAATCGCCTGGTACCGATCAGTGCGTCGTTGGTCAGGCCAATACCGTCGCGCCCGCTGAGCGTAATGTATTCATTGTTGAACCGGTCCATTCCGATGGTGATCCGGGCGTTAAAAAAATGCCGCATATGGCCCCAGGGAATAGCCTGCAACGGACTAAAATAATTCGTGGTTAACGAGAACAAGCCCTGCTGCTGTCGTTTCAGGCGGTAAAACGTACCGGCGTTGATCAGCGTATACAGATAGCCGACTTTTCGGATATATTGCCCCCTCGACAAATTCAGGCCCACGTACACCCGCTCGCCCAGTTCGGCATTATCGACCCCGCCGATGAGCGAGATCAGGCTGCCAACGGGTACGTCTTCCGTCCGGCCGAAGCCGTAGATCAGCACATCACGGACATACTTACGCTGCGAGTACCCCACACTGAACAGCGTGGTGCGGCTGTTCTGGTACAACTGGTTGGTATCGGCCCCGACCTCCGGGCGTACCAGGTAGGTGTAGCGGGTCATGCGCCCGGCCACTACCAGCCGTGCCCGCTCCTGCTCCTGTGGGTTGCCAAAAAACATTTTGAACGAGCGGCCAAACCAGACATCGCTGTAATTGTAACTAATCGGAAACGAAGCGGCTGTATCCAGTTGGTTGTTCCGCAGCAGCCGGTTCCGTATTTTGTAGTGGCCCAGTTCCAGCGAACCGGCGTATTTGGTTTCGGGGGTCAGAAACGGCCGGAACACCTTGGCGGAGAACTGCTTCCAGTCCCGGAAATACAGCAGATCAGCCTGAGCGGTCAGAAACGTTTTCCCAATATAGGGCACCGTATACCGGGCCTGGTACTCGGCACGCTGCAAGGGGTCTTTGCCATTGTAAAAAAACTGCGTTTTCAGCGTATGCCCCAGCCCGCGTACGTTCCGCTGTTCAAGCCCAACGCTGAAGCGGTCCAGTCCCCCCACACTACCGTCGGCCAGCAGCGACCAGACATCCTGCGTAATCACGTATACATCCACAAACTCCCGGCTGCCTTCGCGGGGGACCACCAGAATACGGGCGTCGACAAACACCGGCAGGTTTCGCAGCAGCCGTTCGTTATCACGCAGCATGTCGGGCTCTACCCGATCGCCCTCCCGAAACAGAAGGTACGACCGCCGGATCACGCCCTCCTGCGTATTAATATGAACGCGGTTAGCGAAGCGCTCAAACCAGCTATGCGGTTGCCGGAGGGTATCGTACACACTCTGTCCGAATACGCCCAGCCGCCGGACATAAATGGTACCGATTACTTTACCGGCATAGGCTCTAAACGGATTTTCTTCAATGACGTTTACCTCCTCCACCTCGGTACTGTTATACACGTCATGGATAAAGGCGTTGTACAGCTCTCGGGTTAGCCGGTGGCGGTACATTTTCTGCTTCAGCGTGGTGTAAAACAGACTGTCGCGGGCTTTAGTGGCACTGTCGATCTTCGGTTCAACCACTTGCGTAGGATAAGCAGCCGCTCCCGAATCTGCCGGCACTTTATTGTTTGTCGGGGCCGATCCCCCGCTACCGGTCTGGGCCAGGCAAAGCGTACCGGATAGCCATATCCATACTATCCAGAGCCGGCCGAGCCAGATCTGGCAGTTGATCGTATGATTATCCAAGTACTTGTTGTCCACTTGCTTATAACGATTTGTGCAGCCAATAGTCACGCTGCCGTTCGGGGCCAAATTGAAAATAATGCCAGCCAAACGGCTCAAATCCTATTTTCCGGTAAAAAGCCAGTGCCCGCTGATTTCGCTCCCAGACGCCCAGCCACACGGCTTTGTAGCCCTCGACCCTCGCCTGCTCCAGGCAATAGTTCATCAGCTGCCGGCCCAGCCCCTGCCCCAGACAAGCCTGGCGCAGGTAAATCCGCTGAATCTCCAGCGCCCGTCGCTCCCGCATCCGGCGGGGTGGCGCGTGGCGGTACAGCCGGGCGTAGCCGAGGCTTTCGCCGGCCGGGGTTTCCAGCAGCAGATACGTCGAACGCGGATCAGCCAGTTCCTGCCGGAGTATCGGCACCGAATAGGTGTCCTGAATATACGCGTCGACCAGTTCGGCTGGATTGTGGGGTGGCCCGAAAGATTCCTGCATAGTGTCAATGGCAAGACCGGTCAGGACTTCGGCATCCTCAATGGTGGCGTGGCGAATGTGCATCAGATTAGGCAATAACTCTCTAAAATACGACAAAAGCCGGTAACTACTACTACCTTTGCCGGACTGATTTTTAGCTATGCTTACCTTACGCTACCCGCTGGTTCTGGCGTCGGGCTCTCCCCGGCGCAGACAACTGATGACCGATGCCGGCTTTGCCTTTACCATTGAAATCCGCCCGACCGACGAAGCCTTTCCGGTCGATATGCCCGCCGGCGAGGTGGCCGAGTACCTGGCCCGGCAAAAAGCCGAACAGTTCCGCCCCGACCTGGGCCGGCGAATCGTGCTCTGCGCCGATACGGTGGTCATTCTGGATAAAACGATCCTGAACAAACCGGCCGATGAGGCCGACGCCTACCGGATGCTGAAACAATTGTCGGGCCGTAGCCATCGGGTCCGCACGGGTGTGTGCATCCTGACCCCCGACGATACCATCTCGTTTACCGACGAAACCACCGTTCACTTTGCCCACCTCACCGACGATGAGATTGCCTACTACATCCGCGAATGCCGCCCGTTCGACAAAGCCGGGGCTTATGGGGCGCAGGATTTTATCGGGCTCGTCGGCATAGACCGGCTGGAGGGTTCGTTTTATACGGTCATGGGTCTGCCCACCCACCGGGTGTACCAGGCGCTGAAGAAGTTTGAGGTTTAACGTTTGAGGTTTGTGCGTCAGCAACCTAGACCATGAAACCTGAAACAGTTGAACGTCTGCCTTGCGTTTTATCGCGTAAAACAGGTATTTTACCACCTTAATTAACTCCCTAACCGAATGAAAACCTATTTGATTGCCGTACTGGCGCTGGCGTTTGTAGCCTTTACGGCTCCCAAGAAAGTAAAGTTGTTCAACGGCAAAGACCTGACCGGCTGGAAGATCTACGGCACCGAAAAGTGGTACGTCGACAACGGCGAACTGATCTGCGAAAGCGGCCCGGACAAAGGCTACGGTTACCTGGCCACCGACAAATTTTACAAGGATTTTGACCTCACCGTAGAGTTTAAGCAGGAAGCCAACGGCAACAGTGGCGTCTTTTTCCGCTCCACTATCGAGGGCACCAAAATCAGCGGCTGGCAGGTAGAGGTAGCCCCGCCGAACCACGATACGGGCGGCATCTACGAATCGTACGGCCGCGGCTGGCTGCATCAGATTCCGCAGTCCAAAGAAAATATTTTGAAACCCGGCGAGTGGAACAAACTGCGTATCCGGGTCCAGGGCGACCACGTGCAAACCTGGCTGAACGGCAAAGCGATGGTAGACATGGGCGACGACAAGATTGCCAAGGCCAACGGCTCTATCGCGTTGCAGATCCACGACGGGGGCGGCATCAAAGTCCGCTGGCGGAATCTGGTGCTGGAAGAACTGTAGTTCACCTAATAACCCTTTTACCGAACGGGCATCACCAACCGAACAACGCGTAACGTATTGTTCGGTGAGTAATGTCCGTTCGGTTTTTTGCTGCTTTTGACTGGGCGATAGTGCGATAAGGGCTACTACATTGGAGAGTAACCATAGAGTATGCGCACGTAACGGCCAACAAAATCAGCACCCTCAAAAGTCCGCTGGATGATCTGTAGGCGTGTGCCGCCGAAGCAGCGGACAGAGTTGGGCCAGGCGGTAGAAACGTCCATTTAGGGAGTAGCCCTGGGTGTACCGTAAGACAATGTAATTGCTGCGGATGGAGCCTCTTGAATCGTACCAAAAGGGAGCAGGTTCCCCCTCGATATCCTACACTCGTACGATGGGTGCATTCCAAAGTGTCGTAGTGCGCTTTGTTCATGTGTAACTATGCGGCCATGGAGTAGCTACCAGGCTCAATAAGGGCTTTGACCAATGGCCACCGACCACTCATCCAGCAACTCCGCAGAT
>NZ_BAABHB010000010.1:0-221931 GCF_039541875.1 Nibrella viscosa | reverse complement strand
AGTGCGGGTGGACACCTCTTACCATATCGAACAGAGCCGTTAAGCCCCGTAACGCCGATGGTACTGCCTTCACCGGTGGGAGAGTAGGTAGCTGCCACCTCAACTATCAAGCCAGACAAAGCCGACCCACAAGATCGGCTTTTGGCGTTTTTAGCCGCTTTGTGTTTGGAATTAATTTTAGGCGCTATTTTAGTACAAGATTCCTAAACGTTGAAAATTCCTTACCTCTATGGCTACTTCCCGCAGGCAGTTTTTACAGCAAACAACTCAATTAGCGACTGGAGCCGGTTTATCTACAGCTTTACCGGCTACCGTTTTATTTGCTACCGCACCTTCAATTCAATCTGCTGCCGATACAGTTTCCGTGGCCTTAATCGGCTGTAACAATATGGGTTGGCATAACCTCAATTCCATGCTCAGGCATTCGAATGTCCAGTGTTTGGCCTTGTGTGATATAGATAGCAATGTACTCAATAAGCGGGCTGCTGAGTTGGAGAAATCAACCGGTACTAAGCCGGTTCTCTATAGTGACTTCCGGAAGTTGCTGGAGAACAAAGATATAGATGCCGTTATAATTGGAACGCCGGATCATTGGCACTGTCTCATGACGGTTTATGCCTGTGAAGCGGGGAAAGATATTTATGTGGAAAAGCCCTTAGCCAACAAGATTGAGGAATGTAATCTGATGGTGGCGGCCGCCCAGAAACATAAACGAATTGTGCAGGTAGGGCAATGGCAACGCAGTGGTCCGCACTGGAAAGCAGCGCTGGATTATGTAAGGGAGGGTTATATTGGGAAGGTTCGGTCAACAAAAACCTGGGCTTTTATGCCGTACGGAAAGACGTTTCCGGTTCGTCCGGATGAGCCTGTGCCAGCGGGCGTTGATTATGATATGTGGCTGGGTCCGGCACCAAAGCGGCCATTTAACCGAAATCGTTTTCACGGAAGCTTTCGGTACTTCTGGGATTATGCTGGTGGCCTGATGACCGACTGGGGGGCCCACATGATCGATATGGTCCTGGCTGGTATGAATGTTTCTACGCCAAAATCAGTGATGGCAATGGGTGGAAAGCTCGGCTTTCCGGACCATGCCAGCGAAACGCCTGATACGATGCAGGCGGTCTATGACTTTGGTGACTTTACTATGCTGTGGGAGCAATCGTTAGGAACGGGCCGGGGACCCTACGATCGGGAACACGGCGTGGCGTTCATCGGTAATTTAGGCACGGTGGTAATAGACCGGAGTAAATGGGAAGTGCTACCGGAAACAGAAGGCGGCAAGTACCTGACCCAGGCAATACCGGTCCAGCGGAGTAATGGTCAGGACCTGGATAATCATACTCTGAACTTCCTGGAATGTGTTCGCTCCCGGCAGCGGCCAAACTGTCCGGTTGAGATTGGGCGGGATGTGGCCATCAACGCCCATTTGAGTAATATTTCCTACCGAACCGGACGTAAAGTTTTTTGGGATAAGGCAAAAGGGGCTATTGTTGATGACACGAAAGCAAATGAACTGGTACAGGCTAATTACTATGGCTCCTGGAAGCTGCCTAAGATTTAATATGAATACTTTGTAAAAAGCCCACCTCTGGTCTATAAAGAGGTGGGCTTTTGCTTTTATGAATGTCTGTTTACGTTGTTGATGCGTCGACAGGCTCCTCTGCCTCTACAGGCACTTTCCGTAGTTGCCGATACCGGGTTAAGTTCGTCAGCATCAGCGGCCGTATAAGCGGATAGGCGTGCTTAGTAAGCCAGGATAGTGCGTGGCTATAGAATGGCAGCAGGATCAATTCTTTATTCGCTGCTACCCCTTTCAGTAACATTTGTACGGCATCCTCTACCGCTACCAGCTTAAATGGATTTAGCTTCATTGCCTCATCTATGGTACTACCCGACATCAGCGAGGATTCGTAAATGTTGGTAGCGATAAAACCGGGGCAGAAAGCCGATACCTTTACACCTAATGCCTTGCCTTCGAGCCGGAGGCTGCGGGAGAAGGCTACCACCGCGTGCTTCGTAGTAACGTACGGAATCAGGGTCGGTTGGTAGACCAACCCCGCCAGTGAGGCTGTAGTGACTACATGGCCAAAGCCCTGCTTTACCATCACTTTGTAGGCTTCTGTTGCCGTATGAATAACGCCGTTCAGGTTTACCGCCAGCACTTTATGCCAGTCGGGCATAGGCACGTCACGCACTTCGCCCCCGACGCTGATACCTGCATTGCAGAAAGCATAATCCAACTGTCCGTAGCGGCTGATTATATAGCGAATCAGCGTCTTGACAGCCTGGTAATCGGTAACGTCGAGTTGGTATGAGACAACATTACCGCCTTGCTTTTGAATCTCATCGGCCACGGCCTCAACCGCTGCTCCGTTGATGTCCGTTGCCACCACAACCGCTCCCTTTTCCGCTAATTGACAGGCCAGTTCACGACCTATTCCCGATGCTGCCCCTGTAATGAAAATAATTTTTTCGGTATACGTCTCCATAGGCATACAGCATTTTAGTGAGTTATACACAAATTTAAACAAAACTAAGATTCGATAGACTCTTTTTGTGATTCTGTTATCATCCGGGCCAATTCTTTTTTATACGATCATAGGTGGTACCTGCGTTGCGGATACGACTTTGCGGTGGTTGCTCAATTACCTCTCTGAAATTAGTACTTTTGCAGTCCGCTACCACTTCATCTCATTGACACGCTGACTATTGTTTCAATTTTGCACAGAATCAGACAGTGATTATACCCCTTGCCCATCGCGCCGGACAGACGCAGGAGTACTATTTTTCGGTAAAGCTGGCCGAAGTGCGCAAACTCCAGGCCGCCGGTCATGACATTATCAATATCGGCATCGGTAACCCTGATATGATGCCCTCGGAGAATACCATTCAGGGGCTTATCGCATCGGCGCAGCAGCCCGGCTCGCATGGCTATCAGTCATATAAGGGTATTCCGGCGCTGCGGGCGGCTATTGCCCGCTTTTATGCCCATACCTACGGTGTACAGCTCAATCCGGAAGCAGAAATATTGCCTTTAATAGGCTCCAAAGAGGGGATAACGCATATCTCCCTAACGTTCCTGAATGAGGGCGACGGCGTGCTGGTGCCGGAACTGGGTTACCCGGCCTACCGGGCGGTGAGCCGCATGGTAGGTGCCAACGTGCAGGAATATACCTTGCTGGAACATCAGGGCTGGCAACCCGATTGGCAAATGATAGCCGATCAGGTAAACGACCGCACGAGAATCATCTGGCTGAATTATCCGCATATGCCGACGGGTGCCCCCGCAACGCGCAGCCTCTTTGAGCAGGCCGTTCGGTTTGCCCATGAACATAATGTGCTGCTTTGCCACGATAACCCGTACAGTCTGATACTGAACCAGCGGCCGCCAATCAGTTTGCTGTCTATTGATGGGGCTAAGGAGGTAGCTATTGAGATGAACTCCCTGAGCAAGTCGCACAATATGGCAGGCTGGCGCATTGGCTGGATGATGGCGGCAAAACCATATATCGATGCGGTACTGAGTATTAAGAGTAACGTCGATTCCGGTATGTTTTTGCCCCTGCAGCAGGCGGCTGCCGAGGCTCTGGGTAATCCGGACGAGTGGCACCGGCAGCGGAATGCGGTGTACCACGAGCGGCTGGATGCTGTGCATGCATTTCTGGATGCGTTAGGCTGCACGTACTCAACCGATCAGGAAGGTATGTTTATCTGGGCCAAACTGCCGGACTATATCGAATCAGCCGAAGCCCTGGTAGACGATCTGCTCTACAATAAGCACATCTTTATTGCCCCCGGCTTTATTTTTGGTCCCAAAGGAAACCGCTACATCCGTGTATCGCTCTGCATGCCTAAGGAGCGGATAGAAGCTGCTGTAGGACGTCTGACGTAAAAACCTTGGTTATGACAATCTCAATTATCGGTGTTGGTCTGCTGGGTGGCTCGTTTGCCCTGGCCGTGCGCGAAAAATACCCGAAAGTTACGTTTATTGGCGTTGATGCCTCCCGTGTTCATGGAGAGCTGGCATTGGCAAAAGGACTGGTTGATGAAATGCTGCCGCTGGAGGAGGCCGTTCCGGTTAGTACGCTGGTGGTGCTGGCCACGCCCGTTAACACAATCATAGATCTGCTGCCCAGGGTGCTTGAACTGCTGCCGGCCGGCGCAACGGTGATCGATCTGGGGTCGACCAAGGGGTTAATCTGCGAGGTAGCGGATCAACACCCCAAACGGGCGCAATTTGTGCCCGTGCATCCTATGGCCGGTACAGAAAACTCCGGTCCGGGAGCGGCCTTTAAAGAACTGCTGCCTGGCAAAAATCTGATTATCTGCGACCGGGAAAAGAGCAATCCCGATAGCCTGAAGCTGGTAGAAGCTCTGTTCCGCGACATTGGCATGAAGGTCTTTTATATGACACCCAAGGAACACGATCTGCATTTGGCGTATGTGTCGCACCTCAGCCACATTAGCGCGTTTGCGCTGGGCCTGACCGTTCTGGAAAAGGAAAAAGACGAAAAAGCTATTTTCGATATGGCCAGTACCGGCTTCAGTTCAACGGTACGGTTGGCGAAAAGCTCCCCGCAGATGTGGGCTCCTATTTTCAATCAGAACCGCACGAATGTTTCGCAGGCGCTGGCCGATTATATCGAGTTCTTACAGCGCTTTAAAGAAGTGATAGACCAGCAGGATATTACGACTTCGCTTGACTTTATGAACCGGGCCAATATCATCCGACGGGTGCTGGATGGGATCGAGAAAAAGTAGTTGATAGCCTTTAGGTAGTCAACACTAAAAATTTCATCGAAGTGCTGCGCTGATACGGAAGCTGGTACAGCCCGCATGGTCGCAAAGACCAGTGGCTTGAGCCAGCCCGGCAGGTTTACAGCCCGGCCAATGTTTCGTGAGGTGAGCACCACTTTGTCTGCTTTGACTTTGCAAAGGGCTTCGTAGCCCGGTATCGGTAACGCTGCTCAGGCGTTTATTCGTATGAATTTGCTCAGAAGGCAGGGTGTCCGGCAGTAGGTTCTGTAGTTTACCCCGATGAACAGAAACCATACCAAAGCCATAGGTTTTATGAAAAGCTGTTTCACCAACCCTACGGTTCGTAAACAACACCAGGAATTGATGCAGCGTCGACGGGAAATATTCCGGCAGCTATTGAAGCAGTTAAGAAAACAGGATGTGCTGCGACCTGAGTTATACCCTGGGCAGGATGGTCACTTTATTGAGCAGCTGCTGATTGTCGGTGATTTCTGGTTATCCAGTGCAGATGTCCTTTAGGAAGGACCTGATGAGGAGATACTAAGCGTATTATTCTGGGAATCTTTGAGGCCCTGCTGGTACCGATGCTAACCGAGCAGGGCCTGCTGCGCTGGCAGATGGATGGTAAATCCAATGGTTACACTAAAACCTGAACGACCGATTGGCAGTAGCCTCGGAATACGGCTCTGGTATTCGATACGGGCGTTTGTTTCTGGCCGCTTATTTACCGCAATCTATATAAGCCGAATGTTCTTTTGCCGCTTTTACAGTAAAGGTTCTGACGAAATCTCGTTTACAATCATTGTCGTAGTAAGGGACAATAACGCTTTCTGCTTCGATGTCGCCGTCTCGCCACGTATAGATATAAAAGTTTTCTCTACTCCTGTTGCCGCCGTTTGAGCACTCAATCTCCCGTTCTTCTTTTTTGCTTTCAGGCGTTCCATACCGGTTAGGCATAGCCTCCAGAATGTCGGCAGGAATCTTACATTCTATTGCCACCAGTACCTTTTTGTAAAAGGTAAGGTAAGCATCTTTAAGTTCTACACCTGAGAATGTGTAATCACCCAGCCGGTAAACCTCTGATTGAGTGCATTTACTGGCACGATTTGGCTTTTTTTCCTCATTCGGATCGTATAAAACTTTGTAAATTTTACCTTTCTCAAAATCTGATTCTTTGAGGTACTTTTTTTGTTCTACCACCTGAACATTTAACTCTCTGGCGAGGTCGTCGATAACGCCGACAGTAGTAATGCCGGGTCTAAACTTGCCTAAACCATCAACTTTGGGTGGGCGCTGGGCACTGAAGCAAAACGATGATAACAGAAGTACGTAAAGTAAAGCTTTCATAGGGTTAGCGGGATTTAGTTCTACATTAAAGGTTTTACATGTCTCAGTAGCAAGCGTTATATGTCCTATTTGCGATTATATGGTAACAATTAGTTGCAAACAAACGGAAATTATTCTAAAAAACTAATGGTTGAACCTATATATTTTATTGAATGGCGTTGAACAAAAAGAAGACGGGATCAAGCTAAACGAAAAAAGCTGAATTCATCATGAATTCAGCTAGGAAATGAGCCTCCTACGGGACTCGAACCTGCGACCTACGCATTACGAATGCGTCGCTCTACCAACTGAGCTAAGGAGGCTTGGTTAGTCGGCAGTGAGCAACTATACAGTAAGCATCATTTAAGCGTGCCAACTGGAGAGTGCCAACTGCTAACCGAGTAGCGGTTGCAAATATAAACTCTCAGCCCTAAAATGTGCAAGGATACAGACAGGATTTGGTAAATTTGTGGTATGATTTCCATTAATAACCTGTCGTATTACCTCGGCAGCCGGGCATTGTACGAAAATGCCTCCCTGCACATCAAACCGAATCAGAAAATTGGCCTTATCGGATTAAACGGTACCGGTAAGTCAACGCTGCTCCGACTCATCATTGGTGAATACCAGCCCGATGGCGGAAATATATCTAAAGCCGGGGATTGCTCCATCGGTTTCCTCAACCAGGACTTACTCTCGTACCAGACCGACGATTCTATTCTGTCGGTAGCCATGCAGGCCTTTGAGCGGCAGAATGTGCTGCAAAAGCGTATCGATGAGCTGCTGCACGAGATGGAAGTGAACTACCGCGACGAACTGGTCGACAAGCTGGGAAAGGTGCAGGACGAATTTGCGGCCCTCGACGGCTACAGCATTCAGTCCAGGGCGGAAGAGATACTGGAAGGTCTGGGCTTCTCGACCGACGACCTGCACAAACCCCTGCGGCAGTTCTCCGGGGGCTGGCGGATGCGCGTGATCCTGGCCAAACTGCTCCTGCAACGCCCGTCTCTCCTGATGCTCGATGAGCCGACCAACCACCTCGACTTACCGTCGATCCAGTGGGTGGAAAAATACATCCAGAACTACGAAGGAGCCGTGATTGTGGTTTCTCACGACCGAGAGTTCATCGATAACGTGGTGGATACCATTGTGGAGGTGTCCGGTGCAAAGCTGAACTACTATGCCGGTAACTACTCCTATTACGTCGAAGAAAAAGCCCTGCGTAACGAAATCCAGCAGGGGGCGTACGAAAACCAGCAGGCCAAAATCCGGCAAACCGAGCGTTTTATCGAACGATTTAAGGCCAAGGCTACGAAAGCCAAGCAGGCGCAGAGTCGGGTAAAAATGCTGGAGAAAATGGAACTGGTTGATGCCGTTATCGACGAAAATGCCCGCGTCAACTTCCGCTTCAACTTCTCCCAGCAGCCGGGCCGGCATATTCTGCACCTCGACCATATATCCAAGGCATATGGCGAGAAGGTAATTTTGAAGAATACCACCGCCCGGCTGGAGCGCGGTGATAAGGTAGCCCTGATTGGAGCCAACGGTCGTGGTAAGTCTACGCTGCTGCGCATCATTGCCGGTAACGAGCCAATTCAGGGCGAACGGCGGCTTGGGCATAATGTGCTGTTTAGCTTCTACGCGCAGCATCAGCTGGAGTCGCTGAACGTCGATGACACTATGCTCGAAGAACTTAAACACGCCAACCCAACCAAAACAGAAGGGGAGTTGCGGGGCGTGTTGGGTTGTTTCCTGTTCTCGGGCGATGACGTGTTCAAGAAAATTAAAGTGCTGTCGGGAGGGGAAAAGTCCCGCGTGGCCCTGGCGAAGGTACTGCTCTCACAGGCCAACTTCCTGCTGCTGGATGAACCCACCAACCACCTCGATATGCAGTCGGTCAACATCCTGATTCAGGCACTTGACCAGTATGAGGGTACCTACGTGGTGGTATCGCACGACCGGTATTTTGTGTCGCAGATTGCCAACAAGATCTGGTACATCGAAGACCATGAGATCAAGGAATACCCCGGTACCTATGATGAGTACGAATGGTGGATGCAGGAGCGTGCCGCAGAGATCAAGGGGGAGGGGCGGTCCGGCGAACCGGCAGAAGCTAAAGCTAAAAAAGCGGATAGTCCAAAGCCCCCAGTCTCGACTGTCACAGACAGCGAGCGCCGGGAGTGGCAGAAGGCCTTGAAAAAAGCCAACCAGCAGGCCGAAGAAGCTGAGCAGCAGATTACCAGTCTGGAGCGGCAGAAGAAGCAGCTTGAAGCCGAGCTGTCGAAGACGGATGTTATTGCCGATTCAAAGAAACTCCAGACCAAAAGCGACGAGTACAGCCGCGTGACCAAACAGTTGACCCAGCTTCAGGAAACCTGGGAAAATGCCATGCTGGAAGTGGAGGAGTGGGAGAAAAAACTGGCGTAAGCGTTTTGTCAGTCTTTCTCCCTGCTTATCACCAGCACTACGGAGGCTACAATGATACCCGATGCCAGCAGCGTCTGCCACGAGAGCCGCTCATCGGCAAACGCCCAGCCTAGTAGCACGGCAACCACGGGGTTAACATAGGCGTGCGTAGCCGCCAGCGAAGGTGATACCGACCGCAACAGCCAGTTGTAGGCCGTGTAAGCGACCAGTGTCCCGAAGAAAACCAGAAAGAGGTACGACAAAAACGATTTGGCCGATACCTGCTGGACATCAACGGCCGCCCAGTCGCCGGCCAGCGTTCCCATCATCAGGAGCATAACACCCCCCGCCAGCATTTGCAGGGCCAGATTCATGGCGGGGGTGTTGCGGCCGGGCGTATTGGCGACCAGCAGCGACCCCACCGCCCAGGCAACCGAGCTGAGCAGGATGACCAGCACCGCCGGCAAATTTGTCTCTCCCTGTACGGAAGCACCCCTCGCATAGATCAGGTAAATCATGCCCAGAAAACCGATAATCATACCGGCCAATACCATTGCGTTCGGTTTGTGGGCCTTGCCGTACCAAACCCAGGCCAGCAGCACCACCCAGAGGGGTTCGGTGGCAATCAGAATGGCCGTCAGCCCCGATGGTACATATTGCAGCGCCCAGGTAACCCCTCCATTGCCGATTAAAATCAATAGAAAACCCGTTGGAATTGCCGCCAGGATATCGTGCCGGGTGATGGGCCGGGCACCTTGCCGGATGGCGTAAACAAAGATCAGCGAGCCGGCAATCAGGTATCGGGTGCTTGCCAGCAGAAAAGGCGGCAGCGTTTCGGTAGCAAACCGCACAAACAGGTATGTTGAACCCCAGATGAGGTACACAGCGGCAAACGCCAGAAACAGCGACAGGGTAGAGGGGCCAACTGCCGGTTTCGGTATAGTTTTGGTAATAGACACGGACAAAACAGGTTAAGCGAAGCAAATAATGCTTCTGGTACCCTAAAATAAGCAATTTGCCGCTTAAGCTATAAGCGGAAGTTAGCCAGTCTTGACATTGACCGTCTGGATAGCCTGGCCAAATACCTGATACACGGTGTTGCGGATCACCACTGCTAGCTGATCGGTGGGCAGGTCGTTGGCGTCGGTGCCGAAGGGATCTTCAATTTCCTCTGCAATTACTTCCAGACTGGCTAGCACATAAAAGACAAACACCACAAAAGGTACTACCAGATAGTGCAGGTTAAAAACGTAGCCCAGCGGCAGGGTAAGGCAGTAGAGGGTAACAAATTTCTTCAAAAACGAGCTGTAAGAAAAAGGAATAGGCGTATTCCGAATGCGCTCGCAGGCTCCGCAGATGTCCATCAGCGACTGAATTTCCGGATTTACGACCAGCAGGTGTTCCGGCCGCAAAATCCCTTCGCGCTCCAGGGCGTAAGCTTTGCCGAATAGCGCCGACGCGATCTGCTGGGGCACATGTTCTTTCTGGTTAAGATGGGCAAGCTGGAATGTGGCGCATTCGATGAAGTCTTTCTCGATAAACTGGTTGCGAAGGTGGTTTTTGAGCGATGCGGAGAAATTAGGAATCATGATCTGAAAGAAATCGCGGGCTTCAGTATGATGACTGTCCAGCATCTGATGCATTTTCAAGGCCAGATTCCGGCTGTTGTTGACCAGTGACCCCCATTGTTTGCGGCCTTCGTACCAGCGGTCGTAAGCGGTATTGGTGCGGAAGACCAGCAATGTCGAAATCACAAAACCCAGTAGCGAGTGCATGATCGAAATGTTTCGCAGGTCGGAGCTGTCGTGCAGTTGCCAGACGTCAATAATAAAAACGGCAATTGCCAGCGAGTACACCGTCATGGCAACCAGCAGCGGAAATAATTTGCGAATGGTATCGGCCCGATGGAAATTGAAAATAAAATGGACCCAGTCTTTGGGGTTGTAGCGAACCATGGTAAACGAATGTTGAGAATGGTAATCTATGTTTTAACCATAAACCAAGTATATATAGACCAGGGTGCCTGAAAAACCTATCCAAAAGGCTAAAGCCAGAAGCGTAACAAAGCTGGTTTTGAGAAGGAAAAGGGGTCGGCGCGGACCCATAAACTGGAAGTAGCCAATGGCGATGTAGATAAACTGAAGCAGTAACTGCGCGGACGAGTGCCAGCGCCCCGGCGGCAGAAAAGCCGTGAGAGGAGTAATAACCAGAGCTGTGATCAGGAAGCAGAACCCCAGAAAAAACACGCTGGCTACCAGATGTTCGGCATAGGCGATGCCGGACCGGATAAAGCACAGCCAGAAAATAAAGGCAAATAGGGGTATTGCTACAAATGCGATAATATTGGCCCGCTTTTCTACAAAGCTCTGAAACATGCGCCGGCGTTGGCTCACGGCGTTTCGTTTTTGTTCCTGTGGAGACAGCGTTTGTTGTGTCGTGTTTGTCCTGGTTGGTTGAGTTGTTCGGGAGTAGGGGTGAAACAGAGAATTCATGATTATGCTCAATCCCAGGACCAGCACCAGGAACGTAAACGGATTAAAATACTGCTTCCGCTTGCCTTCAAGGATGTATTCACGGGCTACCAAACCCGGCCGGAGGGATAGTTCCTTAATCAGGTAGAGAACTCCTTTATCGGCATGCGTGAGGGCGTGAAACACCTCATGAAAGATGTGCGGCAGCGTAAAACGGTGGACGTGGGCGTTTTGTCCGCAGGTTGGGCAGTAGTGAAACGAGGGATCAAGTGATGCGGTACAATTTGAGCAAGTTTGCATGGCTGGTACAGGAAACTGCACCAATTTTACTAATTTTCATAACTCCCGATGAGTATCGTCGTTAAATAACTATGAAAATAAACCGCCGTATCCGGTGCAACTTCTAATGATTCTGTATCGAGCCCTTCCTCTTTTCGTCACGTTGTTGCTGTGCCAGTCGGTATCGGCCCAGGAAATCCGAACTATTGACTACATATATGACCCGCAGATCCGAACGGTGCTGTTGTATCCGGTGGTGGGGGGTAATCCGGATAATCCGGCCCAGATGCTGAACCCCTCGGTGATTCCGCAGGACGAAGGGGTGCCGCTGCTGCTGGAATTTGACGACCTGACGGCCAACTACCGTACGTTTCGCGCCAAATTCCTGCACTGTAACACCGATTGGCAGCGGTCGGCACTGAACGATATTGAGTTTACCTATGAGTACAATGACTATCCCATTACGGAATACCAGGTGTCGATCAATACCAAAGTGCCGTATTACCACTACCGGTTTCAGGTACCCAAAGTAAAGCTGCCGGGTAATTATCTGCTGGTAGTATACGATGAGCGTAACCCGCGTAACATCATCTTCACCCGGCGGTTCAGAACGTACGTCAGCCGGGTGGCTATCGCGGCCAACATCCGGTTTTCGACGGAGGTGGAGCGGCAGTTCAGCGATCAGCAGATTGAGTTTACCATTGATTACAAAGGCTATCAGGTCATCTCTCCCCAGGATGATTTCCGGGTGGTAATCCGGCAGAACTACCGCGACGACCGGGTGGTCCGGGGCCTGAAGCCGACTAACGTCCGCGTTTTCGACAACATCCTCGAGTACCGGCTGGTTGATTTGAGTAATACCTTTCCGGGTGGCAACGAGTACCGCTTCTTTGACATCCGTACAGTTTTGTCGCTGGCCAACTTTGTCGCCCACATTGAGCGCCGGCCCGATCACAACATTGCCTATATCATGGTCGACCAGCCGCGTAGCCGGGGCGTGTACCTCCAGAGCGATGATTTTAACGGGCAATACGTCATAGATCAGCGGGAAACGCGCAGTGGGGCTACGACAGCGGATTACATCGAAACTATTTTTACCCTGAAAATGGATGAGATACCTAATGCCGAGGTGTATGTCAACGGGGCCTTTAACCTCTGGCTGCTGAACGACCGCAACCGCATGACCTACAATGCTGCCCAGCGGGCCTATCAGGCGTCTGTTCTGCTGAAACAGGGGGTGTACAACTACAACTATTCGGTCACCGGTATTAAACCGCCCATTGCTCATACCGGTATGGCTCAGGCCGAGGGCAACGAAACCCTAATCGAAGGCAACTACTCCGCCACCGAAAACGACTACGAAATCTTTGTGTATAACCGGCCGCCCGGTGCCCGCGCCGACCAGTTGATAGGGTACCGCAAGATTGGCTACAACAAGCGGAAATAGTAGAATGCAGGTTCATGGGTGCTTTTGAGTACAGACTTTATGAAACCTTACCTTCTACTAACCTTAAGCCTTTCTTTCGGCACCGTGGCATATGCCCAGAATCGACAGTGGGAGACTGTTGAGCCGAAAACCTTACCCGAAAAACGGCACGAAAACGCCTTTGTCCGCGTGGGTGACCAGTTTTACCTCGTCGGTGGCCGGGGTGTCAAGCCCGTCGACGCCTACAACCCCAAAACGAATCAGTGGGAGAAGCGGGCCATGGGGCCGCTGGAGATGCACCATTTTCAGGCGGTGGAACACAACGGCGAAATCTACGTAGCCGGCGCGTTCACCGGCGGATATCCCCATGAAAAGCCCATCCCGACCATTTACATCTACAACCCCAAAAAAGACGAGTGGCGGCAGGGAGCCGAGATTCCGGCCGACCGGCGTCGCGGTTCGGCGGGAGTAGCCACATATAAGAATAAAATTTACCTGTTCTGCGGCATCATCGATGGGCATTTTGATGGTCATGTAAGCTGGGTAGACGAATACGATCCGGCCAAAAATACCTGGACCAACCTGCCCGACGCTCCGCACCCGCGCGATCACTTTCAGGCGGCTATTCAGGGCGACAAAGCGTACATTGCCGGTGGGCGGCTATCGTCTGCCAAAATCGGGCAGGTGCTGAACCTGACGGTCAGCGCCGTAGACGTGTATGATTTTAAAACCCGGAAGTGGATGACCCTGCCGGAAGACGAGAACATACCTACGCAGCGGGCGGGCAGCACGTCTATTCCCTACGAAAACAAGATTCTGGTGATCGGTGGCGAAAGCCCGCAGAAGAAGGCGCATAACCAGGTGGAAGCGCTGGATACCAAAACGCTGAAGTGGGAAAAGTGGGCGCCGTTGCAGATGGGCCGTCATGGCACGCAGGCCATCGTTTACAAAAACAACGTCTTTATCGCTGCCGGCTCCGAGAACCAGGGCGGTGGTCCCGAACTAAACACAATGGAGGTCTTGAAATAATGCCATCAATAAAACCAGTTACGCTGATTGCGGTATCAATCATTGCCGGGCATATTGTAGTGGCCCAGAATACCCCCGGTAACGGTAAACAATGGGAGGTAGTGCAGGCGCAGAATGAACCCCAGAAGCGCACCGAAAATGCCTTTGCCCGCGTGGGCGATCTGTTCTACCTGGTCGGTGGCCGCACCATCAAACCGGTGGAAGCCTACGACCCAAAAAAGAACCTGTGGGAGAAGCGGGCGGTGGTACCCGTAGAGATGCACCACTTTCAGGCGGTGGAACACAACGGCGAAATCTACGTAGCCGGTGCCTTCATGGGCAATTATCCCCACGAAATACCCATTCCGGCCCTTTACATCTATAATCCGAAAAAAGACGAATGGCGTAAGGGAGCGGATATTCCGGAAGACCGTCGCCGGGGCTCGGCGGGGGTGGCTGCGTACCGGAACAAAATTTACCTGTTCTGCGGCATCATCGACGGGCATTTTGATGGTCATGTAAGCTGGGTGGACGAGTACGACCCGGCCAAAAACTCCTGGACAAAGCTGCCCGATGCACCCCACGCCCGCGATCATTTTCAGGCGGCTGTGCACGGCGACAAAGCCTATATTGCCGGCGGTCGCCTGACTTCGGCCAAAACCGGCAAGGTAATCAACCAGACGGTGAGCGCGGTGGATGTGTACGACTTCAAGAACCAGACATGGATGACGCTTCCCGAAGCGGATACCATTCCTACCCGACGCGCCGGCAGTACCTCTATCCCTTACGGCAATAAAATTCTGGTAATCGGCGGAGAGAGCGACCGGCAAAAAAAGGCCCACAACCAGACCGAAGTGTTAGACACCAAAACGCTGAAGTGGGAGACCTGGGCACCGATGCAAATCGGCCGGCATGCCACGCAGGCAATCATTTACAAGAATAACGTCTATATCGTGGCTGGAACAGGCAACCAGGGCGGCAGTCCGGAGCTGAACTCCATGGAAGTGATGAAGTAGTGGCTTCATCACTTCCCAAGCCACTCCTTAAAATCCGTCACCTTATCCATACTTACAAAAACCTCCTCCGACGAAACCGGCTGGAGGTCTAGCTTGAGCTTGCCTTTGGAATAGGTATGAATGTTTTTGATGGCCGGCAGGCGAACCAGAAACTGGCGGTTCACCCGGAAGAAATCATCCGGGTTCATCATCGTCGTTAGCTTGTCGAGGCTGAAATCGATGGGCAGGCGCTGGTTGTCTTTGGTGACCAGAAACGTGATTTTTTCCTCCGAAAAGAAGTAGGCAATATCGGCTGCATCGACGGTGCGGATGCGGGTACCGACGGTGATCATAAACCGCGTTTTGTACTCCTGCTCCTTCTTGCCCAGCAGCGTCAGCAGCGTATCCATATCCACCTGGTTGTACTGGCTCTTCAGCGACTTGAACTTGTTGATGGCTGCCGAGAGTTCGTCGAAGTTGACTGGCTTTAGCAGATAATCGATGCTGTTGACCTTGAAGGCCTTAATCATATATTCGTCAAACGCCGTGGTGAAAATCACCGGGGTGGTCAGCGATACCTGCTCAAAAATCCGGAAAGCCAGGTCGTCTTCCAGGTGAATATCCATGAAGATCAGGTCGGGGGCGGTATGGGTTTTCAGCCACTGCACAGCCTCGCTCACCGACGAAATCTGCTCCAGCACCTGAATACTGGCGTCATAGCGTTTGATGAGGCTTTCGAGACGTTTGGCGGTGAGGTTTTCGTCTTCAATAATCAGTACGTTCATGGATGCCGTGTGTGTTTAGGTTAGGCTTCAATGGGTTTAAGGGCGGTTTCGGCCAGCAGCGGAATACGGACGACGTACTCATCGCCTTCAGTACCGGCGCTGATAGGCAGGCTGGTCAGGTAGCTGTAGCGGCTCCGGATATTCGGCAAACCGATACCCGTTGATTTCTCATCCAGTGTACGGGCGCGAATGGTATTGCTGACCACCAGATACTGGTCCGGCTGGGTATGTATGTCGATAATCAACGGCTTATCCACCGACATCTGGTTGTGCTTCACCGCATTCTCCACCAGCAGTTGCAGCGTCAGCGGAGGCAGATACGTATTCATCAGGTCGGCCGGGACGTTGAAGCGCACGTCGAACTTGTTCTCGAACCGGATCTTCAGCAGGAAAATATAGGATTTCACAAAATCCAGCTCCGTCCGAAGGGTAACCACTTCCTTGTCCTTCTGCTCCAGAATATAGCGGTACGCTTTGGATAGCTGCTCAATAAACTGCTCCGACAAATCGGCATCAATATGCACCAGCGACGACAGCACGCTCAGACTGTTAAACAGAAAATGGGGATTCACCTGATTTTTCAGCGCCTGCAGCCGCGTCTGGGCAAATTCCTTCTGAATACGTATGGCTTCATTTTGTGTCTCCTGCATCTGCTCGGTAAAGTTGACCGTCGCCAGAAAGGTGTAGACCAGGATACCGGCCAGCGTACTCATTATCTGGTATTGGCGGTAATGAAGGCTCTCAAAAAAAGGATTCGGGTTCGCCTGAAACGTGTAAATGCCAAACAGCCAGTTGTACTGGATGTAAAAGTTGCCAAGGATGATGACAGCCACAATAATGGTTTCCAATACGTACCGGTACCACCTATGTTTGTATCGGCCCATTAGGCGGTTCATGATGTGAATAAGGCTGTAGATGAGGAGCCCGGCAATAAAGATGTTCAGCATGGCTACCCCAATGTCTTTCAGCAGGCAGTCCGGACAGTTGAACGAGCCGTAGCTGGCATTCATGTAATACAGCAGTGTCGGAAACAGTAAGCCGAGCACCAGCGCCATATAGGCAAACAGCCGAAGATTCAGCCCCAGCGATTGTTTCAGATACTTCATGCCGATTGCAGTAATGGAAGTTGGGCCACGTACATATCGTTTACCAGGCCGATAAAAGGCGTGCGGTCGGTTAGGTACTGGTAGCGCTCCGACAGACTTTGCAGCGCTATATCCGACACCGGCATTTCGTTGGGCCGCGGCTGCCAGGGGTGTTCGATATGCAGCGTATGGTCTCCGTTTGTAAATAGCCGGATTTTCAGCGGCTTCTGGGCCGACATAACACTGTGCGTAATGGCGTGTTCGATGAGCAGAAAGGTAGCTAGCGGAGGAATGGTATCATTCGCCGTAATAGCTGGCTGCTCGATGTCGATAATCAGCTTTTTGGGGAAGCGGACCGTAAACAGAAATGCAATCGTTTCGGCAAAATCCAGTTCGGTCTGGAGCGGTACGGTTTCTTTTTCGCGCTGCTCCAGAAAATACCGGTAGGCCTTTGATAACTTCTCAATAAACTGCTCCGACAGGTCCGGGTCGATATGGACCAGCGATGACAGTACACTCAGGCTGTTGAACAGAAAATGCGGGTTAAGCTGATTTTTGAGCGTTTCGAATTGCACCTGCACAAACTCTTTTTGCAGCCGGATGGCCTTCTGCCTCGCCCGCTGCATCAGCCGGAAACTATTCAGTCCGCTCAGAAACGCGTAGGTAATCAGCAGGGTAGTCAAAATAATAACTTTCGATTGCCGAAGCTTCAACTGAAGGTAAGCCACATCCGCTTCGGGCACGACAATAAACGTTTCAAAAGCCCAATGCACGAAGTTGACCAGCGCCAAACCAGTTACCAGCAATACGGCAATTTCCTGAGCGTACCGTTTCCAGTGGTTGGGGTGTGGCGCAAAGCGCTTGTTGAAATAGGGGATTAGCGTATCAATGCCGACCAGAATGATATAGGACTCCAGCAGAAACATCCACACCTCTTCCCACAAGCGCCGGTTAACCACCAGCCCGAACCGCCAGTAACCGGTGTTCATGTAGATGGTCACGTACAACACCGCCATAAATAGGGGTGGTGTAATGAAGAGATAGCGGATGTAGTTGGGGAATTTCAGCGTCCTCATGTCAACATGACACGTCGTATCCTGTCCAGGCGGCACAACGGCATCTTAAAATTCGCCTTATTTCGCCAAGGCATCAAAAAAAGCTCACCGAATGACGGATTTCGGCCGATGAACGTGCTTTTGCGCTAATAACTGGTCTCATCCAGCTTCACCTTACCCTTACCCCGGAACGTCCAGAAGCGGAATATGGTGTAAAGAGCCTCCAGCGGTATGCCGATAAACGCGAACAGCAGCATAATACTGCCGTGATTTGGGCGTTGAGGCTGCCTCGTAAATGCTGATAGGCCCTTCCGGCCTAAGGTTGGAGAAAACCAGATCTGAATATAAGCCCAGCACCACTCGTACCGGTGCTGGTCCGCGCGTCGCGACTGTGACCAACCATCCAGACGGTAATTTCCTCATGGCGCTATAATCCGGTTAATCTGTCACTCAGTCGGCAACAGCACCCTGAAACAGGCACCTTCCTCTTCCTTGCCTTCCGCCCAGATCGTTCCTCCGTGATTCAGCACCACTTTTTTGGCCAGTGCCAGGCCGATGCCCGTGCCTGTATACGCTTTGCGGGTATGCAGCCGCTGGAAAAGCACAAAGATTTTTTCGGCATTCTCCTGGGAGAAGCCAATGCCGTTATCGGCTACCGTAATCTGCCAATACCGTCGGCGGCTATCCAGTCCATCCCGCTGATCTATCTGCTCCCAGGAAAGAAGCTGACTGGTCATGGTTACCACCGGTGGCAGTTGGGGTTTGGCAAATTTGAGCGCATTGTTGAGCAGGTTGTAAAATAACTGGTGCATCTGATGGGGGACAGCCTGAATCGTGGGCAACCAGCCGATGGATAGCGTAGCCTGCTTTTCGGCTATTACCAGCTCCAGATCCTGCTCGACGGCTTTCAGGACATCGTTGAGGTCTACCGGGGTAAACGATTCGGCTTTGGCCAGGCTGGCATAGTCCAGAATATCCTTCAGGGCTGTACTCATCCGCTGAGCCGCATCAATGACCCGGTCCAGTCGGTGCCGGGAGGCTTCTGTCAGGTACTGATAGCTATCGGCCTTTATCAGCTCACTAAACAGCATAATCTTGCGGATAGGCTCCTTCAGGTCATGGTGCGATACATAGGCAAACTGTTCGAGCTCTTTGTTTTTTTGTTCCAACTCCCGGGTGCGCTCACCTACTTTTTGCTCCAGCATGAGCAGGACCTGCTTTTCCTTGCTTCGCAACGCTTCTGCAATGCGTTTTTCTTCAGTTGTGTCCCTAACTTCAATCACGGTGCCAATGGGTACGCCATTTTCCACAATGGGGCTTGCGGTGAAGGCTACAGGATAGAAGTGGCCATCTTTATGAATGAAAACCTCCTCCCCTTTGGTTTGAGCTTTTGTGGGTAGGGCCCGGTCTATCAGGCAGTCTTCGATCGGAAAGTGACGTCCGTCCGGATGGGTGTGATGAATGTAATAGTGGAGCGGCTTTTCCCGCACTTCTTCCATCCTGAAACCGGTCATCTGTTCGGCCGCCGGGTTCATGTAGGTGCAAACCTGCTGGTCATTCATCAGAAATAAAGCCTGCTGGGCATTATTGGTGATGGTATTGATCAGCGTATTCTGGCTGGCCAGCTTTTGTTCGGCTGCTTTTCGTTCAGTGGTATCGGAAATGGAACCAACATAGCCCCCAAAGCTCCCATCCTGGTTATAGTAGGGACTGCCATGAGATAAACACCAGCGGATCTCCCCATTCTTGCGCCGGATGCGGAACTCGATTGCCAACAGCCTGCGGCTATGAAAGCCCTGGTCAAACGTCTTCCGCGTCCGGTCTCGGTCTTCAGGCAGAACAGCCGTCAACCACCCCTCTCCCAGATGTACTGTCAGGCTGCCCCCTACCCAGTCTAACCAGGTCTGATTGATGTAGATGATTTGCCCCTGGCGGTCCGTCATCCACAGCGTAACCGGCGACACACTGGTGATGATGTGGGCCAGCGATTCTTCGGTTTGCGTGGCTGCTTTGGTTCGTTCTTGTCGTGATGCTTCTCTGGAAACGGAAAGTACATGAGGCTTGTCTTTATAAATAAACCGTATGCCTTTAAACTCCACCCAGATCAGACGTCCATCCTGCCTTATCCGCTCATGTACCCCGTCGTATTCTCTGCCCGATAAAGCGATCTCCTTTAAAGCCAGGAAATCTTCCGGGGTTTTAAAAAACAGGCTGGCATTTAGCCCGATTAAGTCCTCGTGTTTGTAGCCGTAAAGCTGACTGGCCGTTGGGTTAGCCTCCACAATGGTGCCGTCTTCATCATAGATAATGGCCGAATCGGTGATGGCATTGAAGATGCTCTTGTACTGCTCCCGCTGTTCTTTCAGTCTTGCTTCACTATATCGTTTTTCCTCGAACAATCGGGCATTGGTAATCGCAATGGCCGCCTGCAGGGCAATGCCCTCCGCTAACTTCTCTGATTCTTCCGTAAACAGGCCGGGTTCGGGATGCCCAAAGAACAGGCCGCCAATGGCTTCTTTGGTAAAGGGCGAGACGACCGGCACGGCCAGATAGCTCCTTACAGGCAAATGTCCCCTGGGCATCCCCTGGTGCGGATGGTTCTGTCCGTAGTGGGGCTGTTGGGTAACATCATCGTACCGCACCGTGCCGGTGGCGCTAAACGTAGGCTCAAAAATCTTGGTGTTGCGGGGCATGGGAAACTTGGAAAAAGCTTCCTTGGCTACCCCCGAAATGGTGTAAAGTACGAAGGACTCCCCGTCCTGGTTGGTAACATTGTAGAAGAAGGCACCAAATTGGGCACCAGTCAGTTCGGTAGCAATATCGGTAACTTTTTGAACAACGCTTTGAAGCTCAATTTCAGAAGTAATTACTTTACTGGCTTCGTAAAGTAGTTCAAATACGGTTTTGGTGCGCAAAGCAAACTAATTTTCGTAGAGAGTATTATGCTCAAATCTACAATAACTATAGCACATCCAAATCAGCGCAGTTCGCATTTTAGGCTTCTTTTATCCAACGGACCGTGTGACGTTGCCGTGCGGTTCCCCAGTCCGACGTCGTGACCAGGACACCCTCCCATTAATGCATTTCGCTGGGCGACCGCGCATCACCGCGGAGTCTCCCGGCTAATCAACGCTTTGGGTAGTTGAACCAGATGTTGAGAAGTCATTGGCGTAATCAGTACGGAGGCAGCCGGCTCCGATCCGTACTAGTAGGTGGTTTCTGATTGGAGTTGTTAACCATACAGGGACTCGATGTAACCTGCCTGCGTACAAGTCGACGGTAGAAATATTCAGCGAAATCAGCAAAGGGTAATTGGCTAATCATCAGACATTTTGTAGCTTTAATTGAACTTAACCGTGCTCAACCCTTTTCGCCGTATGAACAACCGTATGCTTGGAACGCTAGGTATAGTCGGCGCTCCGTTTCTGCTGATTGACATCTACCTCCACAACCCCGACGGCAACCCCGAAAACTATGTACATTCGTCGTCGGGAGGTTTCTTCGGTCTAGTGTATATCTCCGCCTGGCTGTGCAGTGCCTATGGCTTGTACCGGCTCCGGGCGACTGGTACCTCTCGCTTCGGTAAAGCAATTTTGCTGGTGTTAATGAGCACCCTGGTGTTGGCTAACGGCTGGAATATATACGAAATTATTCAACCACATGCCCGTACTCCGCTCTACAATTTTCTGGATATGTTCTGGCCCGGTAGCAACCTGATGATGTTCTTTGTGGGCATGGCCACCTTAGCGGCCGGCCGTCTGTCCGGCTGGCGTCGCTATGTACCGTTACTGGTAGGTTTATGGTTGCCGTTTTCTGCGCTGGCCCTGTTCTACATCATCGGTAAGTCCATGCTGGTTATGTACGCGGTCGGTCTGTACTCCGCCATCATGTGGACTCTAATGGGGTATATGATACGCACCAGCCAACCGGCCCCGCGCGTAGCCGAGCAGAAAGTGCCGTTTGAAGTTTAAGGTTTGTAGTTCGTAGTTTGTAGTTTAAACTGGCGGAGCCAACTTCAAACTTTAAACTACAAACCTCAAACTACATATGCGCCCCTACATTCTTGCCGAAACCAACTGGAAACACATTCAGCAGTCCCCCATCGACCTGGTTATTCTGCCCTGGGGGGCCACCGAAGCCCATAATTACCACATGCCTTACGCCACCGACGTGATTGAGGCCGACCACATCGCGGCCGAAGCGGCCCGGCTGGCGTGGGAGCAGGGAGCTAAAGTGATGGTGCTGCCCACCATTCCGTTTGGGGTCAATACCGGCCAGACGGATATTCTGCTCGATATAAACCTGTACCCCAGTACCCAGCGAGCCATCCTGAACGATATTATTGAAGTTCTCGACCGGCAGGGCATTCGCAAACTGGTGATCCTCAACAGCCACGGTGGCAATGACTTCAAAACCATGATCCGGGAATTGGGCGTAAAGTATCCGAACATGCTGCTCAGTACCTGCTCCTGGTTCCAGACCCTGAACAAGGCCGAGTACTTCGACGAGTTCAAAGGCGACCATGCCGACGAAATGGAAACCAGCCTGCTCCTCCACCTCCGCCCCGATCTGGTGCTGCCTCTCGACGAAGCCGGTGACGGCAGCGCCAAAAAATGGAAAGTCACCGCTTTCCGCGAGGGCTGGGCCTGGGCCGAGCGTAAATGGTCGCAGGTAACGGCTGACACCGGTATCGGCAACCCCAAACAGGCCACCGCCGAAAAAGGCCGCCGGTACTTTAACGCCGTTACGCAGAAAATAGCCGGCTTTTTTGTGGAACTGGCAAAGGTGGATACCGGAGATTTGTATGAGTAGACCGGAATTATATTCTGGTCTACATGTCCGCCACAGGACAGACTTTATGTCCACTTGTCCGATTCTGGACATTAACCAAAAATAACCTGCTGATAATCAACGTATATTTGTTTTGGCATTGTCTGTGCGTTAGAATAGGCAGCCTGCTGTAGGGCACTATCCACATCATAGAACGAAGTATAGGTTAAGAAAACAATAGGAGAAGCCACCCCCATTTTGAGGAGTGGCTTTTTAGTTTTTACCGGCCAATGCGCAAAATCTGCTACCAGTTACTAAAAAGTTGTGAAAAGGGCTAGAGAGAAATCGTAAATTTCTACTAGTCAAGGTCTTGTTCAACCCTAAACCCCAAAGGCTATGCCCGTTCCTAATCAGGTTTTATCTCTGCATTTTTCGTTGTATGAAATGCTTGATAGCGAAACCGCTACCCGGTTTGGATTTGATGAACAATTTGAGCCTCCCATGGCGGTCATTGAAAACCTCAGGCAACTTTGCGTATTTGTACTGGAGCCACTTCGAATGACACTGGGGGTTCCTATACGGATTAACAGTGGGTATCGTTGTGAACGATTAAACAAGGAAATAAAAGGATCAAAGACCAGTCAGCATATGGTTGGGCAGGCCGCTGACATCCGGCTGCTACACGCCAATATGGCCGAGTCACTTAAGGATAGTACAGATAAGCTGTTCTTCCGGATTCGGGCGACTCAGTTGCCGTATGATCAGGTGATTCAGGAGTTTGATCGATGGGTACATGTTTCCTGGAGTCCCAGTCCACGCCATGAAGCGCTCTTAGCCAGAAGGCTGGGCAATGGACAGGTAAAATACACTCCGGCGGGCATGATGCCGGTTGTTATTTAAGAAGTTTTTTATGATCGCGCTCCATCCGGCGCTTCCTGCCAGATAGAGGGTTTTTACGTAACAGGTATAATCCTGGCCCTTTACCGCTTTGCCGTGTACATGACCCGGTATACCGTGCCTTTTACCGAATCAGTAATGTAAAGCGAGCCGTCCGGCCCCTGCGCCAAGCCCATGGGGCGGTGTTTGGCGTCGCCGGGGCCAGCCAGGTCGAGTTTGCCGGCGTTGGGGCCGCTTTGACCGGGTGCGGCCATCTCGGGCACACCGGCAAAGCCTTCGGCAAACACTTCGTACTTACCGGATGGGCGGCCGTCGTTGCCGAACGGAACAAAAGCCACAAAGTACCCACCCTGCTTCAGCGGGGCGCGGTTCCAGGAGCCGTGGAAGCAGATAAAGGCACCATTTTTGTACCGGGCCGGAAAGCCGTTCGCGGCCCCGGTGCTACCGGTGTAGAACAGCACATCGTTGGGTGCCCAGTGGCCGGGGAATGCCATAATGGGCTTTTCTTTGCCTTCGCAGCGGCCCTGGCTGGTGCCGTTGCCACCGTACTCCGGAGCCAGCACTTTTTTGCTCTGAAAATGATCGTAGTAGCAGTACGGCCAGCCAAAGTCAGCGCCTTCTTTCACCATCAGAAACTCCTCCGAAGGTAATTCTGCACTCTGCTCGGCAGTATACATCTCTCCCCAGTTCTGGAAGAGGTTATCCCGACCGTGCTGTAGGGCATACAGCGTATTATTGGTTGTGTTCCACCTCAGCGCTACGGCGTTGCGTATACCCGTAGCGTACCGTTTGCCGTCGGCCTTCCGTTGGTTCAGTTTGTTGGCGTCGAACTGCCAGATACCGGCGTATTCTTCCAGCAGCGGGCAGGGATCCTGCCCTTTGGAGCCGGGCGCACGGTCTTTTTCCTGACAGGCGTTGGACGGTGCGCCAAAGTTGACAAACAGCCGGCCATCGGGCGAGATGGCCAGGGATTTGGCCGAGTGACCACGCTGGAGGGCCAGACCCACCACAATAGGTTCGGGTTGCGTGCCTTCGGCTATCATCCCATTCGTTAACCGGTAGCGATACACTGATGTGTCGGACGATGCGTAAAGATAGCCGTTGTAAATGCCGATGCCCGTACCCGGAAAGTTGCCGAAGCCTTTAATATCGTCGGCTTTGCCGTCGTTATTGGTATCCCGGAGCTGCATAATGCCAATATTCTGGCTCCGGACCCGGCCGCCATCCTGTTTAACGAAAATGGTTCCGGTGTTATCGACCACAATATGACGGGCGCGGGCACCAAGCGAATCAACTACGGTTAAGGCTCCAAAACCGGCGGGGAGCTTAATACCCCCGTTGTTAGGGTCTGGTTTAGGAGCCGCGAGACTTATCGGGTGGTTGCCCGTTGGGCGGGGCTTGTTCGACAGCAGTGTGCCGGTTAGCACCAGGGTGGTTGCCGACAGCAAAAGTAGGGTTCTCATGGGGTAAATTGACGGGTTAGCGGACTTTACCCTAAAAGTATCTGTTACAGATGAAAGTTGAAAATCTCGCTGGTGAAGACAGAAATGCGTAATTTTGACAATTACTCCAGCGCGTGCAATTAAAGCATACGATTGCTGATGACCCTTTGTTAAATCCTGATACTATTTATGTCTAAATTCCCACGATTGCTTCGCTATAGCCTGGCGTTAGCCGGAGCCGGATGGATGATGAGTCCGGTGGCCTTAGCGCAGACGTCCGGCGAAGCGCTGCCCAAGATTGCGCTTGGCCAGATTGCGAATATACCCGGTAACTGGCAGCGGGCCGGTTCGCTCACTACCGGCCCCGATCAACCCAACCTGAAGATCCAGAGCGGTAGCAACCTGCTGGTTGGCACACCGGGGCAGCCGCTGATGCTGGTAAGCCCGGCCGGTGATTTTGCCATACAGATGGAGGTGCTGATGACCGCCGGGGCCGATGCCCAACTGACCTTATCCGATGGCTATTCTGTTAGCCTCAATGACTCGAAAACCAGCAAAGCGCCCGGCCTGTGGCAGACCGTGGAGCTGCGCTACCGGGCGCCGGTGGGCAACCGCCCAGCCATGCTCGAGAAACTGGCCCTGAACGGCGTGACCCTGCAGGAAGGGCTGGTGCTGCCCCGCAACAGCCGGGCGGTTGGCCCCGTGGCGCTGGCCGTGCAGAGCGGGTCGGCGGCTATCCGCAACCTGGGCTATCGGGCCTTGACCAATAAAGAAGTGGCTCGCTGGGTGGGTCCGATCAAGTACACCATTTACGAAGGAGAAATTTTTAGCCGCGATGAGCTGGCCCGCCGTAAAGTTCTGAAAGAAGATACGACCGCCATGCTGAGCTACGAAGTGGCATATGGCCTCCCCGGCAATCGCTACGTGGTTTTGTATACCGGTAAACTGAACGTTGCTGAGAATGAAACGTACCAGTTGGATCTGCAAGCCGGAGGAGTGGCTGGTCTGTGGATTGACGGTAAGCCGCTGATCCCGACCAGCGACGAGCGGCAGTACCTCGGCAGCAGCAAAACCGTACGAGTGCCGCTGACGGCCGGTACGCACGATGTGCAGGTGATGTTTACCCGCTCGTGGCCCCGGCCGGGTCTGGGTTTGTTTGTCTCTAAAGCCGACACGCGCCCGCAGCCGCTGCATACCCTCACGTCATTACCGGAGCCTGACCCCGTCGGAGCCATTACGGTGCAGGCGGCCGCTAAGCCGGAACTGATTCGCTCGTTTGTCCAACTGCCCGGCGAGAAGATGAAGCGGACGCATAGCCTGTCGGTGGGTACGCCCGCAGGTGTACATTATACCGTAGATCTCAACCAGATGGCTCTCATTCAGGCCTGGAAGGGCGACTTTGCCGATGTGACCGAAATGTGGTACGAACGCGGTGAGCCGCAACTGCTGGAGCCGATAGGCACCACGGTATACCTGCCTGGCCAATTGCCCCTGATGGTGCTGAACAACGAGCAGGCTGCCTGGCCCGACAGCCTCGGCGACAACGTGCTAAAATACCAGGGGCTAACTATTGACAAACAGGGTATGCCCACGATGGAATACTCGCTGGCAGGCCTAACCGTGACCGATGCCATTCGTCCCGAGGGTGGTGCGTTGACGCGGACGCTGAACCTGACGGGTAGTGCTACCGCACCGGTCTACTGCCGCATTGCGGCCGGATCTTCTGTTGAAGATCTTGGCAAAGGGGTGTACGCAATTAATGACCGCACCTATTATGTGCGTCTGGACCCGAAAGCGAAACCACGCGTTCGGCAAAGCGGAGGTAAGCAGGAACTGCTGCTGCCGGTGGCGATGAAGAATGGAGCCGGTTCGGTACAATACTCCATCCTGTTTTAACAATGAACGATCAGCCGATTGAGTGGGCAGACTTCGAGAGGGTTGAGATCCTGACGGGTACAATCCTGCAGGCGGAGGAATTTCCTCAGGCCCGGAAACCTGCTTATAAACTCACCATTGATTTTGGACCGAAAGGCATCCGGCGGTCATCGGCGCAACTAACCAGACTGTATCAACCTGAACAACTGATTGGCATGCAGATCGTAGCGGTGGTGAACTTCCCGCCCAAGCGCATCGCCGGGTTTCAAAGCGAATGCCTGGTACTGGGAGCGGTCGCCGAGGATGGCACCGTCACCTTGCTGCAAACCGAACGGCCTGCCGCCAACGGAATACGAATTGCCTAATTTGTAACGACAAATGAGCATGAAAAAATTATTTGGCATTTCTTTAACCTCCTTATTAGTAACCTCGCTGGCGCTGGCACAGACCAAACCGCTGACGGAAGAGGACTATTACCGGATCATTACCTTACCCGTGCCGGAGGGCGTTAGCCTCGAAGTTGGCGGTCTGGCCCCGCTGCCTGATGGCAGACTGGCTGCCTCTACACGTCGGGGCGAAGTCTGGCTGATCAGCAACCCGTATATGCTGGGCAGCCGGGTTCCGACATTCAAGCGCTTTGCCTATGGCCTGCACGAGCCACTGGGCCTGCTTTACCGAGCCAACAAAAATGCTACTCCCGGCAGCAAAGAGCCGGGGTGGTATTTCCTCTGCACGCAACGGGGCGAAGTAACTAAGCTGGTCGATACCGACGGGGATGATGAGGCCAATGAGTATCGGTCGTTCTATAAATGGCCGCTATCGGGTAACTACCACGAGTACTCCTACGGCCCGGTGCTGCTGCCGGATGGTGATATGGTGATTACGCTGAACCTCGGCTGGATAGGCCGCGGAGCCAGTCTGGCGAAATGGCGCGGCTGGATGCTGAAATTAAATGATAAAGGCGAAATGACACCCTGGGCGACCGGTTTACGGTCACCGGCGGGCTTCAATGTACTTCGTGATGGTACCATTTTCTATACCGAAAACCAGGGCGACTGGGTTGGCTCTGGCCGGATGACGCACCTGACTAAAGGTGCCTTTGCCGGTAACGTTGCTGGACTACGGTGGACTAGCGAGCCAAACTCGCCCCTGAAGCTGAAAGTAGACGATGTACCGAGTACCGGTAAGCCTATGCATGAGGTCGCCAAATCGATACCGGACCTGAAAGTGCCGTCCATCTGGTTTCCGCATACGCTGATGGGCATCTCTACGTCCGACATTCAGGAGGATACCACGAGCGGAAGGTTCGGCCCGTTTACCGGTCAACTTTTTGTGGGTGATCAGGGGCACAGCAAGATTATGCGGGTGGCGCTGGAGAAAGTAAATGGCGAGTATCAGGGGGCCTGCTTCCCTTTCCGCGAGGGTTTCCAGTCGGGTATCCTGCGGATGGTGTGGGGGATTGATGGCTCCATGTTTGTGGGCATGACCAGCCGCGGCTGGGCCTCTACCGGCAAAGCACCGTTTGGTATTCAGCGACTGGTGTGGACCGGCAAAACACCGTTTGAGATGAAGACGATCCGCTCCATGCCCGACGGCTTTGAAGTAGAGTTTACGATGCCCGTCGACCGCAAAACTGCCGAAAATCCCGGTTCGTACTCGCTGAACAGCTTCACCTACAAGTATCACCGCACCTACGGTAGTCCCATCGAAGACGCCAAGGTGGTACCTATCCGGGGCGTTGTTGTCTCGGCCGATGGCCTGAAAGCCCGTATTGTGGCGGATACTGTTTTGCGGGAAGGTTATATCCACGAAGTGAAAGCTGAAGGTGTGCGTTCGGCGGCTGGTTTGCCCGTGTTGCACCCGACCGGCTACTACACCCTCAATGCCATCGCCCCCGGCGAAAAGCTGACCATTGCCTCTGCCCGCCAGCACGACCACAGCGCTATGAACGCTATGGCTTCTGCCACTGCGAGTCCTGCCACCGGTAAAGGTAAAGCAACGGCATCTGGCCGGTCAACCGCAGCCGCAACCGGTAAGCCCCAGGCGGCAAAGCGAGTCACCGAGCAGCCTGCCGACTGGACGAACGGACCCGATCAGACAATAACACTGACCACAAAGCCGGGGCTGAAGTTTGACACCGAGAAGGTAGAGGTAAAAGCCGGCAGCCGGGTGAAGTGGGTGTTCAGCAACAATGATGACATGCTGCATAACTGCGTGATCGTAAAACCCGCAACAGCCAACAAAGTCGGCAACGACGCTATGAAGCTGAACCTGAATGGTCCTAAGATGCAGTATGTACCCAACGTATCGGAGGTATTGTACCATACCAACCTGCTCCAGCCCGAAACGGCCGAAGCGATCTATTTCGTAGCACCTACGGAGCCGGGCGAGTACCAGTACGTCTGCACCTTCCCCGGCCACCACACCCTGATGCAGGGTATTCTGAAAGTCGTAAAGTAGTATAGCGGATTTGCATCGCACCGGCGCCCCGGTCCGCCAGCCGCGCCGGCGACTAACCCGTACCACGGAATTGTATTCCGTGTAATTATATCAGGAACGGAATGGAATTCCGTTGTACATATAGGCCGGCTACCGAACCCCTGCGTCCGGTAGCCGGCTTTTTTGTTATTTGCATGAAAAAGCGAAATGATGCGTTATTAAGCCAATTATCCTTTAAACCAAAAGCCAAATCAAAGTGACAGACCGGCTTACTTATCCACTCCTGTTGATCTTATTCTCGTTGCTTCCTTTCGGCCGTGCTTACGCCCAGCGCGATACCTCCCATTACCGAACCGTACCCGTTCCGGCGCATTTGCGGCCAATCGAGCGGGCCGTCGGTTCATCGGCGCTGGGTAGCGTCTATTACTACGGCGGTAAGCGCCTGACCTCGCCCCATTCGCTGGAGGTGCCATTCTATGAACTGGATGATCCGATGGTTAACCGCCACTACCGCAATTACCGGACCTGGACAACTGTTAGCCGCCTAACAGCGGTGGTACCGCTGCTGTATGTTTTTACCCGCAATACCACGGCCCGGCTCAATAGCCGCGAGTATTGGGCAATCTACTTTGGATCATTGGGAGCGTCTCTCGGGTTTACCATTATCGGTAATACGCAGGTTAATAAGGCCGTGATGCGGTACAACCAGATGCTGCGCCAGTCAAGGCTGGGTGTCTCGGCTGTGCCCATACCGATGGGAGGGCAGGCGGTCGGGCTTGGCTATTCAAGAAGTTTTTAAGCGATTAGCCAGTTTAATTTGTAAGTTTATAGAGTGAAAAAGCAAAGCCACGCTGTTCTGGAAAGCTTATGTTCGAGGAGGGACCAAAACTGTTCAACGATGAGTTCGTCTACCGTGAATTATTTTCGGAAGACGAAGCCCGCTCGTTTGCCCGTCCCGAGCGCCAGGTACCTACTACGTTTGTGGCGTACGCGTCTGTCGTAACTTCTTTTATATTTGCCCTTGTTTTGTTTTTTTTTCACCGGCAGGAACGTGAAAAGAAAACCTCCTCCCCGGTCAGGCCGTCAGATTCGCTGATGCGCCTGCAGGAAAAGCCAGTCAAACCTAACCAACCCAGCGTATCCTTATATCAATGAAACATGTTTTTGCTTTGTTGCTGGCGGGCGGCCTCACGGCGACGGCTTCCGCCCAGACTACCGTTGTGCGTGACCCCCAGATCGAGCAGATGCTCCGTGAAGTATCGGCCGACAGCCTCCGGGCACATATCAATGCCCTGGTCAGTTTCGGCACCCGCCATACCCTTAGCACTACCACAGACCCGAAGCGGGGCATTGGCGCTTCCCGGCGCTGGGTGCTCAGCAAATTCCAGCAGTACGCCCGGCAGTCGGGTGGCCGGATGACCGCCATGATCGATAGCTGGACGCTCCAGCCCGATAACCGGCGGATTGATAAGGCTGCCGACATGGGCAATGTGATGGCAACCCTGAAAGGCACCGACCCTACCGACAACCGCATTTTCCTGGTTAGCGGCCATATCGACAGCCGCGTCACGAATGTCATGAACCGCGAAGCCGACGCCCCCGGTGCCAACGACGACGGCTCCGGTACGGCCGCCGTGATCGAACTGGCGCGGGTGATGAGCAAATACCAATTCCCGGCCACCATCATCTTTGTAGCCGTCAGCGGAGAAGAGCAGGGCCTGCTTGGGGCCGAATACCTGGCCGAAAAAGCCAAAACGGAGAACTGGAACCTGGAGGCCCTGCTGAACAACGACATTATGGGCTCCAACCACAGCAACGAAACCAACATCATTGAGAATACGAAGCTACGAATCTTCAGCGAAGGATTGCCGGCGCTTCAGACGGCCGAGCGGGCGGCTAATATCCGGCAGTACGGCAACGAAAACGACGGAAAATCGCGCCAACTGGCCCGGTACGTGAAAGAGGTGGGCGAGCGCTACGTCGATAATCTGGACATTGTGCTGATATACCGCAATGACCGCTACCTGCGCGGGGGCGACCATACGCCGTTTGTGACGCGGGGCTTCCCGGCCGTACGGATTACGGAGATGAACGAAAACTACAACAACCAGCACCAGGACCTGCGCGTAGAGAACGGCGTTGAATACGGCGATTACGCGAAGCATATGGATTTCGAGTATCTCCGCAAGAATACCTGTGTTAACCTGGCGTCGCTGGCCAATCTGGCAAAGGCCCCGGCGGTTCCGCAGACGGTGACGATCGATGTACGGAACCTGACCAACTCGACGGCGCTGTACTGGCAGGCTCCTAAAACGGGTAAAGTAAGGGGGTATTACGTTTTGATGCGGGAGACGCACTGGCCGTTCTGGCAGAAGAAGTTTTTCACGACCAAACTCGGTATGACGCTGCCCTATTCTAAGGACAATTACTTCTTTGCGGTGCAGGCCGTCAGCGAAGACGGCAACGAAAGTTTGCCGGTACTGCCACAACCGAACCTGCGATAGCGTATAGTAGCTTATTCGGTCAGAGTAGATTTACCATATCAAATTTTTTGTACCTTACGTTCGTTCACACATTATTCACTGCTGAAACAGCCTTTTGCTTATGAAACGTTTATTGCTATTATTGAGTCTGGTGGTTGTTGCCTTATTTGTACTGGACTCCTGTACCAAGAGTAATGATCCGGAACCGATGCCGGTGGTGGGGGCCTGGAAGTTAGATAGAATTCGGACCAGTGGGTTTACAGGTGGCTTTGCTTCGTTCAACGGAGACAATGATCCGGCTATTTTCGATTACCAGGATAGCTTTAATGTGAAAGCTGACAAAACCTTTACGGGTACTATTCGCACGAGCGGCCGGGTCATTGATTATAAAGGCAATTGGGAGTTTACCAACAATGAACTGTCGCTGAAAGACGAGAAGGGAAACGAAGATAAATACACGCTCGACAATACGGCAACGCCCGCTCAACTTCTCTCGAAGGCAGTAGCCCAGCGGGATTCGCTACGCAACCCCACTACCGGCCGGGTTGAACTTGTTAATTATAGTCTCCGACTGGTTTATACCAAGCAGTAGCAAGTACCCCGGAATTGTATTCCGGGAATTACAGACCGGAATACAATTCCGGGGTACTTGCTACTCCATCGTCTTCACATTATCATCTGATACCCGGTCAATGAGCTTGTTGTACGGGTCGATACCGGCTTTGGCGGGCTTACCGGCCACAACAAACTCCAGCGTGTGCTCGCCCGGTGCCAGCCAGTGTTTCTTCAGGTAAAGCGGCACCTTGCGGGTCATGCCTTTGTCGTTCTTTACGTCCGGGCCGAAGATGCCGATCTCGATCAGGTCCTTGTCCTTGCTTGCTCCTGTCTCCTTGCCGGCTTTATCGTAATACAGTTTCCTGGTCTGCACCGTCAGGGTTACCTTATACTGGTCGTTTTTCAGCGGCTGCGATTCGGCTTTGGTAACGCGGTTTTCGTACAGCGTGATCTTCTCGAAGCTGTCCTTCAGATAATACCGTAGTGAGTCGGGCGTGGCCGCCTGCATAAAGCTGTACCATTCGCGGGAGGTTGTAAACGGCGGCTGCCGGCGGAAAGCGGCTTTCTGGACGTAATCCCGGAACGCTTTGTTGAGCCGGTCTTCACCGATCAGGTCCTGCAAGCCGTACAGCACCAGCGAGCCTTTATCGTACCAGATATACGCACGGCTATCGTTGTCCAGCAGCGTCTCCTCAAACTTGTCTTCGTTGGAACGGCCGCGCAGGTAGCGGTCCAGCGAATACTTCAGCCGGTTTTGCATTACGTCTTCGCCGTAGGTCTTCTTGAGCACCATCAGCGACGAATACTCCGCCATCGACTCCGAGATCTGATTGGCACCCCGCGTATAGCTTGGCATGACCTGGTGGCCCCACCACTGGTGGGCAACCTCGTGCGCCGTTATGTAATACGCGTAGTCTGTCTTGTCGGGGTTGCTGAAATCAGCCATCCATCCAAAGCTTTCGGTATAAGGGACCGTGTTCGGAAACGACTGGGCAAAGCCGGCGTAGCGCGGAAACTCCAGAATCCGCATCTGCCGGTACTGGTACGGGCTGAAATGCTGGTTAAAATAGTCCATCGAAGCCTTTACCGACGCGATATACCGATCGAGGTTACGGTTGTGCGTCGGATGGTGGAAAATCTCAATGTTGACCGTCTGGCCATCCGGCCCTTTCCACTGATCGCGCTTCACCGCATACCGCGCCGAACTCACGTTCATGAACAGATCCATCGGCCCTTCCATTTTGTAGGCGTAGTATTTGCGGCCGTTCTCCGACCATTCGCGCTGCAGGTAGCCCGGCAGAACGGCAATTTGGTCGGGCGCGGTACTGACCGTGCCCTCAAACATAATCCAGTCGGCATCCTGCGTAAACAGGAAATTGTTTAGTCCCCAGGGGTCGGTTTGGGCAGGCGCTTGATACTGCTTTACCGGCAGGCCGTACTTCTTGCGGTATTTATCGCTGGTAAGTTCACCTCCGGTGTTGTAGCCGAAGTTGGGAAATACACCTGCATCGAAAAAGGTGCCGTTGTGAACGATCTCCCGGTTCAGGCCGCTGTTGGTAAAACCCTGCGGCTGGGCCGAGATGGTCATGACCATGTTCAGGCTATCGCCCGGCATCAGCGTTTTTGGGAGCTTGTAAATATAGTAACGGTGTTTATCATCACCCATCAGCAGTTTAGGGCTTTGCCCGTCGATGGTAAACTGCTCCGTTTGGGCATGCAGGTACTGCGGAGAACCGTAGTTCAGGTGCAGCGAATCGAGCGGCCGGCCGGTTTTGTTCACCATTGTAAAAAGCCCCTGCATTCGCATCCGGCGCTCTTCGGGCACCAGATCAATGGCTACTTTCAGGTCGGTGACCTTCGGCCGGGCTACCCGCTCATACTGGCTGTACTTCTTTTCGTAATCGGCCTGCTGCGCCCGCGACTCATCCACCGTCAGGTACGTGTTCAGGACACTGACGTTGTAGTAGATGTACGCGCCGGCCCCGATCCATACCAGCAGGCAAACCGCCAGCGCCGTTGTGGTGATACCGTTCAGTCGCGACTTGGCCAGTGTCCAGCGGGTTTTGGCGCTGCTCTCCGACCCCCGGTTCCAGAACAGATTGCCTAGCACCAGCAGCACCGCCCCGAACGCCAGCCAGTACAGGTTGAACCAGAACAAGGGTTGCCCGAAATGACCGAAACCGTTCATGTCGGAGATGCGGTAACCAGGCGAATAGCTGTAGAAAAACAGGTTGTAATCCAGTTCGGCAAAACTCCGCAGCCCGAATAGCAGTATCCAGATGCCGATGGTGATGATGTGCCCGGTAAACTTGCTGTTGACCAGAATATGCACAAAAAACGCCAGCATCAGCAGTTGCAGGTACTCCGGAAATTCGATCAGGTAGAGGTCGGTGAAATACGTTCCGAACTCGTAGTTGAAGTATCCTTTCAGCGTCTGGTTCAGCACCCCGCTTACAATCACCAGGTTCACCAGCAGAAAGCACACTCCCGCCAATGCCAGGAACTTGGAGCCATAACTGAGCCAGTTCGGTACCGGCAGCGCATCGGCAATGTTATCAAAGCGTACCGCTTTGTCGCGGTGGACCGATTCGCCGGTGTAGAAGATGATCAGAATAAAGACAAAAAGAATATAATTGAAATCTTTAGCCTCAATCATATAGTAAGTCAGGGGCAGCGACGGCGTTCCAAAGTTCTGGTCGGCAAACCAGCCGTCGAGGAAGAGAAACAGGCCTCCGCCCAGCATAATGGCCCAGAAATACACATCGCGGATAATGTTGGTAAACTCCAGCCGGGCCAGCCGCAGCATGTGGCCAATATATGCACCATTGCTGTAGATCTTTTCCACAACCGGTAGTGAAACCAGCGACTTGGGAGCCGGCAGTGTACCAGCCGTGTCGCCTTTGGACTTGCCCAGCCGTACGGCCAGAAAATCCTGAAAATTGAACCGGTACAGCGTAAACAGAAACACCAGCAGACCCAGCCCGCTCCAGATCAGCCGGTTTTTCAGGAGTTCGCCCGCCAGCGGCACCGTTAGGGTATTCTGCTCCACCGGCGTCCAGTACTTGGTGGCGTTCACAAAGGTGGTGAGCGCAAAAGGATCGAGCAGGCCAACCAGCTCTTTGTTATCCAGGTCCTGGGTCAGCGTATTAGCCACCAGATAGCTGATAAACAGTAGCAGACTACCCGCGTAGGTAACAAAGATGTTGCGGGTCAGCGCCACCAACCCGAAGAAAAGGCTGCCGGTAAAAAACATCGTTGGCACAACAAACACCAGCAGCGGCTGGACGTATTCCCAGAAATTGATGGGACCGAATCGTTCTACATTATCGGCCAGGTTAAACACCGGCCCCATCACCGAGCCGGCGGCAATGCCCAGGCAGGCAAAGGCCATAATAAAGACCAGCACCAGAAATGAGCCCAGATACCGGCCCAGCAGATAGCCCCGCTCCGAGATCGGATAGGTAAAGAAGTACGCGCGGGTATTATGCTCGATGTCGCGGTAGACCGGCACGCCCATCACCGCTGAACTGATCATGGTGGCAAAGATGCTGATGACCGCCAGCATGTAGGCGATGCCGTAGGGCGAGTTGACGTTGGTTTTTTCGGAAGCCGGGCCACTGCCGTAAATGATGTTGATGAACGTAAAAAGAAACAGAATGGCCCCGTAGAGGTAGGTAGCCGGGCGTTTCAAGCGGTATACAAGCTCGAAACGGAAGATTTCAGCAAACATAGAACAGCGTTTGGGTTAGGTGGGGTTAGCGCGTCAGGCGACAACGGCCGTTTTCTTAGTGGCCGTTATTTTAGAGAAGTACACATCTTCCAGATCAGCCTCGACCGGCTCAAAGTCCAGCGGCTGGGTTTCGCTATAGATGTGGATCTGCGTTTTGCCGGCTTTTAATTGGGTAGAAATCACCTGATAGTCATTGCGGAAGGCGTCAAGTTCTACTTTTTCGATGGTCTTTCGCCAGATTTTTCCCTGAATGTCGGCCACAAGGCCGGCGGGGTGGCCTTCGGCAATGACCTCTCCCAGGTTAATAATTGCCATCGCCGAGCAGAGGTTCGTAACGTCTTCCACAATATGGGTCGACAGGATCACGATGGTGTTCTCGCCGATTTCGCTGAGTAGGTTATGGAAACGGTTGCGCTCGGCAGGGTCGAGGCCGGCGGTTGGTTCATCCACAATAATCAGGCTGGGGTTGCCTATCAGCGCCTGGGCAATACCGAAACGCTGTTTCATACCGCCCGAGAAGGTGCCGAGGTTCTTTTTCCGGACGTGCGCCAGGTTCACTTTTTCGAGCAGGGCCTCCACCACCGTTTTCCGCTCTGCCCGGTTGGCAATGCCTTTCAGACTCGCAATATGGTCGAGCATAGTCTCGGCCGTCACTTTCGGATAAACCCCAAACTCCTGGGGCAGGTACCCTAACAGTTTACGGACGTCGTGTTTCTGTCGGAGCACGTCGATGGTACCGGCGGGGGTTTCTTCCAGTACAATCTGGCCGTGGTCGGCTTCCTGGAGGGTGGCAATGGTACGCATCAGCGATGACTTGCCCGCGCCGTTGGGGCCGAGCAGACCAAACATCCCTTGCGGAATGGTTAGGGATACATCATGCAGCGCCCGAACGCCGTTTGAATACGTCTTGCTTAAGTTGGTGATGGTTAGTTTCATGCAGGTAAGTAATTGGGAGGTATAGTGTTATGGCTTAAAGAACGAAAATTTTAGAGTAATACCAGCAGCGTTCCTATGTGAACGGCTCAAACAGGCAGACAAACGGCCAAGCAGAGGCAACCCGGAATGGTTACAGACGGAGGATCATATAATGTACAGGCAATTGTCTCTTGCCTTTTACTAAAAACATGTCTGGTTTAATATAGAACCTACTTTTTCGATTACTAGACGTGATTTCTCAATTTTAGTTCTTTTTCGAACTAAAATTTTGAATTTTTTAAGATTACTCAAAGAAACGCGTATGATTTGAATAGTGTTTTTTGAAAAATACTTATTTTCGGAGCTATTGAGTGTTGTCGATAGAGTAGTGGGAAATATTAAAAACCCATCGTAATATAGTACAATAATTAACCAAGACATGAACCACTCTATCAATCGTCGGGACTGGCTGCGCAACAGTGCACTCCTGGCTACGGGCTTAAGCGCCGGGCTTAGTCAATGGAACCCGTCACTTTCGGCGGCCGCTCGCCAGGAGCAGGCTTTTGTGAACGAGTTTGCCCGGCTTGGTGAAGACTTGCCGGTACTACGGGCGCGGCTGTTCGCCAATGAGAACCCGCATGGTATTTCGCCGAAAGCCCGCGAAGCCCTCATTAAGGCTATCGACGTGGGCAATCGGTATGCGTTCCGGGAAGGCGCTATGCTCCGGGAGATGATTGCGGGAAAAGAGGGTATCAAGCCGGAGAACATCCTGCTTTGTGCGGGATCGTCGGAGTTGCTAATGACGGCTGCGCTGTTCTTTACCGGCCGGGGGGGCAAAATTCTGACCAGCCGACCCACCTACGACGACCTGCTCGACTGCGCCAGTGCGTTTAAAGCTGAAATTGTATCGGTACCGCAGACCAAAGAGCACCGCTATGATCTGAACGCCATGAAAGCCAAACTGGCCTCAACGGAGGGCATAAAGCTGGTTTATATCTGTAATCCCAATAATCCTACCGGTACCATTCTGCCGCCCGATGAGCTGACAGCCTTCTGCAAAGAAGTATCTCAAACAGTGCCCGTGTTCGTAGACGAAGCCTATATCGACTTCCTGGCTCCCGCCGACCGCCCGAACCTGGCTAAACTGGTTACCGAAGGGTACAACGTCATACTGGCCCGTACCTTCTCCAAAATTCATGGCTTTGCCGGGCTGCGCCTGGGCTACGGCATGGCTCCGGCCAAACTGGTTAAAGAAATAAGCGCCTACAACCGGGGTGAATACGAGATTAGTGTGACCACCATTACCGCCGGCATGGCCAGCTATAACGATCAGGATTGGCAGAACTTCTGCCGGACCGAAAACGCCAAAGCCCGCGAGGTGCTGTACAAAGGCTTGCAGCAACTGGGCTACGAGTATGTGCCCTCCTACACCAACTTTGTGCTGTTCCCGATTCGGATGAAAACGAAGACGTTCGAAAATCAGATGTTCCGCAACGGCGTCGGTACCCAGACCCGAGACTTCGACAACCAGCCCTGGTGCCGGGTAAGCATCGGTACGGTCGATGAAATGAACATCTTCCTGGATGCATTTAAGAAAGTTACTTCTTAAGAGTTAAGAGTTAAGAATTACCAGTCACCAATAACTCATAACTCTTAACTCCCTTTCTCCTCCAACTATGACGCGACGCGACTTTATCCAATCAACGAGTACCGCTTATGCCAGTATGATGGCGTGGGGGCTATTGAAGCCCGCTCCGGCCGAAGCGTTTGCTTTGCCGCCCAACGGCACGCAGGACGGCAAAGCCCGCAAAGTGATTATCCTGGGTGCGGGTCTGGCGGGTCTGGCTACCGCCTATGAGCTTGGTAAGCTGGGCTATGACTGCACCCTGCTCGAAGCCCGCAGCCGTTCCGGTGGCCGGGTCTGGACGGTGCGGGGTGGCACCAAAGAAACCGAACTTGGCGGCACCGGGCAGACCTGCCGATTTGAGGACGGTTTGTACTTCAACGGTGGGGCGGCCCGCATACCGCACCACCATCAGCTTACCATGCATTACTGCCGGGAACTGGGCGTGCCGCTGGAGATCTTTAACGGGGCCAACGAAGCCGCCTGGCTGTACAACGACGGCGGCACCGGCCCGCTCGCCAACAAACGGATGCGCATCAAGGAGTACCATAACGATATGCGCGGCTATACGAGCGAACTGCTCGCCAAAGCTTTCGATCAGTCGGCGCTGGACCAGCAACTTACGAAGGAAGATGTCGAAAAATTAGTTGACTTCTTAAAGAACGAAGGAGACCTCAACACCGCCAAACTCTACAAAGGCACCAACCGCCGGGGCTACAAAATTGAGCCTGGTGCCGGCCCCGTCGCCGGTGAACTGACCGACCCTTACGGGCTGACCGATCTGCTGCATTCCGGCTTTATGCAGCCCGTATTTTATAACGTCGGTGAGTATACCTACGAGCAGCAGGCCACACTCCTGCAGCCGGTAGGTGGGATGGACGCCATTCCGAAGGCGTTTGAGAAAAAGCTGACCGGCAAGATTCTCTTTAATGCACCGGTGAAAGAGCTTCGTAAAACGGAAACCGGCGTACGGGTAGTGTATACCCAAAACGGTAAACCCGCCGAGATCACCGGCGAGTTCTGCGTCTGTACGCTGCCGCTACCGGTGCTGAAGAATTTGGAATCCGACCTGTCGGGTACGGTGAAGCGGGCGGCTGATTTTGTGCCCTACATGAAGACCGGTAAGATCGGCCTCCAATTCAAGCGCCGGTTCTGGGAAGAGGAAGAAGGCATATACGGCGGCATCTCCCGCACCAACATGGACATTAACCAGATCTGGTACCCGTCGTTCGGGTTTATGGGCAAAAAGGGCGTGCTGATCGGCTATTACAATTTCTACAGCCGTGCCGAAGCCGTGGCTAACCTGCCCATCAGCGGTCGGGAGAAGCTGGCATTGGAGCAGGGCGGCAAGATCCACCCGCAGTATACGCAGGCGTTCGACAACTCGTTCTCGCTGGCCTGGCACAAGATTCCCTACAACGAAGGTGGCTGGGCCTTGTACGACGACGCCATCCGGCGAAAGTACTACGCTGCCCTGACCGAACCCGACGGCAACATCTATTTTGCCGGAGAGCACACCACCTACCTCACGGCCTGGATGGCCGGAGCCCTGACCTCCGCCCGCCGGACCGTCGAAGCCATTCACGCCCGAGCAGGGCAGTACACGAAAAAGTAATCCGGTTTTTCAAACCGTTTGGTACGGTAGTACCTAAATAGAGGAGTACTTAAACTGCGCCGGCTAAATAGCATCGTGAGTGCGCTATGCTTATAACTGACCTGTTTTGACTATTTTGTAAATGAAACACAGGCGGATTTGGAATCCGCGATACTAACCAAAAGCGGATTGCAAATCCGCTGTACTAACTATGAGAAACATCAACCGCCAATTTCCCGCTATTCTGCTTTTGTTTTTTGCCGTAATGGTAATTCAGTCGTTAAGCCAGCACGTCTGGGCACAGACCGCGAGCGCGGGCATGACGCTCGACCAACTGAAGGCAATTAAAGAGATCAAAATTGGTAGTCTGGAGAAAGATACCTATTTCAAAGCCGGAGGCTTCATTCTGGATCGTTATGAAGAACGACCGGCCTACGTCTTTAACTACAGCGACGGTATTTCCCGGAAAATTTACCTCTATAAGGTCTTCAATGCCGCCGATACCAAAGAACTCGGCCTGCTGGCGCTGTACCAGAACGGTAAAACCAACCAGATTCTGCCCTTCGTTATCCCCGGTGCCACGGCCGACCGCAAGGCCTGGGATGCTTACATTGATGACCTGAAATACATAGGTGAGAAAGAAGCCGGCCTGATGTCGGCGCTTGGTTTTGTGCTTTCGCGGGAGATGGCCCTGCTGATGGCCGGTGGTGGTCCCAAAGAGGAAGGGGGCGACAAGAAAAAGGAAGAATACAACTTTTGTTTTCCCGCCAACGCTCAGGTAACGCTGGCTAACCGGGAGATTAAAGCCATTCAGGAGATCAAACCCGGTGATGCTGTTATGGCGTACGACAACGGCCGGATGGGGGCTACTACCGTGCGGGAGGTGCAGGTGCATGATGCACAGGATTTTGCCATTACCGCCGTCTGGCTAACGGTCGGCGACGAAGTTACCGCATCTACCCGTTCTGCACTTACTGCCCCTATGGTGCTGGAGGCCACAGCTAACCACCCGGTGCTGACGGCTACGGGTAAAAAGCGGATGGGCGATCTGAGGAACGGCGATGTGTTGTACCGCTTTGATGAGACATCGACCTCGGTTGTGGCCTGGAAAGTGGCTATGGTGCAGTCCCGTGCCCGGACGGTGAAAACGGTTTACAACCTGGTTACGGAAAAAGGCAGCTTTGTTATAAATGATTTTGTCGTGCACGATAAATAAGCCATCAAGAGTTTACACTTCGTCAATGGAGCAGGCCGGCCCGCAAGGGCCGGCTTTGCTTTTTGTTTAATGCTTAATAAACAATTCTGGTCCACATACCGTAGTTTATAAGATAATACTCAGAACACAGGTGGGGCTTCAGTCAGGATCTGAACAGAGCCTCATCATACTCAACGTTACGAAAAAGTATGAATGTTCGTTCGTCCGATACTTACTGGCTGTCCAGAGACCCGGTACCTACCCGTTACTCGTCTCTCCGAAGGGCAGTTGACTGCGATGTATTAATTATCGGTGGGGGCATTACCGGTGCCCTGGTCGCTTACGAACTGGTTGAAGCCGGCATCAACACCATACTGATTGATAAGCGGGAGGTGGCCCACGGGAGTACAGCCGCCAGTACTGCCATGATCCAGTACGAAATGGATGTGCCGCTGCATCAGCTCATCGACCAGATTGGCGAAACAGATGCCGTGCTAAGCTATACACTTTGTTTGCGGGCCCTGAATCGACTGGCGGAGGTGGCCAAAAAGATGGATGCTTCCGGTAGGTTCCACCGCCAGGAAAGTTTGTACTTTGCCGCTCAGTGTGAGGATATCGACGAATTAAAGGAGGAATGCATAACCAGGAGCCGGTACGGATTTCCCGTCAACTGGCTCGACCAGAAGGCGCTCTGGCAGCAGTTTGGTCTGGTGGCTGCGGGCGGTATCCTGTCGTCGGCCGGGGCTGAGCTCGATCCCTTTGCATTTACCCAGCGCTTACTGCTATACCTGACCCGGCAGGGCTTACAGGTGTTTGAGCATACAGCAGCCGAAGCGCTTACCTATCTGGAACAGGGCGTGCAGGTACAAACCAGCCAGGGCACTACAATTACGGCCAAAAAGGTGGTTTACGCCACGGGCTACGAAGTACCGGAGCGGCTGGTTGAGGCCAACGACATCACCATGCTCAGTACCTACGCGCTCGTTACTGCGCCCATTCCCCACCTGACCGAACGGGTGAAGAATACCCTGCTTTGGGATACCGCTCATCCGTACTTCTACGCCCGCAGCTCCGGCGGCAACCGGCTGCTGCTCGGTGGGGGCGACGAAGATCTGGTCGAAGCCGGGCAGCGGGACAAGCTCATTCCCCAAAAGCAGCAGCAACTCCTCGACCGCTTCAACGAGCTATTTCCGGACGTGCCCGCCACGGCCGAGCTGACCTGGGCGGGCACCTTTGCCGAAACTAAAGACGGCTTGCCCTACATTGGCGAACACCCGCGTTATCCGCACAGTTACTACGCGCTGGGATTCGGCGGCAACGGCATCACCTTCAGCCTGATAGCCGCTACCGTCATCCGCAACCTGTACCAGCACGGTCACTGCGACTATGCCCGGCTGTTTCGTTTTGGGAGATAAAGAGATAACGAGTGAAACGGCCACTCTTTCACTCGTTATCTCTTTCACTCTTTATCTCCAGCACCGGCGTTTCCTGAAAGCGGGAGGCAACCATCACTGTAGTGCTTCCGGTATGGGCTTTAAACAGGTCGATGGCTACCTGTGGATTGTTATTGTCTCTGGAGAGATGCGAGAGTAGGACGTGGCTCATATAGGCTGGCCGATGCGCTTTAAAGAGTTCCAGCGCCTGCTGGTTGGACAGGTGCCCCTGACCACCCCGGATACGTTGCTTCAGAAAATAGGGGTACCTGCCGTGCTCCAGCAGGTCCTCGTCATAATTGGCCTCCAGAAAAGCGGCATGGCACTGCCGGAAATGGTCAATAACGTTGTTGCAGGCTCGGCCGATATCGGTAAACACGCCGACGCGGGTACCCTGGCAGGTAATCAGAAAGCTGTGCGGGTCGGAGGCATCATGCTGTTTGGGAAAGGCTGTAATGCAGAGGTCGCCAATCCAGACCGGCACCGTGCTTCGTAGCGACCGGATGGGAAACCGGTTCTCCGGTAAGTAGCACTGCCGTAGCGTACGCGGGGTGATATACACTGGTAACTGATACTTCTTTGCTAACTGACCGATGCCGCGAATATGGTCGGTGTGCTCATGGGAAACAAAGATAGCTTTTACTGTTTCGAGCGATAAACTCAGTCGTTCCATGCGCCGTTCGGTTTCCCGGCAGGAAATTCCGGCATCAATCAGCACCGCTTCCTGCCCGTTGCCGATGTAGTAGCAATTGCCGTTGCTGCCCGAATTCAAAGAGGTTATATATAGTGGCATATTGGCAGAAATGAGCTAAATTTCAGCAGTGTAATAACTATTTTTATATAAAATAGACACATTTTTAGGTTATTGTCCGAAAGTTGAGAGAGAATGTCTGAAACTTAAGATTGTGTGTAACTACAGGTAATTACTTTTGCATACAGTTACAGATAAGAAAATATTTGTTTTCGATTCTTTCTCTATAGTAACTGTAACAATACCTAAACGCAACAAAATTGATCATGAAATTATCGTACACAGCTCAGGAATCTGCTCATCGATTAGTAAAGGAAACGGATGAGTTCGATCAATTGTATAAACAATACGTGGGCCGGGTTTATAAACAATGTCTTTCCTTTACAAAAGATTCCAATCAGGCAGAGGATTTCACCCACGATATTTTTATGAAAGTATACGCTCGCATTGCTGATTTCAAACAACAGTCGGCCGTGTCGACCTGGCTGTACTCCATTACCCGCAATCATTGTCTGGACCAGTTAAAGTCCCGGAAATATACCGCCGAAAGCCCATTGGCCGAGGATATGGACTACGCGGAAACGCCCACTGAAGACGACCGTATGACCCGGTTGCAGGCGTTTATCAACACCCTGCCGGCCGAAGAAGTGCAGTTATTACGGCTCAAATATGAGCAGCAGGTGACCTGTAAGGAACTGGCCAGGCAATTTAACCTGACCGAAAGCGCCGTGAAAATGCGGCTGAAGCGGCTGAAGGAAAAAGTTATGACTTTATACGAGCAGTCGGCCATGGAGTAGCCGGCCGCCAGGCTTCGGTGTTGGAGCTATTGTTTTAGTGCCGGGTGTCCCTGCATGTACTGCGTGGGGGTAAATCCGTAAAATTCTTTAAAACACTGACCAAAATAAGAAGGCGTATCAAACCCCACCCGGTCAGACGTTTCCCAGATGCCGAAGCCGGCTTTTAATAGCTCGGCGGCTTTCTTCAGCCGGTAATTCCGGATTACTTCCCGCGAGGTAATTCCCAGCAACGACGACAATTTCCGATTTAAACTTCGCGAGCTCATCGAGACGGCAGCGGCCAGATCTTCTACCCCAAACTGTTTATCTTCCAGGTGCTCCTCCAGAATGTGATAAAGCTTCTGGAGAAATGCGTTTTCAACCGCATTCGCTTGCTGAGCGGGGGCAACCTGAGCCAGTTGTTGGTTAAAGTAACTACGCAGTACCATCTGGTAATTGAGCAGGCTGCTTACCCGCAGTTGCAGTTCGTCATGACTGAACGGTTTGGCCAGAAAATCGTTGGCCCCGGCTGATAATCCTTCAATCCGGCTCTCCAGTGAAGCTCTGGCGCTGAGCAGAATTACCCCGATATGGTTGGTCAGACTGTTTTCTTTGATCGCTTTACAGAGGCTGTAGCCGTTCATGCGGGGCATCATAATGTCGCTGATAACCACGTCGGGTAACTCCTGTCGACATATGTCCCAGCCCTCTTGCCCGTCGGAAGCGGTTATGATCCGGCACAGATCCAATAGACCTTGAGCAATATAGTGGCGCAGTTCCGGATTATCCTCTACAATCAGGGCGAGCGGTTTAGCAATCGTACCGGGTTGCCCGTTTGCGCTGTTGGCCAGCAGGAGTTGCCCTTCGTAGGTAAGTTCAGGAATCGGATCGGGTCGGGTGGAGAACGAACAGTCTGGCACCAGGGGTACACCCGCTGCGGTACGCAACGGAATGTCGATCCGGAACGTAGTCCCCTGACCTACCGTGCTCGTTACCTGAATGGTGCCCGTCATCAAATCGGTTATTTCTTTAACGAGCGCCAGCCCAATGCCGGTTCCTCCAGAAAAGGAATTGGTTGGGTCTTCTACCTGGTAAAACCGTTCGAAAATTCGGGGCAGACTAGCGGCCGGTATACCTTTGCCAGTATCGGTAACCGTCAGAGTGGCTGTCCATACATCCTCGGCTGAGGGTGTAAAGGTCAGACTGATACGGATGGTGCCACCGGACGGGGTAAATTTGAGGGCGTTGGAAAGCAAGTTGTACACCATTTTCCCCATTTTATCCGCGTCGAACAAAACCTCTTCCGGAATGGTGTCGGATTGGAAAAACAGGCTTACGTTTCTGGTGTCGGCTGCTGGCCGGAACGACTCTACCACATCCCCGACAAAAAGCCGGAGGTCTCCCTTTGATTCGCTAATCGTCATTTTCCCGGCTTCCAGTTTAGCCAGATCCAGCATCTGATTGATGAGCTGAAGCAGATGCCGGGCGTTTCGCAGTACGGTCGACAGGGATTTGCTGAGCAAGGCGCTATCGGTGGTGCCGGTGTTCAGCAATTGCTCCACCGGCGCAATGATCAGTGTAAGGGGCGTACGAATCTCATGGCTGATCGACGCCAGAAATTCACTTTTGACCCGCAGACCTTCTTCCGCCTGTTCTTTGGCCTGCCGGAACGCAAATGCAAACCGGTATGATAAAATAAGGGATTGTAGAAAAAAGAAGCCAATGTAGCAACCCAGCAGCACGGCCCGTTCGGGCGACGCAACACCCAGGTATTTCAGGATCACGACCGTCACCACTAAACCAAAAAGCCCGGTACTGATGAGGGCATACTGGGCACCCGGGCGTTGGTTACGGGCGGCCGTCCAGTAAACATAAAGGGCATACGCAATATACAGGCTGACCAGACCCAGGAACGGGTTTATCAATAAAGTAAACAATGTAGAGGGTGCCAGAACGGTCACGGCCGCAAAGCCGAAACAAATACCGGCCATTACCTTTACCAGTTGCGGGTAGGTATCTCTGGGGTACATGGCACCGGTGTACAGCGCAAACATGGCTACACTCAGGTACAAAGTGAGGTATTCGAGGTAAATTGCCACATGCCAGTTCAGCCACGGCAGCAGTGTGTGCAGGGCGTACTGATCTGAACCGACCAGGCGATAGCTGTACAGCAGGCAGAACAGCGAGAAATAAAGAATAGAAACCTCTTGCCGGTTATACCGGTACAACGCCAGGAAGAAAAGCCCGCCCATGAACAGGCAGCCGGCGACCAGAAAATCAGTGGCGAGGTTAGCATGCTGTTTCCACTCAAGATTGGCCAAGGTCCCCAGCCGGATTCCGCGGTAAGGGCCACCTTTTGCATGACGAAAGTTGCTGATCTGTAGCAGCAGATGAAGCGTGTCGCCGGGTGGGAGGGCTCTGACTTGGGTAGACCAGAAGGGCGTGGAGGTTTCCAGGCTGGTACCCGGTATGCCACTGTGGGCGATTTCTTTGCCGTTGACCAGCAGGCGGTAGGCGCTGTAGCAATCCGGCAGCGCCAGGGCCAGCGGTTCTGTCTGAGGGGGCAGAAGAATGGTTAATTCGTACGTGGCATAGCCCAGGGCCGGAACCGGCTGACCGCGCCAGGTACTTTGGTTCCATGTTTTCGGAAAGTGCGTGTATTCGTACCCGGTCTGGGAATCGGCAGAGGTCCGCATCTGCTGCCAGTACCACTGCCATTCGCCCTGTAAGGGTATGTCTTTACCATCAATCTTGTACGCCCGGAGATCCAGCAGCCCTTTTCGGGCCACAGGAGACTGGGCATAAACACCGGTTTTCAGAATGAAGAAAGTACTAATCGCTATGAGTAGCGTACGGAGCCATATCCAGCCGGAAAAAAGCGCGAAGCTGTTCATAAGTCGGTCGTGGTAAATAGGCGGTGGGTAAGCTAATCAGGGAAACTATTACCGCTGCTGCTTCTGCCAAACCCGTCTGGTAGTAGTTTGTCTATACGTGGTTTTAATCGTTCAGTAATTATTACTAGGATTTATAACGAACAGGTATGGTGCTTTACATGAATTAAATGCTTTAGAATATGAATCCCGGTAGGTAAATGTATACCAAAAAATTAGTTAAGTCAATATATCGGTTGCATAATAATGAAATTGACTATTCCGGCCTTTCTGTTAAACCAGCAAAAGAGGCTATCCCTGCGGTAGCCTCTTTTGCTGGGTAAGCTATCTACCCATCGCGGCTTAGTCGACATCCCAGAACAGGCGGGTCGCCAGGGCGTCGATGTTGCCCTGCGCTTTTACGTTTTCGCCGTTGGAGCCGGATTCCGTGTTCGGGTAATAGAAGCGGAGCGGCCGCTTGTTGTCTACCACCTGAACGCTCTGTGGCGTAACGGGCAGGTCGGTACGCCGGTATTCCGACCAGGCCTCCAGCCCGCTGAAGTTGGTCAGCGCAATCCACTTCTGGTAGGCAATGGCCTCCAGTTTGTTGCTGGAAGCCGCCCAGTCGTAGTTCTTGATGCCGCTGCCCTTAAACTCGGTTCCGGTCGACCCTTTCACCCCCAGGGTGCGGAACGACTGTGTAATGCCGGCCTCGAAGTACGATTGCGCAGTACCCGGTAGCGTTACGTCGCTGTAACGTTGCTTAGCTTCGGCTAGCAGGAACTGCACTTCGGCCGCTGTCATCAGAATAAATGGCCGGTTAAACTCACCTTTCACCAGCAGACTTGGCCCCAGTGAGGTGGTGTTGGCCGGCAGGTAGCCCGAACTGGCTCCAAACGGCGTTCCGGCGTAATTGGCCGCAATCTCGGCCCGGGTACTCACGCCGGGGTTCGAGCCGTTTTCGCCTCCGTTGGCGTAGGCAATCCGCTTCATACGCAGGGTGTCGCCGTTAGCTTTCAGGTTGTCGATCAGAAACTTGGTTAACCGAGGGTAGTTGTTCAGGGCCCGCTTGGCACCGTTGGCGTCGTACCCCCAGCGGTCGTAGATCGGGTTTAGCTTGCCGGCCGTAGCCAGGTAAAAGGTAGAGCCACCCAGACCAACATCTTCGCCCGTGATAAAGCCGGAGCCTTCGGTGACAATCTTGTTGATCTCCGTTTTGATGTACGATTCTTTGCCGGTTACCCGCGACTGACGAATCAGAATCCGCATCTTGAGCGAGTTGGCAAACTGGGCCCATTTGGTGGTATTACCCCGGAAAATCAGATCGGAGCCGGTGAAGGCACTGGCAAACGGATTGGCTTTCAGGTCGGCAATGGCTTCGTCCAGCAGCGGGATCAGGGCTTCGTACACCGCTTTCTGATCGTCAAACTTCGGAGCCAGTACTTTGCTGCCTTTCAGCGCATCCGTAAACGGTATGTTGCCATACATATCCACCAACTGCTGAAACAGCATGGCTTTCATCACCTTCGACGGCCCTTTCAGGAATTTCTGGTTGTAGGAATCGGCATTATCGATCACGAACTGAAAATCCTGCAGGTTATCGTAATAATTATCCCAATAGTTAAAATCACCGTTGGTGAAGTTATAGGCAAACTGGGCCGTATTGATAATGTACCCGTTCGACTGGGTCCACTGGCCCGACCAGTACGAGCCGATTTCGTTGGCCCCCAGCATGTTGCTAACCGAGGTCGCCGTGTTTATAGCGTTGGTAAACACATAGTTGGGCGAGGCAGTCGGCAGGGTATTGGGGTTGGTATTGATGTCCAGGAACGACTTGTTACAAGCCACTCCGGCCAGCGCTACAAACGCTATTATAAACAATGATTTTACTTTCATGACAAATGAACTGTTAAAATATTAGAAACCGAGGTTGATGTTGACACCATACTGACGTACCGGCGGAGTCTGACCGGTGTTGTTGATTCCCTGGCCGTTACCGGTAGTAAAGCTGAATTCCGGGTCAGTGTAGTAGTTCATCTTATCCACAATCGTAATCAGGTTCCGGCCGTACAGAGCGATGCTGGCGGTGGAGAAGAGTCTGGTTTTGGTCAGCAGGTTCTGCGGCAGGCGGTACGACAGGTTGATGTCGCGCAGCTTGACAAACCAGGCCGGATTTACGAAGTTCTCCGAAATCAGGCGGTAGCTGTCTACCCACAGGGCATATTCAGCTTCGCGTACGTTTATGGTGGTGTTGGGCACCACTTTACCGTCGGAATCCAGGTAAGCCGAGTTCGGGAAGATATGCGGAGCCCGGTTTTCGGTCCACTTACCTGAGCCTGTAAACGTCATCTGCCGACCCAGGTCGCTGTACATCACGTTACCACCCCGATATTCAAAGTTAAACGTAAACCCGAAGTTGCCGTACTCCATCTTTGAGCCTAAACCAGCAATATGGCGGGGCAGGGTACCGCCACGGGGCGAGAGTGTAGTCTGGCGCAGCGGGTAGCCGGTGGTGGCATTCACCAGGCGGTAGCCGGAGCCGTCGGGTGCGTACTGGTAGCCGTCGGTCTTCAGCATCGGGAAACGCTCACCCACAATCACGTTGGTGTTGGCGTACGAGTAGCCGCCATACTGGAACTCGGTGATACCCGGATACAGGCTGATTACTTTGTTGTCGTTATACGAATAACGAACGCTGGCATCCCAGCTAAACTTACCGCCCCGGGCAATCAGGTACTTCAGTTCTGCTTCGTACCCCCAGTTTCTGGTTTCGCCTACGTTGATCAGCAGGTTGCTGAAACCGGTTGAGTTAGGCACCCGAACGGTAATCACCTGACCTTTTGAGGTCGACGTATAGGCCGATACATCCAGGTTGATGCGGTTGTTCAACAGCTGGAATTCACCGCCTACCTCAGCACTATATACAATCTCGGGTTTGAGGTTTGGATCGGGCAGCGTGTTGCCGACCGTCAGACCAACCGTGTTACCGTATGGGAAGTTGTTACCGTTGTTGTATACCAGATCCAGGCCATACAGCGGAATGTTGTCGTTGGCGTTCTTGTTGTAGCTGGCCCGCAGTTTGGCAAAGTTCAGGAATGAACTTTTGATCATCGGGAAGGCATCGGTCGGAATGAATGACAGGGCTACACCATAGTACGGATATGACCACATATTGGCGGGCCGGGTCGGCTTGTAAAAGCGCGAAGTAGCGTCGTACCGGAATGAGCCGTTCAGGATCAGCCAGTTCTTGTAATTGGTCGTCAAATCGGCATAATAGCCATACCGGCGCTCCATCGTATTGGATTCGCCCCCGGTCAGTTCGCCCTGGCGGTTGGCTACGTTGTACACGTCAGGCACCACAATAGAGCTTGATCCTACCGAGATTGATTTGGTATAGCGCTGGTACACGCTGTTACCCAGAATCAGCTTATTGGAGAACGGACCAAAATCCTTGGTCAGGTGAATCTGGAATTCGTTATTAATCACGTTCTCCGTTGCCGAATAATCACTAACGCTTCCCAGGTTGTCGGTAATGGCGCGGTAAATACCCGTACCGTCGCCGTCGAAATACCAGGGAGCGGGAATAAAGGACTTGGTTTTAGCCCAGTCGGAGTACAGGAACTTGCCGACCGTGTTCTTGCCGGTCCGCGAGTTGTTCATAATACCGAGCCGCTCCACAAACATCAGCCACGGTGTGGCGTCATAGTTCAGGTTCAGGTTCCCGCTGATGTTGGCATCCTTGTACTTCAGGCGGTTGTTATCGGCGTTGAAATACGGGTTGTTGTAGTAGTCGTTGTAGAAACCGTTGGGGTTGGCAAATTTGTTGTTCTGCCAGTCTCTCAGGTCGTTCAGCGGCAGGTTGGCCGGCTGGTTGATCACGTCGAAGTAAAAGTCAGATCCCGTGCGGTCGTAGGCGGCCTGGGTATAGCCTACGTTGAAACCCGTCCGTAGTTTGCCGGATTCTTTCGTGGCTGATAAGCGTACGCCGGTCCGGTCGCTCTTGTCGTGCGGTACAATTCCCTGGATCTTCTGATTTTCGGCCGAGAGGTAGAACGAACTAGTTTCGTCGCCACCCTGGAAGCTCACCTGATTGTTGACCGACACGCCGGTGTCAAACGCCTTGTACCGGCCGTTCTTTATGGCTGCGTAGGGGATAATGTACTGGCTACCGTCTTCGACCGTCCGGCCCATGATCCGCATGGAGCCGTCGAACGGATCGCCAAACTGCTGGTTTTCGTAGGAACGCCAGTTGGCCTTCATGCGCAGCAGGTAATCGTTGCTGTAACCGGCCGTACCGTACGACTGGTAGTAGTGGGAACCGGAGCCGAATTTGTCCTGGAACTGGGGCAGAAAGCTGATCTGGTCGAAATTGGTACTGTTGGATACCGATACTTTAAGCTTGCCTTTTACCCCTTTTTTGGTCGTGATAACCAGGGCACCGTTGATACCTGCCGAGCCATACAGTGTAGCTGCCTGGCCACCCTTCAGCACCGTAACCGATTCAATATCGTTCGGATTAAGCAGGGCCAGTACCGTAGAGGTCGTCTGCATACCATCCAGGACCACCAGCGCTTCGTTGTTACCGGTCAGCGAGCGATACCCCCGCAGGACGATTTTGACCGAGGGGTCAACGCTGTTGTTGATGTTATACACGGCCAGGCCCGTTACTTTACCAGAAAGGGCCTGGGCCAGTTGCGGAGAGCGGCCCACGGTTACGTCTTCTGTCTGCACTTTGGAAACGGCATAGCCGATTTCACGCTGACTCTTCCGTATACCCTGGGCCGTTACCACAATTTCCTGAAGCTGAGAGGCATCTGGTTTCAAGGTAAAGTTGACTGTCGTCTGATTTTCCAGCTTAACGCTTTCGGTGGCAAAACCAATAAAGCTAACCTGGAGGACATCGCCTTTAGCGGCCGAGAGCCGGTAATCGCCGTTCTGGTCGGTGGTGGTCCCTCGGGTGGTTCCTTTAATCAGGACACTTACACCGGGTAGGGCGGAGCCATCCTCTGCGGTTGTTACACGACCTGTAACGGTGATATTCTGTGCTAAGACCGGCAGACAGAATACTATGGCCAGTATCCAGCTACTGAGTATAAATTTTCTCATGTATTTTAGGGAAAATATGAATGTTTATTTTTGAAGCGGCACAAAAGTAAAGCTATAAATCACATTTGCAAATAGAAGGATTCTACTGGCAACAGGTACAATAATTTCTTTGAAGAGTTTAATTATTTCTGGATAAGTCTAAAATTTTGAGTAAATGTTGATATTTATCATACATTTTGTTTATGAACATCATCAATAATGTTTATTTATTACAACGAAATATGAAAAAATTCTTAATATTGGATTTAGGATTTTAAGAAGACAGAAGGGGGGCACCTGGTTACCCCCAAAGAGTATACGAAGGATGCTACTAGTTTTAATCACTTTTTAATAATTTATCCTTTTGACTAAATAGACTAGTAGCGCTGAGTCCACTCGCTGTATACCAGCTCTTCTTGCTACGATCTTATATCATACTTTAATCTATTTTTAATACAAAAGAAGTTTTATACGTACCGCGCCAGGCGCATGCTATTCGCCTGTTCTGCTACGCTTTACCTTTGAAAAAGTATATTTAATGATCTAAAAAAATGTTTCTACGTTAATTGTTCTGCAAAATTTTATATTAACCAAATTTTGTAGTATTTATCTTTTTTCACATTTTTGAAATTTAATTTTCTAATCATTTCTTAATCTCTACTAAACACTCATCATTTATGCAAAGACTTCTAATGGTGCAGCTTTTGCTGTGCATGTTGAGTCTGCCGTTGTTCGCCCAGGATCGGGCCATCAGCGGTAGGGTCACCTCGTCAGAAGACGGCTCAGCGTTACCAGGAGTAAACATCTCCGTAAAAGGTACCACTCGGGGTACCAGCACCGATGCCAATGGGCAGTACCGCTTAAACGTACCGGCCGGTGCCCGGTTAGTATTCAGCTTTATTGGTTTTACCACGCAGGAAGTAGCCGTAGGCAATCAGTCGGTGGTTGATGTCCGGCTGGTAAGCGATGCCTCACAACTGGAAGAAGTGGTGGTAACAGCCCTGAACATCGGCCGCGACAAGCGGTCGCTGGGGTCGTCAGTACAGGCCATCACTCCTGAGAAGCTAAACATTGCCCGCGACCCGAACGTTGCCAACGCGCTGGCCGGTAAAATTGCCGGGGTGCAGGTCCTGGGGCAGTCGGGCGCTAAATTTGGTAGCCCGAACATCCGGATTCGCGGGGTCAATACCCTGACCGGTGGCGATCCGCTCTATGTGGTTGATGGTACGCCGACCGACATCAACCAGGTAAACATGGATGATGTGGAGCAACTGACCGTGTTGAAAGGCCCTGCTGCTACGGCCCTCTATGGTAACCGCGCAGCCGGTGGCGTTATTGTCATTACCACCAAACGGGCCAAAGCGGGTGATACCCGGCTCGATATCAACCACAGCACCACGCTGGATGTGGTGGGTATGCTGCCGAAGTACCAGAACGAATACGGAGGAGGCTATTCGCAGGAGTGGGAGACGTTCCAGTTCAACCCAGCCATTCACCCGGCTTCGTGGGCGGCCTTCAATGGGCAGAAAATTCTGGACTACTCGGCCGACGAAAGCTGGGGGCCGCGCATGGATGGCTCTCCGCACCGCTCGGCTGCTTCCTGGCAGCAGGGTCCAGAGTTTGGGCAGTTGACACCCTTCTCTCCTCAGCCGAACAACGTCCGCGATTTCTTTGAAAAGCCGATCAGCAACAACACCAACGTGGCGTTCTCGCGCGGTACCGAAGATTTCCAGTCGCGCATTTCGTATACGCACATTATCAACAACGGGATCATTCCGAACAGCCGCCAGACCCGCGATTTCATCAGCGCCAAAAACTCACTGACCTTTGCCCGTAACCTGACCGCCAACCTGAACTTCAATTATACTGCAACCCGTGGGGTAAATGTGCCCGCCGACGATTACGGTTCATCGGGTGGTGTATTGAATGGTTTTAACCAGACGGTAGGTTCGTTTAACCAGTGGTTTCAGCGTCAGCTTCGCATCGAAGATCTGCGGAATTATAAGAACCCCGACGGAACCTTCCGGAGCTGGAACATCGGCGGTCCGCTGGACCCGCGCCCGAAATACTGGGATAGCCCGTATACGCAGGTGTACGAAAATACCAACGAGCGCCGGGACAACCGTTTGTTTGGCGACATGGGCCTGAATTATAAGTTTACCGACTACCTGTCGTTGAATTTGGTTGCCCGTCGCGATCAGCGTCAGTACGCCCAGGAAGGCCGCATTGCCTACGGTACCCTGAACGAAGGGGGCCGGGGTGGTTTTGCCAACTATGTGCAGAACGCGGTTGAAAACAACTACGAAGCCATCGCCAGCTTTAACCGGACCTTCGACAAGATTTCGGTGGTTGCCAACGGTGGCGGTAACATCCGCTATAACCGGGTCAATGTGTTCTCGCAACAGACCGTAGGTGGGCTCACTACACCTGGTTTTTATAACATCGCGGCTTCGAGAGACCGGCCAAACGTAAATAACCAGTTGTTTGAGCGCCGGGTAAACAGCTTGTTCGGTAACGTTAGCCTGGGTTATAACAACATCGCCTTTATTGAAGCCTCAATCCGGAATGACTGGTCGTCGACCCTGCCGAAAGCCAACAACTCATACCTGTATCCGGCACTTTCGGGTAGCCTGATCTTCTCCGACCTGTTGCCGCAGAACAACGTACTGTCGTATGGTAAGATTCGGGGTGGGTATGCCCAGGTAGGTACCGATGTAGGGCCGTACCAGACAGCCCTGACTTACCTCACCGGTAACCCGTACCAGAACAACCCGACGCAGTACCTGCCCACGTTGCTGCCAAACGAGAACCTGAAGCCGGGCCTGACGTCGTCGTACGAAGGGGGGATCGACCTGAAGTTCCTCAACAACCGCCTGGGTCTGGAGTTCACCGCGTACCGCAACGACAATAAGAACCAGATCATTCCGTTGCCGGTAGCGCCCACCAGCGGCTTCAGCAATGCTTACATCAACGCCGGTCTGATCCGGACTACTGGTCTGGAACTGCACCTGTACGCCAATCCGGTTCGGTCGGCGGGCGGCTTCAACTGGGAGCTTGACCTGAACGTCGACCGCAGTCGTTCAAAGGTGGTGGAGCTGTCGCCGGGTCTGACCAACTACCAACTGGGCTCTACCTGGCGGGGTCTGACCATCAACGCCCGCGAAGGGGAGGACTGGGGTCTGTTCGTCGGCCGGCGAATCCGGCGCAACGAAGCGGGTGTCCCCATTCTGCTGAAAGGCCAGTACCAGTATGATCTGAACCAGCCGCTGGGCTCCGTACTGCCTAAATTTAAAGGCGGTTTGCTGAATACGCTGACGTATAAGAATCTGACGATGCGGGTGAACACCGACTTTATTGTGGGCGGTAAGTTCTTCTCCGTTACGCGAATGTTTAATGCGTATTCAGGTCTGGGTGCCGAAACGGTGGGTAACAACGAACTGGGCAAACCAAAGCGTGATCCGGTGTCGGCCGGCGGTGGTCTGCTGATCGCGGGGGTCAATGCCGACGGTTCGCCGAATACCACCCGGGTAGAAACGCAGGATTTTTACGCCAATTTGTTTGCCCTGCACGAGTACTGGATGTACGATCAGACGTTTGTGAAGCTGCGCGAAGTGTATCTGGGCTATACCCTGCCCCGGCGCATTCTGGGGAACCGGGTGAAGACGGCAACGGTGGCTTTTATTGCCCGTAACCCGTTGCTGATCTACAATGCCGTTGGCGGTGGCGTCGACATCTCAGAAGCCGAATCGTTCTGGACCGAAGGCGGTCAGTTGCCGCCGGTGCGCTCGTTTGGTATCAATCTGAGATTTGGTTTCTAATTAATCTTTTCCAAAGACACATGAAAAAGTTAGTGTATAAATCACTGGTACTTGCCGGACTGTTGTTGGCCGCAACATCCTGCAATGATTTTGGGGATATGAATGTGAGCCCCAACAATCCGGCCAACCCAAACACCGCCAGTATTCTGACGGGTGCTATGCGGAGTGTCGGCCCGGCGGTGACTAATATCATACCGGCGCTGTATGTGCAGCAGTTTGGCGATGTAACGTATATTGAGGAATCGCGGTACCGGACGGTGAACTTCGATTACAATACCTGGTATACCGGCCCGCTGAATAACCTGCAGTACATTATCGAACTGAACACCAACCCGGCTACGAAGAACGCGGCTGCCGCCAATGGATCTAACAACAACCAGATTGCCATTGCCCGGATTCTGAAGGCATTCTATTTCCAGAGCCTGACCGACCGCTGGGGCGATATTCCGTATTCGGAAGCGCTGAAGGGTAGCCAGAACTTTACGCCGAAGTTTGACCGGCAGCAGGACATCTACAACGACCTGTTTAAGGAGTGGAAAGAAGCCGTAGCGCAGTTCGATAACGGCCCGACCGTGCAGGGCGATATTCTGCTGGGCGGGAACGTGACCCGCTGGAAGAAGTTTGCCAACTCGCTGCGGATGATTGCCGCCCTGCGGTTGTCGAAGGTAGACCCGGCTAAAGGCAAGGCCGAATTTGCGGCTGCCCTGGCCGATGGTGTGCTGACGTCCAATGCCGACAATGTGGTGTACCGTTACCTGGCCGAAGCCAACAACGAGCATCCCCTCTACAACAATTACATCACGCTGAACCGGAAGGATTATGCCGTGAGCAACACGTTTGTCGATTACCTGAAGAAGACCAATGATCCGCGTCTGTCGGCCCTGGCCGATAAGAACATCAACGGTGAATACGTAGGTGTTCCGTATGCGGTGTTCCCGGTTGCCTGGACGGCACAGGCGGTATCGCTGGCGGCTACGAGCCTGCGGCAGCAGAACTCGCCGGTCAACGTAGTAACGTACCCGCAGATCCTGCTGGCACGGGCCGAAGCCGCTAAACTGGGCTGGACCACTGAAGATCCGAAGAAGTTATACGAAGACGCTATTAAGGCCTCTATGGAAATGTATGGGGTGTACACCGAAGCGGCTTACAAAGCGTACCTGGCTCAGCCGGACATTGCCTACAGCGATGCCAGAGCCATTGAGCAGATTGCGATGCAGCGGTGGATCGTGCTGTTCTACAACGGCAACGAAGCCTGGGCCGAATGGCGCCGGACCGGTTTCCCGAAACTGACCCCGGCTCGCAATCCGTTTAACAATTTGACGGATGTACCACGTCGTCTGGCGTATCCGACCACGGAGGCTACGCTGAACCGGACCAACTACAACGAAGTCGTCTCCCGTCAGGGAGCCGATCTGCTGTCGACCCGCGTCTGGTGGGATAAGCAGTAAATAGGCGTTAATGGTAAACCTGCGTCAGCCCGACAAGATCGGGCTGACGCAGGTTTACGTTTTATGTATAGGGTTGATAGCTACTCGATTTATGCGCCGAAAGAAAGTTGTTGGTCTTTTGATAGGGCTTTGCATCCTAAGCTGTATAGTCTATAAGTTTAAACAACTGGAGGAGCAAGGGAAAGAAGATCATTTGTTTAAATCCTATTTCGTTGAAGATGCTTCCAAACCCTATGAGTTTGCTGTAACAGGAAAAGGCTTGGTTAACTTCCAGATTCTGCTGCAAGGCTTCGTGGATGACTCAGCCACCGTTGACCTACATACTCGGCTGGCAAAATACAAGCAATTCAGGATAATGGGCCGTGTAGATTTGAACCACATAGGTGATTTTTACGAAGGCCGGGAGCCGCTTATTATTACCTACACGCCAACGAAAGCAAGAAAAGGACGATTACGAATATTCGCCAGGACTTTGTAGATGCGGTTGTCTCACGCCAGGGAGCTGATGCGCTGTCAACCCGCGTCTGGTGGGATAAGCAGTAATCGGAAGCGCTCAGACAAAGAAAAAGCGGGTCAACAAAGTCGACCCGCTTTTTTATTACGCTTTATCCAACTATTTAGTCTTTTATGTCTGGCTCTCGTTTGATTCTCTGTTGCCAAAGTAAAAATTTTTGTTTAAAATGTACAACTATTTAGGCATAAATTTTTTTGCCGGCAATGAGTGCTTTTACCCATTACCAGGTGAATCGCAGCGTGGCGCTTAGATTCCGGCCCGGTCCACTGATGCCCGAGGCAAAAACGCGGTAGTTCCGGTCCAGCACATTCTCCAGATTCACCTGCACCTGCAATAGCCGGCTGACCTGGTAACTGCTCCGCAGATTGATCGTGTACCAGCCCGGCATTCCCTGCGGGGTGGCATACACGATGTTGTCTTCCCCAACCAGATTATAATCCTTCAGTTGTTTAGTCCCGTTGAAGAGCACGTTGGCTTCGGCCCGGAACTGTTTCTGCTGCCACCGCAAACCGGCCTGCCCGAATACCGGCGGAATATGGTCGAGCGGGTAATCGGTGGTGTCAGTTTTGATCCGGCCGTAGGTATAGCTGATGTTGCCGTAAGCGGATAGGGTGTTGGTGAACTGGGCCGTCAGCCGGGTGCTGAAGCCGTACAGGTACGCCCGTTGCGCGTTGGCCTGGCTCACTACCCGGCTGGTACGACCGTTGTACAGCACCGTAGGCTGTCCGTTCAGGGTGCCGGGCCGGGCGGTGATGGCCTGATTGTAGAGCGTATAAAAACCTTCGGTCTCCAGGGTGAACACATTCCCGAAACTCTTCTGAAGGCCCGCGTCGATGTTGTAGGTGCGCTCGGGTTTCAGGCCGGGGTTGGGCACAATCAGCGTGCCGGCAACCGATTCAAAGACCTTAGCCAGATCATCGACGTTGGGCACCCGGTACCCGGAGGCCACCGAAGCCGCCAGCCGCCAGTTGCCCGGCAGGCGCGTGACCCAGCCCAGGCTGCCGGTGAGGGCTCCGTTGCGCTGCGTTACGTCGTCGAAGGGGAAGGGAAAAAAGGTCTTATCGGTAAAGCGGGCAAACAGCCGGTTTTGACTATAGCGAGCACCGTAGCTGAACGACGAACGGGCGCTGACATCGACCGTACCGGAGAGGTAAGCCGCCAGGGATTGGGTGTTGGAGCCGCCATTTGGGTAGCGGGTATCCAGCGAGATGGTCATGCCGGAAAGGATGTTTTCACCGTAAGCCGTCGACCGCACATCGTTGTACGTGGCTTCCAGCCCGTACCGGAAATCGTGGGTCGGGCTAACTCTTTTTTGCAGGTCGGCGTTGAGGGTCCAGACACCCAACTGTTCAAGGCGGTGCTGGAGCGTATTGTTGCCGAAGCGCCGGTTGTGGCGGCTCTCTGCAATGGTTTGGTAGGCGGCAATGACCTGGAGGTTATCGGCAATACCCCGCTTCAGTTTACGCGTAAACGTGTAGGCAGTGAGCAGCCGGTCCTGCGGCCCGTAGTACCACTGGGCGTGGCGTAACTTACCCTGGTTATCGACTTCCGTCAGCCGGTCGTAGCGCGGAATATCCGTGGAGGTGGAGTACTGCACGTTGAGCAGGTGGCTGCTGCGGTCAGATGGCTGAAACAAGACTTTCTGCAACAGGTCGATCTGCTTATAGCCGGAGGGTGTCTGTTTATTAGGATCAGGGTTTGGTAGTTGTACATCCGTATTATTCTCCCGACCGGCGTAAAGCGGGCGCAGGCCCAGGCTGCCCATGCTCGCCGGACGATTGTTGCCCTGCCGCAGGTCACCGAAGTCGGAGCCGGTGATGCTGGTGGCAAACGCCCAGCGGCCGGTACCGAAGCTATGGTCGGCGTGAATCGTTTTCTCCTCCAGGGCGGTGCTGTACCGGGCAAAGGCATTCCCCTGCGGGGCCATGCCGGCTTTGGGGGTAAGCGTTTGCAGGTAAATGACCCCCCCCAGGGCATCGCTGCCGTACTGCACCGAGCCGGGGCCGAGGGCCACTTCGGCTTTTTCGAGCATGCTGTTATCAACCGTCAGGATGTTTTGCAGGTGACCACCCCGGTAAATGGCGTTGTTCATCCGCACGCCATCGACCACCAGCAGCACTTTGTTGGCCTCGAAGCCCCGCAGAATCGGGCTGCCCCCACCCAACTGGCTTTTCTGCACCAGTACCTGGCCACTTTGCTGCAATAGGTCGGCGGTAGTGGGCTGGTTCAGAAAGCGGATGTCGTTGCGACCGATGACCCGCACCGGCTGGGCCACCTGGCTCTGCGGCTGGGCAATGCGGCTGGCGGAGACCACTACTTCATCGATTTGCAGGCTTTTCTCCGTCAGCAGGACGGTATATCCCTGCCGGCGAAGGTGAGCCCAGGTGGTCTGAACCGGTTCATAGCCGGCCAGCCGGATGGTAAACGATTGGAGGGTATCCGTAATAGGTATCTGGCCGGCTTTGTTAGTTAGCAGCGCGGTACTTCGGGTGCGTACCTCGGCATTCTCCAGCGGCCGTCGGGTTTGCTGGTCCAGCACCGTCAGATTTTGCGACCGGCCGACCAAAGCAACAAGGCCGAAAAGCAGAGTAAACAGTTGTTTCATGTATGGTATAATCCAGGTTGTAAATCGGTCGTTGTGCAGAAGTATAGCCGACAAAATACAAACTTTTCGCTTGCAAAGCAGTTATAATTTAACCAAAAGGTCCATTGACGTTATGAAAAGCGACGAGAAAAAAGACGATACCTATACCCAGAAATCCACGCAGCGCGACGTTGGCAAACACGATCAGTTTGAAAACGTGGCGAACGCGATGGGACCGGGTGACGAGACAGAGGACGTAGCTCAGGACGGTCGCAATGATCGGTTTCTGGGTGGTATGGACATGGATAGCCAGAACGGTATCATTCGTATGGGTGACCAGGACAACAGCACCATGGAAATTACCGAGGAAGGTGAGAAAAGCGTGACCGGCCGGGGTGAGCAGTCGAAAACATCGACCGTTGACGTAACTACCCACGGCCCCGACGATTATGCCTCGGCCGAGGACGTACCGACGCCTGAAGCGCAGGAAGCGGCCAAAGCCCAGGATGACCAAACCACCGGCTGGAATGCCGGCGAAGGGGAGACCCCGGAGGATAAGGAAGAGGAAATCGCGCAAACCGGCACGTCAAAAACGCACCGACCTGTTTATTAGTCAACCGGTTGATTGGTTCACTGGTTCATTAGTCATCAACTCGACCAGTTAACAACTCAACCGATTAACCAATTAACCAATTAATCAACAACGTTATGAGCTTAACAAGCAAATCCCGCAAAGAAACAACCGAGTCACATGCGGCTCGGCGTAGCCATAATACAATGGGAATGGCTCCTGGTTTAATCCAGTTGAGCGATTTCGACATTCGCGATCAGCAGATGTCTAACCGGGTTGAGACCAATACACCCAATGTACCGGAGGATACCATGAATGCTGAAGCAGAAGCTTCGCTGTCGGACAACGATAATCCAACTGCACCTGACAAGGCCGAGATTGACGAAGCACGGCGGGCCTCGTGGGGACAGCCGTCTACGGCAGACGAGGAGATGATGACCGACGAAGACACCCCACGGGTATCGTACCGGAACCAGGATGCCAACATAGGTGAGACCCGTGTAGAGGATGCCGACTGGAATACCGACACAGATCGTGACGAGGATATGTCGAACACTCGGCCCCGTGGTATGGATCGCATGTAAGCAATTTGGCGATAAGCAGGAAGGCGGGCTATTGGGTCCGCCTTTTTGTTTGGCAGGCAAGGCTTCCGACCTGTGTACCGAAGAGGTGTGGTTATTTGCGGATTAGGGTATATCTTTCGGCCCAGACTGCTTCGCTATGTCCCTGCTTCTCTACGTGCTCCTGTTCATAGGAAGTTTTGTGTTTCTGGTTTTTTTCAACGACAGCACCATGCTCTATGGGCTCGACGAAACCAAAAACGCCCAGTGCGCCCGCGAAATGCTCGTCCGCCGGGACTGGATTGTGCCTACCTTCAACGGGGAGCTGCGCACCGATAAACCGCCCCTGCATTACTATGTTATGATGCTGGCTTATCGGCTCTTCGGGGTCAATGGCTTTGCCGCCCGGCTGGGTTCGGGCCTGATGGGAGCGCTGGTCATGCTGATGACGTTCCGGATGGCGGAGCGGCACCTGAGTCGGTTGGCTGCGCTCTGGTCGGTGACGGCGCTGCTGGCTTCGCTGCATGTCTCGGTGCAGTTTCGGATGTCGGTGCCCGACCCCTATCTGATTGCCAGCCTGACGCTGGCGTTCTGGAGCGGCTATGAAGCGCTGACTACCGGGAAAGCCCGCTGGGCCTACCTGGCCTGGCTGGGTATGGGGCTGGGTACGCTGGCTAAAGGGCCGGTGGCCCTGCTGCTGCCGTTGCTGACGGCGGTGGTGTTTCTGACGCTGATGCGGCAGTGGTCCTGGTCAGTACTACAGCGGTTATGGCCCTTGAGCGGGTTAGGGCTATTCGCGCTGGTAACAGTACCCTGGTACTGGGCGGTACATCAGCAAACGGGCGGAGCCTGGACTCAGGGCTTTTTTCTGAAACACAACCTGGGCCGGTATGCAGCCGCCATGGAAGGGCATGGCGGGTTTTGGGGCTTGCCTCTGCTGTATGTGCTGGTGGGCCTGCTGCCGTTTTCGGTTTTTCTGCCGCAGGCCATCCGGCGGGTGGTGCATCAGCGCCGGAGACATCCGTTTGGTTTATTTTGCCTCACAGTGGCGGGCGTAGTCGTCGGCTTTTTTATGTTCTCCGGCACCAAACTACCCAATTATACGGTTCCTGCCTACCCGTTTCTGGCCGTTATCCTGGGCGGTGAACTGGCCCGGCCGGCAGAAGGCCGGCAAAATACGCTTTCGACCCGGATCAGCCTGGGTGTACTGGCGGGTATCATGCTGCTGTTGCCCGTTGCTGTTGCCCTGGCGTTGTACCTCGATCCGCATCTGAGGCATATCGCCTGGGTAGGCGGGCTGTTTTTTTTATTGCCCCTCGGCATGGCAGGTATGCTGTATTACCTGCGGAAGCAGCAACGGCAGTTGGCTCTGCTGGCCGTAACGGGTGCGTTCACGGGGTCGGCCTGGGTGCTGTACGTCCTGGCGTATCCGGTGGTAGACCGCGAGAATCCGGTGCAGGCGACCCTGCCGACGCTGAAGGGCCGTGAGGCTGTGGTGGGCTACCGGCATTTCAACCCCGCTTTTGTTTTTTATCTGAACCGACGCATTCCCCTGCTGGATACGCCGGAACAGATGCACCGGCAGTTGCTCGCTCATCCGGAAACGACCGTAATTACCCGGACCGATTACCTGGAGGAACTTACCCGCTATCCGAACCTGTTTGTCATTCACCAGCGCCGGGATTTGTTTGAACGGCCGACTACCGTAATTTTAGAGAGACGCGAGAGCATCTCCCAACGCTAGCATGCACTTCCACACTACCTCCTCTGATGTAGCCACCAAATCGGCTGCTTTCTGGCAGCAGGCCCGGTTCTGGCAATGGCTGGCGGTGGCCTTGCTGATACCGGTCCTCTTTTTCAATCTGGGCTTTCTGCCGCTCGACCCCGACTCCGACGAGCCGCGCCGGGCGCTGGTTGCCCTTGAAATGATCCTCTCCGGCGATTACCTGACGCCCACCCTGAACGGCGAACTGTACCTGAACAAACCCCCCCTGTACAACTGGCTTATTGCTGCTTCGTTCAACCTGTTCGGTTCCTATTCGGCCTTTGCGCTGCGGTTTCCGATGGCGGTGTCGCTGCTGCTGTACGCCCTCACGGTCTATGCCTTTGTGCGCTGGTACGCCACCCGGCCGATGGCTTTTGCAGCCGCGCTGATGCTGATTACCAATACCCGCGTGCTGCTCTACGACTCTATGCTGGGGCTGATTGACATTACTTTTTCCTGGGTCACCTACACTGCTTTTCTGCTGGTGTACCATTTTGATGAACGGAAAAAGTACACGGCCCTGTTTGTGACTACGTACGTCCTCACGGCCGTCGGGTTTCTGATGAAGGGCTTGCCCTCGGTAGCCTTTCAGGGACTGACGCTACTGGCCTGGTTCGGCTACACCCGGCGCTGGAAACGGCTGTTGCATCCGGCACATTTTCTGGGTATTGCCGTTTTCGGGCTGATTACCGGCGCATATTACATAGCTTATTTTACGCGTAACCCTGTACCCGTTACCGATGTCTTTGGGGTTTTATTCTACGAAAGCAGCCGGCGAACGGTGGTGGAGTTTGGCCCTGGTGAGACGCTGCTGCACCTGCTGACGTTTCCGCTCGATATGCAGCACTACTACGCGCCCTGGATGCTGCTGATTGTGCTGCTGTTCCGACCGGGCATCCGGCGGCTACTCACCGAAAACCGGTTCGTGCTGTTCAACGCCTTGACGTTTCTGGTCAACTTCGTGGTGTATTGGTCATCGCCCCAGGTTTATGCCCGTTACCTGCTGATGCTGCTGCCGCCCCTGTTTACGGTACTGGTGTATATCTATTATGAGCGCAGCCCGGCAACTGCCTGGCAACGGCGGCTGGTAGAAAACGTCTGGCTGTTTGCTGCGGTTGTGGTGACAACAGGCACCTGGGTGGCCTTGTTCTTCCCGGATACACAGGCCATTGCCGGCCTGTTCTGGAAAGTATCGGTGCTGTTTGCCGCGCTGGGACTGATTACCTACCGATACTTCCGGCAGCCACCACTCCGGCTAACGCTGTTTATCGTCTTCATGCTGGTGGTACGCATCGGCTTCAACTGGCTGGTAATTCCGCCCCGGCTGGCGCACCGGCAACGGTACAAAGAGACCTCCGAACAGGCGGCCCGGCTGACGCTGGATGCCAACGGACGGCCGCTTCCCTTGTACGGCTACAGGAATACAATCGGGGATGACGGAGCTGCCGATGTCAATAGCTTCCATATTGAAGCTCTGCGAGGACAGATCCTTGGCATTACAGACCGTAAACTACCGGGTGCGTATTATATTGCTGATTCGATCAGTCTGGTGGGGGAGCAGTATGAGGTTGTAGGCGATATGCTGCTGTTCGATGAACACCCGGCCAAAATCGTTCGTTTTTCAAAATAGAGGATTCATGCCGGATTTTTGGCGACTTGTCACTTTTTTACCTGAACGGTCAACCAGGTTTACTACTTTTCATCTAATTTTAGGGGCAATACCACACTGAATTAACGATGAATGATGTATATGTTTCTGTGGTTGTCTGCGTTTACAACGAAGCCGGCAATATATATCCGATGGTCGAACAGGTATGCCGGGCACTGGATGGGTACAACTACGAACTGATTTACGTCAATGACGGCTCCACCGACCAGACCCTCGCCGAACTGCGTACCATTCTGCACGACCGTCTGGTCATCCTCGACTTACAAAAAAATTACGGGCAGAGCCTGGCGCTGGCCGCCGGCATAGAAGCGGCCAGGGGTGAATTTATTGTCACCCTCGACGGTGATCTGCAGAACGACCCCGCCGATATTCCCCGTATGCTCAAACTCGCCGAAGAAGGAGATTATGACCTGGTAGCCGGTATCCGGGCCAACCGGCAGGATGGTGCTTTGCTGCGCAAGCTGCCCAGCCGCCTGGCCAATGCCCTGATTCGCTGGGCTACGGATGTGCGGCTGAAAGATTACGGCTGCGCCCTGAAGGTGTTCCGCGCTGATCTGGCCAAAAATCTCGGTCTTTACGGCGAACTGCACCGGTTTATTCCCGTGCTGGCTCATCTGGAGGGGGCACGGGTTTCGCAGGTGGATGTGCAGCACCATCCGCGCCGGACCGGCCAGTCGAAATACGGCCTGGGGCGGACGCTAAAGGTGGTCAGTGATTTGATTCTGATGCTGTTTATGAAGAAGTACCTTTGCAAGCCCATGCACTTCTTTGGCAACTGGGGGCTGTTGTTGCTGCTGGTTGGGCTGGGCATCAATGCCTATCTGCTGGTGCTGAAGCTGGCGGGGCAGGACATCTGGGGTAAGCCCTTGCTGATTCTGGGCATGATGCTGGTGCTGGCGGGTATTCAGCTGATCTCCTTCGGGATCATGGCCGAACTCCAGATGCGAACCTACTACGAATCGCAGGCGAAAAAGCCTTACAGGGTAAGACGGGTATACCGGCCATCTATACCCGTTGCTGCCTGATATGCCGAACCTATCCGGGTATGTAAAAACTTTCCTGAAACTGGGCGTTACAGGGCTGGCATTCTGGCTGGTGTTTCGTAAGCTGGATGCCGGGCAGCTATGGGCCGTGCTGAGCCGTACGCACCTGGGTTGGCTGGTGGTGGCTACGGCGCTGTTTATAGCCTCTAAAGTGTTATCGGCCATGCGGCTCCGGATGTTGTTTGAGGCCGGGGGGCTGCGGTTGCCGGCCGGTTTTGCCCTGAGGCTATACTGGCTGGGGATGTTCTATAACCTGTTTCTGCCGGGCGGCATCGGGGGCGATGGGTATAAAGTGTACTACCTGAACCAACTGACCGGCGTGGGGATAAAGCCGCTGATTACCGCTACCCTGCTCGACCGGTTTATTGGCCTGCTACCGATTCTCTGGCTGACCCTGTTGCTGGCGTCTCTGGCTTTTTCAGGACATTTACCTGGTTTTACGCTGCCAACCTATACCCTGGGTGGCGTTTCGGTGCCGGCGCTGCTGGCGCTTACGGCCACAGCCTTTATTCGCCCGGTTGCCGCCTGGGCAATGCACAGGTTTTTTCCCCACTTCGCCCCTAAACTGAACCCGACTATGCTACAGTCGCTTGGCGTTCAGGCGGTACAATGCCTGTGCGTATGGGCAATTTACCGGGCTATCGCAACGAATGGGTCCCTTTTCGCGTATCAGTTCATATTTCTGGTCTCCTCGGTGGTGGCGGCTTTGCCGTTGACACTGGGCGGAGCGGGAGCGCGGGAGTTGACCTTTCTGGCTGGTGCCCGCTATGTTGGTTTACCGGCCGACGGGGCAGTGGCCATTAGTCTCCTGTTTTATGGGATTACAGCCCTGGTATCGCTGTCTGGTGGCTATTATAGTTGGAACAAATTACCTTTACACAACCACACGTATCATGAAAATTTTGCTCACCGGCGGGGCCGGTTTCATCGGGTCCCATCTGACGAAAAAACTGCTTGAGCAGGGCCACGCGGTCATCAGTCTCGATAATCTGGATACCTATTACGACCCGAAGATAAAGCGGCAGAACATCCGTCAGTTCTCGGCTCACCCCAACTACCTGTTCATCGAAGGCGATATCCGGGACCGGACGTTGCTGGATGCGTTATTCCGGCTTTATGGCTGCGATACGGTGGTGCACCTGGCAGCCCGGGCAGGTGTGCGTCCATCGGTGCAGAACCCCTCGCTATATTTTGATGTGAACGTCAACGGTACCCTGTCCGTTCTGGAAGCAATGCGGCAGGCGGGCCTCCGGCGGATGGTGATGGCGTCTTCCTCCTCGGTGTATGGTAATGCGCGGGTACCTTTTACGGAATCGGATGCCTGCGATCGGCCATTGTCGCCGTATGCAGCCTCTAAGCGCTCAGCCGAACTGTTGGCACATACCTACCATCACCTGCACGGGTTCGACATTTCGTGCCTGCGGTTCTTTACCGTGTATGGTCCCGGTCAGCGCCCCGAAATGGCCATCAGCCAATTTACCGAGCGCGTCCTGAACGGCCTGCCCATTACCCTCTTCGGCGACGGTACTACCGCCCGCGACTACACCTACATTGATGATATTATCCACGGTATACTAAACGCCATTGATCACCTGAACGGCTATAGCGTATTGAATATCGGGGGCTCCGACCCCATTTCCCTGCGCGATCTAGTCTCCTTTATAGAACAGGCGACGGGTGAGGCCGCCCTCATCAACTGGCAACCCATGCAACCAGGCGATGTCGAGCGCACCTATGCCGATGTAAGCCTGGCCCGTAAACGAATCGATTATTCACCGTCTGTCCGGATTGAGGAAGGTATTCAGAGATTTGTGGACTGGTACAAGGCGAAGCAGGAGGTTGTTGCGGTTTAGCTCGAACGTCGAACTTGACTTTGTTGGCTTTTTTTGTGAATGTATCGTTGAGGTTGTCTGTAGTTAGTTGACATGTCTGCCGCATTGGGATTATCTCCGGCTAAAGGCGTTCTGGTTAATGGCTCTAACATACCGATTTCTAACTACCCTGACTTTGCGTTACTTGTGCGCTTTACAATTTACGGACTGGATAGCTCCATGAATGGGTACAAGAACTCGTGAGTGCATTTATCATCACTGCGGTTTTTGCTTCAACTGGTTCAGGGTATAGTACAGCAGCCGGTTGCAAATCCGTTTGCCCGATGAGCGCAGGTCACCCAGTATCAGCTCATACACATAGTTCGGCTTTAGCTCACTCAAGGTCAGCGAAACCGTTTTGCGGTCGGGTGACAGCGTTACGGCGGTGACCGTTACCGGCCGGCTGTCTGTTTCGGGTGAGCCATAGCTGGCGTGGTACATATAATAAAAGCGCCGGCATGGGTAATTGGCTATCGCTCTGGCGGAAGCTTCATCCAGCGGCTGCGTAAAGGTGAGGTCAAAGCCGGTGGGGGTAAGGTGCATGGCCATGACGTCGAGCGGGGTGCCACCTTTGTACACCAGCCGCTGAATACCCCGATCGCCCACCCAGCCGTGGTCGGTCTGCCCAAGCCATAGGCTACCGTCGGGCGCAAAAGCCAGCCGGTTGTTGCCTTTGCGGAGACCGGCATTGTCGAAAAACGGAATGACAGCGCCCTGCAACTGACCGTTTACCTCATCGGGCAAGATCCGGAGCAGCCGGGGGAAATCCATTTCGCCCACCAGCATCTGCCCGGCAAACGGTCCGAAGCGACCGCCGGTATTATCGGCTACAATCTGCGTGGGCGAATGCGCCATCCGCTGGTGCGGAAAGGTAATCATCTCCCGTACCCGCATACTATCGAGCGTAGTTGGGGGGAGTGTCAGCGGGTCCACTGCGGGAAAGCTCTCGCGCCAGACCAGACTGGCCGGGTGGCCGTAAAACTTGCCCTGCTCCACGTGGTACAGCTTGCTGGTGCCGAGCCAGTCGCCCTGGTTATCGGTCACGAACAAACGACCTTTGGCATCGATAAACAGTCCGTTGGGTGAACGGAAGCCGCCGGCGAAGGGGAGCAGTTTACCGTCGGATGTCAGTTGCATGATCCAGCCCCGGTATGGTACGCAGGAATACATCCGGCCCTGCCTTCCCATCGGTTCGTATCGGCCGCGCAGTTCGTCGCGGATACCGGCCCCGCTGGAAGCTGCATTCAGGCCGATGTACAGATTACCCTGCTTGTCGCGCACCGGCCCGAAGGCAAACTCGTGGTAATTGCCCGACATACCAAACTGGTCGGTTACGGTTTCGTATACATCCGCTACGCCGTCGCCGTCGGTATCTTTCAGGCGGGTGAGTTCGGGGCGCTGCATAATGAGCAGCTCGCGGTTGTTGATCACCAGAATGCCCAGCGGGTCGTGCAGCCCTTCGGCAAAGAGTTTCCAGCTTTTTGTCGTTGGATTATAGGTCATGACTTCGCCCCGGTGAAAGCAGGCCACCAGCCGCCCGTCGGGCAGAAACGCCAGCCCACCTGTCTCGGCGGTCAGCCCAGCCGGCATGGGTATGGTCTGCACCTCGTAGTAGTTGGTGATGGTATCAGCAACCATCGGCCGCGCCAGACTCACTGTAGCCGACAGGCCGGCGAAAAGAGCAAGCAGGAGAAGAGGTATGCGCATAGCTAAAGAACATTAAAGGGCTTGCATGGTTACTGTAAACTGCCGGGTGCCGGGCGGGAGGGTAAGCTTGTTGCCGGCCAGTTTCCCGGCCGACGCTTTGTACCGTATCCCATCCTGGCTACCCACTAAAAAGATTAGAGCTTGCCGCGATGGGCTAACCGTAAACTGGCGGATCAGCCCCCGGCCACCGGCGAGGGGGCGAATCAGCTCCCGGACCTCCAGCTCTCCAATCGTATACCGGAACTCCGGATAGCGATTTACCAGCCGATAACCCTGAAAGCGGGGCTCCGGTGCCGTTTCGATGTTACCGATGCGCCAGGGGAAGCCGGTCTTTTCCCGGTAGAAAATCTCACCCACTACTTTGGTCAGCAGTTGCCCTTTGCCTTCCCACTGTTCATTATTATCGACAAACCCGCCCGACCAGGCATACCGAAGCCGGCAACTGCCCGCATCCCAGCAATACGACTGCTGCGGCCCGCCATTCAGGGCCGGTAAACCAACCGCAATAGCCGCCGGACCGCTGTCGGGCATAAACGTCCGGTACACCGCCGGTAGTTTGAGGTCGTAGGGATGCGAAGGCGCTACAGCATGTCCAGCATGGGCGTTAGGCGAGGCATTGGGTAGGTTGGGGTCACGGTCGGGCGGGGGGAGTCGTTTGGAGTCGCGGGTGACATACAGCATACCATACATTACGTAGCCGTGACCGGGGTAGGTGCAGACAAAGGGGTAGTCGCCTTCGGTCAGCCTGATGGTTAGGGTATCGGCATGGCCCGGCTCCACAATGCGGGTGTGGGCCAGTACTTCGTCCATCGTGGGTACATAGTGCTGCTGAGCCCCTTTGTTGCCGAGGGCCAGGGCAAACTCAACCACCCGCAGCCGGGAATTGGGTTTAGTCAGCACCAGGTTGTGGGCCATGTCATCGTCGTTCTTCAGGATCAGCCGCAGTTGTCGGCCCGGCCGGATCACCAGCCGGGGCGGGTCGTACTTCAGGCCGGTTACTGCCCGGATTACGACCGTGGTATCGGTTTGTGCCCATGCTGCCGTGGTGAGCAGCCCCATCAGCAGCAGGATCAGTTTTCGTGCCATATACCTAAAAGACATTTTCCTGAAAGATTTCCCTATGCCGGCCGAAACAGGATTTCGGCAGCCTGAATGGGCAGCAGCGTGCCGGTACGAACCTGCTCTTCCACCGAGGCCAGCCGCTCGCGCATACCCGGCTGGTTATAGAAGTGCATCTCCAGTTGCTGCCGGATATAGCTGTGCAGCCACTCTATATTCTGCGCCTGCCGTCGGCGGTCGCGCTGACCGTTCCGGGTGGTAAGCGTCTGATGCTCTTGAATGATGTTCCATACGGCTTCAATGCCGTCTCCGGTCTGGGCGGAGCAGGTCATCACCGGCGGGAACCAGCCGGTGCCCGTCGGCGGAAACAGGTGGAGCGCGTTCTGGTATTCGGCTTTGGCCCGTTTGGCGGCTGCCAGGTTGTCGCCGTCGGCTTTGGTAATGGCCAGCGCATCGGCCAGTTCCATAATGCCGCGTTTCATGCCTTGTAGTTCATCGCCGGCGCCGGCCAGCATCAGCAGCAGAAAGAAATCGACCATGCCGTGTACCAGCGTCTCCGACTGCCCCACGCCGACCGTCTCGACCAGAATTACGTCAAAGCCGGCCGCTTCACAAAGCAGCATGGTCTCGCGGGTGCGGTGCGCCACTCCGCCCAGCGAATTACCGGCGGGCGAGGGCCGGATATAGGCCAGTGGATCAACCGATAAGGTTTCCATCCGGGTTTTGTCGCCCAGCAAACTCCCCCCTGAGCGTTGGCTGGTTGGGTCAACTGCCAGTACCGCCAGCCGCTTGCCCTGCCTGGTCAACTGCTTCCCGAATGCTTCGATAAATGTACTTTTGCCGACGCCCGGCACGCCCGTAATACCCACCCGCACCGACTTGCCTGTATGCGGCAGCAACTGCTCCAGCACCTGCCGCGCCAGCGCCTGATCACTCTCCAATCGGCTTTCTACCAGGGTGATGGCCCGGCTCAGCACCAGCCGGTCGCGGGCCAGGATGCCTGAGACATAATCAGAAAGAGAAAGACGGGTGCGCATCTTGAACCAGGATTTTTACAAGATTAAACGGATTATCAGGATAAAAAAAAGATTTCAGAAATACGGCATTGTATGGTAGCTCCGCTCCAGGCGACCAACCAACATCCTGTAAATCCTTCTAATCCTGTAAAAAGCCTGGTTCAAGCCCCTTTTTTCAGATCTTCCGGCGTCGTAATCTTAATATTCTCGTAACTGCCCTCAATCAGGGTAATGGGGTAGCCGCCGGCCTCCAAAACGCTGGCGCAGTCGGTGTAGTAGGGCTGTTCGGGTTGGGAAAAGGCGTGACGCATCCAGTCGAGCCGGAACGTTTGGGGGGTCTGGATCAGGCGGAGCCGGCTTCGGTCTAAGGCCCGGTTGCTGCCGTCGGGCAGCACCTCCCGGACCGAGTCTTTGGCAGCCACGGCGGCTACAGCGGTGCCGGTTTCGGCGGCCGTAAAGAAGCCTCGTTCAATAAGGTCGGTGGTAATGAAGGGACGAACGCCATCGTGTACCGCAACCAAACCCTCGGCAGCTTTAATCGTTTGTAATCCGTTTAGCACCGACTGAAAGCGGGTGGCACCCCCAACGGTGATTTGAACAGGCGGGTAAAAGTCATGTTTTTCGCAGAGACTAGTCCACGTGTCTATATCCCGCGCCGGCAAGACTACGATAATGTGGAGCGACGACCTGGATTCTTCCTGATACGCAAGAAAGCGTTCAAGGGTGTGTTGGAGAATCGGTTTATCGCTGAGGAGCAGAAACTGTTTGGGAATGTCGGATTTCATCCGGCTGCCGCTGCCCCCGGCAACAATGATGGCGAAGTTAGTCAATAGTCAATAGGGGTTTGTCAATAGTCGTTAGTCAATAGGGATTTGAGCGAGCGTGACAGGCTCCCGGCAAAAATACTAATGACAAACTACTATTGACTAGCGACTATCTACTAATGACTAAATAATTAACATGGCATCGCCGTAGCTGAAGAAGCGGTATTTTTCTTTAATGGCCGATTCGTAGGCTTTCATTACCAGATCGTAGCCGCCAAAGGCACTGGTCATCATGATCAGGATCGACTCCGGCAGGTGGAAATTGGTCAGCAGAGCGTTGGCGATCTTGAACTCGTAGGGCGGAAAGATAAACTTATCTGTCCAGCCTTCCACCGGTTTCAGCCGGCTGTTGGCCGATACCGATGATTCAACCGCTTTCAGCGAGGTGGTACCGATGGCACAGACGCGTTTGTTATTATCCAGGGCGTCATTGACAATCCGGGCGGCATCGTCGGTAATCCGGTAGTTTTCCGAATCTGTTTTATGCTTGGTCAGGTCTTCTACATCAACCTGCCGGAAGGTACCTAATCCGACATGGAGGGTAACCGGTGCAAAGTGGACGCCCTTGATTTCCATTCGCTTCATCATGGCTTTGGTGAAATGCAGGCCGGCGGTTGGAGCGGCTACCGCGCCGACATGCTCGGCAAACACGGTTTGGTAGCGGTCCCGGTCGGCCTCTTCCGTCCGGCGTTTGATCTCGCGGGGCAGGGGCGTTTCGCCCAACTCATCAATAGCTTTCATAAACTCCTCGTGGGAGCCATCGAACAGAAAGCGGATGGTACGGCCGCGGGAGGTGGTGTTATCAATAACTTCTGCCACCAGATCGCTATCGCCAAAATACAGCTTGTTCCCTACACGAATCTTCCGGGCCGGGTCAACCAGTACATCCCAGAGTTTCATCTCGCGGTTAAGCTCACGCAGGAGGAAAACTTCAATCTTAGCCCCGGTTTTTTCTTTGTTGCCGTACAGGCGGGCCGGAAACACCTTGGTGTTGTTGATAACCATTACGTCGCCGTCGTCAAAATAATTGAGAATATCGGCGAACATCTTATGCTCTATCTGCTTCGTCTTGCGGTCGACAACCATCAGGCGGGATTCACCGCGTTCGGTTGGATATTTAGCAATGAGACTTTCTGGCAGGTCAAATTTAAATTCTGATAGCTTCATAGCGGATCAGATCGAAAGAACAATCCCGTTTTTTTAAAGACCGCAAACATACGCAAAAACCCGGAAGATTGGTCATGCTCCGGGTAAGTATTGTGTATATCAGGAAATTTACTATTGATTGGCGGCTGTTGTGTCAATAGGTTTTACCGCTCCGTCGGTGTTTACTTCTTTCCGATCAACAATGGTAAATTTATCCATCAGTTCCTTGGAGAATTCATTGGCGTAAGCACCCAGCGCCGACATAAATACACCCTTCAGGCCGTTGGCGGTGGTAATGCCGTAAACGGTCATTTCATCACCGGGATCGGAGGTGCCTTCAAACCGATGAAACTCATCGACATTAAACTCCTCACTTCGCACCTTCGTATGGGTCTGAACTTCTTCCAGGTGATTCTGTTTCGGCACAAATTCATACGTATAGCCCCGCTGCCTCAGGTCTTCCATGGCCTCGGTCACCGTTTCAAAATGTTTCATAGCGTTGTTGCGGATAATAGGCTTTACCCTAACAACTACACAAGACCTGAATAGTTTGAAGAGTTTGAGCATTAGGGGTGCCTGAGGGTTTCCCCCCCCCGGCTCAAACGTCTTCAAACAGGCCAAGGCTGGTTTAATCCGGCAATACGCGGATCATGATGTCTTTGTAGAGTACTTTGCTTTTAGGGTCGTGTCCCTGAAGTGCTACGGTGCCGCTGCTGAGCTTCTTCTGGGCATTACCGCCCGTAGGATTGTAATCGGCCGGTTCGGTAAATTCATTGATCACTTTATCGTTTACTTTAACGGTGACCTTTTTGCCCTGCACAATAATATGTTCGGTATACCATTCGTTGTCTTTCACAAACACATCGCGCACATCCTGTACGGCATACACGCTACCTGTTTTGCGCCAGTCGGTATGGGTCTGGTTCACCTGAATTTCGTATCCTTTGTTAGGCCAGCCGGAGGGTTGGTAAGTAGTATGGATAAACATACCGGAGTTGGCACCGGGCATAGTCATCACCTGAGCTTTCCACTCAAAATTCTTAAAGTTGTGATTACCCACTGGTCCTTCGTAGAACAGGTGTGCCCGCGGCCCGAACACCACAATGGCTCCATCCTGCACTGAAAATGTCGAAGGACTTTCTTCGGTGAGTTTCCAGCCGTTCAGGGTTTTTCCGTCGAAGATCCGTACCCAGCCATCGCCTTGTTTACCTTGTTTAGAACCCGCGCAGGCCATCATGAGCAGCAGTCCGGCGCATAAAGGAATAATTTTTTTCATAATTGGGGTTAGGAATTACATTTACGCGGTAATATTAACCAACAACCGGATCAATTGGTAGACTTTGGCTAATAATTCATCACAAAGCAGCGCTTTGCCGGCCATTTTATGAATAGAGTTAAGCTACTGGCCAGATGGGGCTTTATCCGGAGCCGGCAGTCCCGCTTTTTTCTGGCAGGACTACATGAAAGAATTCTGGAGATACTCAGTTTTGTAGTGCCGGGGCTGCTCACAATCGGTGTGGGCATCGTTATTTACGAGTTTGGTTTCAAATCGTTCTGGGGCAACCACTTCTTCATCGATTTCTGGCTGGAAATTATTCTTGGGCTGCTATCGGTAGCGATTGGCGTACGGCTGGTGCTGGAAAGTTTCATGCCCAAAAGCCGGTGGGCCCGGCTGTTCAACATTGCAGGCTGGGTTTTTCTGCTACTGCTGACCCTGTATGTGCTGCCGACAAAAGCGGTGCTGGTCAATGTAGATTCCAACCGGTTTCTGTTTTATAAACTGCTGCTGTATGCCGGCATACTGCTGGGCTTTGTAACCGAAGTATCGTATTCGCTGCACCGCATCTACTCCCGTTCCGTAAACCCGGGTCTCCTGTTTGTTGGCAGTTTTGTGCTCCTGATTTTGCTGGGGGCATTTCTGCTGAAGCTGCCCAACGCTACCACCCGGCCGATCTCAACCATTGATGCTGTCTTTACGGCTACCAGCGCGGTATGCGTTACCGGCCTGATTGTGGTGGATACCGCCACCCGGTTTACCGCCTTCGGGCACGCCATCCTGCTGATTTTAATTCAACTGGGTGGCCTGGGTTTTATGACGTTTGCCGGGCTGCTGGCCTATGCCGTAGCGGGCAATGCCTCGCTGAAAACCCAGCTTGCCTTCAAAGACATTATGAGTAGCCGACAGATCAGCAATATCATGGTATTTGTGTACCAGGTTGTGTTTGTAACGCTGCTGTTTGAAGGTGTCGGGACGGTTCTGATTTACATCTCGCTGGATGATGCGCTCTTTAGCCGGGATCTTGACAAGTTCTTCTTTTCGCTGTTCCATGCCGTGTCGGCTTTCTGTAATGCCGGATTCTCTATCTATACGAATGGCCTGTATGAACTCCCGGTCCGGTTCAATTACCTGTTCCAGTTTTTTGTTGCCGTTCTAATCGTGTTAGGGGGTATGGGGTTTCCGATTGTGTTTAACCTGTACCGGTACCTGAAAATAAAGGGACTGAATCTGTACCAGCGGGTTCGGGGAAATCCGGGTCGGGCGCATTTTCCGAGCCTGACGCTGCTGAATTCCCGGCTGGCGCTGGTGGTTAGCCTGGTGTTGCTGCTGATTGGTTTTGTGGCGTACCTGTTGTTTGAGCAGCAGGCGACCCTGCTCCAGCACCCGACCCTGACCGGTAAGCTGGTAACGAGCTTTTTTGGCAGTGTGACTCCGCGCACGGCCGGCTTCAATACGGTAGATCTGACGCAGATGAGCCTGCCGATGGTCATGTTTTACCTGCTGCTGATGTGGATTGGTGCTTCGCCCGGCTCAACCGGTGGGGGCATCAGAACCACCACCGCCGGCATTGCCGTGCTGAACATGGTGGCCGTGGTGCGGGGCAAAGACCGGATCGATTTTTACCGGTCCGAGATTTCCCACCAGTCGGTGCGCCGGGCGTTTGCCATCATCCTGCTATCGCTGTTGTTTATTGGCGTTGCGGTCTTTGTCATATCCATCAACGACAGCGAGAAGGGACTAAAGTTTATTGCGTTCGAGGTGTTCTCGGCGTTTAGTACCGTCGGACTATCGTTGGGGATAACGGCCGATTTGAGTTTTACCAGTAAGGTTATGGTTATGGTAACGATGTTTGTGGGGCGGGTAGGTATGCTCACGCTGTTGGTGGCGTTTATCCGGCAGAGTAAACAACTGTATTACCGCTACCCAAAAGAAGAGATTGCGTTTTAACCTGAGTTGCTATGAAATTTATCGTTTTTGGTCTGGGTAATTTTGGGGCTTCGCTGGCCGAACAACTCGTGAAGCTGGGGCATGAGGTGATCGGCGTCGACCAGAAAATGGAGACCGTAGACCGGTACAAACACAGTATTACCCACGCCATTGCGTTGGATTCTACTACCAAAGAAGCCGTTGAGCAACTGCCGGTAAAAGACGTGGATGCGGCCATAGTGGCGATTGGCGAGAACGAAGGGGCTACCATCATGACCACCGCCCTGCTCAAGCAGATGGGTGTCGGTCGGATTATTTGCCGGGTAACGTCTCCGCTCCAGAAAATCGTGCTGGAGGCCATGAACATTCAGGAGTTTGCCTATCCGGAAGCGTCGGCGGCCGAGCGGCTGGCCCTGAAGCTGGACCTGCCCGGTGTGGTCGACTCCTTCCAGATCAACACCGACTACCGGCTGCTGGAGGTAGGGGTGCCGCAGCGGTATGTGGGTAAGTCCATCACCCAACTGGATCTGGCCAACCGGTACCGGCTGGTGCTGGTGACCATTCTGAAGCGTATCAGCCGCCGGAGCATTTTTGGTAACGACAACAGTGATTTGCAGGTCATGGGCATTGTGCCGCCCGAAACTATTCTCCAGAGTGGCGACATTCTGCTGCTGTTTGGTGCCCCCCGCGATCTGGAAGATTTTATTGAGCGATAAATCAGAAGGGTAGGGCAGGAGTGCCGTTTTTCTGCTGCTTACCGCCTTAAGATCTTCTGCGCATTGAGCCTGTATAGCTTGCGGAGTACGATCTGGTCCAGGCCAAAGCCGTGCAGCGGCCAATGGTAACTGAACCGGTCGAAATCGTAGAAATGCTCGTCTGCAGTTTCCAGAATGCGAAACGTGGTGGCGTACATGCCGGGACTTGTACCCATATCAGTGCCGTAAACCAGCCGGTCCTGGTATTTTTTGAAAAAGGCATTCATAAAGCGGGGAATGGGCGCGGTTTCACCGTACCGGGCCGAAATATCGGCGTAGAGGTTCGGGTATTTGTCGAACAGGCTGCCCAGGATATTGAGGTTATGCTCGCAGTTGGCAAAGTGGCAGGCAATAAAGGTGGTTTTGGGGTTGTCGCGAACGGCGTTCTCCAGCGTCTTTATCAGTTCGGCATGCCCCAGCAGGCCGGCTTTGGTTTTGTCGATCCGCCATTTATAGGCGTTCATCAGGCCGTCGTTGGTGGAATCCATCGGCTCATACATCCAGTACGGTTCGGCTACGTGGATGCTGATGGGCATCCGGAGTTCGGCGCATTTTTGCAGCAGGGGCTTCAGGCGGGCATCGTCGATGTGGATGCCGTAGCCGGGCGTGGGCTTAGAGTAGAACTCCCCTAAACCTTTGTCGCCCAGTTCGCCCACGCCACGGGCTCCGGCGCGGTAGCAGCGCTCCAGTTCCTTCACTGCCTTTTCGCTCCAGCCGGGCTGGTCTTTGCCCGTGTAGTCAAAGCCGCACCATACCTCAAACCGACTGGGGTATTTACCGTACAGAGCGACCAGCGAATCGAAGCGTGCTCCGGTAGCGTATGACAGAATGATGGACCGCTCGATTCCGACCTGATCCATTGTTTTTACCCACTGCGCCAGTTGCTGCTCCGTTTGCGCATAGGGGTGGGTATGCATATCGATGACCGGATATTTCGCTTTCGGTACCGAGGAGACCGGTACGTTATAGATCGATTTCGGGCGGTAGTTTTTCAGCAGCAGCGTCTCGGGGTTCTGAGCGTGGCCGGTAACCACGAGCAGAAGCAGGCCACTAAGGGTAACGGTAAGTCGCAGGACCATAAATGGACGGTGGGTTGGGGTTCAGTAACAGATTTTCAGGTACAGCGCAGGCTGGAGTTGCGCTGCGCTGTACCGCTCGGCTTATTACAACTGATAGCCGCCGTTGTACTGGCGCTTTACAAACTGATTGGCGTAGTCGAAGTTGGTGATGCGCATGTTTTCGCCATCCCACAGTAGCTTTTTACGGCCGGGGAAGGTATAGCCGCCACCGGCTTTGGACTCCCGGTACATATAGCTGCGGGTGGCCAGGTTGCCCATCAATACGGTTTCGGTCAGCGGACCAGACTCCTCAAACGATGAACTGGTGTAAGCCCCGTAGCCCTGCTTGCAGGCTTTCACCCACTGCTGCTGATGCCCCTCCGTTTTGCCTTCGACCAGCGGCTTTTCGGGAGCAGGCAGGGCCTTACCCTCAAACTTATCGGCGGGCAGCAGGCGCGGATTGTCGCCGAACAACTCACCAACAACTATGCCTTTGGTGCCGATGAACATAACGCCCCCATTCTGATCGGTGAATACCTGATTGTAGTCGATACCGTCGGGGAGTTGAGGACGAATACCACCATCGTACCACGAAAATTTTATCTCTTTGATTTTCCGGTCGTCGGAAGGAAAGGTCAGGTGGATAGCCGAGGAGGGCGGACAAACATCATCAAAAAAGGCCTGTTTGAAGAAGTCGGCGTATACTGAACCGACACTACATTCAACCGAGGTAGGATATTTCAGTTTCAGCGCCCGGAAGGGCACATCCATAAAATGACAACCCATATCGCCCAGCGCCCCGGTGCCGAAATCCCAATACCCCCGCCAGCGGAACGGCATATAGGCTTCGTGGTAGTCGCGGTAGGGAGCAGTGCCCAGCCAGAGCTTCCAGTCTACTTCCGGCGGTATGGGCTGCGACTCACCCCGGTCTTTGGGCGAGCGAACGCCCTGCGGCCATACCGGGCGGTCGGTCCAGCAGTTGACGGTATGAACCTTGCCGATCAGCCCTTTCTGAATCCAGGTTTCAATTTGCCGGGTGGCATCCCCGCTGCTGCCCTGGTTACCCATCTGCGTCACCACGCGGTATTTGCGGGCGGCTTCGGTGAGCATCCGGGCCTCGTAAATGTCGTGCGTCAGCGGTTTCTCCACATATACGTGCTTGCCCAACTGCATGGCGGCCATGGCAATCGGCGCGTGCATATGGTCGGGCGTGGTCACAATGAGAGCATCGAAGGTCTTGCCGGCCTGGTCAAACATCTGTCGGTAGTCTCTGAAGTAGGGCGCACGGGGAAACTGCTCGCGGTATTTTTTCGATTGCCGGTCATCGACATCGCAGAGTGCCACCATATTGTCGGTGCCACCGTTATAGGCCTGCTTTATATTGAAATCAGCCTTGCCCCCGCAACCCACAGCCGCGATGTTGAGCTTATCACTGGGAGCAACGTAGCCTTTACCCAGCACATGGCGGGGCACAATAAAAAACGAACCGGCAGCAGCCAGAGCGCTTGCCTGAATAAAGTCTCGGCGGGAGGGCATAGGAGTTAAGAGTTAAGAATTAAGAGTGAAGAATATGACGGGGCAGCCCGGCAGTTAAAAATAAGACGGAGAAAGCATAATTCTTACTTCTTCACTCTTAATTCTTAACTCCTCAAGACATCACCTGCGCCATCTTCATTGCTACACCCATGTCGCCTTTAACTTTCAGCTTGCCCGACATAAAGGCCATCATGGGGTTTAGGTCGCCGGAGCCCATTTTGAGGAGGTCGCCAATGCTCACCTGAATCAGACAGTCGGCTTCTTTATCTTCGTTGGTGACGACGGCCGGCGACTGGTTGCCGTCGATATAAATAACGCCCTGGTCGGTAGCCAGTTTAGCGGTTGCATTCAGGTTATCGGCGTGGCCTACGCGGGACCGGATCTGCTCGGTCAGTTCCTGTAAAGTCATTATCTGTGGTTTTAATTTGTAAAAGGGTAAAACTATGGAGGAAAGCCGATGTTTTCAAAATATCGGTAGCTATTCCAGCCACCGACCGGGGGCTGGTGAGCCGTTCATCGTTTTCCTATTGCATTGACCGCCGGAACCGCTTAGATTACAGCTCTTAATTCTTAATTCATCCCATGGAACCAACACCTACCCCACCTCTCTACGAAGCTGCCCCGGCGCGTCCGCAGTTTCTGACCATCCTCTGCATTCTCACCTTCCTCAGTTGCGCCTGGGGGGTATACGACAGCATTGTTTCCTACGCCAGTGCCGACACGGTAGCGACTGTAGCCCAGGATGCCCTTGATGAAGCCTCCAGCCGGGTGCAAGGTCGGGAAGGAACCGATATTGCCGAGCGGATTATTGGTTCAGTGCAGGGAGGCCTGAGCGCCGACAATATTCGGAAACTGTCCATCTCCAAGCTGGTATATAACCTGCTAACCTTAATTGGAGCCATTCTGATGTTTAACCTGCGCCGGATTGGCTTTTACTCTTATCTGGGAGGTGTCCTTGCCGGCTTCCTGCTGCCCATTATCCTGATTGGCGGATTAGTGGGAGTTGCCTCTTCGCTTAGTGTGTTCTTCAGCATCATTTTCGCCGTTCTTTACGGTACGCAGTTGAAGTATATGAGGTGAAAGGAGAGAGGGAATAAAGGAGGGACCTATACTATTTTCTCCTTTATTCCCTCCGCTCTCCTTTACCAATAAAAAATTTTACACCAAAAAACTATGAAATTAGTTGTGAAACTAAAGCCTTAGTATTAACTTTGACTTATAACGATCATTACCACTTTACGTATGCAACTACGGGAACTAACGAAAGCAGAAGAAGAAATCATGCGGGTGCTCTGGCGTCTGGAAAAAGCCTTTGTCAAAGACGTATTAGCCGAACTGCCTGAGCCGAAACCCGCCTACAACACCGTCTCGACCATTATCCGGATTCTGGAGAAAAAGGGCTTAGTAGGCTATACAGCGTATGGAAAAACGCATGAATACTATCCATTAATTACGGAGGAACAGTACAAGCGCTTCGAGATGGACCAGTTGATGACGAACTACTTCGATAATTCGCTCCAGAAGCTGGTCTCCTTCTTCGTGAAGGACCGCAAGCTGAGCCTGAACGAAACCGACGAGATTATCAATCTCCTTAACCGGAAGGGCGACGACCCTCAGAAGCCATGACCATTATCGACTATTTCATTCGGGCCAATCTGTTTCTGCTCCTGTTTTATGCCTGCTACTGGCTGGGGCTGCGCCGGCATACGTTTTTCCGGTTGAACCGCTGGTATCTGCTGGCCACTATTGGCCTTTCGCTGGTGTTGCCGTGGGTGACCGTACCGGCGCAGACGGTGGAAGCACTGCGCGTACCCATGACCTCGGTTACATTACCGTCCATTACCGTCACCCAGCGTGCCCAGCCAACCGGCCCCGACTGGCAAACCATCCTGTTTGCTTTGTATGGGATAGTGGCGCTGGGATTGTTGTTCCGGCTAACCGTTCAGGTTCTCGGCCTGATGCGGATGATCAGCCGCTCGGCCAGGTACCCGCAGGGAGATCATACGCTGGTCATACCCGAAGCGGGTCAACTGCCTACGTTCTCGTTCTTCCGGTACCTGGTGCTGAACCCGGCCGATACCGATTCCGAGCTGATTCGCCGGCACGAACTGATCCACATCCGGCAGCGGCACAGCGCCGATATTCTCTTGATCGAAATAGTACAGGCTTTTTTCTGGATCAATCCGGTGCTGACGCTCTATAAACAGGCCATTCAGCAGGTCCACGAGTACCTGGCCGATCAGCAGGCGGTCGACAAAGACCAGTATGCTTCGTTTCTGGTCGACTATGCCTTTGGCGTGCATCCGGTCGGTATTACTAACCCTTTCTTCAATTCATCCCAACTTAAACAACGTATTCGTATGCTCAAATCCCGCTCCACCAGCCGCTGGGCGCTGGTCCGCTACGCCCTGGTCATACCAGCAGCCGCGCTCCTGGTCATGTGTACCCAAAAAGAAGGCGATGTGGCCAAGCTAATTGATAAAAAGTCGGACGAAAGAGCGGTATCAGAAGGACTATCTGCCCTGTCTAAACTAGGGCCAAAGGGTGAAATCTTCACCGTAGTTGAAGAGCCCCCGCAATTTCCTGGGGGTATGAAGAACTTAGCGACTTACCTGGGTCAAAACATCAGGTATCCTGAAAAAGCAGCTAAGGCCGGTGTACAGGGTAAAGTATTCGTCAGCTTTGTGGTGGCTACGGACGGTAGTATTCACGATGTACAAATTTTGAAAGGCCTAAGTGAAGAGATCAACGCCGAAGCTATGCGGGTTATGTATGACATGCCTCACTGGACAGCAGGCCGGCAGTCGGGCAAACCGGTCAATGTAAAATACAACCTGCCGATTTCGTTTCAACTGGACGGGAATACCTCCCTGAATGATCAGCGAACCAAGAGCTTAGACGTACCGGCTCCACCGGCCGTAGGTGTGGTAGCTCCGCCACCTCCGCCCCCGATTCCGGCATTGTTTATTGTTGATGGCAAAGAACTACCAAAAGGAACTGACCTAAAAGACAAGCTTGACCCGAATAAAATTGAGTCGATTAACGTGCTGAAGGGTGAACAGGCCAAAGCCCTGTATGGTGCGAAGGGGCAGGGTGGGGTGATTATTATTACGACGAAGAAGTAAAGTATGAGTTCGCGTCCCGATGGCCCAGCCACCAAGCAGCTGAAAAAGCTGGCGCAACCTGGTTGGCCGGGGGCACCTAGCCGCAACTTGGCTTGGCCGGCGGGATGCAGACCCCTACTTTACTACGCGCCTGCTTACACTACCAGTTGGCGTTTGTATATTTAGAATATAGATGCCTTTAGGCAGGCTGCTTACATCTATAACAGCTTTTGCCGTGCCGGGGCGCTGCTGCGCAATAGTTCCACCCGTGATGCTTGTCAAGGTGAGTTCGCTGATGGTTTCGCCGGCGGGTACTTCAACATTGACTATGGCGGTAGCCGGGACCGGATAAACTTTCACGGCATCGGTCCAGGCGGGCTCAGTGCCCGTTACGGTCATGATGGCGAAGGTGCGGTCGACGGGAGTGGCAGAATAGTACTTTGTGTTGCCTTCCTGGTAGGCGCGTATGGTGACGCTGCCCTGCCCGGTAACTTTCACCTTGTTGCCCGTAATGGTAGCCGGGCCGGATACGACCGCAAAACTCACCGGCAACCCGGACGTGGCCGACGCACTTAATGCAAACTCCGCCCCCGCCGGTTTATCCGAAATAGTATTGAAGGTAATTGTCTGCTTGTCTTTTGTGGGCAGCGTACGCGTGCCCTGCGTGTACCAGACCGGCCATTTGGCATTGGTGTACAAAGTGGCAGCATTGCCGGATGGCTTGATCTTGTCGGCGGCCAGATTGATAGCCGCTATGTCTTCCCGGCCGCTGCCGTTTTCGGTGCTAAATACCAGCCGGTTGTCCTGCCTGGAGTAGCTCGGGAAGCCCAGGGTGTTGTTCTGGTACACCACATTCACATTCCCTTTGTTCAGGTCGGCGGCCAGCAGATAGTAGCTGTTGTCGAACGAGTTGTAATAGTCGAACGCAATAATATCGGGCGAGTTTTTGGAGAACGACGGATTGCCGACACTTTCGCCTTCCTCCAGATTCGTAAACAGCTTGTCAATTTCTCCTTCGGCAAAATCATCTTTACTACCGTCCCAGACATGGATGAAGCCAACGTCCCAGTACCCGATAGCCTTTCCATCGGCGTTAACCAGTTCGTTGTAGGCATCATAGACGATGTATTCCCCCGAAAAATCCCACTCAAACGAATCGGCATACTTCACGTTACCAGTAGCGACCCCGTCACTATACGTTGGGTTGTAAAGCTGAAATTTTTTCCACTTCTTTTTGGTGTAGCTGTACACCCAGATAGCGCCATCTTTTTCGGCGGTCAGCGCAGCCAGTTTGGTGCCGTCTTTTGAGATAGCGGCATTATCCCAGATCGTTTCGCTGGAAATAATCGTTTCGGCGGGTATTCCGGTCAGGTTTACGGCCCGGATCTTTTTATCAGGCGTAACGTAGTAGGCATACTTCCCATCGTCGCTCACGCTCGGGCGGTGCTTCAGGCCCGATGCTGTTTTGAGGTCAAATTTAGGCGTACCGGTTGTAATGGTAGTCGAGTATAGTTTGTTATCCTGGGAGCCGTAGAGCAGCAGCAGATCGGCCCCCTGGGCCACGGGCACATCCGGTGTTTTTTCGGTAGGCGTTCCGGAGCTTTCCAGAATACCCACGGCATCAAACGCACCCTTAGCCGCGTTGGCTTCGGCGCTGCTAGCCCCATACAGGTCAGTAGCCGCCCGGACGACCGCCAGCCGCAGGTCAATAAATTTAGACGTACGGGTCAGGTAGGTGCTCAAGGCCCGGTAGTACACTTTCTCGGCTTTGTCTTTGCCGATGTTCGACGCAAACAGGTAGAAGGCATAGTTGGGAATACCGCTGTTGGTATGCACACCGCCATTATCGTCGGTGGTGCTGACATACTCCGACATGGTTTTGGGCTGATACCCCCGTGTACCTTTTCCCCCCTGGTTGGGGTTCGACATACTCCGAAGCGCTCCGGACGGGAACACACTCGTCTTGACTACATCTTCGCCAATCGTCCAGTCGTCGCGGTCGATCAGTACCCCAAACACATCAGCCATCGACTCATTGATGGCCCCCGACTGGCCTTTGTACTCCAGATTAGCGGTGTTTTCCACCACGCCATGCGTCATTTCGTGTCCGGCTACGTCGAGGCTCCCGGCCAGCGGCTTAAAACCAACGCGGCCGTTGCCGTAAGCCATAAATTTACCGTTCCAATAAGCATTGTCCATCCCTTTCCCATCGTCATCGGCCATGTTAATGACGGAAATGATGTTGCCACCCTTGCCGTTCAGCGAATTCCGGTTGAACGTCTTCCGATAGTACTCATAAGCCAGTCCGGCATTGTAATGAGCCGATACAGCGGTAGCGTTCCAGTTGGTATTATTGGCCGACATCACGTGCCGAATCTTTACATTATCACCAAACGTATTGGCGGCATCAATGGTCCAGATTGCTCCGACCGGCTCATTCGGCATCACCGATGTCTTATTGTTGAACATGGTCTGCGTGGCGTCGATCAGGTAATACGAGCCGTTATGCTGGTACGTGCTGAACGACTGCATCACTCCGTTGAGATCTCGTCCGGAGGCCCTTACAGTCCTTTCAACCCCGCAGGTATGGTTGTGTTTGTCCAGCACCTCCCCCGTCTGCGCATCAATAATATACTGCCAGCGCTCCAGCATATTGGGCCGGACCGTTATCTGCCAGGCCAGCGTCGTCTTTGTTTCACTAACCGGATACACAAACAGCTCACCCTCCGACGGCTTCATCTGCAGGATATTATCGCCAAACGACCGTACTACCGACTGTTTGCGTACATCGCGGAAAGCATAATCGGCCGCTTCGCTTACTTTCAGGCGGGGGCGTGTGGCAATGTTCTGTACGGCATGGTAGCGGCCGTTGAGGAGCGTTACGGCCCCGTTGGTCAGGTGGAGCATGATTTCACCGCCGTAGACCGGCACACCCGCGTAGGTCTGCTTCATTCGGATGTGGGTCTGCCCAACTTCATCGGTTTCGGTATGCGCTATCTGGAAATTATCTTCAGGACGCTCCATCTTCAGGATTCCGCCGACCTGGCTCAGAAACTGATAAGCAGCGGCCGCAGCACTCTGCCGGCCACGTGAACTGGTCGGGGTTGCGGCAGGCTGACGGTTTTCGATGTACACCGGCAGTCCGGTAGCCGTGTCGCGAACTATGCGCAGGCGGAGTGGCTCCACTGAAAGGCGGGAAGTGCCGGTAGCTGCCAGCGATGGACGTCCCGCCCGGCGAACCGGTATGGGGGATTCGTCGGCCCCCAGCCGTTGGGCCAGGTTGGGCGTCGGTGGTACTGTTTTTTGCTTCCGGGCGAAGCCGTTGGGCGTTTGGGCCAATGCCGGCAGCGCCAGCAAAGCCAGGGCGAAGGAGTAAACAATTTTCATAGTGTGGTGTATGGTTGGGCAATAGCCTATAGCTGAAGAAAGCGTGGCTTGTTACAACCGCGCCGAAGCGGGAATCAGGGCTATAAAGGACTTGTAGAACTGGTTGTAACTGGCCGGGACGGTATGTTGTGGGTCACCCCATTTCACCGCATGTTCCTGTTTGCCTTTTTTCCAGGAGACAAAATAGTAGCGATTACCGGGGTGGTCGAATTGGGTAGATTTGATCTTACAACCGGTCTCCAGTAGCCGGAAGGTCCGTTGGGTATTGGCAGACGTCTGCTTCCCTAAAGAGCGGAATGTAGAATCGGTGCTGCGTTTGGCGAATAGCGTGCCATTGTCGAGCAGGTAATAGGATACGGATTCGCCGGTGAAACCACCACCGGAGCCGACCACAATTTGCCGTCCTTTGTAAAGCAGAGGTGTATTGGTCTGTTTCTCGTTAAGCGCTCCGGAAACTGTTTTTGAGCCTTGAGCCAGCGTTTGGCCAATGATCAGAAGTAGGGTCAGTAACGTAAAAAAGCTTCGTTTCATAGACGGGTTACGTTTATGAAACGAAGCTATACCCGGATTCCGGCGAATCAAACTATTGGGTGGGTGAAGCGCCGTAAGTCAGCGCTGAAACGTCAGCCGACTTAGCGAACGGTCGCCGGCGAAGGGTTACTACAAACAGGTTATTATACTCGTTGTGCTCTATTTTCGTTTTGGACGGACGGGCACCCAGGCCACGCACAATTTCCAGCACAGTGTTGCTGTGTCCCACTACCAGCACCTCTTTCGAGCGGATGCGCTTGAGCCGATCCACCACCGTTTGGGTCGGCTGGGTGGGGTACGTTACCGGCTGTATGTTCAACCGTTGCGCCAGCGGAGCGGCTGTTTGGCGCGTACGGAGGTACGGCGTAGTAAAAATGCTGTCAATTCCAGTGCCGGCCAGCCGGTCGGCCAGGGCCTGCGCACGTTGGTGGCCGGCGGCCGATATACTGGTAGTGTCGGAGTCGTTGGCCCGCTCGGCATGGCGAACAATGTACACGGTGGTGGTGGAACAGCCGGTCAGGCTCAGACAACCGCCGAGCCAGACCAGCCAGATTACCTGTTTGAGCATGATGGAGTTATTTGGTCCATTCGCCATTGACCAGCCGCCAGATGTTCAGCGGATTGCCGTCTTTCAGTTCGTCGGGCAGCAAGGCAGGCGGGAAGCCCTGGTAGCAGACCGGCCGGGCAAAGCGCAGAATGGCGTTGGTGCCCACGGAAGTAGACCGCGCATCGGTGGTAGCCGGATAAGGCCCACCATGTTGCATGGCGTGGCCCACCTCTACACCCGTCGGGAAGCCGTTGATGAGCAGCCGGCCTACTTTCTGCTCCAGAATGTCGATCAGGTCGGCGTAATCGGGCAGTTCGTCGTCGGTGCCGTGGATGGTGGCCGTCAGGTGACCATGCAGGCTGCGGGCGATAGTCAACATCTGCTCGCGGCTATCGGCTTCCACCAGTACACTGCCGGGGCCAAATACCTCTTCGGCCAGTTCGGGGTATTGCAGCAGCGTACCGGCTTTGGCGGTGAGCAGCGCAGCCGTGCCGTGGGCGTAGGTTTCTCCGCCCTGCATACCAATCACCTCCACACCCGGCAAACCGGCCAGTTGCGTAATGCCTTTGACGTACGTCTGCTGGATGGCCTGGGTTAGCATGGGGGCCGGAGCCACCTCGCCGATGGCCTGCCGGGCCGCCTGGGTAAAGGCCTCGGCTTCGTCGCAGGGAGCCATAATGGCCACCCCCGGATTGGTACAGAACTGCCCAACCCCCAGGGTAATGGAACCGACATACGCCTGCGCCAGTTTGGTGCTGTTCTTCAGCGCTCCCGGCAGAAAAAACACCGGGTTGGTACTGCCCATTTCGGCGTACACGGGGATGGGTTCCGGCCGCCGGGCAGCCGCGTCGTAGATCGCCTTGCCGCCCCGGAACGAGCCGGTAAACCCAATGGCTTTAATTTCCGGGTGCTGTACCATCGCCATGCCAACGGCGGTACCCCGGCCGTGCACCATCGAGAAGACCCCCTCGGGTAACCCGCAGGCGGCTACCGCCTGCCGGATCGCCTGCCCTACCAGGTCAGACGTGCCAGGGTGCGCCGGGTGCGCTTTCACCACAATGGTGCAGCCGGCCGCCAGTGCCGAAGCCGTGTCGCCCCCCGCCACCGAAAACGCCAGCGGGAAATTACTGGCTCCGAAAATACCCACCGGTCCCAGCGGACGCAGCATCTGCCGCAGGTCCGGGCGGGGCAGCGGCTGCCGGTCGGGTAGGGCGGTGTCGATGCGGGCGTTTACCCAGGAACCTTCGCGGAGGTACTCGGCAAAAAGCCGGAGTTGCCCGGTAGTGCGGCCCCGCTCACCGGTTAGTCGGGCCAGAGGGAGCCCGGTTTCGGCGTTGGCGCGTTGCAGCAGGTCGTCGCCCAGCGCGTCGATCTCAGTGGCGATGCGCTCCAGGAAAGCGGCTTTTTCGGGACCGGATTTTTTGCGATACACCTGAAAAGCCTCGGCAGCCCGTTCGCAGGCTTCATTGACCTGATCGTCGGTGGCTTCGTAAAAATCGCCCGGCAGTGATTCGCCGGTGGCCGGGTTCACGGCCTGGAAAGATTGTGTGTTGGTCATAATCATGCACAAAAGTAACGCCTGAGGTTTATAATTGCCGTTGCCGTATGCTTTCGGTATCTACTACAGTAAATTTATTGACGATTTCAAAACGTTCATCCTTAAGAAGTTTCAGAAGTAAGGAGGCAGCATCATACGGCGTTTGCCCTTTCGTTCGAAAATAAACTACCGCCGGTGACCACTCAAGACGGTACCGAAACAGCAGTTCGCCATAACCTCTGTCGAACGTAAGAATGATAAGTTGCTCTTCGACCGCTTTGCTTAAAACGGCCGTATCGCTAACGCCACTGTTTGTTTCGGCAATACTAACAACCTCATGGCCTGCTTTACGCAATAAATCTACACTTGGTTTTGGAAAATTCTCATTCGCTAAAAAGCGCATCAGGCACTTGCTTTAAAGGAAAAATATAATTCCTGCCGTAAACATTCTGATAAGTAATTGAAAACGGCTCTTAAACTGTCTTGGGTAAGCCTGGGGTAACTCTCCAGAATCATCTGCTCCGTCCAACCCTGACCGTATAATTCAAGTATAAGCTCAACAGAAATTCGTGTCCCTTTTATTATTGGCTTTCCCAATAAGACGTCTGGGTCTGAATGTATATGATCACGCCAGTTCATAATTACGCTATTTTATCCAAAGATAAGCCGAATACCATAAAGGATGTTTTCGTACGGCAGTATTTACCGGGTACGTTTAGCCATGTTTCTTTTGTATATGCCAAGGCTACTGCATTACCTCAATAAAATTTACCCCTTTTCCCGCTCAACTCTGCCCGAAACTCCGTTATTTCGCACAACAAGGTTTTGTTTCGCTGAATGGTAGGTATTATTATGGGCAGCCTCTCCGACCGCAAGGTGATGCAGGAGGCCGCCGACATCCTGACAGAATTAGGTGTAGCGTACGAAATGGACATCGTATCGGCCCACCGCACACCCGAGAAAATGGTGGAATACGCCAAAACGGCCCGCGACCGGGGGCTGAAAGTCATTGTGGCCGGGGCCGGCGGAGCCGCTCACCTGCCCGGCATGGTAGCCTCGCTGACCACCCTGCCCGTGATTGGGGTGCCGGTTAAGTCTTCCAACTCCATTGATGGCTGGGACTCTGTATTGTCTATCCTGCAAATGCCTTCCGGAGTACCCGTAGCTACGGTAGCCCTCAACGGAGCCCGCAACGCCGGCATTCTGGCTGCGCAGATTATCGGTGCGTTTGATGGGGCGGTGGGCAACCGGCTGGCAGCGTACAAAGAAGAACTGAAAGCAAAAGTGGAGGAGATGAGCCGGGATCTGCACCAATCCTCCGGGGCCCAGCACTAATTTCTTGTGTGATATTGCAATAGTGCTTACTTAGTGCTCCATTCTCAACGTTTTATAAGCAGCATACCGTTAACCGTGCTTTTATGAATACCGAACAGTCAAAAGGCAATAGCCGCTCCCCCCAAACGTCTAACCTGCCGGCGATCACCCTGGCTGTGCTGGTACTGATGATCCTGGCCTTATTGTACATTGGGTACGAATACATAAAAGATGATACCGGCGGCTCAGAAGCGTTCACGAATGTGCAGATCGACTCCACCAGCCGGCAATCGCTGGCCATGCAGACTGAGCCGGAGGTACTGACCCCGGAAGAAGTCACGCCGACCTCCTCCGACCCCGCCCCTGTCGATCTGTCGCAGGCCACCCCACCGGCCGATGCGGTAGCGCCCACGCCTGAAAAAAGTGAGCCTGGGCCGACAAACACCGAAGTGGCTAAGCCAGCCGCCGAGAAGCCGAAAGAGGTAGCTAAGCCCAAAGAAGAGCCAAAACCGGAAGCAGCCGCCCCGGCTGCCGTAAAACCTGGTGGAACTTCATATACCCATACGGTTGCGGCCGGCGAAACCCTGTTCAGCGTGGCTACCCGCTATAATATGTCGGTTAATACCCTGAAAGCCCTGAACCCGGGTATAACGGAGAGCGATGTTAAAGCCGGAATGACCAGGTTAAACGTAAAGATAAAGGCCGTTCATACCGTTGGTCCCGGTGATGTGCTCCGGGTAGTGGCGCAAAAATACGGCGTAACGGTTGACCAGCTGATGAAAGCGAACAAAAAGGACCGCAACTACGCCCAGCGCGGAGAGAAGCTGATTATCCCGTTTCCGAATAAGCAGTAGGGCATCAGTGCCTGGTTATTTCTTCTCGGCCTGCTGTAACCCGGTTGAGGTAATTTCCGGACTTGGGCTATACCCGATGCGCATGGCAATGGCCGTTACCGTTTTCCCGGTGGCTACCGCAACCGGTTTCTGGTAGACCCGCCAGTGCGTATCTTCTCCCGACACTTTGTAGCCGATAGATGCCCCTTCGGTTGGGCAGCTAATAGTCACCCGCTCGCCGGAGCGACTAATCCGGGGCGTTTCCGTCAGCGGAGGGGTGTCCTGCCCGTTCCACATCCGGCGAACCAGTTCTTTCTCGGGTACTCCGCCCAGGTCTCTGGTGTCTGTCAGCCAGTTATCCATTGTGCTTCGCAAGCGCTTCAGGTGCCCGGCCTGCGCTGGTTGATTGGTTAGATTCGTTAACTGGTAGGGGTCAGACTGGAGGTCGTACAGCTCTTCGGCGGGCTTGGTTTTGCGGAACCAGTTCATCTGTACGGCATTTAGTTGGCCGGCATCGCGCAACTGAAGCATTTCGGCCATCATGGGTTGCTGCCGGCGGTAGGCAATATCCATGTAGAGCGGACGCTCCGGGTAAAAATTGCGGATGTACTGGTAACGGCCATCATGTACGGTCCGGACGCGGTCGTATTCCGAATCGAGTCGGTCGCGGGCGGCAAAGATGTACCGGCGCGGCTGGATGCGCTGGGGCCGGTTACCGGTCTGAGGGTCCAGAAAAGCCTGCCCCTGCATATACGCTGGTGGCTTCACCCCGGCTAGCGTCAGCACCGTGGGGGCCAGGTCGATCATGGAAATAAGCTCATTACGGGTTGTGCCGGCAAATTGGCGATTCGGAAAACGGACAATCAGCGGCACCCGCAGCCCCCGGTCGTAAATCTCGCGCTTCACAAAGGGCAGGCCATCGCCGTGGTCCGACCAGAAAAAGATAATGGTATTGTCGAGCAGACCATCGTCGTCAAGCTGTTTCAGCAGATCACCCACCCAGTCGTCCATCTCCCGAATATTGCTGTAGAACCGGGCCATGTCCTGCCGCACGGTTTTGGTGTCGGGGTAATAGGGTGGCACCTTAATGTTGGCCGGGTCGGCCCGCAAGGGCTTGTCTTTGCGGACCCAAACCTGCGATTCGTGGGTGACCACGTTGTTAAAGATCGCGAAGAACGGCCGTTTGGCTGCTTCGCCGGTGCGGTTGCGCCAGTGGGCTTTGTTGCCGACTTCGTCCCAAACGGTGGGCGGTTCCTCAAACTGGTAATCCGTTTTGGCATTGTTGGTGGTGTAGTAATCAGCCGCCCGCAGGTATTCGGGAAAGGCTTTTACCGCCGGCGGCATCACCACCGAATAGGTTTTGGGTAGCCCGGTCTGCTGCGGATACGTATCGTACAGGGTCCGCATGTTGTGGCCACCGGTGCTGGTCTGGTACATGCCCGTAATGATGGCGTTGCGGCTCGGGGCACACACCCCCGCCGTGCAGAACACATTGGTGTACCGAACGCCCTCCCGCGCCAGCCGGTCGATATTGGGTGTAAGAACGGTTGAGTCGCCGTAACAGCTCAGCCGGGGCGACATATCCTCGCAGGACAGCCAGAGGATATTGGGCCGCTGCGGGAGTGGCGCTTCTGCCGGCGGGTTGGGTACAGATACCCAGCCCGACGCCAGCCAGGCAGCCGCAACCAGCAGGACGAACAAGGCGGAACGGACGTTCATAAGCAGGTCAGAATTGGTTATTGGGTGAACGGAAACTCCTCCGATGGTACACGAGCCTCCGTCATTATGCTTTTCAGACGGCTCACAACTGCGGGATGTTGGGCGGCTATATTCTGCTGCTCGGCGGGGTCGCGGCTCAGATCGTACAGTTCCCATTGGTTGTCTTTCAGCAGGGAGATGAGCTTATAATTCCCCTGCCGAACGGCCTGCTTGCGGCCCTGTTCGTGAAACTCCCAGTACAGGTACGGATGCTGTTTCTGGGTTCCCTTGCCCAGAAGTGTAGGCAGGTACGAAATACCGTCGATCTGGGTCGACGGCTGAATTCCGGCCAGGGCGCAGGCCGTGGGCAGAAAGTCCCAGAAGGCAGAGGGGTGGCTGGTTACCGCACCCGCTTTAATTTTTCCGGGCCAGCGGGTAATCATCGGCACCCGGATACCGCCCTCGTACAGATCGCGTTTGATGCCGCGCAGGCCACCACTGCTGTTGAAATACGCGGGGTCATTACCGCCCTCGGCATGGGGGCCATTGTCGCTGGTGAAAATGACCAGGGTATTTTCGTCCAGCTTCAATTCGTTCAGTTTAGCCAGCAGGCTGCCCACATCGGCATCCAGTTTGGTGATACTGGCGGCTAAGCCTTTCTGCACATCCGAAAAATCACGGTTGGCGTAGGGGCCGTAGTCGGGCACTTCCATCCCATGCGGGCTCGCCAGCCGGTGTTCATTGTTGGCATGGGGCGCTACATAGCTCAGGTACAGGAAAAAAGGCGATTGTTTCGATTGCTCGATAAACTGCAAAGCCTCTTTGGTAAACAGATCCTGCGTCCACTCCACCCGTTTGGTAGCCGCCGAACCAATGCCCTTGACCCCGCCACTCTCTGCATAAACAACCTCATTGGCCAGCCGGACCTTTTCTTCGTTCCGCCAGAGAAAATCCGGAAAATGATTATGGGCGTGGGTCTGATTGAGGTATCCGTAGAAATAATCGAATCCCTGTTTGCGGGGTACTCCCGACGAGCCGTCTTCGCCAAGGCCCCACTTCCCGATGAGGGCGGTGGTATAGCCGGCTTCTTTCAGGTACTCCGCTACCGTTTTGTCCTCCGGCAGCAGCGGAAACCGGGCATTACCCCGGATGCGGGTATGGCCGGTATGCAGCCCCGTCATCAGGGCAGAGCGCGAAGGAGCACAGACCGTACTGCCGGCGTAATGTTGCGTAAAGCGCATGCCTTCCCGTGCCATCCGGTCCAGATTAGGGGTTTGAATCACTTTCTGCCCGTAGCAGGCCAGATCGCCATACCCCAGATCATCGGCTAAAATATAGATGATGTTGGGTTTACGCCTTGGGCCTGATTGGGCCGATGCAGCATATAGCCCACCAATGGTAAGTACCAGGTAGATACCGATTTTTAGCAATGCCTTCATGGAATAAAAAGGGTTCCCTGTATAAAGACGGAGGGGCTGCTTTCTTACCGTCCCAGCTTACAACAGCACCAGCAAGCTGTTCGGCAGGACCCGAACCTGGCAGGTATCCGAGGGTACAATAATGGGTTCGCCATCGGCGTGAATGAGCAGTGGTTTTCTCCCCTGTATAGTGGCCGTTCGGATGGCTTCAGAGCGGTAATACGCTGATTCGTGCAGGGTGCGGTGGAAGAGCTGCCAGAAGAGTGTTACCACTGATTGCAGCGAAAACGGCTGGAGTTCGCACTGCTCCAGCAGGCCATCGGCAATATTTGCTTTCGGGGCAATCCAGGCGTTGTTGCCGAACTGAGCTGCATTGGCAAAGGTCAGCGTAAAGAGTTTTTTCTCCTGCCCATTCACCAGCAGCGGCTCCGGCTGGTACTGCCAGAATAGCTGATAGGCGGTACGGGCGTAGGTGGTCAGGCCCCGTACCGGCTGGCGGGCAAACTCATGCGCCACTACGGCTTCAAAGCCAAAGCCGGCCGTGCAGAAAAAAGGGTGTCCGTTTATCTCCCCGCTATCGATCACCACCGGGCGGCCGTGCAGGGCTTTCAGAACAGCCTCTTTAGGTACTAACGGTATGCCTAAATGTCGGGCCAGCCCATTGCCGGAGCCGATTGGGACAATGCCCAGAGCGGTAGCGGTATGGCGGAGCGCGCGGGCGATTTCGTTGACCGTACCATCGCCCCCAATAGCAATTATCCGGCGGATACCACGTTGCACCGCATGCGTAGCCAGTTCGGTGGCGTGGCCGGGGTATTTTGTGATGACAACCTCCGGTATATAGCCCATTTCATCTGCCTGCTGCACCAGATACTCAATCAGAACGTCTTTCTGTTCCGGCGATAAGGTTCCCGACAGAGGGTTTACAAGGGTCAGTAAGTCTGGAGATGCGGCCAATCAGGAAAAAAAGATAAATAGAAAGATGATGAACACTAGGATAAAGATGTAGTACCAACCGTCGGCAAAGACGTATGGTTTATATTTTTCGTAAAAGTCCCGAATCTGTTTCATAGCTTTAGCGGATTAGACAAAGTTCGCGAAAAATGAGCATAGTACGACTGACCCTGCTACTCTGGGGGGTATTTAGCCTGACTGCCTATGGCCAGAGCGCAGCCGACCGCAAAGCCATTCTGGCCATTCTGGACCGGCAGACCAGCGACTGGAACGCCGGTAACGTCGATAAGTTTATGGAAGGTTACTGGAAATCCGATTCGCTAACCTTCATCGGCAAGGTGGGAGTTACCTACGGCTACGAAGCCACCTTGTCCAATTACCGCAAACGGTATCCCGACCGGGCCTCGATGGGAACGCTGAAATTTGATATTGTCCGACTAACCTTTCCGGCACCCAATGTGGCGTATGTTATTGGGCGCTGGCACCTGACACGGCCGGAGATTGGCGATGCCGGTGGGTCGTTTACGCTGCTCTGGCAGAAGCGGGGTGGCCGCTGGGTGATTGTCAGCGACCATTCCAGTTAACCGGTAATTGCGCTAACTTGCGGCTATCAACAAAAGAATCCCTGCTATACTATGCCCCCATTTGCGTTAAATGCCGAGTACCGGCACGCCTTCCGGTTCTCCCAGGCCGATGTGGAAAACTTTGCGCGGGTGACCGGCGACAACAACCCGCTGCACCTCGACGCTGATTTTGCCGCTCAGACTCCGTTCAAACGTCCAATTATTCACGGAATGCTTGGGGCCAGTATCTTTACTAAAGTGCTGGGTACCGAGTTTCCCGGTTACGGCTCGGTCTACCTGGGTCAGACGCTGGAGTTTCTCCGACCGATGTTTGTAGACACAGATTACGAAGCCGTATTTACGGTGAAGTCGGTCAATCCGGAAAAACATATCGCCGAAGTATCTACCGACATACGCGATGCGCAGACGGGTAAAGTAACTACCCGCGGCTTGGCAACGCTAATGCACCGGGAGAAGCTCTAAAAACAGAAAGCCCGCCGGAGGAGATCCGGCGGGCCAGTAAATGGGCAGGTGTTACGCCTTAGCGGCTTCGTTCTTCTTATCCTGAACTTCTGACCGGATCGTTTGGGCCAGAGTCTTCAGGTCTTGCATGCCCTTGCGTACTCTGGTGCCGGCGGCCTGGTTGTTCTTTTCGTAGAACTTCTCGAAATCACCTTCCAGTGACATCACCAGATTTTTTACTTCCTCAAAACGTGTCATAGCGATACGAATGGGGTTTAGATTGTGAAAAAATGCCCTAATTCCGCTAAAAACGCGGTTTTCTGCGGAAATATAAGCATTCCGACATTCACCGCAATAGACAAGCCAAAAAAATAGGCAAAAAATCCAACCCCACGTATCTTCATTTATTCAGCGGCCGTTCCGGCATGTACGGATGTTACCTCTGGTGCTATGGCAAGCCCAACATTTTCTCGGTAGTAGCCTTTTTGTAGCTTTTCGGCAACTTCAGTAAAAGCTTCCAACGTATACTGTACATCGTCGAGCGAATGAGCCGCTGTTGGGATGATTCGCAGCATGATTACATCCTTCGGAACAACCGGGTAGACGACAATGGAGCAGAAAACGCCTTTATTTTCGCGCAGGTCCCGAACCATAGCCGAGGCTTCCGGCACGCCACCTTCGCTGTGCAGCAGCACCGGCGTTACCGGCGAGGCCGTATCCCCAATATTGAAACCCCGCTCGCGCAGACCATTCTGCAACGCCCGGACGTTCTCCCACAGCTTCTCCCGCAGCTCGGGATGGTTGCGAATCAGTTCCAGCCGCTTCAGGGCACCCACTACATACGGCATGGGCAGCGCCTTGGCGTAGGTCTGTGAGCGCATGTTGTACTTCAGGTACATGATGACGTCGTGATCGGCGGCAATGAAAGCCCCGATGGCTGCCATCGACTTGGCAAACGTGGAGAAGTACAGGTCGATACCGTCCTGACAACCCAGCAGTTCGCCGACACCCGCCCCGGTTTCGCCCATCGTACCAAAGCCATGGGCATCGTCGACCAGCAGGCGGAATTTATAGGTTTCTTTCAGCTTAACAATCTTATCCAGGCTACCGATTTTCCCCGACATACCAAATACGCCCTCGGTAATCACCAGGATACCACCGCCTTTTTCGGCGGCTTTTTTGGTGGCCCGCTGCAGGTTTTTCTCCAGGCTGACCATATCGTTGTGATTGAACTTGTAGTACTCGCCCATCTTGGCTTTATGCAGGCGAATCCCGTCAATCAGGCATGCGTGGCACTCGGCATCGTAGACGATCACATCGCGGTGGTCGACGATGGCTTCGATGGCCGACATCACACCCTGATAGCCGTAGTTCAGCAGGAAGGCATCTTCTTTACCGACAAACGTGGCTAACTCGTGCTCCAGCTGCTCGTGCAGATTACTGTTGCCCGACATCATGCGGGCACCCATCGGGTACGCCAGCCCCCATTGGGCGGTGGCTTCGGCATCGGCTTTCCGAACCTCCGGATGATTGGCCAGCCCCAGGTAGTTGTTCAGACTCCAGTTCAGCATCTCTTTCCCCCGGAATCGCATATGCGGTCCGATTTCGCCTTCCAGCTTCGGAAAGGCAAAATAATGGTGTCCCTTCAGTTCCCTGGCAAACGACCCGATCGGTCCCAGGTTATCGCGCAGTTTCTCAAATAAATCCACTTTTATAGCCTTGTTTACAGGTTAAATACCTTGTTCTGATGCCAATTAGTGCAAAAATAAAGTAATTATTAATACCCACAAAAACACGCCGATAAATTCAATTTCGTAATCTTTATATACTATTTGCCGTTAGGCCCGTATTTTTGGCTTTTCCTGCATTCTGTACGCCATTCCATGACGAATATAAAAAAACTTTTGGTTGCTAACCGGGGCGAAATTGCCCTGCGCATCATGCGCACCGCCCGTGAAATGGGTATCCGGACCGTTGCCATCTACAGCGAAGCCGACCGCAACGCGCTGCACGTCCGCTACGCCGACGAGGCTGTGTGCGTTGGCCCGGCGGCTTCGTCGGAGTCCTACCTGCGGGGCGATGCCATTATTGATGTCTGCAAAAATCTGAATGTCGATGCCATTCATCCGGGCTACGGCTTTTTGTCGGAGAATGCCAACTTCGCCCGCATGGTGCGTGAGGCCGGCCTGATCTTTGTCGGCCCTTCGCCCGAGGCCATCGAGATCATGGGTAGTAAACTGGCCGCCAAAGCTGCTGTATCGGCTTACAACATCCCGATGGTGCCCGGTACGCCCAGTGCCATTACCGACCGCACCGAAGCCAAACGATTATCGGCGCAGATCGGCTATCCCATTCTGATCAAGGCCAGTGCCGGGGGCGGGGGCAAAGGGATGCGGATTGTAGAGCAGGAGTCCGATTTCGATGAGCAGATGGACCGGGCCGTCAGCGAAGCCCTGTCGGCATTTGGCGATGGGTCGGTATTCATCGAAAAATACGTTACCTCGCCCCGGCACGTGGAAATTCAGGTGCTGGGCGATCAGCACGGCAACATCATCCACCTGTTTGAGCGGGAGTGTTCGGTGCAGCGCCGTCACCAGAAAGTAGTTGAAGAAGCCCCCTCGGCCGTACTGACACCGGAGATCCGGGCCGAGATGGGCCGCTCCGCCGTGGATGTGGCCCGCGCCTGCGGCTACTACGGAGCCGGCACGGTGGAGTTTATTGTGGACGATCAGTTGAACTTCTATTTCCTGGAAATGAACACGCGGCTTCAGGTAGAGCACCCCGTCACGGAGCAGATTACGGGCGTCGACCTGGTGAAGCAGATGATCTATATCGCCGAGGGCAAGCCGCTGGCGATCCAACAGGACGATTTGCAGATCAAGGGTCATGCCGTTGAGGTGCGCGTGTACGCCGAAGACCCCGCCAACAATTTCCTGCCCGATGTGGGTACGCTGCAAACCTATGTGCGGCCGCAAGGCAATGGCGTTCGCGTGGACGACGGCTTTGAGCAGGGCATGGATATTCCCATCTATTACGACCCGATGATTGCCAAGCTCATCACCTACGGCAACACCCGTGAGGAGGCCATCGAAAAAATGATCCGCGCCATCGACGAATACCAAATCACAGGCGTACAGACCACGCTGCCGTTCTGCCGTTTCGTAATGGAACACGACGCCTTCCGCTCCGGCCGGTTCGATACTCATTTTGTGAACCGCTACTTTACCCCTGACGTACTACAGGCACCGGAAAACCCGGCAGAAGCCGAACTGGCTGCGGTGCTGGCCGCTTACCTGATGCAGCAGCAAAAACCCAAAACCAACGGTGCCGTTACTACCGTTGCCCAGCCGCGCAGTAAATGGAAAGAGAACCGGTTGCGGTAGAGACTTCACAAAGTCCATAAAACAAACGCCGGCAAACTCCCGGCGTTTGTTTTATGGACTTTGTGAAGTCTACAACTGCGCCAACATGCCTAGCTGCCGGGCTTCTTTCCAGCGCCCACGGGTAAAGTCCGGGAATTTGACCGGTGCACTGCCGCCTTTGATCGACATTTCCGACAAGGGTGTGACGGCCGACCAGGAGGCCGCATCGTAGACGTCCATATCCAGCGGCATACCGCGGTTCAGGCAATCGATCAGGCGGTAGAGCATCACAAAGTCCATGCCGCCGTGGCCACCGTTGCGCTCGATTTCGTCCTTCATTTTAGCCCAGATCGGGTGCTTATACTGCTCTTTCAGGGCTTTGTATTCCTCGTCTTTCAGGAATTTATGGCTGTCTTTGCCTTTGATGGTCATCCGGCTGGGATAACCCACATGGAACGCTTTGGTGCCCGCCAGCATATTAATCCGGTTGTAGGGCCGCGCCGTAACCACATCGTGTTGCAGCAGAATGGTGCGGCCAAGCTGGGTTTTTATCAGCGTATTGTTCATATCGCCGTGTTTAAACCCTTTTTTGTTGTGGAACTCATTGGAAGGATCGGTCATAACGCCAGAATCTTCGCTCAGGCTGGCTTCGGGTGAGCTCATCGACACCAGGTAGTTGAACCGGTCGCCCCGGTCAATGTCCATGTACTGGGCAACGGGACCGAGGCCGTGGGTCGGGTACAGGTTACCGTCGCGTTTCTGGTTGTGCCGGATGCGCCACATATTATAATATGCGTCCTTGCTGAACAGCAGCTCGCGCAGGTCGTGTATGTAGCCGCACTCGGCGTAAGTCAGCGTACCGAATACGCCCTGGTGCGCCATATTCAGCATCCAGAGTTCTTCGTCGCCGTAGCAGACGTTCTCCAGCATGATGCAGTTGCGCTGGGTCTGCTCGGCGGTGTTGACCAGTTTCCAGCAGTCTTCCAGGGTATAGGCCGCCGGTACTTCTACGGCCGCGTGTTTGCCTTGCTGCATGGTATAAACCGCCATGGGCACATGGTCTTCCCAAGGAGTAGCAATGATGACAAGGTCAAGATCATCGCGCTTCACCATCTCCTTCCAGGCATCGGCCTTGCCCGAATAGTAGGCAACATCCTTTACGCCCTTGCTCTCCAGCCACTCCTTCGTTTTGTTGGTAACCGTTTCGCGAATGTCGGACACCGCCACTATTTTGGCTTTGCTGCCGCAGGCATGCACCAGTTTGACGTGCCCGCTGCCCCGGTTACCTACGCCGATAAAGCCAATCCGTACCTGCTGAATCGGCTCGGAACGCAGCCCGATAACGGATTTGCCCTGTGCTTTCGGTACGTTAGCCGCCCGTTCAATTTGTTCGTCGATGGTAGTTTTGGCATGGGAGATAGCGGGTATGCCGAGGGCCGAGCCCAGCAGGGCAGACACTTTCAGGAAGGACCGGCGTTGCAGGAAGTCTTTCATAGTAAGGGGTAGATCAGGTCAGGTTTGTAATCAAAAATAGAGAAACCTGGTCGGAATATAAAAGCAACGTATTGGGAAAATCTCCTTAACCGGATGTTTTTCTGGTTGTTGACCGGCGTTAATACTTCCTGGATAGTGGCTGTATGGTGATAACACGATCTTCGACAAACTGCTTTTTAAGCTGCTCCAGCTACTCTGGTGTCAGGTCCTCTCGCTTTACTAAAAATGTCGCTTCCATGCTTGCTGGAAACCATGCGGGCATTGGCTAGTTATAAAATACTGATTTTCAAATTCGTAAGCGGTTGGATACGGCTGAAGTCTTTCCGGTTGTAAGTGAATAATTCTGAGCAGTTGTGGGCTTCGGCAAAGGCAGTATGGAGGCAGTCGTTAATATTTCTGAAGCCAATCTGCCGGGCCAGGAAGTATAGCATCAGGCTATTGGTCTACGTCATTTACTTCATCAATAATATCGTTTATGTCCATTCCTGGTGGTAGTGATACCGGTACAACCTCAGTCCGCTTCCGAATGGCTTCCATCACTAAGTAAATGGTTCGCTGGTCGGGCGATGGGGTAACTTCCGCTTGTTTAATAGTTATTGTCACGGGTGCATCGCTGTCGGCGAACAACGATTCAATTTTCTCAAGAAGCTGCGCTTTCAATTCGCTTGGCTTAGCTACAAATGTCGCTTCCATAAATCGGTTTGTTAACGAACAACAAGATAACAGAATTTCGCTCAACTTTGTGCTCAATACCCAAACCTGGGCCTGACCTGATCCTGGCTGGTACCCGGTAAAACAATGAGCAACCAATGTAGGGCTTAGCGCAGCAATGCTTACTTTTGAATTATGATCTACCTCGACAACAACGCTACGACCCGCCTTGATCCCCGCGTGCTGGAGGCTATGATGCCGTTCCTGACCGACCAGTTTGCCAATGCCGCCAGTACCCATCCGTTTGGTGTTACAGCGCACGAAGCAGTTAAGAACGCCCGGCAGCAGGTAGCCAATACGCTGAATTGTGAGGTTCACGAGATCGTCTTTGCCTCCGGTGCTACAGAAGCCATTAATCTGGCCATAAAAGGTGTTGCTGAAAGCTACGCCCATAAGGGCAGGCATATCGTTACGGTGCAAACTGAACACAAAGCTGTGCTGGATGTTTGCCACTACCTGGAAACTCGTGGCTTTGAGGTGACATACCTGCCTGTACAACCAGACGGTTTGCTGGATCTGGAGACGGTAAGAGCCGCCATCCGGCCCGATACCATTCTGGTGTCGGTGATGCTGGTGAATAACGAAACCGGGGTAATCCAGCCTGTCCAGGCCATTGCGGCTCTGGCCCATACCGCCGGTGCCCTGTTCATGACCGATGCCACACAGGCGGTTGGCAAGATGCCGATAGATGTTGATACGCTTGGCGTAGACCTGCTGACGTTTTCGGCCCATAAGTTTTGTGGCCCTAAAGGCATCGGTGGTTTGTTTGTTCGTCAGCGCCGTCCCAACAAAGTGAAGTTGGAAGCCCTGCTGCACGGCGGAGGCCATGAACGCGGTTTACGGAGCGGCACCCTTAATGTACCGGGAATCGTTGGGTTAGGTAAAGCGCTGGACCTGTGCCGGCAGGAGATGCCTGTAGAGACGCAACATATTGCGTCTCTACGCGACCACCTCGAAACCGCCCTGCTGACGATCCCCGGCACACGGGTTAACGGCAACCGGGAGCACCGGCTTTACAACACCACCAATATCTACTTTGAGCACTGTGATTCCGACGCCATGATTATGGGGCTGGAAGGAATGGCCGTATCCAACGGATCGGCCTGTACCGCAGCCTCAATTGACCCCTCGCACGTATTACTGGCGCTGGCCCTGAACGAGACCGAAGCTTTCTCCTGCCTGCGCTTCAGCTTAGGCCGCTTCAATAACGAAGCTGATGTGCAGAGGGCAATTGATGGGGTGAAAAATGCAGTGGAAGGGCTGCGGGCGCTCGTTTGATAAAAGTGAAGGGTTCATTATCTTGTTTTTAAGCTGTCTATGTATGCCTAAACTGATTGAATACTTTGGATTGATATTTTACTTCTATAGCAATGAACACCTGCCTGTGCATGTTCATGTCAGTCATGCAGAGTATGAAACTATCTTTGAGTTGTTTTTTGAAGACGGAAAGCTAACTGAAGTCCAATTGAGAAAAGCGGATGGCGTAGAAATGCTACCGGCTAAGGATCAAAAAGAGGCAATGAAAGTTATAGAAGCATATGCAGATGAGATTGCCCAGAAATGGCTTGAATTTTTTGTCCTGAAGAAGAAACCTAAAATTCGCAAAATTACCAAGAGGCTATGAGAACGCTGGCAGTAACAGGGGCAGAGTATGTAGACGAATATCGGTTACAGCTAAGTTTTTCAGATGGTACAACACAGGTTGTGGATTTTGAACCATTTCTGACAAACCATCCGCACCCTCAACATAACAAATACCGGAAGCTAACCAATTTTAAGCGGTTCAGAATTGAGCGTGGCAATGTTGTCTGGGGCCGTGACTGGGACATGATCTTTCCGGTGGCACAACTGCATCAGGGGTATGTGGCTCCGGCAGTGTGATAATTTGCAAAGCTTATGTGAATTAGCTCTTCAATTTAAAGCTTAAATATGTGTTTGCGATGCCAGGCGAAATTTTCAATCAAGGGATAATGTCGTTGGTCAGAAGGTAAAATGATAGATATGCCTGCTAATTTTTTGATTGAATAGAGAGCATTGGGGGGCTCTATAAAGTGTTGGCTTAGTATTACTTTGTAGTTGTCGTCCACAGCTATCAACCCACGATCAAAAGCACGGTGTAAGTTTGGGCATAAAGCTATGCCGTTTGTGATAGTATCATTATAGCTTTTGGCAAATGGTACTATATGGCAAGCGTCGATCATAGAAATGTTGAACGTTGCATCTATTTTCAAGCCAGATATACAACAGGTATAACCATAATGTTTAGGAACTTCTCGTTTAAATGCACCCCCTCTTACCAAAAGTTCCTGTTGATATAGCTCTCGTTGTATGTTGGGAGCTGTACCAGAGAACTTGTCCTTTAAATGCCTTACGGTAGCTATATACGTTTCCGGGTCTTCACTGATGATCTGCTGGCCAATTTCATCAATGTGATTTCCAGCGGAACTTAAATCAATAGTAGCTTGGCTGGGAAAATATTTTTGTAGTACTGTATGTTGTAAAAGTTGACGATTTTGCCTTTCAGTTAAAAGAATAGCTAGTTCAATATCTATTTCAGCATGATCAACTGCGCTGGTCAAGTTACTTAACGAATGCATTGAGCCAGCATTCATGAGCCAAATTTCACAGCCAGGCTTGGCCACCAAGCGCCACCAAATGGGGAAGTTCCCTTTGCTTTTTAGATGATAAAATGGTTGGGCAATAATTGGGTGGTAATTACCACTTTTAATCAATAAAGCCCAGTTAGAGGTAAATAGGTCAATTAGTTCAGGAGTGAGGTAAATTCGTTCATCTGTAAATATTCCACGTTCAAATCCCTGAATCAAACTTAATACAAGAATTGGCATGTGAGGAGCTGCGAAACCGTTCTTCTTGACACCAGCTGAGTCTTGTTTAAGACTGGTAAATGCCTCTAGATAGAATCCTAAATTCTTTTCAGGCATAAACAATGGTTCCACGGTGTTTTTTAGCAATGAAGTTTTCCAGCCGCTTCTCCAAGTCTTGTTGCAGGCCGCGTTTCCGCATCAGCAAGGCTTTGTTTTTCTGAAGGGTCAGCATTTCCTGAATTAACTCGACATGCTCCGGATTCTCCGCACAGGCCTGTTGCAGCAATTCTTCCTCCTGACGTAACTTTTCCACGTGTTTAGTCATATCAATGTTTGTATTATAGATACGGTTGTAGATGTCGGCTACTTTCGGCTGGAAGATACTGTCCCGGAACCAGGTTAGCTGAATAGCCACCAGCTCCTGATGCGTTATCAATTCCATTAGCTCTCCCTGCGTTTCCTGAATCTCTTTCTGCGCCTGTAGCAGCATCTCCAGAAACTCAGCTCGGATTTTTGGAGTATACGGCCCCCAGGTATTTTCGTCCTCCTCTTTAAACGGACTGTCGGTACGCCTGCGTTTCTCCCGTGATTCGCGGTTCGACCGCTCTTCGAGCAGGCGATTGCGAAGTTCCATTAACGGCTCCATCCAGTCGTCGCCGTTGCCAATAAGCCCTTCCATGCTCTTATCGCGGCTGACAACGGTACAGACCCAACAGCCAAAGCGGCTATTGCCGCAAGAGGGCGTAGATTCATCAATGACCAACGGGCAGTCGCCGGAATTGGCGTTACGGTACAGGGTTACCAGTTCCTTGTGGGTGCCACCCCATGGGGGCGATACCTGCATGAGGTACTGCCAGAGTTCATTGGTTTCAATGTCCTTGATTGGCGCATACACAAAGGCGTTAGGCAGGAGGTGTTTACGCAGCCGCTGGCCTTTTCGTTCATGACGCTTCATCGAACGCGCCCGAGTCTGGCTTTCGTCGGAACGGGTGCCGAGCAGAATAATGGCTTCGCCGGCCTCACTGATTTTTTCCTGAATAAAGCGGGTAGTCGGATTGATTTTAAGCCGTTCGGTACACCAGCGGAACGAGTTTACCGGAGCCGGATAGCCTTTGCCGATCAGGTTGACCCAGAATGTATCCTCCAGGCGCGGGGTAGTTCGGTGAACACTTATAGGCATTCCCTGTTCGGTGGCAGCTTTTTGCAGGAGATCCAGCGTTCGGTTTATAAATGCTACAATTTTGGGGTTTTCCACCAATGTGTCGTTACAGACGACATAAACATGGCGGTCACGGGTTTCGGCTGGAATCTTCATCAAAGCCCGCCAGACTACCTGCAACAGCATGGTCGAATCTTTACCACCACTGAAGCCAATAATCCACGGACGACGGTTCTCGTCGTAGAGGTACTGGTCAATAATTTCAGCTTCAATGAAGGGAAGTTTAATAGACATGTGGTATGGTTGCAGTTAATATTGGCTTAAAACTAACGAACCTTTGCCGCTTTGCCAATAGCGGTCCGGCTAAAGAATTGTTGCTTCCAGCTTACGCCCTGAGGTATAAGGCCGTGTGCCGGACAGGCGGATTATCGGCGCTGGCTCGGCAGACACGGGCGATGTGGCTAACTTGCTTCCGACCAAACTGGAACGATACTATGGCGCTCTCATCGGTTAAGGACATCGCAAAAGACATTTGGCTAATTCTGAAGAAGTCGTTCAGCGGATTCCGAAAAGATCGCGGCCTGAAGCTTAGTGCTGCGCTGGCGTACTATACGGTGTTTTCGCTGGCACCCCTGCTGGTGCTGGTGATCTACATGGCTGGTTTCCTGTTGGGCGATAACGCTGTGCAAAGCCAGTTGTTTTCGCAAATCAACGAAATCATCGGTAGTGAGCCGACCCGGCAGTTGCAGAATATGATCAATAACCTGAAGATAACCGGTAAGAGCAACACGGCACTCGTTACCGGTATTACAACGCTGCTGGTTGGCTCAACCACTGTATTCGTCGAAATTCAGACCTCGATCAACATGATCTGGCGCATTAAGGCGAAACCCGAACGGGACTGGCTGAAACTTATTAAAGACCGGTTGCTGTCGTTCTCGCTCGTAATTAGCCTCGGCTTTTTGCTGCTGGCTTCGCTGATCATCAATGGCCTGGTGGCGGCTTTTAGCACGAATCTGGCAGACTCGTTTCCGCAGTTGACGGTGCTGCTCGTCAACGGCATCAACCTGTTGCTGGGCTTTCTGGTGATCGGCTTGCTGTTCGGCATTATCTTCAAATTTCTGCCAGATGCGGAGGTGACCTGGCGGGAGGTCGGCTGGGGCGCTTTCTTTACGGCGACGCTGTTTATGCTGGGCCGCTACCTGATCAGCCTGTATATCCGGACCGCCGATATTAACTCAACCTACGGAGCCGCCGGGTCGTTGATGGTACTGCTGGTCTGGATTTACTTCACGGCCGTCATTCTGTACTTTGGTGCCGAGTTTACCCAGGCTTACGCCGATCATATCGGCTCCCGTATCCGGCCGGAAGCCTATGCCGTACATGTACGGCAGGAAGAGGTCGAGGAAGACGTGAAAGAGCTTCCCCGAAAAGATGTCGATGCCGAACAGGGGAAAAAGCCTGGGAAGAGCAAGACGTAATTTTGGTGGCGGGTACTGTCACTCCATCCAAACCGTCTTTATATTCACAAACTCCTTGATGCCGGCTTCGGAGAGTTCGCGGCCGAAACCGGAGAGGTTGATGCCGCCGAAGGGCACACGCGGATCGGAGCGCATGAGGGAGTTCACAAAGACGGAACCGGCTTGGATTTGCCGGGTCAATCGGTCGGCTTTGTCGGGGTCCTGCGTCCAGAGGGCGGAACCGAGGCCGTAGTTCGACTGGTTGGCGAGCCGGATGGCGTCCTGCTCATCTTTGGCTTCAATAATGACCGCCAGCGGCCCGAAAGTTTCCTCCTCAAAGGCCGTCATACCGGGTTTTACCTTGTCGAGCAGCATGGGTTGTACATTACAGCCATTGCGTTCTCCACCATGTAGTAAACGCGCACCCTGTTGTACCGATTCGGCGCATTGGCGTTCGATCTCGTCGGCGAGGTCGGGGCGGGCAACGGGTCCCATCGTGGTCTCGTCCTGCATGGGATCGCCCTGGCGGATGTCGCGGATGTGCTGCAACACGCGGTCGGTAAATTCTTTTTTGACGGACTTCTCCACAATGAATCGCTTGGCGGCAATGCAACTCTGGCCGGCATTCTGCATCCGCGATTGCACGGCTGTTTCGGCGGCTTTGGCCAGATCGGCATCGGCCAATACCACCAGCGCATCGCTGCCGCCCAGCTCCAGCACCGACTTTTTGATCTGACTACCGGCGGTGGCGGCCACGGCGGCACCGGCTTTTTCGCTGCCGGTCAGCGTGACGGCTTTTACCCGCTTGTCTTTCAGAATTGGCTCCACGTCTTTCGACTCCACCAGCAGCGACTGAAACACGCCCTCCGGCAGGCCGCTGGCCGTAAAGACTTCCTCAATAGCCAGGGCGCAGCCGCTTACGTTGGCCGCGTGTTTCAGCAGGCCCACGTTCCCGGCAATCAGGCCCGGAATGGCGAACCGGAATACCTGCCAGAACGGAAAGTTCCAGGGCATAATGGCCAGCACCGGCCCCAGTGGCTGGTAGGCAATAAAGCTCCTGCGGGCTTCGGTCCTGATGGGCTCGTCCGCCAGAAACTGCTCCGCATGATCGATATAATAACCGCAACCGAGGGCGCATTTCTCCACTTCCGATACGGCTTCCTTCAGCGTTTTACCCATTTCGGCCGTCATCAGTTCGCCGTAGCGCTGCTTGTTGTCGGTGAGGTGGGCGGCTACTTTCCGAAAGTAGTCGATGCGCTCCCGAACCGGTAGCGCCGACCAGTCGGCAAAGGCCTTGTCGGCCTGTTTCAGCTTGCGCTCAATGGCATGGGCACTGTCGGGCCGATAGGTTTTGATTCGCTTCTGGGTGTACGGATTAATGGAGTGGAGGGGCATTACGTTGGTTTCGATTAGGTTTCCTGGTCCAGTTCATCGACCAGCAGGCTGAGCGTACCGAGCATTTGGTCGATCTGGCGCGGACCGGCGATGGCGTCGAACTTCTCCTGCAGGTTCTGCATACAACTTACGACGGCCCGGAAGAGTTCGTGGCCCCGCTCGTTGATGAGGATGCGGCTGGAGCGCGAATCTTTTTCGTTACGGACCAGGTAAATATAGCCTTCGTCTTCCAGCAGCCGCACAATTTTGCTCATGGCCTGCTTGGTAACGCCGGCCCGGCGGGCGAGTTCGGTATTAGTCGTGCCGTTCTCGTCGATGTTGGCCAGAAACACTAAGTAGCTGGATTTGAAATCGCGAAAGCCCCGCGTGTGCAGTTCAACTTCGAGGTAGCTATCCATATACCGCTTCAGTCGCCAGGTCAGCCGGCCGATGGATAATTCGCGGGCTGAGCAAAAATGAGTAAGATCAATGATTTTATTGTCGGTTTCCGGGATCATATCCCGAAAATTATCAATTTTAAGTGAGATAGAGAAAATTTTGCTTCTCACTGGCCCGGTTTTGACCATTCACTCAAAAGTGTGCAAAAGAATGTTAAATATTTCGTTTTTAATATTGATACCATACAACAAATTCGGTATATTGCTGTTAGGTTAGTAAGTGTGTCTGTTTCGCAGGCATCTCCTCTCAGGTACAATTCCCTTAGTTCAACCCATAAAGTTCAGTACACAATGAAAGAGAAGGTAGTCTCTATCTTAAAAGGCTTTGGTGTTGACGAAGCGGCCATGCACCACAGCAATGTTCATTTGACCCGCGACCTTGGGCTCGACAGCCTTGACACCGTTGATCTGATTGTGCAGTTGGAGCGGACGTTCGGCATCCGCATCCCCGACGAAGATTATAAGAAATTAAGAACCCTGGAAGGCGTGTACACCTACCTTCGCGAAGAGCAGCACATCGACGTCGCTATGGCGGCATAACAGAAGAGCCGGCTTGCAAGCCGGCTCTTCTGTTATACTTCGATACACACCAGGGTATTTCCCCTCAGTACCGGCACCACATCAAAGAGGTCATGTTGCAGGCAGTACGTAATGTCTTTGTGAATACCCAACCGCTGCAGGCGCCGGATGTGCGACGAATTAGCCAGGAAGTGCGGTAGGTTGTTCTTCCCCTGATTATACATCCGCCACGCCATAATGGCGCTGTCTTCCATCATCGAGTACTCTTCTTTCAACCGCTCGATCAAGGCACCGGCAAAGAGGGTATCTTCCAGATTTGGCCGGCCTTTCCAGCCCGCACACAACACCAGCACATCGTACGACTGCGAACGCAGATACCGGGCAACGGCTTCCAGATTCAGGAACGAACCCACCAGCACCTTCACGGCATTGCGCGACCGGGTAATGGCCAGCGTGCCGTTGGTGGTGGTCATGGCAATTTTGGCACCCCGCAGCCGCTCATCCATGTAGCTGAACGGCGAGTTGTTCAGCTCGAAGCCTTCGACCATTTTGGCGTTGCGCTCAGCGGCTCCGTAGTAGCCGCGTTCCTGCCACTGGCGGCATTCTTCAATGGTGGCCACGGGTATGATACAGTCAACCCCGTGGGCGAAAGCGGTAACCATGCACGAGGTAGCCCGGAACACATCCGCCACAACCACAATCGAGTTCTCGAGGGTATCCTTATGCAGGTGGAGTAAGTCGGGCGTCAGACAAACGTCAATATTCTTCATTAATGTCAGTCGATAGTCATTAGTCGATAGTCGTTAGGGGCTATCGCTTAATTGAGTTAATAAGTGCGTTCAGTATTTTGCCAATTTCGTTGCAAAGTGCCAGTCCGTCGGTGAAGTCGTTGTTACCAATAAATTTCAGTCGTTTTGCCAGATACAGCATTGATTTTACCTCTGCGTCCGAGCCTTTGGAGATATGTAGAAAGCGGGCAAAATCAGTGTCAGTGTTACGCTCAAAGCCTTCTGCTATGTTATTTGATACCGAAACAGAGGCACGGAAAATCTGGTCTTTAAAGCCATATTCACGAGAACCATAGAACTTCTCGTAAATAAGTGAAGCTAAATCCTGTGCTTTCTGCCAGGCTATTAAATCCTCAAAGCGAACAACTTTCATCGTGTTATCAGTTAGTGGTGGTTGTTAGCTTTAGACGCACTAACGGTACTTACGACACTAACGACTACTGACTATTGACTAACGACTTACAAACGGCAACTTCACTACCTGCCCCTTCAGCAGCCGGTCACGGACTTTGATGTTTATTTCGGTTCCTGGCTTGCTATATTCGGTGGGGACATACCCCATGCCGATGCCTTTGCTGAGGGTGGGCGACTGCGTGCCGGAGGTTACTTCGCCAATGGCCTCACCCTCGGCGTTGCAGATTTCATAGTGGCTGCGGGGGATACCCCGGTCCAGGAGTTCAAAAGCAACCAGCTTGCGTTTAACGCCCTGCTCTTTCTGCTGCTTAAAAATGTCGGCGCTGATGAAGTCTTTGGTAAACTTGGTAACCCAGCCCAGACCCGCTTCCATGGGTGAGGTGGTGTCGGTTATGTCGTTGCCGTAGAGGCAGTAGCCCATTTCGAGCCGGAGGGTATCGCGGGCACCCAGACCGATGGGTTTGATGCCGTATGGCGCACCGGCCTCCATAATGGCGGTCCATACCCCTTCTGCCTGCTCGTTGGCGACGTAGATTTCAAAGCCACCGGCACCTGTATACCCCGTTGCCGAAACGATAGCATTGGCCGCGCCGGCGAAGTTGGTCTTCTCGAAGGTATAATACGACATCGAGTCCAGCTTGGCGTTGGTGAGGGGTTGCAGCGCCTGCGCGGCCAGCGGTCCCTGTACGGCAAACAGACACATGTCGTCGGAGATGTTGATCAGCTCTACGTCTTCATCGTCCCGCTTGTGCTGGTTGATCCAGTTCCAGTCTTTTTCAATGTTGGAGGCATTGACCACCAGCATAAACTCTACCGGGCTGATCTGGTAAATCAGCAGGTCATCCACAATACCTCCCTGCTCATTAGGCAGGTAGCTGTACTGCACTTTGCCGTCGAAGAGCAGAGCTGCGTCATTGGCCGACACGCGCTGGATGAGTTTACAGGCATCAGTGCCTTTGACGATGAACTCGCCCATATGGGACACGTCGAAAATGCCGACGGCGTTGCGGACGGTCTGGTGTTCGTCGATATCGGAGGTATAGCGAACCGGCATCTCGTAGCCGGCAAAGGGCATGATCTTCGCACCCAGTTGCTGATGAATGTGATGAAGCGGGAGTCTTTTTAAAGTCATTGATTGTATTTTATAATACGGATTTTTTGCGCGGTGATTACTGTAAAGGCATTTTCAAGTTCGCCAGCATATCGCTTAAGGGCTTGTAAAATAATCTCTCCTTTTTCGGATGAAGACAGTCCGGGGAGCCGAAACAGAATTATTCCACAATTTGGTTGCCGTACCCTAAAACTTAAGGCACCAAAATCTTTGTCGCTGGTCAACAGAATAGCCTGGGTGGCAGATGCCTGAGTCAATACGTTTTCGTCGGGAATACCTCTGTAATTTTCCATTACAGCGATTACATCATAATTGCTCTGGCGCAACAGGCGGACAATTGTATGTCAACGTTTTCGTCGGCCAGAATTCTCATTAAGCTGCTGTTTCATGAATGATTTCCTGACTAAGCAAGTGTGCTGCATATTGCAGACAGGCTAAGACATCCTCGCGAGTAAGATGTGGATAAGCTTCCAGTAGTTGCTCGATGGTTTCACCGTATGACAGACGGTCAACAACCAATTCAACTGTTATGCGGGTGTTTTTCACAACCGGTTTGCCCAGCATAATTTTAGGGTCAATCGCAATATGATCCTGCCAGCGAATCGTATTCATAGCCTTTTGAATTAATTTCCACAAAAATAGATAAAACCAGCGGTTTTTTACGATTGAATCGGATGGCCCAGCGCCAGCCGCTCAACGCCGGCGGCTACCAACTGCTCCATCTCAGGAACCGTAGCGCCATCGGCTACAATTTTCACACCAACGGACGAGGGGGCCAGCCGGCGGAAGTGGAGCGCCCGATCCAGCGAAAAATCGCCCGGTACGGCTCCGGTGGCGTTTTTGAGGAAGTCGGCGCCGGAGTCGGTCGCCAGCTTCACCATCTGCTTCAATTGATCGTTGTCCAGCAAGGCCGACTCCAGCACGACGGTAAAGAAGGCTTCCTGCGCGTGAATGAGCGCGACCAGTTTGGCAAACTCAATTTTGACCCAGGTCGATGCGGGGGAGAACAGGGCAGAGGTATTCAGCACCACTTCAATGTCACGAGCACCGTCTTTCAGTGCCCACTCCACTTCGGTCTGTTTCGCTTCGGTGCGCTGGTAGCCGTAGGGGTAGCCGACTACGGTGGCCAGCGAAGCCGGGTGTTCGGCCCCCATTTCGCGCCGGAACTTCTTCACCCAGAACGGAGAGACCGTCAGCCCCGCCAGGCCAAGCTGCGTTACTTCGTCGAAGGCTTCGTATTGCTCATTGAGGGTTATGCCGGGGTGCAGTACCGTGCGTTCGATGTAGGAGAAGAGGTGGTTCAAAGAGACGGCCGTATATAGTTCTGTTTTAGCAGAAAACAGTTATTCAGGGGATAAGTTGAAGAACTAATCCACTTTTTTCTTCAAAATCCAGAACGGAGCCGTAACGAACCACAGCAGCATACCGATCAGCATCAGCAGCTTATGATTGTCGAGAGAAAGCACACCGTAAAAGACCAGAAAAGCGGGCATTACCGTCAGCAGCAGACCAATATAGGAGAGGGGTTTCAGGATTGTTTTCATGCGACAACTTCGGGGGTTTGGGCTTTCTGGAACACTTTACTCAGGCCAACGTACAGAATGGCACCAATCACCCAGCCGGGGGCGGCCATGAAGAAAAAGAAATCGGCGTTGGTCATCAGGTACAGACCGTAGCTGATCAGCACGGCGATGAGCCAGGCACCGGCGGCTACCCAATTAAAGGCGATACCGGTTTTCTCTGCGTAATTGGTAAGTAGACCGAACCGGGGGAGTACGTAAACATCCATGATAATAATAGCACCCACCGGAGCCGCTACCAGCGCGTAGAACGCCAGCATCTGATCAAGCTTGGAGGCTACTCCGGGGAAGCAGGCCATGAAGGTCGCCATAATACCCACCCAGAATGTAATCTTCCAGCGTTTCAGGTGGGGCGCTATGCCTTTCATGGCCAGACCCGCCCGGTACAGGGTTGGGTTAGCGGTGGTCCAGCCGGCAATGACCACGCAGGCGGCACCCGCCAGACCGGCACTGGCGTAGGCGATCCCTCCCGGCGAAGGGTTGTTGTTGCCCTGCTGAATGGCCAGGGCGCACAGCACCCCCGACGCCAGCCACGCCATGCCGTGGCCAATGAACATCCCTACCGCCGAGGCAATGCCGTAGGTTGGCTTTTTAGCATAGCGGTAAATAGACATATCGGCCAGGCCGATGTGCATGGCAATGTTGCAGAGCCAGGCAAAGAACATCACGTGCCAGACGGTATAGTGCGTTTGCCCCGGCTGCGGAACACCCGTCCAGATCTTGTCATTGGCTACGGTCCAGAAATTCCCCCATGATGTTACGCCCAACTGCGGCAGCACCGCCACGCCGGCGGCCAGAAACACCAGCGGCATCCAGGGTGCACAGACTGCCGAAAAAGCCGCTACCCGGTCGTAGCCGTAGATGGTCACGACAGTAATCACCGCACCGATAAACAGCACCGCAAAAATCCAGGCAAAGCTGGTGGGGTACAGGTCGGTGAGGCCGGGCATGGGGAGCCGGAAGGCCAGCCCGATGGCCGTGGCCGAGACGGCAATCATACTGGCCGCCAATACCGTGTATTGAAGACCATTGATGGCGTTGTAGATGCTGACCAGCCGGTATCCGCAGATCTTTTCAAGTTGGTAGTAAATGGTCAGGCGGGTTTTTACGGCCACGGGGGCGCACACCAGTGTCCAGCTCAGCGTTGCCAGAATATTACCCAGCAGCAGCCCGATCATGATGGCGGAGGCCGACACCCCATGCAGCACAAACAGCGGGCCGATGACAAACTCGGTACCGGCAATGTGCTCGCCGGCCATCATGCTCACAAAGCTGCGGAAGTCTTTGGTTTTGGTTTCCGGCACCGGTTCGCGCTCGTACTCGTCAATCGAATCAAGCTCCTCGGTCAGCGTCTGTTGGTCTTTCATATACAGGCGTAGGTCTTGGGGTACAGGGGTGTAAGCTGCTTTATATAGTAAAAGCAGGAACGGGCTGATTTCTCCGCATCAGCGGGGAAAATACAGAAACGTATACGAGTAAATGTGGCTGAATTTACGCCGGGAGATAAACTCGAAAGGTAGTACCGACCCCCGGTTCGGTATCCACACCGATGGCACCGTGATGATTCTCAACCACCCGGCGGCAGATAGCTAGTCCGACCCCCGTGCCGTCGTACTGACCGCGCCCGTGCAACTGCTGAAAAACCTGGAAGACGCGCTCTTTGTACTGCGCCGGGAAGCCGATACCGTTGTCCTGAACCGAGATTTCCCACCAGACAGGAGTGTTGGCCGGGAGCGCTACCAGCGGAAAGGCTAAATCGGTGGGATAGACGCCATGTGGTAACGGCCGGCTGCTTACCCGGATGTGAGGGACTACACCCGGCCGCCGGAATTTAAGAGCATTAACCAACAGGTTCTGCCAGAGCTGGTCTAATTGTATGGTGTCGCCAGGCAGTTGCGGTAAGGAACCGATCTCCAGCCGGGCACCGGTTTTCTGAATCAGGCCATCCAAATGGTTCAGAATGTCCTGGATCAGCACGCTTAAGTCGACCGGCTGAAAGGGTGTCTGGGTATTCGTGGTCTGGGAATAGGTGAGCAGGTCCTGCACCAGGTGGTTGATGCGCCCGGTTGAGGCCCTGAGCCGGCGCAACAGGTCATGCCCCTGCTCGTTGAGAGACTGGCTATGCTGACTGTCCAGTAAATCGGTCAGGGTGGTAATTTTCCGCAGGGGCTCCTTCAGGTCGTGGGAACTGATGTAGGCAAACTGCTGCAGGTACTCATTGGATCGCTTCAGTTCGTTGTTCACCTGCTGCAGGTGCTGGGTCCTATCTTGCACGAGTTGTTCCAGCTTCTGCGATTCGGCTTTCTGGTCGTGGATATCGGTGCAGGTACCGAACCATTTCAGAATGGTTCCTTGCTCATCACGCAGCGGCATGGCGCGGGCCAGAAACCAGCGGTATTCACCATCGTACCGGCGCATGCGGTATTCAATCTGGTAGAGAACACCGGTATCCAGTGAATGTTTCCAAACCTGCCAGGTGCGTTCGTAATCATCGGGGTGCAGCACCAGCGACCAGCCCTTGTCTTTGGTTTCTTCGTAGGTAAGGCCGGTGAAGTCGTACCAGCGTTTGTTGTAGAAATCGTGGTAGCCGTCGGCCTGGGTAGCCCAGACCATCTGAGGCATGAAGTCTGTAACGAAGGTAAATTCTTTGAGCAGGTCCAGCAGTTCGCTGTTTTTCTGGCTGGCCAGTTCTTCGGCTTCCTTCTGGGCAGTGGTGTCTACGGCCGTACCGATGAAGCGTACCGGCTGCCGCTGCTCATCAACAAATACTTTGCCCGTAACCTTCAGCCAACGGATTTCACCCACAGCATTTTTACAAAGTCGGAAAATGGCGTTGTATTCGGCTTCTTTCCGGGTGTTTAGGGCTGTCTCCGTCAGCGCAGCTACCTCGCTCCGGTCTTCGGGGTGAACGCTCCGGAGGTATTGCTCTACGGTAATAGGCGTGCCGAATGGAATATCAAAAATCTTGTAACACGTTCTGGACCAGATGCCTTCCCGCGTGATAGGGTCAAAATCCCAGGTGCCGATGTTGCCGGCCTCCAGCGCAATCTCCAGTCGTTGACGATCTTCATTCAGCACCCCCTGCGCAAACATGAACTTTCCTGCATAGTTTTAGAAAAGACGAATTTGGTAAAATCAACGGAGAAACAGAAACCGTTTGATAACGTATAAGCCAGAGAGGGTTAATTGGTTGATGGGTTCATTAGTTTGCTGATCCCTACTAACGAACCCATCAACCTCAACTACCCTCTGCTGTCCTTCAGTGCCAGCCGGACCAGCTCCAGGGTATTTTTAACGCCCGCTTTGCGGATGATGCTGGCCCGCTGGTTGGCTACGGTATTGGGGCTGATGTCGAAGCGTTTGGCAATTTCGGGGCTGCTCAGGCCTTCAATGAGGCAGTTGAGAATCTGGGCTTCGCGGGAGGTGATTTTGTGCCAGACCGAACCCGGCTGTACTGTGCTGGTGTGGGGAGCAGCCGCTTTGGCCTGAACGGCGGCTTTTGGGATAACCAGTTGCTTGATGATAATGGAGGAGGCAGTAGGTGGGTAGTATAACTCACCGGTCACGACGGTCCGCACCGCCCGCAGGATCTCCTCTTCGGTGGTATCTTTCAGCAGGTAGCCGGCGGCTCCGTTCTGGACGGCGTTCAGTACATAGTCCGGATTATGGTGCATGCTGAAAATCAGGATGCGAACGCGGGGATACTGTTTGGCTACAACCTTGGTTACCTCAATACCCGACAGGCGGGGCATGGTAATATCCAGCAACAAAACATCCGGTTTCAGCGTCGGAATCAGCTCAATGGCTTCATCGCCATCGGTGGCTTCGCCAACGATCTGAATATCAGTTTCGTCCTCCAGCAAAGTCCGAATACCTTTTCTAACCACCGAGTGGTCGTCCACGATAAGCAGTCGTATCGGCATAATTCAGTAAAGCTGATTGTCAGATAAAGCAAGTACCACCGAAACCTGCGTACCTTTTTTGGGCTTCGATGTAATCGTAAAATCTCCGTTCATCAGTTGGGTCCGGGTGCGCATGTTCTCCAGGCCGTTTACGTTGGTAAGCGGCTTGCCGTTGCGGCTCTTCCGAATGGTAAACCCCCTGCCATCATCTTCTACCGCTAAGCGGATACGTTGCGACTCCTGCTCCAGGTGTATCCGGATCGTCTGAGCCCCGGCATACTTGACCGCGTTGTGCAGGGCTTCCTGCGCAATGCGGTACAGACCAATTTCAACCACCGGGCTGAGCCGTTTTCCTCTGCCCGCTTTGGTAAACACAACAGCCGTTCCGGCTAGCTGCGCCGTCTGGTCGGCCAGCAGTTGCAGAGCCGCATCCAGCCCGAAATCACTCAGTACCGACGGCATCAGGTTGTGCGATACCTGCCGGGTAGCCTGAATGGTGTCCTGAATCAGGTTGCAGAGTTCGTCGAACCGCGCCTGCTGTTTCTCGTCCGAGAACGGAAATTTCCTGATCTTGCCCGCATGCAGTTTCAGGCCGGTGAGCATCTGGCCGATGCCGTCGTGCAGTTCGCGGGCAAAGCGCTTGCGCTCCTCTTCCTGCCCTTCCAGCAGGGCCGCCGACCGCACCATGTCTTCGGCGCGTTGCAGCTGATGCTTTTCTTTGGTCAGCCGCAAAACCCCGGCCTGGGTTTCGATCAACTGCTGATTCGCTACGGCCAGGCTGCGGTTGGTGATTTCCAGTTGCTCATTAGCCAGCCGGAGGGCTTCTTCCGACGCGGCCAGCCGGCGGATCACCTGCTTCGTGTGGCTGACTACCGGCCGGAAAATAAACAAGCCCTCAATAAATACCGTCAGCAGCGTGGCTATGCCCAGTATCCACTCAACCTGCTCCAGGTACTTTACCCGCGTAAAACTCTCGGCGTCGAACTGAAAAACAATATCGTTCATTTGCCGCAGAAACGAGGGTTCGTCGCGAAGAATGACCGCCAAAGCCGCCCGCTGCTGTTCCAGACCGCCGGCCGGGTTGCTGATCCGGACAAAACCCGTGTACATGGACTGAAACGCCGGGTCGATCTGCGCAAACATGCTGTCGAGCCGGCTGCTCTTCCGTACGGCATACGGTTTTTCCATCAGCAGGGTGCCGTTACGCAACTGCACATGGGTATTACGCCAGGTCGTCAGCAGCGAGTCGAACAGGGGTATGTCCGCCGACCGAATTGCTTCAATCTTCAGGACCGCCAGTTTGGTCAGGCGCTGGCTCAGCATCCGCTGTCGGCCGGCAACGTTAACTACCCGGCCATCGTCGTAATGAGTATTGATGGTATGCTTGATGAACAGGAGCCCGCTGAGGGTCATTAGCGCGATGATCGTGAGGGCGATCACGTAAAAGCGCGTTAATCGGCGGGCTACCTGCTGGTCGAGCTGCTGCATATCGTTATCCTTCCAGGCCAATATACACCAGCCCCACGCGTACTTCTACCGGATAGGTGTTGATCTGGTATCCTTCGTCGCTCAGGCAGCGGCCGTCGGTTAACGAAAACGTTTTTTTGTGAAACGGACAGGCCACTTTGGGCTCGTCGCCCTGGCTGCCGATCATGCCCCGCGCCAGGGCCATCTGCTGCCGGTGCGGGCATTCGTTGTCGGTGGCGTACCACTCGCCCCGGCGGGCAAAGTTGAAAAGGGCAATCTGCCGGCCTTCAATCAGGACGCAGGCACCGCCGTTGGCCGGAACATCGTCTACGTGACAAGCCAAATGCCAGGTCAGTTCTTTATCGGTACTTTTTATGGCTACAGCTTCCATAGTATTATTGGTTCAATGTTTAGCGGTTAATTGTAATAAGTGATGAGGCTGTGGTTTGCATCGTGCTCCTAATTGATGTTAAGAGATGAAACGAGCCTTTTGGCATACCAAGCCTGAAAGGCTTGAATCTGGGTAACCCCGGCACCATGCCGGGGCAAGTCGCTGCCCGCCTGGTCCCGCCAACCCTGAAAGGGTTGAACCGAGTTATTCAACCCTTTCAGGGTTGCTCATGAGCGAGAGCTAGGGTTTACCCCGACTTGCTGTCGGGGTTATCTAGATTCAAGCCTTTCAGGCTTGCAGCGACAGTCACCCCTTCAGTAAACGCTCGCTTAAATCTGAAGCGCGACGGCGGACCGTTCCCAAATTCCTAATATGTCTTACTTCCACTCTTTGGCCCGTTTCTGGGAACGAAGCGATTCAAACTGCACCGTAGGGTCTCTGACTTCGGGAGCATTGACAAAGTGCGTGAAGCGCCGGCGGAGTTCGGGGTTTTCGACCACCTCTTTCCACTCACACTGGTAAGCATTTACCAACTGCTGCATTTCGCGTTCCAGTTCGGCGGCAATGCCCAGCACATCATCCACAATGACTGCTTTCAGGTAGGAGATACCGCCTTCCATTTTGTTGAGCCAGGTGGCCGTGCGGGTCAGCGGATCGGCGGTTTTGATGTAGAACATCAGGAACCGGTCGATTAACCGGATGCAGGTTTCTTTGTCGACATCGCCGGCAAGCAGCAGGGCGTGCTGCGGTTTGGCCCCACCGTTGCCGCAGACGTACAGGTTCCAGCCTTTTTCAGTAGCGATGATGCCGAAATCCTTGCTCTGCGCTTCGGCGCACTCGCGCACGCAGCCCGATACTGCCGACTTCAGCTTATGCGGAGCCCGGATACCTTTGTACCGCTCCTCGACCTCGACGGCAAACGATACCGAATCCTGCACCCCAAAGCGGCACCAGGTCGAACCCACGCAGCTTTTCACCGTCCGTAGTGCTTTACCGTAGGCGTGACCGCTCTCAAAACCGGCGGCAATCAGCTCTTCCCAGATCCTGGGCAGGTCGTTCAGGTGCGCGCCGAACAGGTCGATGCGCTGCCCGCCGGTGATTTTGGTGTAGAGGTTGTATTTCCTGGCAACTTGCCCGATCACGATCAGCTTTTCGGGTGTGATTTCACCACCCGGTATCCGTGGTACGACGGAGTACGTGCCGCCCTTCTGGATATTGGCCAGGAAGCGGTCGTTGGAGTCCTGAATGGTTGCCCGGTCTTTTTCCAGCACGTTTTCGTTCCAGAGGCTGGCCAGTATCGATGCCACTGCCGGCTTGCAGATTTCGCAGCCGTCGCCGGTACCAAAGTGGTCGAGTACGGTGCCGTAGGTTTTCAGTCCGTTTATCTTGACCAGGTCGAGCAGTTCCTGGCGGGAGTAGTCGAAATGTTCGCACAGGACGTTGCGCACGTATTGACCCTGCTGTTTCAGCACGCCCTGAATCAGGTCTTTCACCAGGGGCGTACAGCCCCCGCAGCCGGTACAGGCTTTGGTGCTTTTCTTTACCTGGTCCACGGTTGTGTGCTTATTGTCGGTAATATCGGCGCAGAGCATAGCCTTGGTAATGGCTTCGCAGGAGCAGATCAGGGCATCGTCGGGCAGGCTCATAACACCCCCAACGGATGTTGCGGTACCGGTATCGTCACCTCCTCTTGAGCCGAGAATCAACTCTTCGGGATCGGGCGGCAGCGCCATTTTGTTCTTACAGGTCTGTAGCAGCATATTGTACTGATCGGCATCACCGACCAGAATGCCGCCCAGCAGTTCCTTACCATCGGGCGTCACATTAATCCGCTTGTAAACGCCCTTCGCTTTATTTTCGTAGACGATGGTGCGGCACGCCGACTCGTCGGCAAAGGGATTCCCGAAACTGGCGACGTCGACGCCGATGAGCTTCAGTTTGGTCGACATGTCAAAGGGCCGGAACTCCTTTTCGTCGCCCGTCAGCCGGGAGGCTACCACCTCGGCCATTTCGTAGCCTGGAGCCACCAGTCCGTAAATCATCTGGTGGGCCAGCGCGCACTCGCCGATGGCAAAAATGGTTGGGTCGGAGGTTTGCAGGAAATTATTGACTACAATACCCCCACGCGGGTGCGTTTCCAGACCGGCACGTTTAGCGACTTCATCACGCGGACGAATACCCGCCGAAATAATCAGCATATCGACCTCCAGGACGGAGCCGTCGGCAAACTGCAAGCCTGTAATGGTATCGTCGCCTATGATCTGCTGCGTACTTTTAGCGAGGTGAATATGCAGACCCAGCGATTCGAGTTTCTGCTGTAGGATACCGGAACCGGCATCGTCGATCTGCCGGGGCATCAGCCGCGGAGCAAACTCCACCACGTGCGTTTCCTGAAAGCCCAGGTCGAGCAGGGCTTTGGCCGCTTCCAGACCCAGCAGACCACCGCCCAGCACTGCCCCTTTGCGTACCACTCCTGGCCGGGCGTGAGATGCATGCGATTGAATAAGTTCCAGGTCTTCGATGGTCCGGTATACAAACACCCCTTCTTTCTCGACACCCGGAATGGTGGGCACAAACGCGCCCGATCCGGTGGCCAGTACCAGATAGTCGTACGGGACTACCAGGCCGTGGTGGGAGCGAACCTCCTTCCGGTCCCGGTCAATGGCTACTACCGGATCGGAGAGGTAGAGCTGTATGCCGTTGTCGGCGTACCAGCTTTCGGGTGCCATCTCCAGGTCATCAGCCGATTTGCCCGCAAAAAATTCGCTTAAATGGACGCGGTCGTAGGCGGCCCGTGGCTCTTCGCCAAAGACCGTCAGTGTAAATTGGTGGCCATTTTTTTCTTTGGCTACTAATTTCTCGCAGAACTTGTAGCCTACCATGCCGTTGCCGATAACCACTACACGCTTGTTTGTGTCTGCTTTCATAGTCAATTGTAACTATTAAATTAGAAAAACCCTGTTCTTTAATGGTACTTTTTTAAGATAATACCCCCGTATAACTTAAAAAGATGCAGCTCAAATTTAAAAGCTGTTTTTTTATAATCCTAAAGAAAAATTTGCTTTTAACTAAAATTTTAAACCTAATTTTTGGTGAAACACTTGTTTTTCCAAATTATGCCTATAAATTTGAGGCAACAAACGACATAGTTGAAAATAACTATGTGTAGTACAAAAGCAATATTCAACTATATAATAGAGAAAAGCGATGCAGCCAAAGCTAACACTGGTGGGGGCCGGTCCCGGCGACGGCGAGTTGATCACCCTGAAAGGAATAAAGGCGCTTCGGCAGGCCGATGTGGTGCTGTATGATGAGCTGGCAAACGCCACGCTGCTGGACTACGCACCCGCCCAGGCCCTTAAAGTCTACGTAGGAAAGAAAGCCGGTGAAGCCTCGTTTACGCAGCACGAGATCAACCGGATGATTGTTCGTTTTGCCACTAAGCACGGTCACGTGGTGCGGCTCAAAGGGGGCGATTCGTTCGTGTTTGGGCGCGGCTACGAAGAAAGCGAATACGCCCGGCAGCACGATATTCCCTGCGAATGGATACCCGGCGTGTCGAGCTGCATTGCCGTACCGGCTTCGCAGCATATTCCGGTAACGTGCCGGGGTGTCAGCGAAAGCTTCTGGGTGATTACGGGCACCACGCGCCACGGCGAACTGTCAGACGATTTGCAACTGGCGGCTCAGTCGCAGGCGACGGTAGTGGTGCTGATGGGCATGAAAAAACTGGAAGAAATATGTGCGATGTACAACCACTACGGTCGGGGACACCTGCCGATGGCGGTGATACAAAACGGCACCCGCGCCGATGAGCGGTGTGTGGTGGGGCAGGTCTGGGAAATGCCGAAACTGGTGACCGGGCAGGGCGTGGGGGCGCCCGCCGTAATCATCATCGGCGAGGTAGTGGCTTTACATCCGGCATATTTGTCGGAGTATGTGCGCAGTCTGCCGGTAGCCTGCTGAGAAGAAAAAAGCCGGTCTGGTGTGGGGGCACCTTCTGACCGGCTATTCAGGGTTTGTCTATGTTTAACACAAACGATTACAAAGAAAATGAAAAAAGTCTGCTAAAGCAAGTCTGCTTTCTCTCTTCGTCGGGTGATTAGTGGCCGTCGTCACCCCGCTCTCCGCTCATAAAGTCCTTCACCGCAAGGCTTTTGCGCTTCGTCTACCCGCTCACACTGTCCGGGGGCTCAGACATTAGACATTAGATTTTAGACTCTGGACGTCTGTACCATAGTCGTTTAATTCTAACGTCTAACGTCCAATATCCAGCGTCTACTAATCAAGTCTTTATCCATCCTTCACTTGTCTTAAAACAGAACGTACGACCATGAACATAGTCTTTACGCGATTGGCCCTCGCCGGCGCAACGCTGCTCGCTTTAACGGGCCATCTTCGGGCCCAGATGTCGCTTACCGGCCAACTCCGTACCCGCACCGAACTGCGGCATGGCCTTGGCAACCTGGCTCCGAAAGAAAGCCCCGCAGCCGCTTTTACCTCGCAGCGTACCCGCCTGAACTTCGGCTATAAATGGGACCGCGTCAACTTCGGCGTAACCGTCCAGGATGTGCGCGTCTGGGGGCAGGATGCCTCTACCATCAGCAATGCCGACGGTAACCGCCTGATGGTGCACGAAGCGTGGGCCGAACTGACGCTCGCCAACAGCGCCGATACTACTATTAAATTCCGGCCTGTTCAGAACCTCGCCCTTAAGATTGGCCGCCAGGAACTTGTATACGATGATGTCCGGCTGCTGGGTAACCTCGACTGGCTCCAGCAGGCCCGCCGATTCGATGCCGCCTTGCTGAAAGCGCAGCATATGGGCTGGGCGCTCGACCTGGGCGTTGGCTTCAATCAGAATACCGATGCCTTCGGGACGGTAGGCACCTATTATACGCCCGCCAATGTGCCTGCTTCGGCCTTATCCAACAAGAACGTAACGCTGGCCATTCCGGTTGGCTTTCTGCCCACCAGCGGTAAAGGTGGCGCACCGGTTGTTACAAATGCAGTTAGTACCAACGGCCAGAATCAGCAGTTCAAGGCGTTTCAGATGGCGTATCTGACGCGGAAGTTTAACCAGACCAAGTTCTCGGCGCTGGTCTTCAAAGATGACTTTCAGCGGTATCGTATAGACAGTATCGGTAGCGCCACTGCTGGCTACGTATATGGCCGGCGTTATGATGTGGCCGGTATCAACTCCCGCGTCACGTACGGTGCCATGCTTACCGGGCAGTTTGGTAATGCCTCGTCCGGACTGGGTAAAGTACAGTGGCAGGCATTTGGTTACTGGCAGGCCGGCAGCGACCGTGATGGCCTGACGATAAAGAAAGCGCATTACTACGGCGCCAATGTTATGGTTCAGAAAGGACTACTGAGCGTTGGACCCGGTTACGAGATCCTGTCCGGCAACAATGCGGCTACCATCCAGGCCGGTGAAACCAGTCGCTTTGACCCGCTGTACGGAACTCCCCACAAGCACTGGGGCTACATGGATTATTTCTACGTCGGTACAGGAGCCCCGGCCGGTGGCTTAAAAGATGCGTTCCTCAAGTTTAAATACGCAGGTTCGCGGCTGACGACCACGTTTGATATTCACTACTTCGCCCTGGCGGCTACCATGTTCAACAAGATGCCGGATGCCCCCGCCGGCGCTAAACTGGATGCAAAACTGGGTGTAGAGTATGACTTTGTGGCGACCTACAACCTCAACAAGTTCACGGCCCTGGAGTTTGGCTATGCCCTCATGAACGGTACCAATACGCTGGAATATACCAAGCAGGGCACCATGAATCAGAAAGATAAAATAGGTTCGTGGGCCTACCTCATGATCAACATTCGTCCCGACTTTCTGTACACCAAACCCGTAGCGATTAAGAATTAAGAATTTAGAGTTAAGAGTTAAGAATCAAGAATGCAGGATGAGGAAAAGTCTAGGGCATTATGCAGTCGCTTTGTCTAAACAAGAACAACCAATGAAAAAAACATACATCTTTTTATCAACGCTGGTGCTGGTCACCACCGCAATCTTAACAACGGCGCTGAAGCCGGTGTCGGAGCCGATAAAACTCGGCTTTATTCCCCTGACGGACTGTGCGCCCCTGGTGGCGGCCAAAGAGTTGGGCTTATTTGAGAAATACGGGGTAAACGTTCAACTGAGCAAAGAGGCTTCGTGGGCCAATGTGCGCGACAAGATCCTGAACGGCGAACTGGACGGAGCCCACTGCCTGTTTTCGATGCCGCTGTCGGTCTACACCGGCGTAGGCGGTAAGGCGGGTTCGGAGATGAAGATTGCCATGGTGCTGAACAACAACGGTCAGGCTATTTCTCTCTCCAAAGACTTCTGTGGTCAGGTTGGGTTTAAGGACCTGAAGAAAGTAAACGGGGCCGTAAACGAGCTGAAGAAGAAAAAGGAAGTGACGTTTGCCATGACCTTCCCCGGCGGTACGCACGACATCTGGCTGCGCAACTGGCTGGCGGCTGCGGGCGTGAACCCCAAATCGGTCGGTATCATTACCATCCCTCCTCCGCAGATGGTGGCCAACATGAAGGTTGATAATATGGAAGGCTTCTGTGTAGGTGAACCCTGGAATGGGGTGGCTGTAGCCCAGAACGTTGGCTTTACCCACATTGCTACGCAGGACATCTGGAAAAACCACCCGGAGAAAGCGCTGGTGGTGAACAAAGACTTCTCGGCCTCGCGCAAAGAAGATCTGAAAAAGGTAATGAAGGCGGTCATCGAAGCCAGCCGCTGGCTCGACAACATGGGCAACCGGAAGAAAGCGGCCGCCTGGCTCTCGAAGCCCTACTACGTAAATGCGCCGGTAGCGGTCCTGGAAGCGCGTCTGGCGGGCTCCTACGACCTGGGTTGCGACCTGGGTGAGCAGAAGTATAAGGGTGACAACATGATGTTCTACAACAACGGTATAGTCAGCACGCCACAGAAAGGTCACGCCATCTGGTTTCTGGCGCAGTATGTCCGGTTCGGCTACCTGAAATCGGCTCCGGACTACAAAAGCATTGCCGAAAAACTGATTCTGGATGATGTATTCGCCGAAGTGGCTAAGGAAATGAACGTTCCCATCCAGCCCGATATGAAGCCTTTCAAAACAGCCTTCGATGTAGAATTCGATCCCAACAGCCCGACTGGCTACCTGGCCCTGACCAAGCGATAAACGGCTAACCGAAAACAACCCATGAAAAAGATATTTTCTGTATCAGGTGCCTTGTCCATCGCCTACTTTATCGGTAGTATCCTGCTGCTGCTGGGCCTGTGGTCGCTGGTATCAGCCTTTACCGGTCAGGAGATTCCGGGGCCGGCTGCTACCTGGACGGTTTTTTACGAGATGCTGCAGGACCCGTTTTATGACTACGGTCCCAACGATAAAGGCATCGGTATTCAGTTGTGGAGTTCGATCAAGCGGGTATTCAGCGGCTTTTTCATCGGTAGTCTGGTAGCTATTCCGCTGGGATTGCTGATGGGGGCCTCTAAAACCGGGATGCGGTTGCTGAATCCGCTGGTGCAGGTGCTGCGTCCGGTCTCTCCACTGGCCTGGTTCCCCCTCGGTCTGCTGGCTTTCAAAGCTTCCGAAGGGGCAACCGTGTTTATTATCGCCATTACGTCGCTGTGGCCGACGCTCATCAATACGGCCTTTGGCGTATCCAGCATTCCGCAGGATTTCAGGAATGTAGGCAAAGCGTTCGGCTTCTCAACGTGGAAGTATCTGACCAAAATTCTGATTCCCTACGCGCTGCCGCACATCATTACGGGGCTGCGACTGTCGATTGGGATTGCCTGGATGGTGATTGTGGCCGGCGAAATGCTGTCGGGCGGCATCGGTATCGGATTCTTCGTGTGGGATAGCTGGAACGGCCTCAGCCTGGAAAAAATCCTGTCGGCTATCCTGATTATTGGCATCGTGGGATTACTGCTCGACAAACTGTTCAACGCCCTGCAACGCTTTGTGGCATACGAAGGAAAATAACCTCTGACAATTATGACTCCGGATAAACTCGTAGATATTCTCAATACGCCGATTCCCGGCAAGACCAGACGTCCGGTCAGCATTGACGTAAAGGACGTGACCATTTCTTTCAAAGCCAGCGGCAAAGGGGTATTCACCGCCGTGAAAGACATCAACCTGTCAATTGGCAAGGGAGAGATTGTGTGCATCATCGGTCATTCCGGCTGCGGCAAGTCTACCCTGATGAACGCCATCAGCGGCATGGTGAAGCCGTCGCAGGGTGAGGTCATCGTCGACGGCAACCGGGTAACCGGTCCCGGCCCCGACCGGGGCATTGTATTCCAGAACTACTCGCTGCTGCCGTGGCTGACGGTGTACAAAAATGTGTATGAAGCCGTAGACGCTGTCATGCCCGGCAAATCGGCGAAGGAGAAAGCCGAACTGGTGGCGGAAAATCTGAAGATGGTAAATCTCTACCAGCACAAAGACAAACTGCCCGGTCAACTGTCGGGTGGGATGAAACAGCGGACGGCTATTGCCCGCGCCTTTGCCATAAACCCTTCGGTGCTGTTGCTGGATGAGCCGTTTGGAGCCCTCGACGCCCTGACCAAAGCCAGTATGCACATTGAACTGCTCAAGCTCTGGAACCTCGACCATCGGAGCAAGACCATCGTCATGGTAACCCACGACATCGAGGAGGCCATCTTCCTGTCGGACCGGGTAGTGGTGATGAGCGACGGCCCGGCGGCTACCATCAGGGAAATTGTTGACATCAATCTGCCACGGCCGCGTAACAAGAAAGACATCGTACACCTGCCCGAATACATGGACGTACACGACCGCCTGCTGAACCTGCTCATCAAGAATTTCTCAATCGAAGACGAGGGCGTCGAGTACCAGCCCTGAGACGTTGAGGCAGTTGCCAAAGGTTTAAGTTCTCCATTTTCAATTACCCAACTATGAAGTCGACATCGCAAAAACCGTTAGAAAAACTGACAATTTTCAGTGCCAAAGGCGTACAGATGCAAACGTTTCACCTTACGTGGTTGGCCTTTTTCTTCTGTTTCTTTGGCTGGTTCGGGCTGGCCCCGCTGATGAAAGTCATTAAGGATGACCTGGGCCTGACCAAGGAGCAAATCGGGAACGCGATGATTGCCTCCGTGGCCGCCACGGTGGTCGCCCGCGTCCTGATTGGTCGGCTGTGCGATACGTGGGGGCCGCGCAAAACGTATTCGGCGCTACTGGCCGTTTGCTCGCTGCCGATTATGCTGGTCGGACTGGCCGAGTCGTACGAGGCTTTTCTGCTGTTCCGGCTGGCAATTGGCGTCATTGGGGCTTCGTTCGTGATTACCCAGTACCATACGTCGGTGATGTTCGACAAGAAGATTGTCGGCACCGCCAATGCCGTGGCCGGTGGCTGGGGGAACCTGGGTGGTGGCGTAACCAATATGGTGATGCCGCTCATCTTTGCCGGCTTCATCGGAATGGGTTTTCTACCGACATCGGCCTGGCGGCTGGCCATGATTGTGCCGGGTGTCATTCTGCTGATTCTGTCTGTCGTCTACTATTTCAATACGAAAGATACCCCGGCCGGCAACTTCGATGAGCTGGAAGGCGATGCGGTAGCCAGTTCACCCAAAGCGAAAGGCACTCTGGCGATAGCCGCTAAAGACCCGCGTACATGGGCACTGTTCCTGGCGTACGGGGCCTGCTTCGGCATCGAGGTAACCTTCGACAATGTTGCCGCGCTGTACTTCGCCGAAAATTACGGGGCCAGCCTGACCACGGCCGGTATCCTGGCGGGCACCTTCGGCTTTATGAACCTGTTTGCCCGTGCCATGGGCGGGATTGTGGCGGATAAGGTAGGCAACGCTTTCGGCCTGAAAGGTAAGGGCCGGTTGCTGGCCCTGCTGCTGGCGCTGGAGGGTGTCGGTATCGCCCTGTTTGCGCAGTCGGGTAGCCTGGTTCTGGCGGTCGTGCTCATGCTCGGTTTTGCCATGTTCCTGAAAATGGCCAACGGCGCTACCTACGCCATTGTGCCCTTCATCAACCGTAAAGCCATCGGCTCAGTGAGCGGGATTGTGGGGGCGGGTGGTAATGTGGGTGCCGTGCTGGCCGGATTCCTGTTCAAGTCCAGCTCCATCAGCTATTCGCAGGCCTTTCTGTATATCGGTCTGGCGGTAGGTGCCGTGGCTGCGGTAGTAGCCCTGATGAGTTTTGAGAAGGTAGAAGCAGTGAAGGAAGCGGAAGTAGTCGTAGCTTAAAAATCACAAGTATATGGGTGCGCACGTAAATCAACATCAAACTACCTGCTGTTACTGTGGCGTTGGCTGTGGCGTGGTGGTGAAACAGGAGCCAAACGGGCGACTGACCGTTGAGGGCGATAAGCAGCATCCCTCGAGCCGGGGTATGCTTTGCTCGAAAGGCATGAACCTGCATTACACGGTGATGGACCAGTCGGACCGGTTGCTGTATCCGCAGATGCGGCTCAATCGGGCGATGCCCATGCAGCGGGTAAGCTGGGATACGGCTTTAGAGCGGACGGCCGCCGTTTTCCGGACCTTTATCCAGAAATATGGTCCCGATTCGGTTGCGTTTTACGTATCGGGGCAGTGCCTGACAGAAGAGTATTACCTGGTCAATAAGCTGATAAAAGGCTTTATCGGCTCCAATAACATCGATACCAACTCCCGGCTCTGCATGAGTTCGGCGGTGGTGGGGTACAAACTGTCGCTGGGCGAAGACTCGGTGCCGGTTTGTTACGACGATATCGAAGAAGCGGATGTGTTTCTGGTGCAGGGGGCCAATCCGGCCTGGTGCCACCCGATTATCTGGCGACGCATTGAGGCCCATAAAGCCGCAAATCCGAATGTCAAAATTATTTGTGTCGACCCCCGTAAGACCGATACCGCCCGCTCGTCGGATTTGCACCTGCCCGTCAAGCCCGGCACCGACATTGTGCTGAACAACGCCATCGGCCGGGTCTTGATTGAAAAGGGGTACATTGACGAGGAGTTTATCATCAACCATACCGACGGATTTACGCAATTCCGGGAACTGGTGATGCAGCGTACCGTCGAGGAAGCGGCCGAGCTTTGCGGCATCCCGGCTGAGGATATCCGGTTGGCCGCCAAGTGGATTGGCCGGTCGAAAGGGTTTCTGTCGTTGTGGACGATGGGCCTGAACCAGTCGGTGATTGGGGTGAACAAAAACCTGTCGCTGATTAACCTGCACCTGATTACCGGTCGCATCGGCAAGCCCGGCAACGGACCGTTTTCGCTGACCGGCCAGCCGAACGCCATGGGTGGCCGCGAGGTAGGTGGTCTGGCCAACGTACTGCCGGCCCACCGTGATGTGACCAACGCCAGACACCGCGCTGAGGTGGAAGCCTTCTGGAACAGCCCGGTGAAGATTGCCGACAAACCCGGTCTGACGGCCACCGAAATGTTCGATGCACTGAACGACGGGCGGCTGAAGGCCATCTGGATTATCAACACCAATCCACTGGTGAGCCTGCCGGATGTTAATGCAGCGGAGGCAGCTTTGAAAAAAGCCCGGTTTGTGGTGGTGCAGGACGTTTCGAACCGGGCCGATACAGTTGCCTTTGCCGATGTGGTGCTGCCCGCAGCCGCCTGGCTCGAAAAAGAAGGCACCATGACCAATGCCGAGCGCCGGATTACCCACCTGCCCAAGGTACTGGACACACCCGGCGAGGCTCTGCCCGATGCCGAAATCATCTGGCGTTTTGCGCAGAAAATGGGCTTCGGCAAGTCGTTCAACTACACCTGTGCTTCGGAAGTCTATCAGGAATACACCCAAATCACCGCCGGCACCAATGTAGATGTGACGGGCGTGAGCTACGACCTGCTGCGGGAGGTGAGGAGCGTGCAGTGGCCGCTTGTTGCAGGGGGTAAAGAGAAATGGGAGGACCGTGGGATTCCGCCCCTCCCCTTATTTCAAGGGCGGTCCGCCGATCCGGAAGGGCCGGGGGTGGGGTCCCTTGGCACAAAGCGCCTTTTTACCGACCATCACTTCTACACTCCCAATGGCCGTGCCCAAATTCACGCGGTACCCGACGGCAACCACTCCGAGCCGACCGATGACGATTTTCCGCTGGTGCTCACAACGGGCCGTATCCGCGACCAGTGGCATACCATGACCAAAACGGGTCGGGTGGCCAAACTGAACCAGCACATTCCGCAGCCGTTCCTGCAAATTCATCCCGACGATGCCCGCGCCCGTGGTATTCGCGACGGTCAGTTGGTGGAAGTCAGAGGTCGTCGCGGGGAGGTGCGCGTGAAAGCGCAGCTAACCGATGATGTGCGGCCGGGGCTTTGTTTTCTGCCAATGCACTGGGGCAAGATTCTGGGCCGAAACCTCGGCCGGGCCAATAACCTGACCAACGCCCTGTATGACCCCCGCTCGAAGGAGCCTGATTTTAAATTCTCAGCCGTTCAGGTAGTACCGTACAAAAAGCCGGTCGAAAAAATCATTGTTATCGGTGCCGGTTCGGCGGGGCTGGGCTTCATCAACGCGTATAGAGCCTTGAATGACGAAGACGAAATTCACGTCTTCTCCAAAGAAATTTACCCGTTCTACAACCGCGTACTGCTGCCCGACTACATCAGCGGGGCGCAGTCGTGGGAACAACTCGTCAAACTGCGCGAAGATCAGTTCGACGAAACAAAAATCATTGTTCACAAAGGCGTGGGGATTGCGCACATCGACCGGGAGCATAAGGTCGTAACCGATACCAATGGCGTAGAGCATAGCTACGACAAGCTACTGCTTGGCACCGGTAGCAGTGCCTTTATGCCGAAAGGCGTACCCCGGATACCCGGCATTTTCAACATGCGGTCGCGGCTGGATGCCGATTCGGTGCTGCCTTATCTTAACCAGGACAATCCTCATGCGGTGATTGTCGGTGGTGGTCTGCTGGGACTGGAACTGGCGGCTTCGCTGCGGCAGATGAACGTACGGGTGACCGTTATCCAGCGGATCAGCCGCTTTATGGAACGGCAGCTTGACCCGCTGGCCGGGGAGTTACTGTATCAGGACCTGATTGAGCGGGGTATTGAGGTATATTTCAACGAAGAGGTGCAGACATTCCGGGGTACCGACCGGGTCGAAGGCATCCAGTTGAAATCAGGCCGGAAGATCGACTGTCAGGTAGTGGTTATTGCCATCGGCACCGTACCGAATATCGAACTGGCTCGTCAGGCCGGACTGGAATGTAACCGGGGTGTGGTGGTCAATGATTACCTGCAAACGACTGATCCCGACATTTTCGCGGCCGGGGAAATTGCCCAGTGGCGCGGGCAGATGTGGGGCATTACGCTGGCGGCCGAACAACAGGCGGAAGTGGTAGCCCGGTTTATCACCGGTGATATTTCGCAGCCGTACCAGGGTAGCGTTTCCATGAACATCCTGAAAATGGAAGGCCTGCACCTGTGCAGCATCGGCCTGCCCGAAGCCCCGCCCAACGACCCCGACTACGAAGAGATTGTGTTCATCGACCGGGCCAAGCGCTACTACAAGAAGTGCATTGTCCACCGCGATAAGCTGGTCGGGACGATACTGGTGGGCGATAAAAATGAGTTTCAGGAGTTCCGCGACCTGATCGCCAGTGGCGTCGAGTTGTCCGAAAAACGGCTGCAACTGCTCCGGTCGAGCAAGAAGGTAGACCCTGTCGAAGGCAAGCTGGTCTGCTCCTGCAACAACGTCGGCCAGGGCAACCTCGAACGCGCCATCCAGAGCGGCTGCACCGATTTCCAGCAGCTCTGCCAGAAAACAGGCGCCGGCACCGGCTGCGGCTCCTGCCGCCCGGAGGTGAGGAGTATACTGGAGAAAATGAACGAGGCTGTATTAATGGTGAATAATGAGTAATAGTTGAGTTTGGAATAAAAGTAACCGTTAAGTGCTAATGTTTGTCATTCGTAGTGGGTAGCATATAAGACCAGATTCTGTCTTACTTCGTGCCGTAGGTACGACCGGTTTATAGAAATGCCCGTAATCTCACATGGCTTGCGTGCCGTAGCCTGTTTTTCTATTAACCGGAGACCCCTACGGGGCCAGAATTAATAAGTAAGATAAACTCACAACTCTCCATGCGCGATTACTATTCCCTCAAAATAAACCTCCCGGCGGGCATTGTGTCGCCGGGGTATCTGCAGAATGTCCTGTCGCTGGCGTATAACGCCAATGTGCGGGAGGTGCGGTTTGGTGCGCGGCAGCAACTGCTGATGACGGTGCATTACGAAGACATGCGCTTTCTGGAAAAAGACCTCAAGGCGCACCAGCTATTTTACGAAGTAAACCGCGACGAATACCCCAACATCATCAGCTCCTATTGCGGAGAAGAAGTGTTCCGCACCGGCGACTGGCTGCACGAAGGCGAATACCATACCGTGCTGGATAGTTTTGATTGCCGGCCGCGGCTGAAAGTAAACCTGTCGGATTCCAGCCAGAGCTTTACGCCGTTTTTTACGGGTAACCTCAACTTCATTGCATCGCCGGAGCCGCACTTCTGGTACCTGTACATCCGCCCGAAGCAAAGCAATAGCGTGTTCCGGTGGCGGGAGTTAATTTATACCAACGAGATTGGCCCGCTGGCGAAAGCCCTCGATGAGGCTATGCTCGACGAGGGGCAAAGCGATGAAGAGTCGCTGTACCGGGCCGTAACGGCAAAGCGGCAGTACATCACCCAGCCGGCTACGCAGGAGGTGGAACTCCCCGAGTTTTCGCTGCCGTACTACGAAGGGTTCAACCGCTACGGCCAGCGGTCGTGGCTGGGGCTGTACCGCCGGGAGGAGCAGTTTTCGATTGCGTTTCTGCTGGACCTCTGCCGGCTCTGCCTGAAAACCCGCATCGGTGAAATCTGCGTGACGCCCTGGAAATCGCTCATCATTAAAGGAATTGAAGAAAAAGACCGGGCCGGCTGGTCGTACGTGCTGTCGAAGCACAACATCAATGTGCGCCATGCGGCCAACGAACTGGCCTGGCAGACGGAGGACCACAGCGATGAGGGAACCCGCATCAAGAACTCGGTGATTCGGTACTTCGCCAAACAGGATACCCGGACGTTTGGCCTGTGTTTTGGCGTACAAACCCGGCCCAAATCAGAGGTCTTCGGCTCCGTCTTGATTCGCCAGCGGCCGCTGCTGCGGATTGGGCTGCTGCCCCTTTTTAGTGTCTATGATATTTACTTCGCCGACAATTTCAACCCCAACAGCCGGACCTATCACCTGTTTGAACGCGGGCTGCTGAAGATGATGCTGCCCGGCCAGATAGAGCGTCTATGCCGCAAGTTTGGTATGCGTCACATCCAGCAACGCCCCGAAATCCTGCGCCCCGAACCGGAAGAAACCCCGCCAATGGCCGACACCGCACCCCTCATCCACCAGTGCCCTCACTGCCTGACCGTCTACGACGAGCAATTCGGCGATGCTCTGCGCGGCATTCCCGCCGGCGTCCCCTTCGCCAAATTACCTGATTCTTACGAGTGTCCTACTTGTGATGCGCCGAAGAAGGAGATGCGGGAAGTGCAGTTGGTTGATTCGGTAATGGGTTGATTGGTTCATTAGGTGGTTGACAAAGTCTGATACGGAAACAGGATCAGCAAACGATATGTAAAGATTTTTTTCACGTCAGGGAGGATATAGACATTTCTTCATGGTTCAGCATTTAGGCGAAGGAGTTGAATTTGATTTTAGCAACTAATGTGAGGTGGCCTGCAACAATGGCTTGTGCCTACAGCACAGCCGGTAGACCACTGTCAATGCATTTACTATAAACCGCTGGCTCCTACGGAGCAATAATTTGTCTGTCAACCAACGTACGAGGCCAAAAGCAAAACACTTTAGATCAGTACTTACCCTGCTTCTGGCAAATTCGAACCACTTTCCCAACTGACAATTTTTGCTCCGTAGGAGCCAGCGGTTTATAGAAATGCTCTCCCCCTGCAATTTCCTCTGCCTCGTGGAGGTCAGCCAATAGTTCAGCCCAGATGTCGGTACGCACACAATTTCAAAGGATAAAAGAAGGCTGGTAGATAACCATAGGAATTTGTTAAACATACTTTATCAGGTACAATTCGCTGCTATTGTTAAGCTATTATACCCGATGGGGTATAAAATGCCAGTGTGCTAATGAAACTATACCCAATCAGGTATAAATTGCTTCATCAGCATAGCTATGGAAACAACGCTAGGCCAGTTTGTGAAGCAATGGCGTAAGCTAACCCGCTTAACGCAGGATGAATTAGCCTACAAAGCCGGGGTAGGGTTGCGCTTCATCAGAGACCTGGAGCAGGGGAAAGCAACCCTTCGGCTCGATAAGGTTAATCAAGTGCTACGGTTATTTAATCACGAAGTAGGGGCGGTACCCATGTCCCGGAAACCCGCTGATACCGATACCGCTCTATGAGCCGGAAAGCCGCCGTATACCTTCACCAGGAGTTGGCCGGGCACCTGGCCGAAACGGACGAAGGCTACGAATTCAGCTACGATGCCGATTACCTGAACCAGCCAGGTGCGCGACCCGTTAGTCTTACGTTGCCGCTCACGGCCACGCCGTACCGGAGCACCGTGCTGTTTCCGTTCTTCGATGGCTTGATTCCGGAAGGCTGGTTGCTGACGATTGCGGAACGAAACTGAAAACTGAAAAGCAGCGACCGGTATGGCCTGCTGCTGGTTTGCTGTCGGGATTGTATAGGAGCCGTAAGTATTGTTCCTCTGGCTGATGAATAGCAATTGTCTCTACTGCTATGGTCCGTTGGCCGCCGACGAAACCGACTTTCACCGGGCGTGTAGCCGGAAGTTCTTTGGACGGCCGCAACCGCCGGAATTGCCTTACGCCAAAGAGACGATGTATGAACTGGCGGAACAAATTATCCGGCAGAGCATTACAGTGACGGGGGTACAACCAAAGCTGTCGCTCGATATACAGGCGGCTGATGGCCGGGAGCGCCTGAAGTTGGTAGACTTATGGAGACGGTATATCCTAAAGCCTCCGTACGAACTGTTTCCGGAAATGACCGAAACCGAAGACCTCACGATGCATCTGGCCGGGCTGTTTGGGATAACCACCGTACCCCACACGCTTATCCGTCTGGAAACCGGCGAACTAGCCTACCTGACCCGGCGCATCGACCGCACTCCGGACGGCCGCAAGCTGGCTATGGAAGACTTCTGCCAACTGGCCGAACGACTGACCGCCGATAAATACAAAGGCTCGCTGGAACTGGTGGCCCGGCTAATCCAGAAACACAGCACCCAGGCCGTACTGGACCTGGTGACGCTCTATGAACTCAGCCTGTTCTGCTTTCTGACCGGCAACGCCGATATGCACTTAAAGAACTTCTCCCTGTGGTGCCCGGACGATGAAACGGTAGCCTTGACACCGGCGTACGATTTGCTGGCTACCAAACTGTTACTGCCGGAAGATAAGGAAGAGACTGAGCTCACGCTGAACGGAAAGAAAAACCGGCTAAGAATAACGGATTGGGCGGCTTTTGCCAATAAACTGGGATTGACCGAAAAGCAGCAGGCCAACGTACACCAGCGCTTTGGCAAGCGACTGCCAGGCGCGTTTCAACTCATCGATAACAGCTTTCTGTCCGACGAAAAGAAAGAAGCATACCGGCAACTCCTGCTGGAACGAGCCGGGCGGTTAGATCTGCCCGTGGCCGAATAATTAACCAAGTCTAAACGGGAGATTCGGCTCAGTGCTCATCCGCCAGCGGCCGCTGCTGCAACTTATCTTATATAGAGGGCATGTTGATTAATACCCGCTAACGGTGGTAAATAATTCTTTCTATTTTTAAGCTAAATGGCATAAAATACCTTTTCAGGGTAGGTTTGGCCCTATTTTGTTAACAAATTAGTGAGTTTCTGAAGCTGTAACCAGATGAAGCCTTTTACTTAATTTATTGCCAGAAAACCATGTGACAAAAATTAGCCCTGGTGATTTTGAGGTATTGGTGAAAACCTTCCTTATTGAATCAGGCGTAGGTCTTAAAGATCTAGATGTACAACATAATGTAAAAGAGTCTGCTAATGATGGGACCTATCAAATAGATGTAAAAGCGACCTTTGAAGCATTTGCTGGTAGTCTAATTACCGTAATTGTCGAGTGTAAACATTATAACACACCTATTAAGCGAGAAAAAGTTGAAGTGCTTTATAGCAGAGTAAAATCTTTGGGTGCACATAAAGGTATTCTTTGTTCGACATCTGGTTTTCAGCAGGGAGCTGTCGATTTTGCGAAGGCACATGGGATTGCTTTAATATGGGTAATTGAAGGTAAGTTTACCTATGAAACAAGATCGCGTGATCGAAAGAGAGATAAACCGTCCTCGTGGAGTGATGCCCCTAAATATGTCGGTGGCTATGCCTATAAATTTACAGAGACAGGTTGCACAACAACTTATTTACAACACAATTACATGGAACCTTTAGCGGAATTCCTTTTTGGATAATAGCTGTTTTTTGTTTTTAAATGTTTACTCTCTTCTGGATCTTCCCCATTGACGAGCCGGCTTTGATGAGTTCTTTCTCCAGTTCTTTGAGTACTTCGTCGGTGTGGACGCGGATGTCGCCTTCTTTGTGGTAGTCTTTGCCAGCCATGAACACCAGATTGCCCAATTTGATGGGGCCCGTAAAGTGAATCGAGGAGCAAGTAAGTGAAAAACCGTTATTTTATATGTAATAGCGGTTAGCCATTCAATATGGCTTATCTTTTATTAACCTGATATTATTTAATTCGGGTACTTCAATAACGCAATCAGCGGGTATCTTGCCCCGGTTAATCCAGTTAGTCACTACCTGCGTAGACAGGTTATGCTGTTGGGCGTACTTAGCAATGGTTACCCACTCGGCTAAATTAAGCCGATGCCCCTGCGTTTCTAAAAACGAAAGGGTCTCGGAGGTTTTAGACTGAATGTCAGCCAACTCCTTATCAAAATTGGGAAGTGTCTTGTCCTTTACCATCGCTCTACCTGTTATCAGTTGGTTCTTCGTCATCCGGTTTTTGTTGTATCAGCCATTCCAGAATCTCTTTTTGCTTCAACCACTCGTTCACCCATTGCATATGCTTGTTCTGCGCTTCCAACTCAGCATAGTGTTCGTCAAGAATGGTTTTGGCGCGGGCATACAGGGCTTCATGGGTTTTAATCAAAATTTGTAAATCTTTTTTCTCCATTCTGGCGGGAATGACTGCTTACGAATAACCCAATTAAAATACGCATCGTTTCGATACGAAACAATTGGATGGCACACTAACGTTGATCAGGCTATTCAGATCATATATACGCAAAAGACCCATCTCCACCAGCGAACTGCCGGGAACTCCGCCGTATATGGCTACGATGGTTCTTCTGCTGGTGTTGCGCCCTGGATGTTTAGGGGTAACCTCTTCCAGAAACAGGTGGGCCGGCGAAAGGATGAAATATAAATTGCCTCTACCGCAACTTATCTGCGTTTACAGTGTTTACTAAGCAAGCTCTTCCGTGACCTCCAGGCCTAACCAGGTTAGTTACTTGCTCGTCCAATCTGTCTGCCGGAAGAGTTTTTCGCCTACTACGTATAGGGTATAGCTTTTTAGCCCCAGAGGGGTCTGCCCCCGCACCATTTATCGTTTCCGGCCTTCACCCTATCTTACCGTACTGTATGAAACTCTTTCTTAATCCGATCGACCTGCCTTTTCAGGTAGGTGAGCAGGTATTTATCAATCAGCCGCTGCTGTACTGGACCGACAATAATACAAAGCTGGTGCCGTATTTCTCCGGCGTCATCAGGTCCATAGAAGTTATTATTAATCCCCAGTCCAGGTTCATCCGGCAAAATGAGGCACAAAATACCCTGATGGTCGATATGGTCAGGTATGAGGTTCTGCCCCACAGTCAGTTTAATCCCTTTGGACAAGTCCAGATCTTCGACCGGGTTGAAAGCAGTTCCAAACTTTTCCCGACCGAACAGGCCTTATTGAGTGCTACCGGAGATGAACCTTCGATATATTATGCGAAATCGAGCCTGAACAACATAGCGTCGTTGTAGTTATCCGGACAATGCCGGCTGCCGCTTTTTCGCCTTATTCACTTAGAAGCAACAAACCCTTATTGTTATGGACGCTCTTAATCGGATGCTTACATCATTATTGCATGAAGGTGTTATGAATTATGAGGGGCTCTCGTCGGTAACCGGCCTGACCATCTCCTACTGTCAACAATATACCGAACGACTTCACCAGCAGGGGCTGGTCAGAATTATGCCGTTTGGCGGTCGGGAAAAAACAGATGTAGTCGTATTGCTTACCCCTCACGGGAAGCTAACCGCAGCAAAGCTGAATCCGGAGGTGTTATAATCTGTTCCGAGGCCATAGGGCCTGCCGGGCTATGTATCTTATGCTTTCGCTGTATTATGGATAAGCAATTAAAATCACAAATATTAACCTATCTGGACCCTAAACATCATCAACTAGATGAGTTATGGCTACTGCACTTTTTTATCAACCAGCAGATTTCGCTGTATAAACACCAGATGGCTGATTTTGAAAAGGCGCGGGATATCTGGAAACAGGCGGGCGAACCGTTTTCTGAGCCCCAGCCGCCCGTGGTAGGAGGTACCCTCACGGAGGCCATTAAAGAACTGGCGAGACTGGAAGAGTCCAGCCTGGCTGATCTGGCTACGGAAGTGCATATGCTAAACTATGATGTCTTTCTGCTAAAAGAAAAATTAGCCACCCTGCTGAATGCCTTTAAACTGGGTACCAACCTATCCGGCAGAATGAACTGAGTTTCTCCTTCAGCAAGGCAACCAAAGACGGCTCTTGATCCAATGGCTTCCCCGAACTGTTCAGAATGCCTTGATTGTTCGGATTGAACGAGTCAGACGTTCCTGGCTGGTCGGAGTTGGTCAGAACAGACACCTGCCAGAACGATATTGAAGTGGAGTTTAAAGGTATTCGCTCTGATTTAATGGAGCAACGACGCTTTTATGTAGCGTTGGAGGATGAATGGTTACCGGCTCATCTGGGCGTCTTCCGGCACCTGAAACGTAGTGTTCTCCAGGACAAGGCCTATAAGATCAATGTGTTTGAAGTGTATATGTAGGCGTGTGGAACCCCTAACGGCTCCGGTAGTATGCCTAATTGCCCTGATAACCCCACGCCGGTTATGAAGCAGTAGTATACGGGTGCAGGATCCGGAGAGCCTTCACCACGGTAGGCTTGCCTGATAGTCGGATCAGATATAGGCAATGTAATCCATCTTTACCAGCGAACGGTCAGGTACACCGCCGTAGATGGCTACGATGGTACGCACCGGGGGCCTGCTGCCAAAGCGACCTTTTAGAGACTTCATTCATGGCTTTATAGTCGTTTAGGTCGTGCAGGCAGCCGTTTACCTTCAACACCTTTTCCATCGAGGAGCCGGCTTTGATCAGCTCCTTCTCCAGTTCTTTGAGTACTTCGTCGGTATGCTCCGGATGTCACCTTCCTTGTGGGAGCCTTTACCGGCTACAAATACCCGATTGCCCGGTTAGGTGAATCCCGGAAACAGCGGTTCTTATTGCACATTTTGTTGTAAACGCAAGCAGAACAATAATTTACATTTCTAGGCTGATCTGAAATTTTATTTGCACTTATCGCATAACTGCGGGTGTGCTGTTAGGTTTACCCGAATTTACCTATTATTTTACCTTCGGAAAAACTCAGTTATGTTGTTGTGGAGACCAGACAGCGCATCATCGACGAGAACAAGCACCTGCTGGAACTCTGGCATCAGGCAAAAGCCGGAGACAAGGTGGCGTATTGCCGGTTAGCCGAGTCGCAGTACCGGTCGCTGTTTACCTACGCGCTGAATTTTACCGACGACCGCGACTTCATCAAAGACTGCCTGCAGGACATCTTCATCCATATCTGGGAAAATCGGTATACCATCAGCATCCAGTATGTATCTATTTACCTGTTCAAGTCGCTGCGTAACCAGATCTTACAGGAGTTTCGCCGGGCCCGCAAACCCCTGTCGCCCCTGTACAGTCCGGAAGTAAACAATGTATCGGACTGGCAAACGGTTGAAACCGACATTGAACGGGATGAGATGGATGTCGAAAGCCGGCACCGGGTTCGTCAGGCCATTGATACCCTCCCCAAACGGCAACAGGAAGCCGTATTCCTCAAGTTTTACGAAGGGCTGGAAAACGAGCAGATCGCCGAGGTGATGGAGATTAACCGCCAGTCGGTGGCTAACCTCCTGTACAAGGCGCTGGGTGCGCTGAAAGACCAGATGACCTTCCATAACTACTGGATGATTGCCCTCTGCCTGCTTGCAGACCTGGCGGTCTGATCAGGATTGCGGCTGCTGCATCACAATCACCGGATTGGCAATGCCGTTCAGGTCGTACACGATCCTGCCGTTCCGGATCGTCATTTCGGCCGATAGCTTTTGCTTGCCTTCGATCTTGTGGCCGGTATAATCAAAGAAGCCAAAGGTGCCCGTCTCCCGAACCTCGAATTTACCTTTGTGCAACCGCAGAATGGCTACGTCAGCTACGGAACCCACCGACAGATGGCCGAGTTCTTCGCGCTTAATGGCTTTGGCCGGGTTCCAGGTACTTGCTTCGATCACGCCCGGTAAAGGCATACCCATCGCCAGAAATTTCGACATTACATTCAGCATATCTTTCATGGCGTTGTTCATGCTGCCGGTATGGATATCTGTGCTGATGGTATTCGGGTAGAAGCCGCTCTTCAGGGCTGGAATGGCCTGCGAAAACGCAAAGCTGATGCCGCCATAGCCCACGTCGAATATGATGCCGTTCTTCTGCGCTTCCCGGACAAACGGCTTTACGGTGCCGCTCTCCACGTCTACAATGGCTTCACGGGTTTTAAGCTGACCAAAGCAGTGGGTGTAGATATCGCCCGGCCGCAGGTGTCTGGTGTACAGTTCTTCAATGGGCAGGGTAGGGGTACTGCCGCCAAAATCAATCATCACGGGCACGTTGGCCAGCTTACCGGCCTCAACCGCCCGGTCGGTGGGGGTCCAGTCGTAGCCGTTGAAGTGGGCCAGCTTAACCCCAACGACCTGCTCCGGGTACTGTTTCGCCACATCCGCCGTCGCCTTAGCATCCATGTCGGCAATGTTCTGTTCATAGGTGCCGCCCCGCATGCCGCTCCCCACGATATTGAGCAGCGCCAGCACCCGCGTCTGTGAGCGGTCGATGGTTTGCTTCTTGAACGTCGCGAAGTCGCGCCAGCCGGAGCAGCCCGCATCCACGATGGTAGTCACGCCGTTGCGGAAGGTAAAAGCATCCGGCGGCAGGGCGTTGGGGCCATTGCTGTAGGTCTGGTCGAGGTTAGTGCCGAAGAACACATGAGTATGCATGTCGATCAGGCCGGGCGTCACATACAGGCCTTTGGCGTTGACGACCTGAACCGCTCGTTTGGCATCAATGTTCCTGGCTACCTGAACAATCCTGCCGTCGTTGATGGCAATGTCCATTACCCCATCAATATTGTTCTTCGGATCAATGATGTGTCCGCCTTTGATGACAATGCGGTATTCCTGGGCCGGCGTCAGGTGCGACCAGATAGTTAAGAGCAGCAGAAGAATTCGTTTCATAAAGGAAGGGACTTGCCTATATATACGCAATGCAATCCATCTCTACCAGCGAACTGCCAGGCACTCCGCCGTAGACCGCTACGGTGGTGCGCACCGGGGGCTTGCTGCCGAAGCGGCCTTTGTAGACTTCGTTCATGGCTTTGTAGTCGTTGAGGTCGTGGAGGTAGACGTTCACCTTCAACACCTTTTCCATCGACGAGCCGGCTTTGATGAGTTCTTTCTCCAGTTCTTTGAGTACTTCGTCGGTGTGGACCCGGATGTCGCCTTCCTTGTGGTAGCCCTTGCCGGCAACGAACACCAGATTGCCCAGTTTGGTGGAGCCCGAAAACAGGGGCACGTCCTGGTGCGTCTCTACATTGAAGACTTCTTTTTCGGGGGCCGGCTCGGTCGGGTTGGCGCTTGTGCTAGTGGTGGCGGCAACGGATGTTGCGCTTAGGCCGGTGATACCGGCTACGGAAGCAAATAGTCGTTTTAAAATAGATCTGCGTTGGGCTTTCATATAGACTTGGGGTTATTTTTTTAAGGCTATTGTTTTTCGGATGGCATTCACATCGTCCACGCTCACGGCATCGGCCTGATTGCCGAAGTTCTGCCGGATGTGGGTCAGCACCTGCGCAATGTCTTCGTTGGACAGGAAGCTGTGCTGCGGCATTACATTGTTGTACGACTGGCCTTTCACCTCAATGGGGCCTTCCAGCCCTTTCAGTACAACTTCAATCAATCGTTTCTTGTCGCCGAGCACCCACTCCGATCCGGCCAGGGGCGGGAATCGCTGAGAGTCGCCGAGACCGTTGCGCTGGTGGCAGGGCGAGCAGTAGACCGCGTACACTTTACTACCCGCCACCGGCTTGTCGCGGTCGAGGTTGTCTTTAATCGGGTCAGGTGTACGGATATGCGACATCGTTTTACGTTTTTCCATCTGGGCCAGTTGGGCGGGGCCAAAGGTCTTTTTGTTGCCTTTGTAGGTAATCCGCCAAATCTTGCCCTTTTCGGTTTCTGCGATGTACAGGGATCCGTCGGGACCCATGGCAATACCCATCGGCCGGTATACGGCATCGCTTACGTTGACTACGGGGTCTACACCTACAAAGCCATCGGCAAATACTTCATAATTGCCCGAAGGCTTGCCGTCTTTAAACGGCACAAAGCCAATAATATAACCGGACTGCGGATATGGAGCGCGGTTGGTAGAGCCGTGGAAGGCAATAAAGGCGCCGTTCCGGTACCGCGCCGGAAAGCCGTTGGTCAGGCCGGCGCCCCGGTAAAACAGTAGATCATTGGGTGCCCAATGTCCCGGAAAGCCAATTAAAGGCTTTTCCAGGTTCATTGCTTCCGGATTGATCCGATTGTCGGCGGCATACTCCGGATTTACAATTTTCTTCCCTTTAATCTGGTCATAGTACGTATAGGGCCAGCCGCCATCAAAACCATCTTTCACCCGGAAGAACTCTTCGGACGGCAGCACGGCGCTCTGCCAGGGCGAATACGTACCTGCCCACAGCATGAGCAGGTCGTCGCGGCCGTGCTGCAAAGCATACAGGTTGTTGTCGGCCGGGTTCCAGTCCAGGGCCACCACGCTGCGGAGGCCGGTGGCGTATTTGTAACCGTCTTTCTGAGTCTGACCTGTTTTGTTGGCGTCGAACCGCCAGATGCCGCCATGATCGGCCAGCATGGCGCACGGATACTGGCCAGCCGAGTTGGGGGTGCGGTTGCGCTCCTGACAATTATTGGAACCGGCCCCGAACGGCACGTACATATTCCCCTGGTTGTCGAAGGTAACCGGCTTGGCAATATGCTCGTGCATGCCATGTTTGTGATCATCGGTGAGTACTACCTCCAGCGGACTCTCCGGGACCAGTTTGCCGGGCGTTAGTTTATTGCGGTACACAAGGAGTTCGGAGCTGAAATACAGGTAGCCGTTGTAGATGCGTATGGCGGTGCCGTACGAGCGTTCCCGATCCAGGCCACCAAAGCGTTTAATGATGTCGGCCCGGCCGTCCTGGTTGGTATCCCGGAGCGCAATCACTGATTCATCTTTGTCGCGCACAAACCGGGCTTTTACGTAAATGTCGCCGTTGGTGTTGACGGCGATGTGCCGGGCGCGTCCCTCCAGGCTATCGACCACCACCACTGCTTCAAAGCCATCTGGTAGGAACAGCCCGCCGTTGGCCGTGTTGATGACCGGCAGTTTCCGGTTGTCGTTGGGTGGAGTGAAGCCGATAAAGGCCAGCAGCATCAATAGTATGGCGGCACAGCGAATTTTGGACATCGGGCGTCTAGTGAATAGGGTATATCTAACAGTCAATTAATGTATGTCGAAATGGCTCCTCTCTTTTAAGCCTGAAAGGCTTGACTCTGGATAACTCCGACTCAAAAGTCGGGGCTAAGTCCTGATCTGTGCCCTACTACAACCCTGAAGGGGTTGAATGATGACTGCTTAGGTCAACCCTTTCAGGGTTGGGAGTAGCCGCTTTAGCTCGTCTACCCCGACTGATAAGTCGGGGTTATCCAGAGTCAAGCCTTTCAGGCTTGGGATGTGCCGGTGGTCTAAACTGTGCCTTGGATACGCCAACACTCACCGCAACACAATCGGATTGGCAATACCGTTGAGGTCGTACACGATTTTGCCGCCCTTGATGGTCATCTCACACTCGAACTTCTTTTTGCCGTCTACTTTATAGCCGGTTTTGTCGTAGAAGCCGAATTTGCCGTCCCGCAGGTTTAGGATCGCCACATCGGCAATGGCCCCCACGGACAGGTGTCCCAGGTTTTCGCGGTGGATCACCTGCGCGGGTATCCACGTACTGGCCCGGATCACGGCGGGCAGATCCATGCCCATGCCCAGGAACTTGGACATGACGCTCAGCATGTCTTTCATGGAGCCGTTCATGCTACCCGTGTGCAGGTCGGTGCTGATGGTCGTCGGATGGAAACCGCTTTTCATGGCCGGGATAGCCTGGGAGTAATTGAAGCTGGCTCCGCCGTAGCCCACATCGAACACGATGCCTTTTTTGCGGGCTTCCCAGACAAACGGCCGTACCTGCCCGCTCTCTTCGTCGACAATCGTCTCCCGGACGTTATTCTCCAGCAGCGTGTAGGTATGGGTAAAAATATCGCCCGGCCTTAAGTATTTCAAAAACAGGTCTTCCAGCGGCAGCGGGGGCGTACTGCCGCCAAAATCGATGATCACCGGCATATTGGCCAGTTTGCCGGCTTCCACCACGCGCTGCACGGGTGTCCAGTTCTGACCCTGAAAGTGGGCGAGCTTAAACCCGACAATGTCGTTGGGGTTGCTCAGGGCCACAGCGGCCGCCATCCGCGGGTCCATGTCGGTGGTATCCTGCTCCCAAACACCCCCGCGCATGCCTTCGCCGACGATGTTGATGAACGACAGCACCCGCGTTTTCGAGTTGAAGATGATGTTCTTCTTAAACGCCGGAAACGATTTCCAGCCGGCCCCGCCGGCATCGACAATAGTGGTGACGCCCACCCGGAACGTAAAGCCATCCGGCATAATGGCCGACAGCCCGTTGCTCAGGTAGCTATTCGGTTCCGTACCGGAGAAGACGTGCCCGTGTATATCGATCAGGCCGGGCGTCACGTACAGCCCTTTGGCCGCGACGACCTGCTTCGCCCCGGTGGCGTCGATGTTTTTGGCGATCTGGACAACGCGGCCATCCGTAATGGCGACATCCATCACCTCGTTGATGTTGTTCTTCGGGTCGATCAGATGCCCGCCCTTAATGACGAGGCTGTAGGGCATCTGGGCGGTAACGGCGGTACAGAACAGGCAGAGCAGGGCAATGACGATGTATCGTTTTTGCATGGAAGTATAGCAGGTAAAGACCGACAATCAGACCGATGCTTTGGTGAATTCCTCTTTCAGCCGCGAGGCTACAATCTTCTCCTGCCCCGGTTTCAGCATCCAGGTCGTAATGCTGATGCCGTTGGGCGCACCTACCACTTCGATGGACGGGTTGCCGTTGCGCAGATTGTCCTGAAGCGCTTTGGTCGTGAGTGATACTTTGGCCGGGTCCCAGGCAATGCGCAGGGTAGGCGTATGATTACCGAGAGGTGGGGCCTCTGTGGTGACGGTCACGCCGTTGACCTTCGTGATGGTATCGGCTATATGTGCAGCCCGGTCTTCCCACATCTTCCATTCTTTCTGATGGTCCTGGTTCACAAACTTCTCCAGCGCCACGTACATACCCAGAATTTCTTCCTTATTGACCTTCATGCCCCGGCCAATGGTGGAGCCACGGGGCGGCATACTGAGCCGGGCCGCATCAATGTATTTTTTCTTACCCATCAGCAGACCGGCGCTCTGGGGGCCCCGCATGGCTTTACCGCCCGATACGCATACCAGATCAAAGCCCATGTCGTTGAACTTCCAGAGGTTTTCGACCGGCGGCACATCCGCTGCAATGTCGATCATGGTGGGTATGTTATGCTTTTTGCCCAGGGCCACCCACTGCTCATGCATGATCTTGCCTTTGTCCGATTGGATATGCAGGAACCACAGCATGGCTGTTTTTTCGTTGATGGCCTTCTCGACATCCTCCACGGTTTCGACCTCCACGATTTTGCAACCGGTATTGGTCAGGGCGTGGTTGTAGCCCACATTATGGCCTTTCTGGGCAATCACTTCCGACTTCATGCCGGTACCTGCCAGGTGCGGCAGTTGCTCTACTTTCTTCTGGTCCATACCGGTCAGCACACCCGCCAGCCCCAGCGTCATGGCCGAAAAACACCCGGCCGTGACCACCGCCGATTCAGCATGCGTCAGGGCGGCAATCTTCTCGCCGACTTTGGTCTGCACGTCATCGAGCATCACAAATTCTTTGGAGGCTGCCTGAATCGCTTCCATCACCTCGTCGTGCATGAGCGAGCCGGTCATGGCCGTGTAGGTGCCGGCGGCATTGATAAAGGTGCGGAGGCCAAGTTCCTTAAGTAAGTTACGGGTTGCCGCCGGAGCCGCCAGCGCGGATTCAAAAGGAGTTACGCTACCGAGCACACCACCCAGGAGAGGCATGGCCGATAACCGCTGAATGAGTTTTCGTCTACTAAGCATAGCAATAGGGGTTAACAGGATACGTAGGTAGTTGGGGAGCAAGCTATTGAATCTCCTTCAGAAAATGAAGGAAATCCAATAGCTTAAATATACGCAGTAAAATTGATCTCCACGTGTGGAAAAGACAACTACTTATCCCACCATACCACGCTGGAAAGGGTATTCGTGCCTCCCTGGCGGGTGCGGGCTTCCACAAAGTTGGTTCTGTTGTATGTTTCTTCCGAATCCGGGATTACGAACCGGGTTGGTATTTTACCGCCGGTCAGGTTACCAGGGTAGTTCGTTGGTTTCAGCACCGGATAACCCGTTCGTCTCCAGTTCGAAAAAATCTCGTATTCATCCTCCAGAAAGAGTGAGACCCATTTTTGCGTATGAATCTGCTCCATCTGCTCGGCTACGGTGCCGCTGGTTTTATACGGGTTAGCCGTCAGGTACGCATTGATCTTCGCATCCGAAATGACACCGCCGGTTCCGAACAACGCCCACTGCCGCATGCCGGCTTTCACCGCGTTGTTGTACGCCACGGTCGCTGTGGTGCCACTGTTCCAGCCGCGTACGGCAGCTTCGGCCAGCAGCAGGTTCATTTCGGCATTACCAAGCACCAGCAGGGGCGAGCTGTACTTCAGCAGCGTGTTGGGGTTGGGCTCCGAAAATGAGTTGAAATTGGCCGGCAGGTTGTTGTACGCTGCGTTGGGCATGCCGCTTTGCAGCGCCGTGGTCGTGTCGGCGGTAAACGTCTTGCCGTCGGTAGTGGTCCAGACAATGGAAATTACGTTCAGCCGGGGATCTTTAGTCGCCTTCAGGTGGTCGATCAGCGTTTTCGCCAGTTTGCCCCCTTCTACGTTGTCGCCACCGGGCGTGATATAATCGGTGCTCAGCAAACCGGCGGCAATGAAGTTCCGGCTGGCCACCTGCGACCCGTCGACGTAGGCAATAACGGCCCGGTCGGCATCCTCCAGAATAACCCCGCCGGCAATGGCTTTCTCTACCCAGGTTTTGGCCATAGCGGCATCCACTTCGGTCAGGCGCATACCCAGCCGCAGCATGAGCGAGTAGGCAAATTTTTTCCATTTGTTCACATCACCGCCGTAGAGCAGGTCTGCATTGCCGAAGGTGGCTTTGGTAGGATCGAACGCCTTGATGGACTCGTCCAGCTCCTTCAGCAGATCGGCGTAGATGGCCTGCTGGGTATCGTATTTGGGGCCGTAGTTTTTATCGGAAAGTGCCTTTCCGGCATCGAAGTACGGAATGTCGCCGTAGAGATCAGTCAGACGGTGAAAAATATACGCCTTCCAGATCCGGGCTACCGACAGTTTGTTGACATTGGCGGAATTGGACGCGACCGCGTCGATGACCTGCCGGGTCGAGATCACCGAGCCCTGTCCGGCTCCGGTTCCGGCGTAGGCATTCCAGTTGCCGGTCGAATAGCCGTAGTTGAAGTACTTATCACCAGCCGCTGGTACTTCCTTGTAGGTGGCGAAATGCTGCATCGACTGCCCGATGGTCAGGTAGGCCGCTCCCGTAAAGTTAGTACTTACGCCATCCAGCAAGGCCCGGGTAAACCGGTATTCAGGAATGACTTCGGCGTATTTGTTCGGATCTACGTTCATTTCCTGAAACCCTTTGTCGCAGGCCGACAACAGCAGGAAAAGCGGAGCCGAACACAGTATTTTTAGAAATAATCGTTTCATAGTCAGCGAATGAGTTGATTAGAATTTCACCATAATATTCACCCCCAGGCTACGGGTCCTGGGTACGCCAAAGGCTTCCAGCCCCTGTGCGTTGGTGCTGGTATAGCTCGACTCCGGATCGAAGTACTGGTTCTTCTTGTCTTTATACAGGATCGCCAGGTTACGGGCCACAAAAGAGACTGAAGCACTTTGCAGACGCAGGAACGGCAGTTGGCCGATGGGTATGTTGTAGCTCAGAATCAACTGGCGCAGCTTTACGAAGTCGTTGTTGAACATGAACATGGCCGTGTAGTTCTTGTCGTTATCGTAGTAGGTATCGACATCTTCCTTGCTCCATGTTTTGGTGAACGGGTTGCCTTCGGGTGTAACCCCGGTTACGGTGATCCCTGTTTCGCGACCCGGCAGCGTTTCCTGCGGCAGCCCAAAGCGATAGGCATACTGGTACAGGTTCGAATACACGATGCTGCCGAATTTGCCGTCGACCAGGATATTCAGCGAGAAGTTCCTGTACCGGAAGTTGTTGGTAATACCCAGGGTCAGCGGAGGGGTGCCCTGCCCAATTTCCTCCAGGTTCCCTCTGACCGCGTATCCGCTGGCAGTGTTGAAGACCACATTGCCGTTTGCGTCGGTTTTTTTCGGGTATCCCCATACGGTTCCATAGGGTCTGTTCAGAACATTTCGGATCAATCCGCCACCAACCCCGCTGCCTACATCAATGCCGGTCAGCCCTTCGGCGAGTCGTTCGATCCGGCTCTTATTGTACGCCATGTTATAGCTTACATCCCAGCTCAGATTACCGCGTTTGACAGGCGTACCGGTCAGCATCAGTTCAATACCTTTGTTGCTCAGTTCACCCACGTTCAGCAGGGCTGAGGTGTAGCCCGACGACAGGGCAATATTGGTGGTGACGATATCGTCCGTGGTTTTGCGGTTGTAGAGCGTCAGGTCAATACCCAGGCGGTTTTTCAGGAACTTAGCTTCGAGACCCGCTTCGTAGGTGGTGGAGGTCAGCGGTTTCAGGTCCGGGTTAGGCACCTGCGAAGAGGATAGCACCTGCACCGGACGACCGTTGTGACCGCCCTGCTGCATGGAGTAGTACTGATAGATCTGGTAGGCATTGACCGTGGCGCCACCCACCTGCGCCCACGAAGCCCGCAGCTTGGCGAAGCTGATGGAATTGGGCAGGCGGAAGGCGTCCGACAGAATCAATGATCCGCCAATCGATGGGTAGAAGATGCTGTTGCTCTTTGGGTTCAGCACCGAAAACCAGTCCTGCCGTCCGGATAGGGTCAGGTAGGCAACGTTCTTATAGCCAAAGTCGACCGAACCAAATACCGAGTTGATGGCGCTTTTCATGTACGTTGGCGTGGTCGTTGATGCACCCAGGTTGGTATAACTGTAAAAATACGGCACGGTAAACTCGCTGCCGGCGATCAGCGTCTGGTCGTAAATAGCCCGCTGGGCATTGGCCCCCAGCATCCCCGAAAAGCTCAGGTTATTGAAAAAATTGGTGTTGTAGTTCAGCGTCAGCATGCCGTTGGTTTCCGAGGAGGTTGTCTTGCGGGCTTCGTAGGTGCCCAGCGGCTGATACGCGTTGTTGGTCGGCTGCACGTACTCCGACTGAAAGCTGTAGTAATCCTGGCTTACACTGCCTTTGATGAATAGGTTGTCGAGGATGTCGTACCGGAGGCTTCCCTGGCTGATAAACCGGTGCTTGGTGTCGTCATTTTTAAACTTGTTGATCACAAAGTAAGGGTTGGGGGCGGCCGGTACCGGGTTCCATTCCATTTCCTTGCCGGTGACGGGATCATAGCCTGGAGACAGGCTGCGGATGTCGACCACGTTGGCGACCAGATACGTAGCCCAATGCGGGTTCATATCGGCATAGCCCACTTTTGGCCGGTTTTTGCCTTCTTCCAGGTTGTACTGGAACACCGTTTCAATGCTGAGCTTCTTGCCCAGAAAGGCGTTCAGGTTCAGGTTGGCGATCTGCCGGCTGAACGAGGAGTTTGGGACGATGCTGTTTGACCTGGTATTGTTCAGCCCCAGCCGGAAGTTTACCGACTCGTTTCCGCCCGTGAATGCCACCGAGTTGATGTAATTGCTGCCGGTTCGGTAAAAGTTCTTCAGATTGTCTTTCTGGGGAGAGTAAGGATGCAGCTGACCGTCGACCTGAATGGTCGGCTGACCGTCCATGCGGGCACCATACGACAGGCGACCGGTGCTTTTGGCTTCCGTAACGGTGGCGGGTTTGCGGCCATCGAGGCCCTGCCCGTATTCGTACTGCCAGTTCGGAATCACGGCAATGTCTTCAAAGGTGGTGTTGCTGTTGATCTCTACCCCGACACCTTTCTGGCCACGTCCTTTCTTGGTGGTAATCAGAATCACCCCGTTAGAGGCCCTTGCCCCGTAGAGAGCCGCAGCGGGCCCGCCTTTCAGCACGCTGATCGATTCGATATCGTCCGGGTTGATACCACCGATACCGTCACCGCGGTCGACGTTCATGCCGTTCCCGTCCGAAGCCGTACCGCCACCGGGAATGCTGTTGTCCATCGGCATCCCGTTTATAACGTACAAGGGCTGGTTGTTACCGTTCAGTGAACCGTTCCCCCGGATAATGATGCGGCTGGAGCCGCCGGGGCCGGTAGCCATCCCGGTTGCGTTTACGCCGGCAATTTTACCGGTCAGGGCGTTGGCTACGTTGTTTTCCCGCGCCTGGGTAAACTCGCTGCCTTTTACTTCTGAAACGGCATACGCCAGTGCCTTCTTCTCCTTGGAAATACCCAGGGCCGTAACCACCACCTCATTCAGCGTGCCGGCTTCCGGTGCCAGGTCAACGGTGATGTCTGTCTGGTTGCCTGCTGGTATCTCCTGCGTCTTATACCCCACAAAGCTGAATACCAGCATAGGATTGGGGGTTTCGTCGGGAATATCGAGGGTAAACTTACCCTCGGCATTGGTGGCCGTACCTCGCTGGGTAGTTTTTAAGACTACACTGACGCCGGGCATCCCAACGCCTTTTTCGTCGCGCACTGTCCCGGAAATTTTGCGTTTCGGGGCTTCTTTCTGTCCGGCCGGTTTTAGCTCCGGTAGTATTTCCAGCCTTTTCAGAATAATCGTTTGCTGGGCTACTTCGTAGGCTACATGGTAGGGAGAAAGCACCTTGTTGAGCACATCGGCAAGCGGTTCGTCGCGGAAGCTATAGGTGACTGTTTTCGGTTCAGCCCCAAAGATCCGGGGGTTGTACATAAACTTAACAGTGGTGACCGCTTCAATTTTATCCAGCACTTTTTCAACATCGGCGTTGACCAGCTGAAAGGTTATCTTTTGGTCAAGAACCTTCTGCCCATTGACGTCATACGCATGCGCTAACGTGACGAAGGCGACAGAAAGAAAGGCCTGGTAGAGTCCCCTGCGCATCATTTTCTGTAAGGCTTTTTGAAGATGTAATCGTTTTGACATAATTTTGACTGTTGTCGGGTGAAAATTCGGCAAAATAGATCCCTGATCCGCCTGGCGGATGACGTAACGAGCGTACACATGGGAGGTTTCGAAGTCGGAGATGTTGGCGCATTTCCGACTTTTTGTTGAAGGCTACAGCAGCGGGTTCTTCATAGGCGTGTCCGGCGGGCTTTAGTGTTCATATTGGTTAAACATATACTCTATCCACTTATAGATTACACCCTTTGCTGTAAATGATTACCTGCCCGTCTATCTGTTCGTACCGGGCATCAATGGTATTACAGATCAGATCAAGTTTTTCGAAAAGCGGCTCGTCGGTCAGCGTAGCGGTCAGGTAGCAGTTCTGCATGACTTCCTGGTCATACAGAATCCGGATACCGTACGCTTTTTCGAGTTGGGCAAAGACAGCGGCTATGGGTGTTCGCTTAAAATTGAACCGAAGTTGTTCAATCGGCCACTCAACTACCGAAGGATGCTCAACCACACTCTTGGTCAGCCGCGTATCCGGTGCCGAAAACAGAACCTGCTGGTTAGGCGTCAGCACAAGAGCCCCTTCGCTGTTGTCCTCCTGTTGCTGCTGCCGACTTGCCGGATGGCGGGCGAACACCGTGACTCTACCCGTTTTGACCACTACCTTAACCTGTTCGTGATTATCGAAGGTCTGCACCGTAAAACTGGTGCCCAGTACTTTGGTGACTAAGCCGTCGGCATACACGTAGAAAGGCCTGGAGGGATCTTTGGCGACTTCAAAAAAGGCTTTACCGGCCAGGTATACCTCGCGTTTGCTGCCCGGAAACTTCCTGGCATAACTGATGCGGCTATGCGGATATAACAGAATGCTGCTGGCGTCCGGCAGGTTTACCAGTTTTGGTTTATCTGTCGTATTGGCTACTTCCAGCAGCGGGGTAGCAGCCTGGGTGGTCAATCTCTGATACGTTATTGTCCGGCTCCGGTGCTCAACCAATGACTGGAATGCATACCAGCCAAAAAAGCCAAGCATCAGCAATAAGCCGGCGGCTATACTATACCGTAACCACGGATAGGTAAACCGTTTTACAGACGGGTTATCAGGCACATCGAGCGACTGGTGTAGCCGGTGAATTTCGGCCGCTATTTCCCGTTCCGAGATTGCCTGTTCCTGATTCGACGGCTGAGTATAGTGATTCGAAAGCGCGATTAACAGGTAGGCGGCTTTTTCGACAAGATCTTTTTTATCCGGATTCTGCATCAGCCAGTCTTCCCAGAAAACGCGGTCAGCCGGTTCGTTGAGTAGCTGCCAGCGCCGAAAGGAGACATCAATCGCTAATTGCTCCGGCCCAAAATTCCTATAGTCCTGCATGACCTGCTGTAGAATGAATCGCTATTTGCAGGTAAGGATGCAGACAGAGCCTCCCAATACTCTTTATTTTGAAAAAATATTTTAGCGGGGAGACGGGCGATTACTTGTGATACAAGCGGTCATCTGTTTCTCTAAAGAGAAATTATTTGCCGCGCTAAGGCTATAGCCGAAGTTTTCAGGCTCAGGTCGTCTGAACATCGTACAGGCTCACTTCTTAATAAACCGCTGCTCCCTTCGTCGATCACCATCGGTCAGACGAATCCAATAACCACCCGGCGAGAGGGTACCGACATTCATCTCAAGCAGGAAGGAATCGCCATGCCGCATGAGGGGTATCGCCCGGTGTAGTAGCCGTCCCTGTACGTCATATATGCTGATGCTTACCTCCGTCGCCTTCGGGTGGGCGTAACGGATGGAGAGGGTGGCGGTTGCCGGCACGGGGTACAGCAGCAGACAGCTATCGGTGGGGGCGGTGCTGAGAACAGGGCCGGTGGGCAGACTGTTGTCGCCGGCTACACGCACCAGCCGCACCGCCGAACGGCCCGTGCAGTTTTGCTGGGTAACTTCGACCTGATAGCTGCCCGGCTGATTCACCAGCAGGTGTGGGGCGGTGGAGCCGGGCAGTACGGTTTCGTTGCGAAACCACTGATACCGGTAGCTCAACTCGCTGGGAGCCTGTAGGCGTACCGAAGCTCCTCGGGGCAGTAGCAACTCCTCGTCGGCGGGTACTAGGGGAATATCGTTGACGGTGGAGGCCCGGACATTGACTTCGGCGGAGGTTGTCCGGCAGCCCTGCTGATTGGTTCGTACCTGATACCGGCCGGGCTCTCTGGCCTCCAGCGTACCGGATTGCGCCCCCGGAAGAGGCTGGCCGTTGCGCAGCCACTCCACCGGAACAGGACCCGTGCCTTGCTCGGTGATGGCCGTCAGGGTAACGGACGAATTTGGGCATAGCCACTGCTCCTGCGCAGGAGAGAGGGTGACCGTCGGCGTTGTAATCCGGACGCTTACCGGCGCTGAGGTGCCGGTGCAGCCGTTGCGGTCGGTGATCGTTACGACATAATTGCCCGATTCGCTAACCGTCAGTGCCGACCCGGCAGCATTGGCGAGCAGACTGCCGTTGCGCAGCCACTGGTATTGGTAGCCTGTATTGGTTACGGCCCGCAGGGTCAGCGTACTGCCGGGGCAAAGCAGCGTATCGCGGCCCGGACTCACCGTGGCCGTAAACTGGCACTGACTCGGGCGCAGGCCGCTGACCAGCAGCGAAAAGGGCTGAGCCCCGTAGGTCAGGGTATTTTTGTGGGTAATGGTAATGGTATAGGTCTGGCCGGCCACCGGATTGGCGATGTATACCTGCTCTACATTGTCCCGAATGTTATCGCCCCGCTGCGCCGGCTGATCGGGGCGGTTAGGGTCCAGTATCCAGGGCAGGTATATGGTTCGTCCGTCGCTGATGCGCAGGTCGAGGTCGTTGATGAGCTTGGGCGTCCGGTTGTTCAGGTTGGCCGCGCTGAGCAGGGTGGCAGGCGCTTCCGGGTCGGTCCAGGACAGGGTAATTGCCAGCGGCTCACCGCCTTTGGCCACAATTTGTTCGGTAAATGTCCGGCTTTGCGGCAGTGTCCGTTCATCGAGCCGGTGGGTGTTGGACTCATTGACAAGCACCTGCGCGGCTCGCTCCGTATTCAGCAAGCCCCAGCCCAGTTGGTAATCGGGGCCTTTGGCTGGTGCGGGGCGGTCGGCGGTATGGATGGCGAGGCCTTTCAGCGTGGCCGACCGCATAAACTGGGCAATGCCGTTGGCTGTTTTCGTCCGGTTGGCGTACAGTTCCTGCAACAGCAGCAGCGAGCCGGAAACATTGGCCGAGGCCATTGAGGTGCCGGTATAGGTGCCATAGGCCGTAGGGCTAGCCGTCAGCGACGACAGAACACGGGTGCCGATACCGACTAGATCGGGTTTGATGCGACCGTCGTCGGTAGGCCCCCATCCGCTGTAAGCCGATACCTTCAGGCGGGTGAGCTGGTTTTGGGCGGTTAGCGTTACGTCGCCAGCCCCAATGGTCAGCAAGTTTTTGGCGGTGGCTTCACCGGGAATTACGTCGTAGCCGTCGTTGCGGTTACGGGGCAGGGTACTTTGCTGACTGGTATTTTTGAGGTAATAGGGCGTTCCGGCGGGCGGGCCGGTTTCGCTATGCTTATTATCCGCCGAGCGCACCATCAGGTAATACGGATTGTTGAAGGCAATCCGGTCCAGGTCACGGGCGCGGTTGGAATAAAAGCCGTACAGGTAATCTTCGGTATTGCTGATCGACGGGGTACCCCACCACTCCCATTTCAGATCCGGCTGGGTGCCGGGCCGCTCTTCGTTCAGCACCCAGCCGGTAATGGGTCCGTACGCGTGGTTGGAGATGAGCAGGGTGGGGGCGGCTGCGGTGATCTCGGTAAGGTCGTCGGTATAATCCCAGACCAGCAGTTGAGCTCCGAACGCCATACCGCGTGCTTCCGGATTTATTCCTTTGCCAATGAGGGTGCCGGCCAGGTGGGTGGCGTGATCGCTCAGATCGCCGGTTTTGTTCATCGGCAGGATGCGGCCGGTGAGTTCCTGGTGGTCGGTGCGCGGGCGGCCGCCGTCCCATAAGCCCAGTTTACCGGCTATATCGGTGCTGCTGCCGGTTACGGTAAGCCCCAGCGGCCCTTTGGTGTAGAGGATCTGGGTGCGGGTACCGGCGGCCGCTTCGGTATTGTGCAGGCTGTAATAGATGGGCTGGCCCAGCGAATCTATTTCCTGAAGGGTTATCCAGCGGTTACTGGAATACTTTTTGCGGAGCGGCCAGCCCTGCTTCCGCGCCTGCCGTAAGGTCTGGTGCCGGAGCGTTTTGTACCGGAGCCTGATCTCCCGCTGCCAGTTGTTTTCGGGAGCAGGGTGGATAAGCTGACCATAGGAACAGAGGTTCGTCCATAACAGAAAAAATACGCCTGCAATGCCCCTGCGGCCGGCAAAGGCAAGCCACTGGCCACCCGGTGGCCTTCGGTTCAACAACGCAGATGGGTCCGTATGCAGACGTGTTACAGCTTTATGACTCGTTTTGCCCGAACGGCTGCCGTACCGTTCTCCTGAATCAGTACAAAAAATGTACCGCCCGGCAGGTCGGCCAGATCGAGGATCGCGGTATAAATTTTTCCGTCGCGTCGCATTGGGGTCGTCCGCAGGGTTGCGCCTTGCAGATTGGTGAGCTGCACCACCGGCAACGGCTCATTGCTGGTGGCGGCCGGGATCTCGACGGTCACCGTTTTTACGGCCGGGTTGGGGAATACCCGAAAGAAATCATCGGCCAGTGTCGGCTCCGTCGCCAGAATTACTATCGCTACTTCCTCGGAGATCAGCTCTCCGCAGCCGTCGATACTGGCCCTGACCGAATAGCGGCCGGACCGGGTGGCCGTATAGGTCCGGCCGGTGGCTCCCGCAATGGCAATCCCGTCCAGCAGCCACTGATTGCCCGATGCCGCGTTGGAGGTCAGCGTGAAGCCATCGCGGGTTATGACCGGGGGCACCGCTTCCCGGAGGGTTACCTGCACCGCCGGGGAGGTAGCCGGTAAACAGGCGTTGGCCACCTGCACGGCATAAGTCCCCTCCGCCGAGGCAAAGTACGTGGCCGAGGTAGCACCGGCAATCGGCTGACCATTCCGCAGCCATTGGTACGACAAACCAGGGCCGGTATTGGCCCGGAGTGTGGCCGCACTCCCCCGGCAGATGGCGGTTGATCCATCGGGTGTGATGGTGGCCGTAACGGCGTCGCCCGTTGTCAGGTTTACGGCCGTACGCTGCACCGCCGGACAGCCCAGCGCCTTTAATTTCAGGTCGTAGAAATAGTACCAGGCAGTGGTCAGCGTGTCGGCGTTAAACTGCGAACCACGCATGGTCGCTACGCCCGGAATGCGGAACGGAAATCCGCTGACGCCCACATTGCTCCGGAATATACTGGCCCCGTCTTCGTACTCAATCGTGATCTTATAGTCGCCGGCTTCCGGGATGCGGAGGTTGAGCAGGTATTCGGCACCGGGGTCGTTGGGATCATCGGCCAGCTGACCACTGGGAGCCGAACCGGTAACGTTGGGGTTTCGGGTTGCCGTAACATCCAGGGTGACGGCCGAAATCGGGGAGTCGTCGGCCCGGCGTACGGTAAATGTCAGCCGCCCGGACGTGCCGATATAGAGCCGGGCACTCTCGATCAGCAGCGGCACCTGAGTCGATAGCAGCGGTGCCGGCCCGAAGTTACCGGCGTACGAACCACCACCGAAAGCGCTCTTGGTAACGGGTCCAAGGCGGGCGGAAAAATCGTTGATGACGGCATAGTAAGTACCGTTGGCAGGTCTCAGGGCGGTTGACGTTCGGTTGCCGCCTGCCAGGAAATTACCGCCCGCCGGGGAGTCGTACCAGAAGGCGGTGCCGGCTCCGGTATTGGTCAGCGATACGGCGGCATCCTGCCCGCAGGCGAGGGCGGCAAAAATACCATTGGCGGGAGCCGGACTGGTAGCGCGGATAACACTGATCTGGTTGTTGGTAGGGTCCTGGTCAGCGTTCAGGCCGGTGGTGCAGATAAACTGGTAGCTCCGCCCCGGTTCAAGCCGTATCTGAGGAGAGGCTTTCAGCGATAGCGTCGATTCACTAAAGGCGGCCAGCGACGGTATAGTGCCGCTCAGGGTAGTCAATTCGTTTTGGTTACTGTCTACGACCCGGATGCTCACCGGAATATTCTGCTGAAGCTGGGTGCCGAAGTTGCGCACCCGCACGGCTACCGTAAGACTGCCGTCTGCGCCGGTTGCCGTTCCTGTCTGCGCACAAAAACCGGATTCGGGCGAGACCAGTGTGATAACGCCTACATCATTGGCGGTGCGCACATACTGGAGCAGGTACTCCTGCGTTTCGCCGTTGGCGTATGGGCCGCAGGAGGTGACCGCACCGGCACTCGCCGTTTCAACAGCCACGATCCGGAGCCGGGTAAACTGTCCGTTCGCTAAACCCGGTGGTGCCGTAAGGGTGCCGGAAAAGGTGGCTCCACTGCTGAGGATATCCGAGGTGGCAACGGTTTCGCCGGCATCGTCAAAATCACCGTCCAGGTTCCAGTCCACAAACGCCTTTACCACCACATTCCGGGCGGCATCACAGGTACCTACTGTCACCGACAGCGGCAACTGCTGCCCCGACTGCACGGTGGTACTCTGCTGCATAAAATCCGAATACGACGAGCAGGTATTGGACCCCCGCTGATCGATGCTGCCGATAACCACCCGGTCTATCCGGCTGCCCGTGTTGGCCGTTGCCGCCGAGGTGCAATAGGCTTGGCCGCCTGCGCCACTGATCAGCAGGGCGTAATCCTGTTTGCCGTCTTTCAGGCTGCCCTTGTGCGAAAGCGTCAGCGTATAGGTACGGCCCGGTATCGGGTTAGGAACGACAATCTGCTCTACATTATCCCGGATATTATCGCCCCGACCGGCGGGCTGCTCCGGTCGGTCGGGGTCCAGTACCCACGGCAGTATGGTTTGAGTGCCGCTGGTGAGCCGGATGTCCAGGTCGTTGATGAGTTTGGGCGTGCGGTTATTCAGGTTGGCAACCGTGACCGGTGTGGCGGTTCCCTCGGGATCAGTCCAGCAGATGGTGACCACCAGCGGCCCCCGGCCCGATGCCACCACAGACAGCGTGTAGGTCTGGTTCTGGTTGAGCGTTCGTTCATCGAGGAGGTGGCTGCGGTCGGCGTTGCGGATAACCGTAGCCGCCCGCTCTGTATTCAGCAGGCCCCAGCCGTAGCGGTAATCAGGGCCGGGCGCGGGGCCGGCTTCTTCGGCGGTATGAATCGCCAGGCCTTTCAATGTCGACGAGCGCATGACCCGGCCGTTGTTCAACTGCGCGAAATACTCCTGTAAAAGCAGCAGCGAGCCGGCCACATTGGGTGAGGACATAGACGTCCCGGACAAGGAGGTATACCGGTTGGCTCCCGCCGAACTGGTAGAAAGCACGCTCACGCCCACGCCCACCAGATCGGGTTTAATACGGCCGTCGTCCGTAGGTCCCCAACTGCTGAACGAGGCCAGCCGGGCATCCGTCGGCTGAAAGTAGCCGTTGGCGATGGTGCTGATGGCGCCTACGGTCAGGATGTTTTTGGCCGTACCGTAGGTGCTGATCTGATCGTAGCCGTTCTGGTCCTGACGGGGTTGCGTACTGGTGGTGCTGCGGCTGCCGAAGTAATAGGGCGAACCGGCTGCGGGACCATTGGCCCCGTGACTGTTGCCGGCCGATTTGACGATGAGATAATACGGCGCATTAAACGCGATGCGATCCCAATTTTGGGCGTTGGTGTTGTAGAACCCAAATTTGTGGTCCTCGGTTGCGCTGATCGTCGTATCGCCCCACCACTCCCATTTGATGGTTCCGGTGCGGCTATCGTTGAAGGTCCAGCCGGCCTGTGTGCCGTACGAATGGTTGGAGATTAACAGGTCCTGGGCGGCAGCGGCCATCTCGGTTTCATCGCTGTTAAAATCATAGGCCCGTAGCCGGGCTCCGGGGGCCATTCCCTGCGCGAGGGTGTTCTGCCCCGCAGCGATCAGAATGCCACCTACGTGCGTGGCGTGGTTGTCGGTCAGGCTGGGGTTGTCGATTTGCGTTACCCGATTGCCAAATTCGGCATGGGTTGCCAGCGTACGCCCGCCATCCCAGAACGCCAGCCGATTCTGCACGGCCGGTGAGGCTCCGGTGAGGTTCAGCCCCAGGCTACCCCCCTCATAAAAGGCGTTGGTGCGGGTGGTTGTACCGGCGCGGGTGGCGCTGTAGGTGACATCGTACAGCAACTCGCCCCGCTCGTCGATACCCCGCAGGGTAAGTACCGTACCGTCGGGCCTGACCTCCTCAATCAGACGGTTTTGCTGCCGGGCCCGTTGGACCGCCCGCCTGTAATTACCCTCCTGAAACTGCCGGATGTTCTGCTGAACTTTTGTCAGTTGAGTACGTTGCCAGGCACTATAGGGTAGGGGTTGCGCTGTACCGGTAAACCAACGTACTAAACATAAACCTGTAATAAACCAGCCGGAAAAATGCCGCATATAGCTATTGGGAATGAAGCCTCCTAAATTACGGACAGAACCGCAATTCATTGCTATCTCTTCAGTAGTATTTACCTAACTGATAAAGAGCATAAAGACGCAGGAAAATCCGTTTAAATACATCTAATAAATTCAGAGCCGTTGCGTTAAACCTTTGCCGCTTAGCCAAATCTACAGTCAAAGACTCTAATACTGTTTTATGGAACGAACACCTACCCACACGCTACGACATCTATTCGGCCGGGCTGGTTTCGACGCGACCCCCGCCCAACTCAACGAAGCGGTCCGCCTGGCGCTCCGAAAGGTTATCCGAAACCTGTTTGCCGAAAGCGATCCGTTTACACCGCTCCCTTCTTCAGCTGAAGACCTCCCGGACCGGCGCGAACTACGGGGTATGTTCCAGAATGGCCAAATCGACCGCGACAAGCTCCGGGAGCAGATTCGGATGAGCGCCGGGCAGATCCGTGATATGAACCTGCTCTGGCTCGACCGGATGGCATCGGGGCAGGGTGCCCTGCGGGAAAAGATGGCCTTGTTCTGGCACGGTCATTTTGCCTGCCGCGTGCTGAATCCGCAGCGGGTCAACAGCTACCTGAACACCCTGCGGCAGCACGCCCTCGGCCGGTTTGGTGATCTGCTGATGGCGGTATCCAAAGAGCCGGCCATGCTGCAGTTTCTGAACAATCAGCAGAACCGAAAGAACGCGCCCAACGAAAACTTTGCCCGCGAGGTGATGGAGTTGTTTACGCTCGGGCGCGGCAACTACACCGAAAAAGACATCAAAGAAGCTGCCCGCGCCTTCACCGGCTGGGGGGTTACGCTGGACGGTAAGTTTGTGTTCCGGCCCCTCATCCATGATGATGACCCTAAAACCATCTTTGGGCAGACCGGCAACTTCAAGGGAGAGGATGTGATTGCCATGCTGCTGGAAAAGAAGCAGACGGCGCGGTTCATCACGAGCAAGATCTACCGCTACTTCGTCAACGAAACCGAAGACCCGCGCCGGGTGGATGAACTCAGCGAACAATTTTATCGCAGCGGCTACGACATTGCGGCCCTAATGGAGACAATATTCTCCGCCGACTGGTTTTACGATAAGGCCAATATGGGTGCCCACATCAAATCGCCGGTGGAGTTGCTGGCGGGGATGCAGCACACGCTGGGGCTAACATTTGAGCAGCGGCAGCCGCCAATTTTCATCCAGCGGACACTCGGTCAGGTGCTGCTCTACCCCCCAAACGTGGCCGGCTGGCCAGGCGGCAAAAGCTGGATCGACAGTTCCAGTCTGCTGTTCCGGATGCGGTTGCCCGACTACCTGCTGAAAGCCTCGGAAGTGACCGTTCGGCCGAAAGACGATGGCGATGTAAACAACGAACTGCTGATACAGCGGGGCGACCGGCAATTCCGGACACAGATCAACTGGACGGCGTTTGAATCGCATTTTTCTGACATATCCGAAGCCAAGCTGCCCGACGCCATAGCGGCCTGTCTGCTGCCCTGGCCGCTGACCCGCCGGCAGCGGGAGTTAATTGGTAAACAGGTGAAGGCCGGCGTATCACGCAGCGAGCAAATCCAGACGCTAACGGTTGCCTTAATGAGTTTGCCGGAGTATCAGTTAAGTTAGTTTTTAGTCGATAGTCTGTAGTGGCGCTGCTTATTTTCTGCTTTTGACTATCGGCCAACCACTAACGACTATCGACTATTGACCATCGACTTACAACTAACCCTATGAACCGCAGAAAATTTATTAAAAACTCAGCCTTGACCACGGCCGGTACAATGCTGATTCCGCATTTCCTGAAGGCCTACGAGCTGAATCAACTCGGTCGGGCAGCGCTGGCTGGCGCATTGGACCCGAATAAGGTGCTGGTAATTGTGCAACTATCCGGCGGCAACGACGGCCTGAATACCGTAGTGCCGTACCGCAACGATATCTACTACCGCGAGCGCCCGCGCATTGCCATTGCCGCCGATAAAGTCTTCCGGCTAAACGATGAGGTAGGCTTCCACCCGGCCCTGGAATCACTGCGTAGCTGGTACGATGACGGCAAGGTGACAATTATCAATAATGTCGGCTACCCAAACCCGGACCGGTCCCATTTCCGGTCGATGGACATCTGGCAGACTGCCAGCAATGCCGATCAATACCTGAACACCGGCTGGCTGGGCCGTTTTCTGGATGCCAATTGCACCGGCACTGCCTGTGAGCCGCACCGGGCCATTGAGGTAGACGATACGCTGAGCCTGGCGCTGAAAGGGCAGAAACTGAACGGCCTGGCGGTGCTGAACCCGGCCCGGCTGCACAACCAAACCCGCCATGGTATGGTGCAGCAACTGGCGCAGATGCAGCCTGATCACGACCATAACAACGTGGCCTATCTGTACAAGACCCTGGCTGAAACGGTTTCTTCTGCCAACTATGTGTACGAAAAGGCGAAAGTACAATCGGCAAAAGCTACGTATCCGGCAAGTGAACTGGGCAACCGGCTGAAAACGGTATCGGAGTTGATACAATCCGGCGTAAATACCAGCGTGTATTATATCTCCATCGGTGGGTTTGATACGCACATCAACCAGCCGGGGCAGCAGGAGCGGCTCTTGCGGCAGTATGCCGAAGCCGTAAACGTATTCCTGGGCGACATTAAACAGGCCGGCCGGCTGAACGACGTGCTGCTGATGACCTTCTCCGAATTTGGCCGACGGGTGAAGCAGAACGCCAGCAACGGCACCGACCACGGCACGGCCAACAACGTATTCCTGATGGGCGGCAACCTGACACCCGGCAAGGTCTTCAACGAAGCGCCCGACCTCACCGACCTGGACGAGGGTGACCTGAAATACACCATCGACTTCCGCAGCATCTACGCAACCCTGCTCCGCAACTGGCTGAAAGCCGACGATGTGGCCGTGCTGGGGCAAAAATTTGATACGCTTATCTTTGGTTGACCGTTTGCAGGAACTCCACCATTTTGTCGAGGGCCCGGGCACGATGACTGATCTGGTTCTTCTGCTCCATGGTCATCTCCGCCAGAGTCTGGTCAAAGCCATCCGGTACAAACACAGGATCGTAGCCGAAGCCACCGGTACCACGCGGTTCAGTGATGATGTGTCCGCCGATGATGCCTTCAAACTGGTATTCGACACCGTGCAGAATAAGCGTAAACACCGTGCGGAAATGGGCCCGACGGTCGGCTACTCCATTGAGTTCGGCAAGCAGTTTCTGCACATTGCGGGTATTGTCGCGGGGTAGCCCGGCGTAGAAAGCGGAGTTGACGCCCGGTTCGCCGTGGAGCGCGTCGACTTCCAGGCCGGTATCATCGGCGAAGCACGAAACGGCATAATGGGTCCAGACGAACTCGGCTTTCTGGCGCGAGTTGCCGGCGATGGTAGTCTGGGTTTCGGGGAGTGTTTCGGTGCAGCCGATGTCCTGGAGAGTTTTCAGGGTAAACGCATCGTCTAAGCGGGCGGTTACCTCCTCCAGTTTGTGGAGATTGTTGGTTGCGAAGCAGAGTTCCATAGGTGGGGAATAAAAAAGCCCTCCGCAAAACTACGAAGGGCTCTGAAAGACCATCAGAAAACTTATTTTACACTCATAATTTCCAGGTCAAAGGCTAAAGGTGCATAGGGACCAATCGTCTGGCCACTTCCCTGCGTACCATAGCCCAGCGCTGACGGGAAAACAATAGTGGCTTTTTCGCCGGCCCGTAATTTCTGCAAAGCCTCTTCCCAGCCTTTTACCACGCGGCCTTCACCGATGACCACATTAATGGTGCCCGCGTCAAATTGAGTATCATTCAACAGCTTGCCCGTGTATTTGACATTGACCGTTTTACCGGTTGTAATCAATACCGAATCCGGTCGGGACTGGGTTACAGCAACGCGTAACCCATTATCCTGTTTTTGCGTAACCGCCAGCTTTTTGGCTTTTATATAATCCTCAATCTGTTCGTCTTCCGTCCGGACATTGACTACCTTCAGATCATACCGAACGGGGGAGTATTGCGGTAGCAGCAGCGTGCCGATCCGGCCATTATCCAGGTAAGCCGGCACCAGCAGAATGGCTTCTTCCCCTTCTTTCAATTGCGTAATACCCAGGAAAAGTCCGGCGGTGATGTTAACGGGCCGGTCGAGATACACAAATGACAGCGGTTTGTTGGCGGCAATATCCGTACTGTCGACAATCAGATTGTCCAGGCGTCGGGCAACGTAATGGTACTGTACCTGGTCGCCAATCTTCGGCTGCTGCCCGTTGGGTACCGATTTCGTTATGTAATAATATAAACCCAGTTCGTTTTTCTGAACCTGGCCGCGCAGGTTATTCCGGTCAATGTATTGTTCGATTTCCTGTTCGTTTTCGCGTTTTTTTCGGTCCTGTAAGGCTTCACCAGCCTGCTCGCAGGAAACCACACCAAAGCCGGTGCTCGCCAGAGCGGCATAGAACAGGACTTTATTTGCCAAGGTACGCATCTTCTTTTTTGAACTGCTCATCAAAGTGTTGACATTAGACATTGGACGTTAGACTTGATAAATCGCCAAGGCCTGGTCCGGCGTCTGCTGTCTAACGTCCAATGTCTTAAGTCTCTTAAGAGTACAACGGAGCCGGATAGCGTTTGGTACTATCCGGCCCTATAAAAAATGTTAACGCGGAGCACCGGCACCACCAGCACCACCCGGAGCCGGCGCACCCGGCGCACCAGGGCCACCGGCCGGACCTTTTTTCACGTTCAGCAAATCAATATCGAAGATAAGCACCGAATTCGGCGGAATAACGCCACCGGAACCTTCGGAGCCGTAGGCCAGTGTCGACGGGATAATCAGCGTTCCCTTGGCCCCTTCGCGCATCAGCATAACGCCTTCTTCCCAACCCGGAATAATCATGCCAACGCCTACCTGGAAATCAATCGGCTGACCACGCGGCACCGAGCTGTCAAATACTTTGCCGTTCAGCAGCTTACCGGTATAGTGTACTTTTACCATATCACCGGGCTTCGGCTGAGGTCCGGTACCAGGCTGATTGATGATATAATGGAGGCCGGAGGCTGTTTTCTGCACTTTGCCGCCCAGGTTATTTTTGGCTACGTAGTCGGCAATAATTTTCTCATCAACACCTTTCTGCTTGTCGCGAAGCTGCGATTGTGCTTTGGTGTATTCTTCTTCGTTTTGTACGTCGATGACTTTCACGGTAAAGGCAATATCAGAACCTTTGGTAACACCGGGAGGCAACGGCTGCATGGCCCGCGAGAACAGCGAGTCGGCGCTGACGTAGAAGGTAGCGCTATCGCCCTTGCTGAGCATGGCCAGCCCTTCTTCAAAGGAGCCTTTGAATGGCGGCACCTGCAGCATGATTTTTAGCGGAGTCGGCTCTTTGTGCGTATCGCGCAGCACGGAATCCTTGCTATTCTTGAGGGCCAGGTGCATGGTCATAATATCCCCGACCTTGGCCTTGCGAGTGTCTTCGTTTTGTTCGTGAATCTGGTATTTTAAGCCGCTGTCGGTTACCTGAACGCGGTTTCTGTCGCAGGCAACCATCACGGCTGCGACCAGTACAGCCTTACCTAAGGTTTTGAAAAACATGAGTTTGTAATGGATTGAATGAATAAAATAAAAACGCTAAAAAGACAGACATAGTGCCAGCGCAGCCCATTAAACCGTTTCTAACAGCTGCTGCTGGTACTGCGGTAGCACCGCCAGCAAGTGCTGCTCGGTTTCTTCCAGTGACAGGCTGGACCGTCCGCCGGCCGCATTTCGGTGTCCCCCGCCATTGAAATGCGTGCTGGCCAGCTCCCGCACCGAAAACTCGCCAATGGAGCGGAACGACATCCGTATCTCTTCGCCCCGATCAATCAGAATGGCCGCCATCACGACTCCTTCTACCGATAACGCGTAGTTCACCATGCCTTCGGTATCGCCCGTTTTGGAGCGGAATCGCTTCAGTTCGTCGGCGGTTAAGGTTATATAAGCGAACTTATACTCCGGCCGCACCTTCAGTTTTTCGTTCAGCACGTAGCCCAGCAGGCGCAGCTTATCCAGCGAGGTATTATCAAAAATACGCCGGTGAATGCTGCTGACGTCGATGTGCAAATCGACCAGGTCTGCGGCCATGCGGTGTACATCGCCGGTGGTGGAGGGGTGCCGGAATGAGCCGGTATCGGTCATCAGCCCGGCATACAGGCATTCGGCAATAGAAATATCGATCAGGGCCTTATCGCCCAGCCGGTTAATAAGATTAAACACAAGCTGAGCCGTGGCGGCTGCCGTAGGGTCCCAGTAGGCGAGGTCGGCAAAGGCTTCGGGTTCCAGGTGATGGTCGATGAGAACTTTCGTGGCGCGTGACTGGCGGACCATCGGACCGAGGTCGCGGATGCGGTCGAGACTAGAGAAGTCCAGGCAAAAAATCACGCCGGCTTCTTCCATCAGGCGACTGACATGTACCCGTACTTTCTCCTCAAACGCAATTACGTCGTCATTGCCCGATAGCCAGTGCAAGCCGGTGGGGTAGTCGGTCGGCGTAACCACTGTTACGCGGTGCCCTTTCTTCTTTAAGTACCCGGCCAGTCCCAGCGATGAGCCCATGGCGTCGGCATCGGGGTTCTGGTGGGTGGTGATCAGCACGGTCTGCGGTTGTTTGAGCAGGGTGCCAATCGCTTCAATATCTTGCATATACCAAACGTCCGGACTGATGCTCAAAGAGAGCGGGTCCGGATTCTAACCCCAAAAGTACAAAGTTTTTAGCAAAGTTGCGGCCTGTGGTGGTGTGCGGCATTTAGGTTAAAGTTTGTAGCTTTGCGGCCGAATAAAATTCTGTATACAACCGCATGGTAACCAACCGAACTTTCACCATGATTAAGCCCGACGCCGTAGCGGAGGGTCATACCGGAGCCATCATCAACATGATTGAGGAAGCCGGATTTCGCATTGTAGCCATCAAAAAAGTACAACTCACCAGCGAGCGGGCGGGCCAGTTCTATGCCGTACACCGCGAGCGGCCGTTCTATAATGACCTTTGCGCCTATATGTCGTCCGGCCCGATTGTGCCGATGATCCTGGAGAAAGAAAACGCCGTGGCCGACTTCCGAACGCTCATCGGCGCGACCAACCCGGCTCAGGCGGCCGAAGGTACCATCCGGAAGCTGTACGCGAAGTCCATCGAAGCCAACGCCATCCACGGCTCCGACTCCGACGAAAACGCCAAAATAGAAGGCGATTTCTTCTTTGCGGGGGTGGAGCAGTATTAAATGTCGTTTGAGGTTTGAAGTTGCTCCGCAGGTTCCAGCTTTAAGCTGGACGACACTTGGTTGATACCCTTTGTCTAACCCGCTCAGCGTAGCCGAGCGACAACGAAGTACTAAACGTAACTTTTGCGGAGCAACCTCAAACCTCAAACCTTAAACCGTTTTCCGATACCGCCAAACTGCCAGTGACAACAACGTAACAGCAATGAGCAGAAGCGCGAAGAATTGCTGCTGAACGTCGCGGAAGGTGCTACCCTTGAGCATCACGTTGCGGGAGACTTCGATAATGTATTTCAGGGGGTTGATAATGTCGAGGTATTGCGCCCAAAGCGGCATGTTTTCGACAGAGGCAAACAGCCCGCTCAAGAGAATAAACAGCACCAGGCAGAAGAACGCTACGAACATGGCCTGCTGCTGGGTTTCCGATACCGTAGAGATCAATAATCCCAGCGAAACGCTCAGTAGCAGAAACAGCAGGGCAAAGCCGTACATCATCGGGATACTCCCCTCCGTGGGTATGTTGAACAGGAATACCCCCACCAGCAGCCCAATCGTAAACTGAAACAGCCCGATTATCACAAACGGGATCATCTTGCCCAGAATAAACTGGTAGCGCTGAATGGGCGTCACGTTGAGCTGCTCCATCGTCCCGATCTCCTTTTCCCGCACAATATTCAGGGCGGCAATCAGCCCGCCGATCAGAATCAGCAACTGAAACAGAATGGCCGGCACCATGTAGGTCCGGTATTCCAGCCTGGGATTGAACCAGTATTGATTCTGAACCGTTAGCTGCTGCCTGGTACCGGGCGCAACCGGAAAGTTCTCCACGACAATAGCCTGATTAAAGTCCCGGATGATGGTCGATGCGTAGCCGTTGGCAATACCCGCTTTGGACCCGTCAATAGCGTTGACCATCAGTTGAGTGGTAGCCGTATTTTCCCGGTACAGGTCCCGCTCGAAATGGGGCGGAATCACCAGCACCAGGTCCGCTTTGCCGTCGAGCATGAGTTGACGGGCCTGCTTGTAGCTGGGTACGTACCCCAGAAAGTTGAAGTTGCTGATGTAGCGGAACTTACCCGCCAGCCGCTGCGAGAACGTGGTATGGTCCTGGTCGACGACGGCAATGTTCAGGTTCTTGACCTCGAAATTGGCCGCAAACGACAGCAGAATCAGTTGCAGCAGCGGGGCCGAAATAATCATCCGCAGCAGCACGCTGTCCCGGAATATCTGCTTGAACTCTTTCTCGACTAAAAACAGAATACGTTTCATGACAGGCGGGTTTTCAGGTTACGCAAACTCATCAACACAAAAAACAGAGTCATGCCCATCAGCACCAGCGTCTCTTTGTACAGATACCCTAAGCCGACGCCCTTAATCATAATGCCTTTGACAATCTGGATAAAGTATTTGGCCGGAATGATGTTGGAGATAATTTGTAGCGGCCGGGGCATACTCTCAATCGGGAAAATGAAACCTGATAAGAAGATGGTCGGCATCAGCATAATCACCAGTGAACTGAACATAGCCACCAACTGCGAATTGGTGAGCGAGGAGATAAAAATGCCAATGACCAGTGCCAGCAGGATAAACAGCAGCATTTCGGCCAGTAGCAGCGGCAGACTGCCGTTGAGGGGCACCTTCAGCAGGAAAACACCCAGCGCCAGAATCAGGCAGCCGTTGATGAACGACAGCAGCAGGTAAGGCAGCACCTTGCCGAACAGAATCTGCCCCTGATTGAGCGGAGAGACCATCAGCACCTCCATGGTACCCATTTCTTTTTCGCGGGCAATGGTCACCGACGTCATCATGGCTGAGACCAGCAGCAGCACCAGCGTCATTACCCCCGGCACGAAAACAAACGCCCCCGCCAGTTCCGGGTTGAACACCATGCGGGAAGCAATTGCAATGGTCATGGGCATGCGGTTGCCGCTCTGCTGCTCGTCGACATAGTCGCGAATGATGGCCGAGGCATAGTTGGTCAGGCTGATGGCCGTGTTCTGCTCCGAGGCATCGGCCAGAAGCTGAACCGACGCCTGCTTGCCATGCTCAAAATCATTGGAGAAACCCACCGGGAACACCAGCACCATCTTGATAACGCCTTTGCGAAAAGCCGGCTCAATATCCTGATACGAACGCAGATTCTGCACCAGTTGAAAATAGCCCGACGACAGCAATCGGTTGGTAATCTGACCGGAATGCAGGCTGTGGTCGTTGTCGAGTAGCGCAATTTTAGCATTCCTGATTTCATTGGTCAGCGCGAAACCAAACAGCAGCACCTGCGCAAACGGAATCCCGAACAGAATCAGCAGCGTCCGCCGGTCGCGCAGGATGTGCAGAAATTCTTTTTTGACGAAAGCGAAAAAACGGTCCATTGGGAGTGAAGAGTGAAGAATTAAGAGCGAAGAGTTATTGCTGCGTCAGCTTTTAATTCTTCACTATTTTGTTGACGTTCCTCGGGCCAGAATCTGGAAAACGCCGTCCATGGAGTCGACGCCGTAGTGGCTTTTCAGGGCGCGGGGCGTGTCGAGAGCCTGAATGCGACCGTCGACCATGATGGAGACGCGGTTGCAGTACTCGGCCTCGTCCATGTAGTGCGTCGTCACGAAAATTGTGGTGCCCCGGTGGGCGGCTTCGTAGATCATATCCCAGAACTGCCGGCGGGTAATCGGGTCGACACCCCCGGTGGGTTCGTCCAGAAAGACGATCTGCGGTTCGTGCAGCATCGCTACCGAGAACGATAGCTTCTGTTTCCAGCCCAGCGGCAGCGAGGCTACCAGCGTGTCGGCTACCGAATGCAGGTTCAGGTTGTGCAGAATATGCTCCGTTTTGCGTCTGATTTCGGCCAGCGACAGGTCGTAGATACCACCGTAGAACCGGATATTTTCGCGGACGGTGAGGTCTTCGTACAGCGAGAACTTCTGACTCATGTAGCCGATCTGCTGCTTGATTTTCTCCGTCTCCCGGTACACATCATACCCCGCAATCTGCGCTTCGCCCGACGAGGGTTTCAGCAGACCGCACAGCATTCGGATAGCGGTGGTTTTGCCCGCTCCGTTGGCTCCCAGAAAGCCAAAGATTTCGCCTTTGTCAACTGAGAAGGTGATCTCGTTGGTCGCGACAAAATCTCCGAATTTCTTCGTCAGCTTATTGGTGATAACGGCTGGTTTATGGGTTGACTGGTTCATTGGTTTGCTGGTTGACCGGCCTGCTGGTTCATCAGAGCCATGAAGGTGTCTTCAATGCCGGGGGGGATGCGCTCGATTTCCAGTTCCTGATGCTTTTTGTCCAGCAGGTACTGTTCAATCTGCTGCTTATCGGTGCCGTTGCGGGTCGTCAGGTGCAGCGACTCACCGAAGGCGTAGCACGACTCCGTAAACGAAGCCTGCCGCAAGTCCTGAATGAGTTGGTAGGTCGAGCCTGCGCGGACTGCGTACAACGGTTTTTTAAACCGTTGTGTGACATCTACAGGCGTATCAATTGCCAGAATCTGCCCGTTCTGAATAAAGCCTACCCGGTCGCACAAACCGGCTTCGTCCATGTAGGGTGTGGAGACCAGAATGGTCAGGCCCTGCGCTTTCAGCCGGCGCAGCATCTCCCAGAACTCTTTGCGCGATACCGCATCGACACCCGTGGTGGGTTCATCCAGAAACAGCACCTCGGGTTTGTGAATCAGCGCACAGCACAACGCCAGTTTCTGCTTCATACCGCCCGACAGTTGCCCCGCCCGCCGGTTTTTGAACGGAGCCAACTGCTCATAAATATCTTTGATGAGCGCATAATTGGCTTCAATGGTGCTGCCAAAGATTGTTGCAAAGAAAGACAGGTTCTCCTGCACGCTCAGGTCCTGATAAAGGGAGAACCGGCCGGGCATATAGCCGATTTGCTGACGAAGCCGTTTGTAATCACTCACAACATCCAGCCCCGACACAGTTACCTGTCCTTTATCGGCCAGCAGCAGCGTAACCAGAATTTTAAACAGTGTAGTCTTACCCGCCCCGTCCGGCCCGATCAGCCCAAACAACTCTCCCTGTTTGACGGTAAAGGATACGTCGTGGAGGGCTTGGGTGGGACCGTAAGCTTTCGATATATTTTCAATGACAATGGCGCTCATGTTAGTTGGCGACCTATTTAAACTTCACCTCCCCCGGCATGCCGATTTTCAGGCTGCCGTCATTCTTTACCTGCACCTTCATGGCATACACCAGGTTAACCCGCTCGTCTTTGGTCTGGATGACCTTCGGCGTAAACTCGGCTTTGCTGGAAATCCACGTTACCGTTCCCGGATACTCCTTGTACGTGTCGTTCGGCGCATCGACCAGCACTTTGACCGGCTGGCCGGTTTTTACGTTTACCAACTGGTCACCGCTGACATAAGCCCGTAAGATAATCGTATCCAGGTCGGCAATTTTGTAGAGGGGCTTGCCGAAGCCGGCTACCTCGCCTTCTTCGGCAAACTTGACGGTAACCGTGCCGTTGATGGGGTTCACTACCGACGATTTCTGAATCTGGTCCTCCACCTGCCGGATTTGCGCCTGCAAAGGGGCTTCTTCGGCCTGCGTACCGCGCCGTTGCGTATTCAGTGCCGATGCCTGAGCGGTCCGTTGCTGCCGGATCAGGGCAATCTGCCGTTCGATGACATCAATCTGGGCGTTTATGTCATCTAACTGCTTGGTGGGGGCGGCTCCGGCGGCAATCAGGTTTTCGGCCCTTGTCTTTTCGCGTTGCAGGTTCTTCAACTGCTGTTCCTGCACGGCAATCTGTTGCGCGTAGTAGGATAGTTGGGCATCCACATTGGGCGTTTTACTCGCTACGGCCTGCCGGCTGGCGGCCAACTGCGCTTTGCGTAATTCAAGTTGTTTGGCGTCAATCTGACCAACTGTCTGGCCGGCTTTGAGCGTCTGCCCCTCTTCCACCGCAAAGGATTGCAGCGTACCGGTCGCTTCGGCCGACACAATGGTTTCAACGGCTTCAAAGTTGCCGTAGGCATCGGCCCGGTCTTCGTCGCGGTTGCAGGCGGCCAGGCAGAGGGTGAGGCTGAGGATGAGCTGAATTGGTTTCATAGATTTAGTTTCCGGTAAGCGTACGGTATTGGATACGGGCCATTATCAGTTGCAGTTCGTGAAGTTTCAGGTTGAGTTGGGCCTGGTTTTCGGCATTTAGCTCGGCGGCATAGTCGCGGGCGGCAATGGCTCCGTTGTCGAGTTGCACAGCGGTGGCTTGGCGGATTCGGCTGCGCAGGGCCACAATGTCGCGGTCTTTGGCAATCAGGGCCTGAATCCGCTCGATCTCGTTCTGCTGCTGGCGCAGTTGAATAGCCAGATTGCGTTCAAAAGCCGCCTGCTGAATATCGACCTGCTGCCGGTTCAGATTCAGAATCTGGCGGTCGTTTTTCAGCGTGTACGTATTGTTAAAGGCCCAGTTCAGGCGGATACCACCGATAAAGAAGCTCCTAAAATCATTGTTCAGGAAGTTCAGACCCGGCCGCCCGACACCCGGCTGGGCAAAGGCGCTGATGCGGGGAAACCGCCGGTTGTCGGTTAATTTGGTCTGTGCCTCAAAAAGGGAACGCTGCAGGCTGTACAGCTTCAGTTCAGGGCGCTGCACAGGCAGGTTTTCCGTAGTGAGGGCGTTATCGGCTATCTGCAGCGCGGTGGTTTCGGTAATGGGCAGGCCGGTCAGCAGAGCCAGCAGGTCACGCAGGCCTTTGCGGACGGCGGCAAGTTCGGCCAGCCGCTGCTCCGCTTTCAGGTATTCGGCCTGGAGGGCGTCGAGGTTGAGTTGGGCGGCCGTGCCGAAGCGTACGTTTGCGGCTGTTTTGTCGATGCGGTTTTTCAGGTCGGCCAGCAGGGCTTCGGTGAGTTGCCGGTTTTCGTCGGTCAGCAGGGCGTTCAGAAAAAAGGTGTTCACCTGGTCTTTCAGACGATTTAGCTCCACATCTACCCTTTGCTGTTCAATGGCCGTGTTGGCCTGTTGTACCTGCCGCTGGAGTTGCGTCAGTCCACCGTCGTACAGCAGGTAGCCGGCGTCGAGCGTTAGTTTGTACTGGTCTTTGCTGATCTGAGGAACCTTAATATTGGGCAGCTCAATAGGCAGTTTGGTCACCTCCGACTGCCAGGTAGCCTGACCATTCAGCGCCAGTTGCGGCAAGCGCCGGTTCAGGTCGAGGTTGGCGAGGGTCAGGTCGCCAACCTGTTGCACCACCTCTTTTTGTCTGGTCAGCGGATAGTTCTGAATCGCGGCTGCGTAGGCCTGTTCCAGCGTAATCGTATTCTGCGCCTGCACCGCGCTTAGACTTAACCAGCCAAGGAATCCGAGCAGAACTTTATTCATAGCAAAATAGGCTTAAAAATCCATTTTAAATAGTTGTTTAATTCGAATGCAAAAAAATTATACTGGGCGGAGATACGCCATAATCATCTCCGGGACAATCTTTTTACGCTCTTCCATAAACTGGCGGAACCCATCGCTGTCAAAATCACCAACGTACGATACAATCGGGCGTGCCAATATGGGAAAAACAATATTGCCCACAATGGTCATAATCAGGTGCAAAGGCTTAATAGGCCGGATATTTCCTTTGCTGACTTCCTCCTGCAACTGTTTGGTAAAATAAGCTGACTTAATAACTTCGCGAACGTGCAGTTCTTTAAAGAAAACATCGGAACCCTTTCTGTTTTCTGCCAGAATAAATATGGGTATCAGCGGGTTATCCAGTATAAAGTCTGTGTATCGGTCGACTATCTTCCAGATCTTCACCTCTAATGGCGTCTCCTCATTAAGCATCATGACAATCCTGCCGAAAAAGGCCCGGAAGTTTTCCATATAGATGCTTTTGAACAGTTGCTCTTTGCTCCGGAAGTAATAATTTACCAGGGCGATGTTGACACCGGCGGCATCGGCAATCTGCCGGATTTTCGCTCCTTCATACCCGTACTCCAGAAAGACCTGTTCGGCTGCCCGCTTAATTTTTGCTTCGGTATCCTGCTCTTCGCCTGCCATAATAACTACCTTCGCCACAAAGGTATACTATCTTTGTGAAGTTAAACAAGTGTTTAAAATATAAATTTAAATCTGATTAGCGAACGGTAGAGACCAAGGTGCCAATCTTCTGGTAATACTGGCAAAAATGGGTCAGCGGGCATTCAGAACATTTGGGTGACCGGGCTACGCAGACGTACCGCCCGTGCAGAATCAGCCAGTGGTGCGCCTTGGGCACATACTGCTCCGGAATGTATTTGACCAGCGCTTTCTCGACGGCCAGTGGAGTCGTCGCTGTTTTGGGAACCAGTCCCAGCCGGTGCGATACGCGGAACACGTGGGTGTCGACCGCCATCGTGGGCTGGTTAAAAATCAGGGAGGTAATCACATGGGCGGTTTTGCGCCCGACACCCGGCATTTTCTGTAACTCCTCCACCGACGCCGGTACCTCTCCGCCAAACTCGGTCATCAGCACCTTCGCCATACCAACCAGGTGTTTCGCCTTATTGTTGGGGTATGATACACTGCGGATATAGCTGAATACCTCCTCGACCGACGCAGCCGCCAGCGACTCCGGCTCCGGAAAGCGTTCAAACAGGGCGGGCGTAATCAGGTTGATGCGCTTGTCGGTACACTGTGCCGACAGAATCACCGCTACCAGCAGCTCGTAAGGGTTGCTGTAGTTTAGCTCGGTTTTAGGTTCCGGGAAGTTGGTTGTGAAGTACTCCAAAAAATGGCGAAAGCGTTCTTTCTTCTGCATTCCACAAATTTAACGCTCTTTGCCCCTTCCGAAAACAGAATGCCTTTCCGGCAGGCTAAATAATTGACGGTACCGGAAAGACAATCCCCGCAGCAGTAAAGTTTTATAAGTGCCCCATCAACCAATCAACCACCCTCATAGCACCGTACCTCCATAAGCGCTGCCGGAGCGCTGCCGTTGACTGACTTGAGGTGAATAGTCAGGCTGCTGGTTTCTACAGGCTGTTCAAATGTGATGGTGTTCCGGCCCTGATGGTTGTCTGGCTGGTGGAAAATCCGCTCCTGCCGGTCGTTGCAAAGGATGTATTCTTTCACGCAGAATGGCACTACCGTTTCGGGATGGGTCATCAGAACCGATTCGAGGGGATGGTCATAGTCGGCATCAAAAAACAATTCGACCCGGCGTAGTCGCTTCGGCTCCGGCCACTGCAGCATCAGGGTAGGGTTAGGGTCGGTCGGGTCGGCAACCCAGGCATTGGGCTGGCGCACCGGCCGCTGAATACCGTTCCGCACGTTATCAGGACTGAATAACTGAATGCCCGGTTCAATCCGAAGGGCGATGTTGTACCCCTTCGGTCGCCGTTCGGGGCACCAGAATTCAAAGGTATCAACGCCAATGTCTTCGGTCGGTTCCTGCTTGCCGTAATTGGATACCGCCGGGTTGATCTGGTTGAATACCGACAGGACCCCGGTGACGCGCAACTGGCTATACTGGAGCCGGACGTGTTCGTTCTTTAAAAAGCAGATAAAGCCGTATGCCGGGTGGTCCATAACCGTGTCAAATGCTAAGTCAACTTCCTGTTTGCCTTTGATTACTGGTATGTCTAAGGTAGCCAGCGTGACATCAGGTGTATGGTTATCGGGCTTGCTGCTGCGCCGGAACTCCACCGTCAGCGTCGTATCGGCATCCGCCACCACCCAGGCCGTTAGTCGCGGCACCGGCCCCTCAGTCAGCGGCAGCATCTGGGCGGCCGACTCGGTGAGCGACCGCAGTGGACCGTCCGGGGGCAGTTCCCTTACGACCAATTTACTGGATGCCGTGAGGATAGCCTGATGCGTTAAGTCGGCCGGGTCGTGCAGGGGCAGGCCCGGAATGTGCTGCCCGGTTTTTAGCAGTTCCTGTTGTAATATTGACGGTTGTAGAGACGCAATATGTTGCGTCTCTACACGGGTACACAACGCAGCCGCCATACCCACGGCCTGTCCCACATGAGCACTGGTACCCATCACCCGCGACGAGCCAAATGCCACATGGCTGGCGCTGATAATCCGGCCGGCCAGAAACAGGTTTCGGATGTTCCGGCTATACAGGCAGCGGTAGGGGATCTGGTACAGTCCCTTGCTGTGCCACTGGTTGCAGCCGGGCTTTTCGCTGAATACCCCATCAGCCGGATGCAGGTCGATGGACCAGCCGCCGAACGCTACGGCATCAAAGTGCGTTCGCTGCTCGACAATATCCTGCTGACGAAGCAGGTAATCGCCCTCAAACCGGCGGCTTTCGCGCTTGCCGGGTATCTGCCCAACCCATTCCAGCGTCAGGGTTTCGGCCTCGGGGAACTGGCCGGAGTTTTTGATGTGGTTCCAGACGCCGTACACCACCTTCCACAATTCCCATTTAATGGTTTCGGTATCGTGAACGGTATCCAGACGGCCGCCGTACTCCAGCCACCACAGTTGGCAGCCGTGTTCTTTGGCGTTGAAGCGCCGGTAGCGGGGGATTTGGGTAATATCCTGCAAGGCATAGGCGGGCGGTACAAACCGGACCGGCCGGCCCGTATCTTTCGTATAGAAGTAAATGGAATGCCCCAGCAACTCACCATACTCGGCCGTGGGGGCAAACTTCTCCCCGAACTCCTCCCGCGACTCGGCACCCATCCGAAACGCGGCTCCGGCCTGAAACGCCACTATACCATCGCCGGACGCATCGCAGAACAGCGGAGCTACCAGCTCATACAGTGTGCTGTTCTGGCTGCAAATGGCTGTTAGGCTGCTGATGGTTTCCGCATCAGCTTTTTCCACCTCGTATACGACCGTGTTCAGCAGCAGGGTAATGTTGGGTTCGCTGATGCACTTTTCGAGCAGGATAGTATCGAAAATGAGCGGGTTTCCTTCCGGGTTGCGGTACAGGTTTTCAATCAGGATTTCGTCGATAGCGCCCCCTTCCCGCGCCCAGCGGTTGTTGTTGCCCATGTGGGAAGTGGCACCCAATACCCACAGCCTGACCTCGCTGGAGGAGTTACCGCCGAGCACCGGCCGGTCCTGCACCAGCACCACCCGAATACCGGCGCGGGCCGCGGTAATGGCGCAGCACAGACCGGACAAGCCGCCCCCCACCACGATTAAATCTGCTTCGTGCCGTACCGTTTTGAGTGCACGTTTATCGGTTGCTTGTTCGCGGATCATTCGTCAGGTCGATGGTTTTTGAAACAATGGAGAACCCCGTCGGCTTCACAACGTCCAGCGTTATCGTCTGGTCGAAGCCACGTACAGGAATGGTTATATCGGCGCTCTGGCCGGGTTGGAGGGTGGGGAGGTTGTAGCCTGGAGTTTCACTCCGGGCGTTAATTCTTGACTCGCCCGGAGTATAACTCCGGGCTACACGCACCAAATACCCCTTCACCGTATAAGCCGGAAAATCCTTACGCGCCGTGACCCGCACCTGCAACTGGTGCTGCCCTTCCGGACCGGGTGTAAAGCTGAGTTTTTCGATGGTTACGGGTGCCATTTCTTCGCGGTGGGTTTCGTACAGGGGGCGTTTGCTGCGGTCCGGTCTGACCAGACCCCACGGCCGGTAGCCGTTCGGGTTGGTCCCGTGGAAGCGGCTCTGGTAATCGTTGAACGACCACCACGACGCGCCGATCACATACGGCAACTGGCGAATGTCTTTCAGAAACTGCTCCAGATGGCTGACCTGTCCCGCTTCACCGGATTTCGTATCGGACCGGATTCCGTATTCGCTGATAAAAATCGGCTTGTCCGGATACAGCGAATGAATATGCTTCAGTACGTGGAGGTGATTGCCGTAGGTATTCGTCGAGACAAAATCGACGTACTGACTGGCTTCGTCCTCGGGTTTTTTCGGCAGGATGTTCAGCCGCATGGAGGCAAAGGTGTACAGTCGGGTGGAGTCCAGGGAGCGGGCATAGGCAATCATATCCTTTGTCCACCGCTGGCCCGCAGGCGTTTCAGACAGGTATTCGTTACCGACGCTGTAGGCAATAACGCTGGGATGATTCCAGTCGCGTTCGGCCATTTCGCGGAACTGCTGCCGGAACTTGGTGCGGATGGTATCGTTGTCCATCTGCTTCGGGGAAAGTTGCCAGTTACCGGCTTCCGTGATGATGAGCATCCCGTTGCGGTCGGCCCAGTCGTAGATGGTTTCGGAGGGGGTGTAATGGGTGAGCCGTTGGAGTTCCATGCCGGCTTCTTTCATCAGCCGCAGGTCTTTTTCGATGAGCCAGTCGGGTTCCATGGAGCCCAGGCCGGGATAGTCGATCACCCGGTTGCCGCCCGCCACCTTAATCGGCTGCCCGTTGAGCAGCAGTTGGGTATTCCTCACTTCCACCTTGCGGATGCCGAAGTTGGTGGTTGTAGTATCGCCCGCCATAACCACGCTTAACTGGTACAACTGCGGATTGTCGAGGCTCCAGAGGGTAACGTCGGCCGGTTTCAGGCTGGTTTCGGCAATCAGCACCGCCGTCTGGCTGGCTCCAACCGGTTCAGTGCGCGTTTTCCAGGGTACTGTAAGGGTGCGTCCGTTCTGCACAACGATAAACGCCGGCCGGGGCGATGCGGTTTGCCCGGTAGTGTTCCGGATACGCGTTTTTACCCGCAGGGTAGCCGTACCTTTCGCTAAATCGGGGGTGGCTTCTACTTTGACATTTTCGACATAAACGGCCGGTTCAACCGTGAGGTAGACCGGGCGCAGGAGGCCGCCATAGTTGAGCCAGCCCGGAAACTGGCCACCCTGCGCGTCGGCTTCCCGGTATTCGTCTTTGGCGCCCGGTATGGTGCCGCGTCGCCAGGTATTGTTGTTTACCGATACGGCTACGGTATTCTCGCCCGCTTTCAGGTATTCGGTAATATCGAACTCAAACGGCGTGTAACCACCTTCGTGCGAACCTACTTTCTGGTTGTTAATCCAAAGTATCGTTTCGTAGTAGGCACCATCAAAGTGCAACAGTACCCGTTTGTTGGCGGCAGGCTGCCAGGGAAAGGTACGGCGGCACCAGGTGTTGCCGGTATAGTTCAGATACCGGTTATCGGCCGAGAAGCAGTGCGGTACAGTCACTTTGTCCCAACGATTCGTGGGGTAGTTATCGCGGTACCACTGTTCACGTTCGCCTACGGCTGCCGGGTCCAGCGTAAACAGCCATTCGCCATGCAGGGGTATCGCATTCGGCTGCCGTATCGTGTGCTGGCTGAACGCCGGAAGCGTTTGAATTGAGAGAAGTAATATTGCAATGTATTTGGTCATAATTGGTTACGTAAGACAAAAAGGTTTGGCAGTGCGTTATATTTGTAAAAAGCTGAACTATGGCTACTTCGCAAACCACGCCTTCGAAACTGAGCAATCTGCAAATGGAGTTGCTAAAGCTGTATCCGTATAATATTTCGGAGGAGCAAATTCGGGACATCCGGAAATTGCTGGCCGATTACTTTGCTCAGCAGGTTGACGATGAAATGAATCGCCTTTGGCAGGAGAAGAACTGGAATGAGCAGACGCTTGAAGGCTGGAAAAACGAACACATGCGGAGCCAGACTGCTGAATAATGAGAGTAGTTCTGGATATAAACGTGTTGCTTATCGCATTACCTGTAGCATCTCCGTACCGTCCGATTTTTGACGCGTTATGAGCCGGTCGGTTCGAACTGGTTGTGAGCAACGATATCTTGTCTGAATACCATGAAAAGCTGGCGGAGAAGACAACAGCTTCAGTGGCTGATAATGTCATTAAGCTGTTGTTGTCACTCGATAATTTGATACTCCAGTCGGTGTACTTCGAATGGGGCTTGATGCACAATGATGCCGATGATAACAAGTATGTCGATTGCGCACTCGTTGCGAATGCCGACCACTTAGTGTCTGAAGACAAGCATTTCAATATTCTGAAAGACATTGATTTTCCAAAGTTATCGGTTCTCCGAATTGACGAGTTTCTTAGTCTCCTGCGTACTCTGCACTAACTGAATCCGTTGCGATGCCCGCCAGGGAATAAGGGCCGCCAGCAGAATGACTCCGGCAATGCCGGCCGTAATGCCTGCTCCACTAGTAGCCAGCGCACTTAACCCGAACAGCATCACGCCCGTAAACGCCAGTGAGAAAGCAATGACCCGCAGGCCAAACCGGTTCTGTTTCCGGACTTCAAAGGACTCTCCAGTATCTACGTGCAGCAGAGCCTCTTCCCGTTTCTGCGCCCGGGTGGCCCGGTAACGCAGGTACTCTGCCGCTATAGCTTTCTTTTGGCCGGCGTATAGTTCGTATGCTAACAGCAACAGCAGCGGCAACCCGACGCCGATTATTGTCTCGGCACCTCGCGTCAGCTTAAAATCCAGCAGCCAGGGCGACAGGATTTTGAAAAACAGATTCACGGCCAATCCAATCACCGTAATCCAGAGGGTGGTCTGGCTGGTCAGGCGTTTGGAAAACAAGGCCCAGAGCGGAGGGGCCAGCAATGGGCCGCCCGAGATGGCCGAGATGCTGAGCACCACTTCCACAATGCCCCCGGCCGCCGGTACCAGCAGTGCAATACCGATCATACCCAGTCCGAAGAACCACGATGAGCCACGGGCCACCCGCATGAGTTGTTTATCGGAAGCTTTCGGGTTGATGAGGCCTTTGTAGATGTCGTTGGTAAATACCGCCGACACCACGTTTAAGGCCGTGTTGGCGCTGGCAGAGGTGGAGAAATACATACCCGTCAGCATCAGGCCGAGCAGACCGGGCGGCAGCACCAGCCGGCAGATCATCAGGTACGCGTTTTCGGTGTCCAGGCCGGTAAGCGAGGGGTTAATGGCTTTATAAATCATCGGCGGAAACATCCAGATAACCGGGCTGACGAGGTAGAGGGCTGCAAACAGAAACGCTACCTTCCGCGCCGATTTGGGACTATCTACACTGGTGTACCGCTGCACAAAGGTCCAGTTGCCGCCGATGTAGGCGATGTGGTAAATCACAAAAGCCAGCACGAAACCAAGCGTGTATTCCCCGTTCAGCAGGTTGAAAAAATTATCGGGAACGGCACTGGTAAACCCCTGCAATCCCCCAACGCGGTCCAGCGATAAGGGCAGCAGAATAAACACGGCCGCTGACAGCACGACGAATTGGAGTATGTCCGTTACCATCACCGCCCAGAGTCCACCCACGGCCGTATAGGCAATCATGAACAGCCCCAACCCAATTGTACAGGGTACCAGCGGCAGATTCAGCGACACACTGACCAGCTTCGCCACCGGGTACAGCACCGAGCCTTTGATGAAAACCGATACCAGCGTAAAAATGAAAATATAGGCTTTCTGCACGGTAGTGCCGAGCCGTTCGCGGATGAACTCGGCGGCCGTGAGTGCCCCGGCGGCTTTCCAGCGGGGTGCCAGAAAAAGCCCCGTCACCAAGGCACCGATGCACATAGTCCACTGAATGGTAATGGCTACCCAGCCGTGTTTGTAGGCAATCGACCCCCAGGCCACGAACGTACCGGCCGAGAAGAAACTCATGAACAGCGACAAGCCACCGATGAACCACGGCACGGCCTCCCCACCCGCAAAAAACGATTTCAGGTTGCGGCCCGTGCGGGCAAACAGCATCCCTATGCACAATACAAAGGCCGAAAAAACGACAATAACCAGCGTATCTATGGTTGTATTCATTTCAAAGAAGTTCGGTCGCCGGTCGGCGCATAGGATACTGCAAGGACTTTCATGCCAAACGCCGGTATCTCCAGCGATACCTGTCCGTTGTTTGCCTGTACATCGCCACTCGAGTCCAGCCACTGCATTCGGGTGATCTGCACGTTTTGTTCCGTTCCAATCTTGTCCTTGTCCAGCGAGAAGCTGAGCTGCGTTGGCTGCGCCCGGTTGTTCAGCAGGGCTATATACAGTTTATTGGAGCCGGTGGACTGCGACAGGATGTAATCAACGGACGGGCTGTTGGCGCGTAGCAGCCCTTCCCGGATAATCAGATTGGCTTTGTCGCCGTATACGGTGCCGGGCGCAAAACCGTAGGTCTGGTGCGGCCCCACTTTAGGTGTTACAAAGCCTCTCGGGAAGTTCACCTTGCCACCCGACCGTAGTTCGGCTTCGGCCAGCAGGTAATCGGTAATCCAGCCGATTTGCCACCAGGCATGGTGCGGATACGGACCGGCCCCCCGGTTCATGGCGTTCCAGTAATAAGATGCCACGCTGGTTTTGGGGTCGACGAAAGCATCCCGGCCAATAGCAGCCGCCCGCGCCATATCGGCAAACAGTGGTTCTTTGGTCAACCGATACAGACGGATGAACATGCCTGCGTGACTGGCCAGCTGAATAGGTCCCTGACGCGTAGCCGAACCAAAAATGCCGCCATGCTCAAAGCTCAGCCCCGATTGCGCAATTTCCCAATCCTCCCGCTGCACTCCATTCACCATCTTAACCGTCCGGTTTGGAACGGGGTGCGTGTAAATCGACGTGGTGTAGATTTTAGCGGCCGTGATGGCCGCGTCTTTGTAGCGGCTATCCTTTGTCAGGTCGTACAAATCCAGCAGGGCCTGCGCCGACTGACCGGTAGCGAAATCGGGCGCGTAGCGGGCATCTCCGCACACGCCGAGGAAACTGCCGGTTTTGACTGCGTTCGTGATAAACCAATCGGCCCCTTTGCGGGCCGCCTGGAGGTATTTAGGATCTTTCAGCAGGCGGTAGGCCACAATCAGGCCATAGAAGGTAGGCCGCAGATCCTGCACATCGTTGAAAATCTCCTGCTCGGTATGCCGGTCGTAGGCCACCGCCCAGCTTCCGTTGGGTTTCTGCCAGGTCAGCAGCCGGTCGGCACCCAGCCGCAGGCGGTCTTTCAGGTCAGCGTTGTTCGGGTCAAACAAGAGCATATTGCCCATATCGAGCAGGGTGTAGTAGGTCAGGCCGATGGGTTCGACAATTTCACCCCACTCCTCCACAAACTTCTTCGACTTGGCCAGGTAGTACTGCCCCACCGCAGCTCCCCGGAAAAAGCCGTCCTGCGTCTGCTGCTGTGCCAGTTTAAAGTTCAGCGCAAAGGGCACTACCTTTTCCGTCAGCAGCGGGTCGCGGGTCGCCGTCGCCAGCATCCACATGGCCCCGTAGTCGGAGTTCTTCATGGCGTCTTTGTTGGAGCCGACCACCCCGCCCAGGTACGACTGCGCCCCAATCTTTCGCCCATTGAACTCCTCAATATTCCACATCGACGTTTGCGGATCGGTGAGGTAGTGGTGCATTTTTTCGATGCGATCGGTCAGGGATTGCCTGCTTTGCCGCAGCGCCAGCGATTCCTTGAACTGGTAAATGTCGTAGACGGCATGATTCAGCGCCCTGAACCAGTCGCCGTCCGTCAGGCTGTAGCGAAACGTATAGCTCACCTGCTCCCCCGCTCTCAGGGCTGACATTGGCTCACCCAGCACGGGGTAGTAGAGGGTGGGTGAAAGCTGGGCTTTGCGGTTCATGTGCGACAGGCCGATGTTCCAGTCTGTCTGGGTGATTTTGTCTTTAGCCCAAGGGTCACGGGCTAAACCCGGCTCCGGAATGATGGACAGCGTTAGGCCATCTCGTGTACTGACCATCGGCGAGAGCGTACTGGCGCAGCGTTCGCGGTAGATAATCGGCAGCGCCGGAATACCGTGGCCATAGGCATAGGCCTGTGCAAAATTGGGCTGAAGCTTGCTGCCCTGAAAATACCCCGGCACCGTGGCCCACGCGAGTTGTGGCTCACTAACCGTAGCCAGCGTAGGGCTGGCCAGCGAATAGTACCCGGCCTTTTTCGCCGTCAGCGTCTGCTTCACCACAATGTCGGACGGAAATTTCGGGTCCAGCGTCCAGTCGGTTGTGATTGTGCCCGCTTCGGTCTCCTGCCGAAAGCGGAGGCTGTTCGTACCAGCCTGTTTTGCGTCCTTCGGATAGAAGTGGTAGGCGGTACCAGCCGTGTTCAGCGACACCGGATTGGTGCTTTCGTTCCACTGCACCGTCTGGTAGTGGTATTTCGGTCCGGGAAATTCTTCGCCCGTAATCGTTTTGAACGTAGTCGCCGGAGCCGTTGAGGGTTTCTCTGCGGCAAACAGCAGCGTGTTCTCGCCGGAGGGCGTCGCCAGGTTCACCCATTGCCGGCCTTTTCGCACCGCCACCTGCCGGATTTGCCAGCCGTTAGCGGTTAACTGCCAGGAGACCTTTACCCGGTCGGTTGCCAGCGACAAGGGCCGGCCCGACTGAGCCCAGGCTACAGAACAGCCTAACCAGAAGAGATATAGGGTTTTATTGATCCAGGAATAACGCATCAGGTAAGTAGGTTACTATGAAACTAAAGTTCTGCCGGTGTATTACCTACTTCCAGTCGGCGTTCTGGTCCAGCTTCGGATTGGCGTTAATTTCATCCTGCGGTATGGGGAAATAGCGATTCTTCGCCTGCACCGGCCGCGTCGGATACACGTTGTTCACCGCTTTCGACAGCGCCGTCAGGTACTTGCCCGTCCGCGTTAAGTCATACCAGCGGTCTCCTTCCGCGAAAAATTCCCAGGAACGCTCCTGCAACACGGCGTCGATGAACGCGTCTTTGCTCAGGCCGCTGCTCAGGTCGGGCAGACCGGCCCGTTTCCGCACGGTATTGATAAAGCCGTACGCCAGGGCCGTTGCGCCGTTCAGCCGGGCTTCGGCTTCGGCGGCAATCAGGTACATATCCGGCAGCCGAAGGATGGGGATGTTGTTCAGGTTGCCCGTTGACGAAATTGGGTCCTGGTACTTCTTAATTAGCACTCCCTGCGTGGTGATGGGCGTAATGTTACGCTGAGCTACAATTTTACCGGCTTTATCCACAAAGTTGGTGTCCAGCAACTGCCGCCGTTTGTCGTTGGGACTGAAGGAGTCGAAGAACGACTGGTAAGCAAACATGGAGCCGAACGACGTTTTGGCGTATTCTGGTCCCGCGCTGGAGGCCGGGCCGCACAGACCCGTCAACTGAGAGCCTCGGCTGGGACTAAACCCGCCTTCCGATTCAAACGCCCACATGTTTTCGATCCGGGCAGCATCCTCCCTGTCGTAGCGGTACACATCCCGCACATCGGGCATCAGCGAATACTTGCCGGAGTTGATCACCTCCTGCGCTTTCTGCAGGGCCTTTGCCCAATCCTCATTATACAAAGCCGCTTTGGCGTACAACGCATTCACTACATCCTTCGACGGTCGTCCCTTGTCCACGTTCGGGTAGGAGGGAAGCCCCGCGCCTAACGCCTGTTCAAGGTCACTGTAAATCTGCTTGTATACATCCGCTTTGGTGCTTTTACCCACAATAGCCTCCGTCTGGTTAACACTGGCTTTGGTCTTCACCGGTACATCCCCGAAGTTCTTCGTCAGCGTCCAGTGGTAAAAGGCACGCATGAAATACGCTTCGCCGACAATCTGGTTTTTACGGGTGGCATCCATGGTGGCCGAAGGTGCTTTTTCAATAATCCAGTTCGCTTTCTCAATACCATCGTAGCAGGACGCCCAGATTTGCTGGGGTGATTCGTTGGTGCGTCCGGCACTCCGTTGGGTCGTATAATTCGGGTCGTAAGAGAATAGCGTCAGGGTATTCCGACCCACAACGGCTCTGGGATAGCTCTGGTCGGCGCTCAGGTCTGAAACAAGTGTCAATGCCGGTCCGGCACACATATCGGCCAGTGGGTCATACACGGCTATCAGCCCTTTTTCGGCGTCGGAAGCGGTCTTGTAAAACGCTTCGGTGTAGATGGACGAGTAGATGGTTTCATCCAGTTGGCAGGCGGCAAGCGCGGTTCCTGCAAGTATATAGATGGCTTTGGTTAACGTCTTCATTTTTGTTAATAGGTTGAGTAATTGATTGGTTCATTGGTTCATTGGAGGCTGATTGTCATGAAACCAGTTAACCAATGAACCATTGAACCAATCAACCAAAATCAAAAAGTAACTTGTAAACCACCCAGGAACGACCGGGCCGGTGGGTACACGAGGTTATCGACGCCAATGACGGTATTCGAGCCGGCGTAGGTGTTTACTTCCGGGTCGAAGCCGGTGTAGTTGGTCAGCGTAAACAGGTTGTTGCCGCTGACGTAAAGGCGCACCCGTTGCAGCCCGCTGATTTTCGGCAGGGTGTATCCCAGTGTCACGTTCTTGCAGCGGATATACGAGCCGTCTTCGACAAACCGGTTGCTGACGGGTAAACGGCTGCCCTGAGCGGCACTGGCGTATTCGTTGCTCGGATTGGTGGGCGACCAGCGGTTCGCTACGCCCTTCAGCAGGTTGCGCTGTCCCAGGGGCGTTTCAAAGGCAAAACGGGCCTGGTTGTAGATGTCGTTGCCCTGTGAGCCGGACAGAAACGCGCTCAGGTCGAAGTTGTGGTACGACAGATTGGTGGAGAACCCGAAGATGAATTTCGGATTGGGGTTGCCGGTAATGGTCTGGTCGGCGGCACTGATGGTCCCGTCGCCGTTGAGGTCTTTCACCTTATGACCACCCAGTCGCCCGTCGTAACCGGGCAGAATGGTCTCGCCGGTCTGGTTAATGCCGTCGAACACATACGTCTTGAACAGGCCCAGCGGCTGCCCGACGCTCAGAATGCTGTAGGTAGTGACGAAGCGTTCCTGGGTAGTACCGCCGTCGAGGTCCAGCACGTTATTACGGTTCACGGTCGCGTTGGCCGACACATCCCATTTCACGGCTCCGTTCAGCACGCGGGCGTTGGCGGCCAGTTCAATGCCTTTGTTTTCCAGCGCGGCAAAGTTGCCGACAATGCTGCCGTAGCCCGAGGAGAGCGGCAGGGTTTTGATGTACAGCAGGTCGCGGGTTTTCTTGTCGTAGACATCCACAATCAGGCTGAGCCGGTTGTTGAACAACCCCACATCCAGACCGATATCCGTCTGCGTCGATTTCTCCCAGCGTAGGTCGGGGTTGGCAATGCCGGTAGGGTTGATACCCGTCAGGTACGTATGGTTGAACTGGTAATCGCTGCCCGACGACGAAACCGTGGCCAGCGACTGATACGGTGAAATGCCGCCCGCGTTGCCCGTAATACCCCAACTCGCCCGTAGTTTCAGGTCGGTCAGCCAGCCCACATTCTTCAGGAACGGCTCTTCGATCAGGCGCCAGGCCGCCGATACGGCCGGAAAGAAACCGTACTTGTTATTGGCTCCGAACTTACTCGAGCCATCTACGCGGGCGGTCAGGTCCAGGAAGTATTTGTCACGGAAACCATAGTTAATCCGGCCCAGGTACGAGTCCAGCCGTTCTTTGCTGCGGCTGCTGCTCACCGTCCGGTTCAGGGCCAGTTGAACGGCTTCATTCGCGGTGGCATCGTTCGGAAATCCGCTGGCGCTGATGGTGTTCGAGTTGGCGAGATTGCTCTGGCTGGCAAATACACCGGTAAACTTCAGGGAATGAGCCGTAGCCAGCGTGGTGGCGTAGGTCAGAATACTTTCGTGGAGCAGTACCGTGCTGTTGCCGTTCGATTTGGAGCCGGAGCCGGAATTGTCGTTCAGGTCGTTTTTGGCGATGATGGATCGGGGCGAGTAGGTATCCCGCAGGCTGCTCTGTAAATCGACGTTGAAAGAGACCCGGTAGGTCAGCCCTTTCAGCAACGTAGCTTCGCCGTAAACATTGGCCAGGGTCCGCCGGATGCTCGTCTGGTTCAGAATCTGCGCCAAGCCCAACGGGTTGGTGACTTCGCGATACTGGCCGTTGGCCTGCTCGCCAAAGGGGAAGAGTGTGCCATCGGGGCGGTAGGCCTGTAAGGTCGGCGGGGCACCAAGGGCCGCTCCGAGAATGCTGCTGGTCACCACATCGCCATCGCCTAAGCTGGCGGTACCGTAGGGTACTCCTTTATTGACCGAGTAGCTGCCCAGGATGCTGGTGCCGATTTTCAGCCGGTCACTAACGCGGTGGTCGAGGTTAACCCGGTAAGAGTACCGCTGAAAATTGGAGTTGATAAGAATGCCGTCCTGGTTGAAATAATTTCCGGAGAGGGCCAGTTGCGTTTTCTCCGAACCGCCGTTGATGCTTAGCTGATGGCTCTGGATGGGAGCCTGGCGGAAAATCAGGTTCTGCCAGTTGACACCTTCGCCCAGACTGGAGGGGTTCTGGTAAAAGTTGTTCTTGAAGACTTCGTTTTCGAGCTGTGCAAACTCGGCCGCGTTCAGCACCGGCAGGGTTCTGGCGGCTTTCTGGACACCGTAATATCCGTCGTAGGTAATACGGGTTGCGCCCGCTTTGCCGCGCTTGGTCGTAATCAGCACCACGCCATTGGCAGCCCGGGAGCCGTAGATAGCCGTAGCCGAGGCATCTTTCAGCACCTCTACCGATTCAATATCATTCGGGTTGATGGTCGAAAGCGGGCTCACATCAGTCAGGCCCCCGCCGTTGGAAATCTGAATGCCATCGACAATGTAAAGGGGCTCGGATGTACCGTTGATGGAGTTGGTACCCCGAATCCGGACGCTGATGTTGCCGCCCGGTGCGCCTGAGTTCTGGTTAATCTGCACTCCGGCCACCCGCGCCTGCAAGCCCTGCGCTACGTTCACCACCGGGGTCTGCACCAAGTCGGCCGCTTTCACCGACGCAATAGCGCCCGTCGTTTCAACTTTCCGCTGCGTACCGTAACCGACCACTACCACTTCATTCAGCGAACGGTTGTCGGATTGGAGTGCTACGTCAATGGCAGGCTGATTAGAAACCGGCACTTCTCTGGTGACGTACCCGATGTACGAGAAGGTTAGCGTAGCCCGGCCGTCGGGAACAGACAGGCTGTACCGGCCATTCGCGTCGGTGGTGGTGCCCTGCTGCGTCCCTTTAATTATTACGTTGACACCGGGCAGCGGTTCGGATGTGCCGCCGGTCGTTACCTGCCCACGAACCGTAAGTCCCTGAGCGTTCTGGGCGATCAGTGGCAGTGAACAGAGAGACCACACCAGTAGCCAAAGACTGGCTCGTGCGATGAAGGGTATAGGTTGCATAGGAAATAGAGGTTGGTAGAAAATGTACAATTTTAATTCCGTTAGGTAAGTGAGTAGTCAATGATTAAGTGTTCATTTTAAAACTGACACCTTTGGTACTCAAAATGATTGCTTTTGCTGTTTTTTGAGACTTTATGTTGATATTACAACAGCAGGAGAGAAACGCAAGGGAATATTTGAAATATTTTTTTGGGAACATTCCCAATTTTTTGGGAATGTTCCCAAAATTTAGGTGAAGGAGAAATGGAGGAGAAGAGTAAGGGAGTAAGGTCTTCTATTGAAATTATGATAAAAGTGCAATTTTATGAAAGGGCACCAAACAACGATTATTGACATTGCCAACGCTTTGAACCTGTCAAAGTCAACCGTTTCGCGGGCATTGACGGGGCACCCGAACGTAAAGACTAAAACCCGGGAGCAGGTGCTGGCGCTGGCAGCTCAGATGGACTACCAGCGGAACCAACTGGCTATTTCACTGCTCACGAGTCAGACAAAGACTATAGGCATTATGGTGCCGGAGTTTTTGAGCTTTTTTTTTCCGAAGGTAATTATCGGAGCGCAGGAGGTGCTGGCCAAAGCCGGATATAACGTAGTCATCTGCCATTCCAACGAATCGTACGAGACGGAGATGGCTAATGCGCGGGGATTACTGGCCAGCCGGGTCGATGGCCTGCTGGTGTCGCATACCAAAGAGACCCGCAACTTCGACCATTTCCGGATTTTCGAGCGGAAGGGCATCCCCGTGGTTTTCTTTAACCGAATCTGCGAGGATATGGCCGTATCAAAAGTAACGGTCGATGATTACCAAGGGGCCTTTCGGGCGGTTGAGCATCTGATTGAAACCGGCAAGCGCTGGATTGCGCACCTGGCCGGTCCCGACTCATTGCAGAACAGCCGCAACCGCCTGAACGGCTACCTGGACGCGTTGAAGAAGCACGACCTGGCCGTAGACTCTTCGCTCATCATTTCCTACGACCTCACCCTTGATAAAGCGAACATCTACGTCAATCACCTGCTAAATCTGCCCCAGCCGCCGGATGCCTTGTTCGCCATCAACGACCCTACAGCCATTGAAGCGCTAAAAGTGATTAAAGCCCGTGGCTTACGCATGCCCGACGACATTGCCGTTGTCGGTTTCAGCGACGACCCCATCTCTGCCCTGGTTGAGCCTGGCCTGACCACCGTTGCCCAGCCCGTTACGGAAATTGGTGAGCAGGCGGCCCGGCTGTTGCTGAGCCAGCTTCAAAACGACGACGATCGCTTCGAGCCCGAAACCGTCGTATTACCCACTTACCTGATTATCCGGGGTTCTTCACGGCCTTCTTGACAGGATTTCCGCTAACTTTAAGCTACCTAAACCTTGTGCTTCCTATGCTTCGAAGTCTTTTCCTGATCGTTTTACCGGCAACGGTGGCCTTTTTGCTGGTGAATGCGCGATCCCAACGGCAGAAACCCGCTCCTTTTAAAAACCAGAATTGGTTGGTCCCGTCGCGGCCCGGCTCCACTAGCGCCGGCTACGATTGGCCCGAGTACAATGGTGGCCCAGACCGGAATCACTATTCCCCACTTACGCAGATTGACACCAGTAATGTGTCCCGGTTGAAAGTTGCCTGGGTGTATGCGTCCGGCGGAGCGGATACGATTCGGAATACTACGCAGATGCAGTGTAACCCGGTTGTAGTTGGTGGGGTACTTTACGGCGTATCGGCCGGTTCGCAGGCCTTTGCACTGGATGCGGCAACGGGCCGGGAACTCTGGAAAACCGCCTTCACCGATGAGACCTTTAGCATGACCAGCCGGGGCGTTACGCATTGGACCGACGGAAAAGCAAGCCGGATCTTCTTTGCTTACGGAGCCTACCTGTACTCACTGGATGCCCGTACCGGCAAGCCTGTTGCCTCATTTGGGAATGGAGGAAAAATAAACCTGAAAGATGGACTGAGCCGCCCTGGTGCCGATGATTACGTCATCTCAAACACGCCCGGTGTTATCTACCGAAACCTGATTATCATGGGTACACGTGTCAGCGAAAACGCACCCGCGTTACCCGGCGACATCCGGGCCTACGACGTTCAGACCGGTCGTCTGATCTGGACCTTCCGCACCGTGCCGCGTCCGGGCGAATACGGCTACAACACCTGGCCCAAAGACGGCTACAAACATGTAGGGGCAGCCAACAATTGGATGGGTATGGCCATCGACCGTAACCGGGGTATCGTTTATGCACCAACAGGTTCGGCTGCCTTTGACTTCTACGGTGGCAATCGCCCAGGAGCCAATCTGTTTGCCAACTGCCTGCTGGCGCTGGATGCCGCCACCGGCAAACGGCTCTGGCATTACCAGACCGTTCACCATGACATCTGGGACCGTGATATTCCGGCACCGCCCAATTTGTTTACGGTCACCCAGACCGGCCCCGACGGTCGGCTCCGGCGCATCGATGCCGTTTCGGTACTGAGCAAGCAGGGTTTTCTGTTCGTCTTCGACCGGGTAACGGGTAAGCCCCTGTTTCCGATTGAAGAGCGGGCCTTTCCGGCTTCGGACATACCCGGTGAGCAGGCCTGGCCGACCCAGCCTATTCCGCTGAAGCCAGCCCCGTTTACCCGGCAGGGCTTTACCGAAAAAGACATTAACCCGTACCTGTCGGCCGAAGACCGGGAGCAGGTAAGGGCCGAATTGCGCCTGGCGAAAACCGGTGGGCCTTTTCTGCCCCTTGGGCGGGAGCGTACCGTATTTTTCCCCGGCACCGACGGTGGACCGCAGTGGGGCGGGGCGGCTGTGGACGAAAACAGTATCCTGTATGTGCCGGCCAAGGAAAACCCGGTGTATTCGTCGTTGAAAGAGGCACCTGCTGGGCAGGTGGTGGTCGCATCCATAACTGGTAAGAAGCTCTACGAAGTAAACTGCGGCTCGTGCCACGGCGTTGCCCGCGAGGGGAGCCACGACGGAGCCTACCCCTCCCTGCTAAACGTAGCCTCCCGACAGAGTGAACCATCGGTACATCAACTGCTGAGCAAAGGGCGGGGCATGATGCCTGCTTTCACTCACCTGAAAGAAGCGGAGCGCAAAGCTATCGTCGATTTTCTGTTCGGAAAAGAATCGTCTGTAGCTGCCGAAGCACACCCGGCCCGGACCACGGTGCCCTATACCCATACCGGCTACAACCGCTGGTATGACGCCAAAGGGTATCCCGTCAGCCGGCCACCCTGGGGTACGCTAACGGCCATCAACATGAACACCGGAACCCATCTCTGGCAGGTGCCACTGGGCGAGTATCCCGAACTCACGGCCAAAGGCATTCTGCCGACGGGTACGGATAATTACGGTGGGCCGGTTGTTACCAAAGGTGGCTTGCTGTTTATTGCGGCATCGCGGGATGAGAAAATCCGGGCTATCGACCGCCAGACTGGCCAGATACTCTGGCAGGCACCATTGCCCGCAGCGGGCTACGCTACACCAAGTACGTATTCGGTGAATGGCAAGCAATACATTGTTATTGCCTGCGGGGGAGGAAAACTCCGAACTAAATCCGGTGATAAATACATGGCCTTTGCGCTGCCTTGATTCGGCTTAAATAAGTAACCTCTATGGCTACCTATTTTAAACAAAAACGACCGCTTTAGTCTGAAAGTAAAGCGGTCGTTTTTGTTTACGCACGAGTGGTGCGTGAGCCAGTAAATTAATAAAAGTCCGTACAAAGAGCAGGTTATGCTGCTCCGTCAAACCGCTGAAAACAAAACAACCCATCGGCCGGCGATAATCAGGCTAATGGGTTGGGGGTGTAACTTCGTGAGTAATCAAATACATTTTGAAGCGTCTGCCGGCGCGGCTGGCGTTCAATCCGGTTCATCAGGGATCTTAACTCGAGCGTGTCGAGAAAAAAGGCCATTAAGTCCGGCTCAGACATCAGCGCATCTTCAATCAGCAGGCTTTCCTCTTCCGAGGTTTCCTCATAGACATACCGGATTACGTCATCTTGGGTAAACGTTTTTATCATAGCTAGGAGCACGTTTGCTTAGTTGCTTACGCAGATTTATTAAAGCATAACGCATTCTCCCCAAAGCTGTGTTAATACTGACGCCGGTCGCATCGGCAATCTCCTGGAAACTCATCTCCTCGTAGTGCCGCATGATTAGCACCTGTCGCTGTTGCTCCGGCAATCGCTGGATTAGCTCGCGCAAATGCTCATGTGTTTCCTGCCGAATCTGTAACGACTCAATGGAGTCCTCAGCAAATTCCAGCGAATTAAACACATTGCTCCCGTCTTCAAACACTACATTGGGGTAGCGTTTATCTTTTCGGAAATAGTCAATTGCCAAGTTGTGAGCGATCCGAATGATCCACGGGAGGAACTTGCCTTCTTCGTTGTACCGACCCGACTTAATGGTTTCGACCGCTTTAATCAACGTATCCTGCATTAAGTCTTCCGCCACATATTGATCCTTAACAATCAGGTATATGGTTGTATAGATCTTGGACTTATGCCGGTGAACTAATTTTTCAAAGGCTTTTTCACTACCACGGATGTACAGGGAAATAAGCTCACTGTCGTTAACCTGGGCTTTCTCCATTTTCAGTTATCAATTAGTTAACGTAGAGCCGTGCTTCGATAGTGTATGTGGTGGTTAAAGTTTTTGGTAGTGAAATTTAGAGACTATCAAAAATAAAACATTTGCCTAGTCTTTTGCAAGTGTACACTCAAAATATTTTGTGAGTGGTATCAACACACTTACATTCTTTGTATTTTCTGTAGTGATGATGCAAAAGTAATTAAAATTCGGCAGATATGGCTTTTTCCGTGAAAAAATTTACCTATACCTGCTTTGTACCATATAGACTCTTAAATAAGCCAAATGGTTTAAACGCTTACCAAAGAAATAGCAGGATGTACTCACCAGGGGCGCTAACCGGGCTTTCTCTGCGTAGAATTTGAGCAAACGGGACCAGGGCCGATGCTTTATAAAGAATAACGCTAAGCAGAATGGTGCTGCTTAGCGTTATCCGGATTTTACGGGTCAGGCCGCTACCACTTCCCGTTGCTGCCACTGCTCTTTAATCGCTTCTACCATAGCGGCAAACCGGGGGTTTATCTTGTCGGACTGGAAAAAGATAAGCTCCAGTTCGCATTGATGAAACGAATCAAAGAATCGGGCGTTGGTGGTCCCTTGCAGGCAATTGATCCCGCCCATCATTCTTAATAGATCAGCCGCATTATGCTTTACTGTAGCGGTGGCAACTGCCACGGCGCCACCAATCAATTGGCAAAAAGCCCAGCAGGAAGCGGCTAGCACTGTGCCGGTTAGCTTTTCACTGATTTGCCGGTCAACCGCCCAACCCCCCGGCTCTACAATAAACGGGTACTTGCTTGCCGACTGATCGATAAAATGCTGAATAGCGAAACTGTAGAGCGCTTTTTGCCCCGGTTCCATCCGTTCCAGCACGTGGTACAGTTGCAGGAACCAGACCGCAGCGCCACTTACATACGTCGGAATCCGCATAACTCCGGTGATGGCTCCTTCCTGATTCCGGATAATTACGTGGTACGATGCGTAGTCCAGCTTCGTATAGTGTCGCCCGGATCTATCCAGCGCACTGGCCGGAATAGCCTGATCCTGCACGTAAATACGACCCCGGAAGCGTTGAATCTCCGCAATGGTCTGTTCATAGGCATCGGTCGTCGGCATAGAAGCAACAATTGGCAGGGCTCCCGCGTAGGGTGCAATCAACGAGAGGGTCATACTAGAAAAGAGGTTAAAAGGAGGAAGGAGTAGGGTTACAGGCTTTCGTAGGCGTTCAGGTAGAACTCGCCGTAGGCGTGTTGCAGGGCGGCCCGCCAGATCGGTAGCGGGTAAACGGCAGCAAAACAGTCGAAGCCGTACTCGATGGCCGCTTCGGCTTCCGGGTACTCGGTCACAATTCGCGCCACCATGTTCGACATCAATTGCGCGTGGCCGATGTCTTCCGTTGCATGCTCATCAATAAACGCCTGTGCTTCGATGGGGAAGCCTTTAGCGGCCAGAAACTGCTGCGCCCGCTCGGTCAGAATAGGGGTTAGGCCCTCGAACAGATACATATAGCCCAGGTATGCAAACGGATTCTCAAACTGCGCAATCATGCGGCAGGTAGCGGCCATCGCCAGCGACTCGGGTGTCATCCGGCGGCTGCGGGCCCATTGCTCATCGCCACCGAGTTTGATAAAATCCTTCAGCGCCATTTCGCCGTGATCTACTTCGGAGAGGTCGTGCAGGATCAGGGGCTTCATCAGGTCCGGCCGGTCTTTGGGCAAGCGGCTGATAGCCATAAACGTAGCTTCGGTCACGTGCGGGCCGTACGAAAACACCTCCAGCAGAATGTATTTGATGACGGTAGCTACGAGTTTCGGGTCGGTGTTGGGAGCCGATACAATCTGGTACATCTCGCTCCGCTCCACCTCCTTGAGCACCAGATCAATTTTGTTGTCAAGTTTTTGGACAAAAGCTTGCGCTGATGCTGTAACAGTTTGTTTTTTCATGAAAACAGTCAGTAGATATTGATTTGGATCACAGATCAAAGTTACCTGACTGGTGAGCGAGGGGGTAGGGGAGTTTGTAGGAAATGGATGGGGAAAATACCCGTCCGATAAATAGGGTTTTTTCTGATATGAAAATACAAAAGCCTGTCCTTTTGACAAATAGCGGGACAGAAAACGTTTTATTATAAACTATCCTGTTCGTGTAGGGGTAATTGGAGATCAACAGAAGTGCCCTGACCGGGTGCGGTTCGGAAGGTACATACACCGCCAATGAGTTGTATACGGTCTTGCATGTTACGCAGCCCTGCCCCGGAACCATTCAATTCCCGGTGTAGGGCTTCATCAAAGTCAAAGCCTTTTCCATTATCTTGAACTGATAACTGGAGTTGATCGGTCTGATAGCATAGAATTATGCTGATACGATTGGCACCGGAATGCTTTATGGCATTATTCAGAACTTCCTGAACAACTCTAAACACAACGATCTCCTTCTGAAAGCCCAGAGAATAAGCTTCCCCTTCAACCTGTAAGCTGGTTTCGTACCGGCGGGTTTTTTGCAGGCGATCTAACTCGTGGGTTATGCTCTGGACCAGGCCAAAGTCCTGAACAAAGTTTCCATCCAGACTTTTGGATAAGGCCCGAATGTCTGCAACGCTTTGATCAATCAAATTACTGACAGCGCTTGCCTGTTCATGTAACTCGCCCGATTGGGTACTTTCTTCAATAATGCTAATATGAAGCTTGATTACTGACAGTATTTGTCCGATGTTATCGTGCAACTCCCTGCCTATACGTTGCAGCGTCTGATTCTGTACTTCTACCTGAGACTTCAAGATGGCTTGCTCGTAGGCAGCTTTAAGATCATTTTTCTCTTGTAGGCTCTGTAATTTCCTGCGTTGGAACAGCAAAGCGAAGCTGACAATAAAAACCGCCAGTAATAGAAAGACGATTGTGCTAATTAAGCCCAATAAGTATAAGTAGGAGCTACCGCTATCGTTCATCCTGGTTTCTGGCGGCTATGGCAAATGCAATGCTGTACATGATGTAGCGCAATATATTCAGGATGTAGTTTAAGTAATAGAGTTTTTTTGCTAAATCAGGAGAACGGCTATATAGGATGTGGTAAAAGCCGGTGGCAAATAAGTTGCCGGTGTAGAAAAACAAAAGAGCTGTGGCGATCCAGAATAGAGGATCTTTTCCTAGAATAATGATTTGGTCGCTGCGCAGAATGTCCCAAAAGTATAACAGTACTACCCCTAGGGTTAGGACGCCCATGGCGGTAAATACATCGGTGGCGGCTGTACGCTGATTGAGGTTGAAGACTAGCTGGTATACTCCGAATAGCGCCAGTACTACTATTGAAAAAGTAAAGAATTTCTTTTTAATGAACAAATTGGTTCCTGCTTCTCTATATAGCTTTACATAGATTGCATACTCTAAAGGAATCATTAAGCAATAAAGTGCTTTTGTCAGCTTTGCATCAGGATCGGGTATATACTCTAATGCGAATTCTGATAAACAACTGACAGCCAAATAGATGGTCAGCCAACGTAAAAATTTAATTTTTATACTACTGTGGTATAGTAAACCGATTGTTACTGTAATTACCATGACAAGTGTAGTCAGGTCGGATAGCATTCATAATGAGCTTTAGAAGCTTAACGATGGCTGCTCGCCTTGTGGACAATTAGGTGAGCATAACTTATGGGAGGATAATAAATGTCTTTCTTTCTGGAGGTGAACATGGTCATGTAGCCAGCACCAGTCAAAATCATTTGGCGCATTATCATTTCCCACCACCATTCTAAAATATTTATTCTGCTTATCTCTATGAGCGCGATCTGTGTTCGGAATTAACTCAGTAAAGACTAAAATATATTGCAGCCTTCCCATAAATATACAGGGATAGATTCGAATACCATCAAATTGGGGCTCCAATTTTCGTAGATTTGCCTCAACGATTTGAAGGTGTTGTTGAATAGTACCAGCTTCAAAGCGGCCATATTTAAGAGTTGTATCTACTGTTGGGCATAAGTGTGGATTTCGGACTCTTGGAGGCTTTACTTGATTTGTGTATGCTGTATAAAGCCCTTGAGCTTGATTCTTACCACCAGTTAATCTTGTAGCTGTGAATGAAAGTGGAACTGAAGCTTGCCGCTCAGAAGTAGCCGTTTTGCCGATAGTCGTAGAATCCGTATCGTTTGATTCACCTTCTGAACGTTGCTTTGTTTGGCTACAAGCAAAAATTATGGCTAGGAAAAATAGAAAATAAGCAAGCGTTTTCATGGCATAAATTTTTTCATATGAAATTTTTGCTAATATCCTTTTAAGCTGAAGAATATACAAGTGAGAATTCACAGTAATTTCCGGGCTTTTTCACGTTTTGGTTTTCCTAGCTTACTTAATTTGACATATATTACAGGTTTTTATAAAGCATGGCACCCGCGTCGAGATTTCCGTACCTCCGCCGGTTGCAGCCTGAGGCCGTTCTTCAAAAAATTTGCAGTAATTACCTGTTCTGCCGTATTTTTCAGCAGTAGGATCGGGAGCCCCATTCCTTACCCTTTCGAAAGCCAGCGTTTACGTCTAATCGGTTCACTATGAATACGTCTGTTGCGATTGTCGAAGATCACAATCTGTTTGCTCAACTCATATCCGATCTTATCCAGAAATTTGAGGGCTACGAAGTATCGTTCGTGGCGGAAGCCGGCCGTCCGCTGTTCGGTTACCTGCAGCGAAACCTGATTCCCGATATTCTTTTGCTTGATCTGCACCTGCCAGACATGGATGGGGAGGAGATTGCCAAAACCCTGAAAGAGAAATACCCGGATGTTAAGATTCTGGTACTGACGCATGATGCCGCCGAAGAGCAGATCGTCAAGCTGGTTAGTCTGGGCGCACGCGGGTATTTGCTCAAAAACTGCAGCATAGCAGAGCTGAAGCAGGCCCTGAACAACGTGCGGACAGTTGGGTGGCATTACTCTGAACTGCTGACGAGTGGGCTCATTCGGAACCTGAACCGGCCGGATAAGATCAACGGCCATGACATGCAACTCAACGACCGGGAAACGGAATTTGTTAAACTGGCATGCAGTGACCTGCGCTACAAAGACATTGCCGATAAGATGTGTGTAGCTGAGCGCACCGTAGACGGCTACCGGGAGTCCGTTTTTCAAAAATGGAACGTTAAAAGCCGCGTTGGGATGGCTATTGAAGCCATTCGGCGGGGTATTTATAAAGTGAAATAAAAAATCCCCGCCGGCAACAGCCGGCGGGGATTCTAATTGGCTATTTAATTACGACTTTGGCAACAGTACTGTGTCGATGACGTGAATGACGCCGTTGGACTGGTTTACGTCGGCAGTGGTTACTGTCGAAACATCGCCTTTCTCGTCGGTCAGCATAATTTTACCATTGGCTGTTTTGGCCGTTAGGGTACCGCCGGCAACCGTTTTCAGGGAAGCCGTTCCTTTTCCTTTTTTAATCATGGCCATCAGGTCGCTGGCACTTACTTTTCCGGGTACTACATGGTAGGTCAATACCCCTTGCAGCGCACCTTTGTTTTCCGGCTTCAGCAAGGTGGCTACGGTGCCATTGGGTAACTTGTCGAACGCATTATTCGTAGGCGCAAATACCGTGAACGGACCGGCACCCTGCAGCGTAGAGACCAGATCGGCAGCTTTGACGGCCGCTACCAGGGTGGTGTGATCCTTAGAGTTAACGGCGTTCTCGATGATGTTCTTGGAGGGGTACATCGGCGCCCCTCCCACCAGGACGGTTTTCTCCTGAGCCGAGGCCAGGTTGATCGAAAAAAGACAAGCAATTACAAGCGAAGCAATCTTCAGCGTTTTCATAGAAGTGTTTAAAATGATATAAGGTAACAGAACTTGTGTTGTGATCGATCAACACCAAAACTTACGCGGCTTTCCGAACTTTGGATGTCTGGCTTGCAAAAAATCTTTCAGCATTCCTTAACTTGCCGCAGCCTTGCTCTGCGTTTTACCGAATATGTTTTGTTTTATGTCTTCTGTACAGTCTCTGAAAAGCGGTATTATCCTTTGTATCCTTACGGGCATCTTCTTCATCACCAGCCTGGCTTTCACGTTTGCTCAGGCCCAGCGCCAAAAAGTTATTTTTGATTGTGATTTAGGGGATGACATCGACGATGCCTACGCCCTGGCGCTGCTGGTGGCCAGTCCGGAACTGGAGGTGCTGGGTATTACCACCTGCTACGGCCGCACCGACGATCGCGCCCGGCTGGCCTGTCAGTTGTTGTACGACTGGGGTCTGGACAGCATTCCGGTGGCGGTGGGACGGAATACCCGGACCATGAACGACCGCGCCAACTGGTATGCCGATCAGTTTTACTACGCCAAAGGATTTACGCACAAACGGCCTATTGCCCAATCGGCGGCTGACTTTATCGTTGAGCAATTGCGGAAATATCCGGGTGAAGTAACACTCATTTCGGTAGGGCCGGTGCAGAATATGGCCGATGTGATTCAGAAAGATCCTGGTGCCCTGCTGCTGGCAAAGCAGGTGGTGGCTATGTTTGGCTCGTTTTACGTCGGCTACAATGGCTCACCCACCCCAGATGCCGAGTGGAACGTGGCGGTAGACCCGGCTGCTGCTAAGCAGTTTGTGGGTTCCGATGTGAAAATAAAGTATGCGGGTCTGGATGTAACGGCATTCGTTAAAGCCGATAAAGCCTATCGCGAACGGCTGGCGCTGCGCCGGAGCCCACTGACCGACGCGCTGACCGGCCTGCAGAACCTCTGGGGCTACGAACGTGACCCGACCCTGTTCGATGGGGTAGCGGTGGGTATGGTGCTCTGGCCCGACCTGTTCAAAACGCAGCAGGCCGCGATTGAGGTTGATGATAAGGGCTACACCCGGCTGGTACCGGGCCAGAAAGCCAATGCCGAGATCGGCACCTACATCAACACCACCGAGTTCCTGAAACGCCTGATGAAGGTGTATTTGCAGCAAAATTTACGGAGGTAACATACCGGAATATGCAACTTCACTTCCATCGCTTCGACCTCCAGCTCAAGCACACCTTTACCATTGCCCACGACTCCCGCAACGTGCAACCGACGCTGATTGTCGAACTGCGCGACGGTGACCTCAGTGGCTTAGGCGAAGCTACGGCCAATAAATATTACGGTATCACCATCGACGGCATAGTGCAGGCGCTGGATAGTATCCGGCCGCTGATCGAAGGTGGCGACTGGCATACTGCCGAAGATCTGTGGCAACTGGCCTACCCGCATCTGCAAGAAAACCCCTTTGCGCAATGTGCCCTGGATGAAGCGGCTCATGACCTGGTCGCCAAACGGGCTGGTATGCCGTTGTATCGGTACTGGGAGCTTGATCCATTGGATAACCCGATGACCAACTACACCATTGGTATTGATGCGGTGGAAAAGATGGTGGCAAAGATGCGGGAACTCCCCTGGCCGTTGTACAAAGTGAAACTGGGCACGGATGATGACCTGGCGATTATTCGCGAACTCCGGAAGCATACGAATGCTACGTTTCGGGTAGATGCCAACTGCGCCTGGACCGCCGATCAGACCATTGCCTATGCGCCTGTATTGCAGGAACTCGGTGTAGAGTTCATCGAGCAGCCGTTGAAGGCCGCTGATTGGGAAGGAATGAAGCGGGTCTACGCCGATAGTGTGCTGCCGGTGATTGCTGATGAAAGCTGCATTGTAGAAAGCGATGTGGCACGCTGCGCCGGCTATTTTCATGGCATCAACATTAAGCTGACCAAGTGCGGAGGCTTAACCTCCGCCCGCCGGATGATTGCGCAGGCCCGCAGCCTGGGTATGCAGGTCATGGTCGGCTGCATGAACGAAACCAGCGTGGGTATTTCGGCCATTGCGCAACTGCTGCCGCTGCTCGATTATGTAGACATGGACGGTACGCTGCTCATTACCAACGACCCGGCTACCGGCGTCACCTTCGACTTTGGCCGGGTGATCTACGCAGAAGCTAACGGAACCGGAGCCGACCTGTTGCCTGTATGACAACCAGAAAACACACCGGCTGCGTAAAGTGATAATACACCATTGCCTGCCTGACTGTATATTTGGGCAATGGCAGACATCTTTACCACCGACCACCTTCCCGGCCGTACCATTCTTTACAACCACCGCGAATACCTGTTTTTCAGCGGTACTTCATATCTCGGCATTCCGCAGAATAAAGAATTTCAGCAATTGTTGATAGCTGCCCTCAGCCGCTACGGAACCATGTTCGGCAGTTCCCGCAACGGCAATCTGCGCCTAAGTATCTACGAAGAAGCGGAACAACAACTGGCGGCCTTTACGGGTGCCGAAGCGGCCCTGACCCTGTCGTCGGGGATGATGGCTGGGCAGGTGGTGGCCAATTACCTGCGGGCGCAGCAGTATTCGTTCCTGTACGGACCCTGCACCCACCCGGCGCTCTGGCACGAACCCGCCGTGGAGGTGCCCACCGTATCCTTTGCCGACTGGACAAACCAACTGCCCGATCTGCTGACCATTACCGGCCATGCCGTTATTGCGGTCAACTCCATTGATGCCGTCCGGTCAGAGGCCTATCCGTTTGCCTGGGTCAACAATTTGCCGACAGACCAGCCGATTACGCTGGTTATTGATGATTCGCATGGCTTGGGTGTCCTGGGCGACGCCGGAAGCGGTATCTGGCGGCAGATAAAACGACCACCCAATGTCCGGCTGATTGTGACGGCCTCGCTGGCCAAAGCGATGGGTCTGCCCGGCGGGGTGGTGTTCAGCGATGCCGAAACGATAGCGGCAATCCGGCATACCGCTTTTTTCGGAGCCTGTTCGCCCATATCACCAGCCTACCTGGATGCGTTTGTGAGGGCAGACGAGCTATACATGCAGGCTCGTGGCCGTCTGCAGCAGAATATCGCATTAGCGGAAGGGCTGTTGCTGCCAACGGGTTTGTTCCGGCAGGCGCCCGGCTACCCGGTGTTGTATACTGAACGGGATGAACTATACCCGTTTCTACTGGAAAACGGTATCTTTATCTATTCGTTCGCGTATCCGACACCGGCCGACAAGGCGAACACCCGCATCGTAATCAGCGCCTTCCACGAGCCGGAGGATATTGACCGTTTAGCCCATTGTATCCATGAACTACGGTAAACTCTGTTGGCTGAGAGACACAGGAAATCGTCTGACAAGCCGTGTTGGCCTGGTGGCGGGTATCCTGTTGGCTGCCCTGAGCAGTCAGGCCCAGAAAAGCGATAAGCTGCTGACGGAACTGCTCCAGAACAATGCAGAGCTGTTCGGTCCCATGCTGCAGGACCCGGCTAAGTATGATATCCAGATTCTCTACACGCAGATTGACCGCAACCCCCAGAATCAGCCCTCATTCCGGACATATCGCTACCGCATCGACAAAGACCGGTACTTCTATCCGGCCAGTACGGTGAAGCTGCCGGCGGTACTGCTGGCGCTGGAGAAACTGAACGAGCTAAAGCTGGATAAAAACATCCCTCTGCTGACCGACTCGGCGTATGCCCGGCAGACGTCGGTACGAACGGACCCAACTGCGCAGAATGGACTGCCCTCCGTGGCGCATTACGCCAAAAAAATCCTGCTGGTCAGCGATAACGATGCCTTCAACCGGCTGTATGAGTTTATCGGGCAGTGCGACATCAACGAGCGGCTGTACCGCAAAGGGTACCAAAACGTGCGCATTGTGCACCGGTTATCGCTGCCGATGACCATGGAGCAGAACCGGCATACCAACCCGATCCGGTTTATGGATGGCAACAAGGTGCTGTACCAGCAGCCGGCGCAGACCTGCGAGCAGACCTTCCGACCGGCAACGTCTATCGGTCGGGGTATTGGTTATATGCAGGGAGATTCGCTGGTGCGCCGGCCATTCGATTTTACGGAGAAGAATTATTTTGCGCTGGAAGACCAGCAGGAGATGCTGAAAGCGATACTGTTTCCGGATGCGGTGCCGGCGAAGAAGCGGTTTTCCCTGATGCCGGACGATTACCAGTTTCTCTACCGGTACATGTCGCAGTTGCCCCGCGAAACCAGTTACCCCAAATACGATTCAGCCTACTACGACAGTTACTGCAAGTTTTTGTTGACAGGTGATACCAAAAAAGGCTTTCCGCCGGGTCTGCGGATTTTCAATAAAGTCGGCGATGCCTACGGGTACCTGATCGACAATGCCTACATCGTTGATTTTGATCGTGGAATTGAATTTCTGCTGTCGGCGGTGATTTACTGCAATGCCGATGGTATTTTTAACGACGACAAGTACGAGTATGAGTCTGTTGGTTTTCCGTTTATGGCCAACCTCGGCCGGGTGATTTATGATTATGAGGTGAAGCGGAAGCGGCCGCAAAAACCAGACTTATCCGGCTTTAGGATTTCGTATGATCATTAACCGTTACCTCAATATTAGCCGGTAACAACATTAAATAGATACAGTTGGCGTTCTTTTGTAAAAAAACACCAGTTCACAATGAAAAAGCTACTCTATCTCTTATTTGTTCCATTAACATTTACGGCATGTAAAAAAGACAGCGAAGCTGATCCCGATCCCGGTGCCCGGGTTGCCGGGACCTATCAGGTAAGCTACATCTCACAGGAGGTGACCGGTACGCCTAAGGTCGAGCTGTCTCTGCCGGTGGTGGTTGGTGGGCAAACGATAGCCTCCGGTACAGCAACCGTCACTCGTAAGTCAGAAAATTTTATAGACGGCAACCTGGTCGTAAAGGTGCAGGGAAATCCTGATCAGGCAGTTCCTTTGACAAACGTTGAGGTGAAGCGAAACGGGTCAACCTATGATTTGCTCCTGGGTACGAACAAAATCGGTACAGCAGACGGCACAAACTTGGATGTCGATATTTCTCAGCCCGCTTCGGGAACAAGTCCGGCCATTCGACTTACCTTCAAGGCAAAAAAGCCATAAGCTGTTTCGGCAGAAAGACAAAGGGAACGTTAGCCAACCGGGCAACGTTCCCTTTTGGTAGTAACGGCTTTGTTTTCTCTGATGTATGCGCAGTAAGTTCTTATTCCTTTTCTTCTTTCTCCTGAGTACGGCTGTCTCCGTAGCCCAGCCGGCTAAACCAGTCATCGATGCCATTCGTAAGCAATACGCGCCCGATGCGCGAACGGCTATTTTTCGGGTAGAAGCTGATTCGACTGCTACCCTGAAAGGAAAAACGAACCTTCCTGATGCAAAACAGGCCTTAACGACTCAGTTACAGCAGCAGGGCATCCGGTTTCAGGATCAGATCGAGGTATTGCCGGCAGCGGTACTGGGTGAGCAAACCTACGCCGTTGTCAACGTATCGGTCGCGAACCTGCGCTCGCAGCCCCGCGATGCCGCCGAACTGGCAACGCAGGCGCTGCTCGGTATGCCGTTGCAAATCTGGGATAAGGAGCGGGGCTGGTATCTGGCCCAAACACCCGATCAATATATTGCCTGGGTCGATTTTGGCGGTATTCAGCGCATGACCAAAGCCGAATACGACCGCTGGCAGCAGGCCGACAAAATTATCTTCACCCGCCCGTTCGGCTTTTGCTACAGCGAATCCAACGAGCAGTCGCAGACCGTATCGGACCTGGTGGCCGGTGATCAACTAGCCCTGGAAAAAGAAGCCAAACAGTTTTATCAGGTACGCTACCCCGACGGCCGCACCGGCTATGTACTGAAAAAAGAAGCCCAACGTTACGACCGCTGGGTAGCCTCACTGCATCCGAACGAAGAGACACTGGTGAGTACGGCCAAAACCATGATGGGTATCCCTTATCTATGGGGCGGTACGTCGGTCAAAGGAATGGATTGCAGCGGTTTCACCAAAACCGTTTACCTGCTGAACGGCATTACCCTCCCCCGCGATGCTTCGCAGCAGGTCTATACAGGCGACCTGATTCCGACCCCGAATAAAGACTTTTCACAGCTAAAACCCGGCGACCTGTTGTTCTTCGGTGAAACGGCCACGTCCGAAAAACCGGAGCGGGTAGTACATGTGGGGATGTGGATTGGTAACAACGAGTTTATCCACGCGTCCGGTAAAATCCGCATCAGCAGCATGACTCCCGGCGCTCCCAACTTCGACGAACCCGAACGCAACCGCTTTTTGCGGGCAAAGAGGGTTTTAGGCAAGAATTAAGAGTTATGAATTGTTGGTGCGTCAGCCAACTTATAACTCTTCTACATCACCGTGCGCAGGTAATCCAAGCTCTGGGGTACCTGCGTCATAGAGCGGGAGGATTCGTCTTCGATGAAGAAGTGCCTGACGCCGGATTTTTTGGCCTGCTTCATGATCTCGGCAATGCCGATGTCGCCCTGACCGAGGGGGACATTGGTCTCCACATCGGCGCGGCCTTTGTCATTGCCGGGCGTGCCGGGTTTCCGGTCTTTCAGGTGGACGAGCGGAACGCGTTTTCCGTACTTCTTCAGGAACTCGACCGGGTCCTGACCGGGGTGTTTCACCCAGAACACATCCATTTCAAAGTTGCAGTAGCGCGGGTCCAGTTCAGCAACCAGGTAATCGAACAGCGTACCCTGCTGGTAAGGTTTGAACTCATACCCGTGCGTATGGTAGCACAGGTTCAGGCCGTTCTCCTTCAGTAAGCGCCCGGCGGTGTTGAATACCTCGGTGGCCCGCTGGGCATCCGCAAAGGTAAATTCATCATTCTCGTGCGGAATCCAGGAGCAGACAACGTATTTGGCCCCCAAGGTTTTGGCTTTGTCGATCACCTGCGGCACATTCGCTTCCAGTTCGGCAAACTGGGCACCCATACTAACGAGCTTTAGTCCATTCTGGTCGAGCAATTTGCAGAGTTCGGGAACACTAAGGCCGTACGTGTTACCTCCTTCAATTTCTTTAAAGCCCATCTCCCGGACTTTGGCCATGGTGCCCGGTACATCCTTGGCAAACTCATTCCGGAAGGTGTACAATTGAATGCCTACTGGCGCTTTAGGCTGGGCCTGGGCTGTTGCTAACACAACCGTCAGCAGGAGGCTTAGCAGATAGATTTTCATGGCGGTTAGGTTTTTAGTGCTATGATGGAAAGGTAAGCTAACTAGTTAATGGGCGTTCCGTGCCGCTTTTACTTCGTCGGCCAGAACGGCTTCGGCTTTGTTGCCGAAATGACTGCGGATAAACGTCAGCACATCGGCAATTTGCTGGTCAGACAGAAAATCATGGGCCGGCATCTCGTTGCTGTAATATTCGCCGTTGACCTCAGCGTCGCGCAGCCCCTTCAGCACCACGTTTATCAACCGGGTTTTGTTGCCGAGTACCCAGTCTGTTTGCTGCAGGGGCGGATTAAGGCCCGGAACGCCCGATCCGTTGGCCTGGTGGCAGGTCAGGCAGTATTGTTCGTATACCTTAAGACCAACCTGTACCGTTGGCGCAGTTTTGACAGAAGTGGTTTGAACGGTCGGCTTTTTGGGCTGCCCAAACGCCGTAAGTGACAAAACGCCCAGGCCGACAATGAGTAACACTCGCATAGAGTAAACGCTATTTGGGTATCAGGTTGTAAAATAAGCAGCTTTTCTGTGACTTATGCAACTCTTCCATGGCCGGCACACAGCCTTATCGGGTAGTCTGTGCCGGAAAAGCCGTTCTGTAGGCTCTTTCAACAAAAGAAAGTCGGTCGGTGTTGGTGTGGTAAACGAGTGCCTGCCCATGGACGAAGTTCGGGTTTCGAGCTGGAATGAACTGCTGGAATGTTTATACGAAGATGCCTGGATGCCTCATATCCAGCGGTTCCGGTCGCCTTATGCATTCAGGGGATTGCCGAATGCGTCGTTTACTTTGAAAACTTCACTGATGCAGTTGGGTGGCGACTATGCGCAACTGGAGGGGCACCTGTTGCGCAATTTCAAAAAATACGCCCACCGCGATGTAGTGGAACAGGATTCGATCTGGCACTGGCTGTCGCTGGCGCAGCACCACGGCTTGCCCACCCGCCTGCTCGACTGGACGTTTTCGCCGTTTGTAGCCCTCCATTTTGCCACGGCAACCATCGAATGTCTGCAACAGGATGGGGCCATCTGGACGGTAAATTACAAGAAGGCTCATGATGCCCTACCGTATTCGCTGAAGGCAAAACTGGCCGGGGAAGGTGCTGATGTGTTTACGGTAGAAATGCTGGAAAGTATAAAAACCCTGCGGGAATTTGATGACCTGGCACCTGATACGTTTATTGCCTTTTTTGAGCCTCCTTCCCTTGATGACCGGATTGTGAATCAGTACGCGTTGTTCTCCGTCATTTCTAACCCATGCGTAGCGGTGAATGAGTGGCTGGACCAAAACCCGGATACCTACCGCAAGATTATCATTCCGGCCGATATCAAGTGGGAGATTCGGGATAAACTCGATCAGGCCAACATTAACGAGCGGGTGCTGTTTCCGGGTCTTGATGGTTTGAGTCTCTGGTTGAAACGGCAGTATTATCCCCTGAAGCAGGTAACGGAAACATTACAAAACGAACAGCCTCAACAACCATAGCCATTGAGGCTGCCCCGTTTGTTCCCGACTCTGTCGGGCTTATTCATTTTTAGGCCGGGCCGGTTAATGACGAACGGGAAGTTTACAGTTGGTCCAGCTGGTTTTCGATGTTCAGTAAAAACATTCTGGAAGCATCCAGATAGCTCAGCATTTTATCATTCTGTTGATCTCCTGATGCCGTTTCTATATTAGTGATGGCTTCGTTCAGGTGATAAGACATATCTGTCGTCAGCTTTCTGACGTTGGTTACTGTATTTCGTACGACCAGCCGCATTTCCATTTCGTCCATGACAATCTGTGCCAGTTGTTTCAGAATTTCCTTTTCGTCGTCCGTTAGGGTTCTGGGTACTTTATCAATGATACACAGGGTACCCAGGTTGTAATTGTCAGTTGTTTGCAGCGGCATGGCTGCATAAAAGCGGAGGCCAAATTCGCCGGCTACCAGAGGGTTTGTCAGCGAACGCGGATCCTGGCACGCATCTCCGATCACATATACTTCGCTCGACAGAATGGCTGAGGCACACAGACCCGGGTCACGGCCAATCTGATTAATGGCTAAGCCATAGTGCGATTTAAACCAGATTCGGTCGGTGTCAACTAAACTGATTATAGAGATTGGTACCTTAAACAGGGTTGCTGCTAACCGGGTGATTCGGTCAAAGCTACCGTCGGCGGGAGTATCCAGTATATCGTACCGTTTTAAAACTTCCAGCCGTTCCGATTCGTTCACGGGTAATTCGAGGGTAGTCATTGTAGTAGGTTGTTCAATGGTTTTTAACGCTGCTGATAGGGTAAAATACAAGTAAATGTAGCGCCTTCTTTTGGCTTTCCTTCTGCATAAATAATGCCGTTATGAGTGTCTACCACCTTTTTGCATAAAGCCAGGCCAATGCCGTAGCCATCAAACAGACTCCGGTCATTTAATCGCTGAAAAATAGTAAATATCTTACTGGCGTACTCCTGGTTGAATCCAATGCCGTTATCCTGAACGCTGATGGCTACATACGACCTGTCTTTTTGTAGCTGGTCAAAACTAGCTTTGCGTTCGTCCGACACGTTTTGAACCTTGACCGTAATAACAGGCGACACATCTTTTCTGACAAACTTCAGGGCGTTACCAATCAGGTTAAAGAAAAGCTGATTCATCTGAATTGGAATGGCTTCCAGAGTGGGCAGGGCCTCGCTATAGACGGTGGCATGCTTCTGGCTTATAGTTACTTCATAGTCGGCCAGTACATTTTGTAAAATAACATTCAGATCAACGCGCTCAAAGCGCGTGCTGAAACTGGTGCCGGAGAGTCGTGAATAATCCAGCAAACTTTTAATCAACCCCGTCATGCGCACGGTGGAGTTGTCGATCTTATCGAGGTACGAACGCAGAGAATGATCGGGCTCTAAATTCGCCGAGATCATGTTGCTGAACATCCGAATCTTACGCAAAGGTTCCTGCAGGTCGTGTGACGCTACATACGCAAATTGCTTCAGTTCATCATTCGAGCGCCTGAGTTCTTTATTCGACGCTTCCAGCCGAAGCTGAACCTCTTTCCGGCCGGTAATGTCGGTAAATACATTGATCAGGTGTTCGTTATCCATTTTAGCCACCGAGAGTTCCAGCCACTTCTGAATAGGGGCGTGGTAGTACTGCGTCTGAAAAGCCTCTCCCGTCTCAAGGGTAGCGACCGCCATCCGGAAAATCGGACTGTCTTTAATTTCCGGTGTAATAGTCAGTACTGTTTTTGCAAGCCGGTCTTCGTTGGGTATCTGCGTAAAAACCTCAGCAGCCTGGTTTGCAATAATGCATTGGAAGTCAATAACCTGGCGGGATTCGTTCCGTATGGCGGCATAGACCGTAATGCCGCTCGGAGAATGTTTCAGGATGTTGTCAAGCAGATTTTTCTGATGTTCAATCTGCATGGCAAATTCTTTAAGTGTGGTAATTTCCTGAAACGTGACCACCACACTGTCTTCGCCGAGCCGAACGGCTATGTAGTCGTACCATCTTTTAAAAGACTTCGCAAAATACATCGTCTGGCGGTGAGCCTCTTCTCCCTCAATTATCTGACAGAGCAACTGAAAAAAGCCACTGTCGCTGACATGCGGAAACAAAGTCAGCAGTGACTTGCCAATGATATCTTCGATACGATGCCCGGTCAGTTCCGTAAATTTCTGATTACCCTGCAAAAAAATAAAATCGGCTACGGTACCATCGGTATGCCGGATTGCTTTCAGCACATAAATTCCATTGAGCGATGCATTTAGAATGCCTTTTGAGAAAAGAATCTCTTTTTGCAGAGACTGTTGTGATGTCTTCAGCTCAGTAATGTCGGTAAGCGTAACCTGAAAACCATCCAGAAATTTGGCACCGGTAATGGCGAGCCACCGGGAAGTTTGTTCAACATACTGTTCTTTTTCAATGGTGAGGTCCTGCTCAACTACATCCACGAAAGTCGCAAACAGGTGTGACGTGCCCAATAGATGCATGATTTGCCGAAACGTACAGGTTTCGCGCTCCTGAATCGAAATACCGCTCAATTCATTGGCCCGCCTGTTATAATGTCTGAGCCGGAAGTCAGTAATCGCACCCGTCTGATCCCGCATGGCTTCGTAGGCTACAATGCCAATGGGCGAAGTGTCAAACAGGAACTGAATAGTATGCTGGCTCCGCTGTTCACTTTTTACCTGGTCAGACACATCAACTGCCGAGTGGACAATGTACATCAGCTCCCCCTGTTCATCCAGGATGGGGGCATTATGGATCTGCCAGTACCGCTCACTGAATGTGCCGTCGCCGTTTGGCACGTCGTAACGCTGCAGGGGTATCCGGTGCGGCTCTTTATGCGCAATTATGTGGGCAAAGGACGCTCTCAGATTCTGCTCTCCTGTAAAGTGCGGGTCAAGAGGGCTTTGAGGAAAAAAAGTAAAATGTCCTCGTCCGATTACCGCTTCGCGCTTTAATCCCGATATCCGGATGAAATCATTGCTGACCGCCACATGCGTGTATTCAGGAGGATTTGGCAGCACAATTACACTGATACCAGGTGTTGCTTCAAAAACCCTGAAATCCATTGCTTCTTTTGAATACGAACTACAGGGTACCTCCTTCATAACATTCATAAAAAGACGAGTGCAATTTTTGGGTTAAGATGCCTAAAACCGAATCCGTTGACACAACGCCTGCCAGATTTAATCAACAGTTGGAGAATTCGCCACAAATTATTCTGTAAGGCCGCCTTCTCACGAAAGCGTATTTGTGTTCGAATGTAATACCGGGGCATCATAAATAGCTGATAAAGATCAGAAACTTATTCTATGGGTGCCGACCGGTAGGGTATATAGGTAGCGGTTTACGACCAGTTAGCCTATGGCTGAAGCGGTAGTACTATATCCTGAAGCAGGTAATAGGAAAAGCACAAAAGAAAACAGCCCCAATGACCATAGCCATTGAGGCTGCCCCGTTTGTTCCCGACTCTGTCGGGCGAGGTGCATGTCTGCGACGCGTATAGACGTTCTGCTTTACGCAGATGTCGCGTCACAGATGCGTATCTAGCCGTTTTGTGTTACAAACACGGACAAGCCGGGCCAGACTGGCTACAGCACATTCCCCTTCACCTGCGTATCGAATACGCCCGTCAGCACCTGGCCGTTGCGCTTTACCTGTACCCAGATGCGGTAATGACCGGGCCGGGGAAAAGCGTAGGGAAACTCCACCATATTGCTGTGTTCGGTACCGTCGGCGTGTTTCATATTGGGCATGGCGGCCATCAGCAGCTTGTTGCGCTCGGCATCCGGCAACTGCTTCAGCCTGGCAACATAGGTGTCGATACTGTCCCGGAAGCTTTTGGCATCGGGGTAGCGGAAGGTGCGGGCCGTGTCGGCAATGCGGTTTACGAGCGACTCTTCAGCGGCCATGGAATAAGTTCCAACGGGGTGAAGGTGAATGTATACCGAGCCGTCGGAGCGGAGAATAGCCGCGTGACCGCTCATGCCCAGGTATGGCTCCAGACTAGCGGCTTTCCCCTGCTCGTCGGCGACGGCAAACTTCAGCGTATAGAGCTTACCGGCTTCCAGCACCTGACTCGGTTTATCGGTCCAGAGCATGGTAGAGCCGTCGGCGAGTTTTGTGCTGGCGCTGGGCTTGCCGCAGGCAACCATGTTATCGTCGAGGTGCGGTATGCCTACGGCATTTGCTTTGACCCCCATTGGCTCAGTGACAAGCCAGCTATAGTCCGGATCGGTTTTAGCCGCTACAGTTTTGGTAATAGCTGGTATATCAACGGCATCAGTGAGTGTTTCGGCGTAGCCACTGCGGTATACGATATCGGCGTAAACCAGGTATTTGCCCTGTGGCAGCGACGGCAGGATACTCTGGTAGTTGAGCGTATCGCGCCGGTCGGGGTGGATGTGCGCAAAGGCATCCAGGCCCGGCAACCGGATCAGGAACACGTGCATGAGCTTACCGTGGTCGGGCACCACAAAGCTGAGCATCCGGCGGTTGCGCCTGAAATTGGTGGTGTCCAGCCGGATATTCAGCACCGACTGATCGTCGGCTGGTTGTACCGTGGCTTCAATCGGCAGCGGTTTATAAAGGTTTTCGTTGCGGTAGCTGTCGGCCCAGCTGTTCCACCACGACCGGCCACCCATCAGCATCAGCGCCAGTACGACCGAGCCGATACCCATCCCAATCATCCGTTTCCGACCCAGGGTGGCCGGCTTCGGCTGACCGGGCTTCAGAACGCCATCGGAGTTGCTGGCCCCAATAATAGTTGCCATTAAGACGAACAACAGGATGCCCATGACAGCCAGCGCCATACCCGTTTCGGCGGGCATATCGCGCTGCGCCGTAGCGACAGATACCACCGGAGCAACCACCGTTGCTTTACCGTCGGGGCCGTCAATCTGCAGTTCGATGCTTGATGAGCCGCTATCCATCAGCCAGACTACACCTTCAAAGCGGTTGGGCTGATCGGTGGTTGCTTCCAACTCATCATGGGTCGGAGCACCTTCATCACCGGAGCGGAAATAAACTGGCCGGGCCTGGATGGTACCCACGAGGCCCTGTTCGACAAACACGGTTACTTTGGCGGTACCCGGCACCACATCGGGCGGGGAAACACTTACCAGGAGCCGGTACTTGCCTGCTTCTTTCTGTACAATGACGCCGGGACTGCCGATATGCCCAAAAACAGTTGCCGAACAGACGGCTATAAGTATCAGCGAAAAAATGAATTGAATGCTATTTCTCATGGATGTCTCTCTACACTTATCGTTGAACTCGTTTCATCCAGTTACCCCAGTACAGACCGATGCGGGCGGAAACAAAGGCGATCAGCAGCGCCTGCGCGAATCCAAGGCCAAACTGAGTAGACGATTGTATAAAGTACGGGTGGTACTTATACCGGTACTCCCAGTTGGGGTCGTCACCGTATGACCACGAATCGGCCAGGAAGAACCAGTTGCGGGCGTAGGGCGACGTATGCAAAAACTCGCCGAATGGCCACTGGACAGCCAGCAGGGCAAACATAAATACTACACCAGCCATAGCTGCCAGTAGCCAGTCGTTGACTTTGCCGCTGTAGCGCTGCAGCAGCTTATCCAGCAGCAAGCCCGGTACAATCAGCACCAGCGGGAAAATAAAGGCCTGGTAGTGGGTAATAGGATTCAGTACCGGCCCCAGTTTAGGCGTGGCCGGAAACAGGGGCAGTATCCAGCTTGGAATGAGCATCGTCAGCATGTACACCGCCGTTACGATGGTAAGACCGTTGCGCAGCGGAGAGGCCCGGCCAACGGCCATCAGATATACCGGAAAGGCAATGGCCGCCCAGGTGTAGTACGATGAGTTATGCGAAGCCCATTCACCCATGTTTTCGGAGAATAGGGTAAATAGAATACTCAGCAGCAGTCCCGCCGAAACGCCGAACATCAGCCGGATACGGGCCGCTTGTCTTTTCTCTGCCTCGGACTCCGGGCGTCGGTCTTCCAGGCGATTCTGTAAAGCCAGTACGCTGATCATGGCACCAAACTGAACAATCATCATGCCCACGGCCAAAACCGTATGCGGGGGTGTCAGGATTTGCACATCAAGCCCGTAGGTGTTATGCCACCAGTCGTCGAACGGAGCCGACGTAAGCATCGCCAGGGCACCCCAGACGCAGTAGAGCGCGCCCAGCGAACCATAGAAAATGCCCCAGAAGCGGACAGATACGGCCCGGTCGGGGTGGCTTTTCTGAAACGTGAGTTGTAGGATCTTGAATCCGGAGAACAGACCGGCTACTACGGCACCGGCGTAGATAAGCAAATGCGGGGGCGCAAACAGACCATCGCGGCCGATGCTCATGTGCCACATAATGTCCCAGAGAAGGCCCCACACGATGCAGAGGGAAGAAAACACGACCGCATAGACGTACAGCGGAATGCCCAGACGCCAATCGACCGCCCGGTTGAGCCGTTCGTCAACCGGTAACGAAACAGGAGTGTTTAGTGCGGACTGCATACGGAATAATGAGTTGATAACAGATGGGTAAAAATCCAAAAAAGTCACGGTATTTACTAACAGACAGTTATAAACGGTTGATAACTATTGCCAAAACCAGCTTTACAGGCCGGTTAGAACCGGAAAAATTCGTATTCTTGACGCATCTACCAGCCTCAACACACCTATGACATCCGAACCTGCACTTACCCCTATTCAGAACGCTCATGAATTGTCTAGTGACCACCTTGCAGACCAACTCCGGGTCGAAACGAAAACGGGGTTAACCAAAAAAGAAGCCCAGCGCCGGCTGAAAGAACTTGGCCCGAATGCCCTCCAGGAAGCCAAACGCGAAAGTGCCCTGACAATATTACTGCGCCAATTTAAAGGCGTCATCGTGTGGGTGCTGGCGGCTGCGGCTGCCATTTCCTTTTTTCTGGGGGATACGGTAGAAGGCATTGCAATTCTGATTGTGCTGCTCATCAACGCCATTACCGGATTCGTGCTGGAGTGGAACGCCAGTAAGTCGATGGATGCGCTCCGAAAGTTGGATACGGCTCCGGCCCGGGTGCTGCGCGACGGACGTATTCAGGAGATACCGTCCGACGAAATTACCCTGGGCGATGTGCTGCTGGTAGAAGCCGGCGATGTGGTCCCGGCTGATGGTAATCTGTTCGACGTCAACCAACTCGGTGTAGACGAATCGGCGCTGACGGGCGAGTCGTTGCCGGTGGAGAAAAGCACCGACATACCCGCAGCCGATGCGCCGTTAGGCGACCAGCACAACCGCTTGTTTAAAGGCACGGCGGTGGTGAGTGGCAACGGCCAGGCTATTGTGACGGGTATTGGGCAGCATACCGAATTGGGTAAGATTGCCACGATGGTGGAGGAGGCCGAACGGACGGCAACCCCGCTGGAAGCCAAGCTGGATGCCCTCGCCAAACGATTGATCTGGATTACGGTGGGTTTGGCGGCTTTGTTCATGGTGGTAGGCTTTATCCGGCAGGAGGAGCCTAAGTTGCTGATTGAAACGGCCATTGCGCTGGCGATCGCGGCCATTCCGGAAGGTATGTCGGTGGTGGCAACCATTGCGCTGGCTTACGGTATGCTGCGGCTGGCCGAGAAGAAGGTCATTGTGAAACGGCTGTCGGCGGTGGAAACGCTAGGGGGGACCAACGTCATTTTTACGGATAAAACCGGTACACTTACCCAGAACCGCATTGAGGTAAATACGGTGCAGTTGCCGGAAGGTATGGCCGAAGTGCGGATTGACGAACGGGCCGGTAAACTGGAGGTAGTGCATGGCGAAGAAGCTGTTATTTCTGATTCTTCCTATCACAAACTGGTTCAGGTTGGGGTTCTCTGTAATAATGCCGATTATGAACCACGGGAGGGCGAAGCCCCTAAAGAAATAGGTGACCCGGTAGAAGTAGCGTTGCTGAAGTTTGCCCTCGGTGCGGGCGTCAATCCGGATGAGGTTACGCAGCAGCATCCCCGCAAAGCCGAGAAAGCGTTTAGTTCCGATACCCGAATTATGGGCACGCTGCACGAAGCAGACGGGCGTTACCTGGTGGCAGTGAAGGGGGCGACAGAGGAAGTGCTGGACCGGTGTAATCGCGTCATGAAAAGTGGCCAGACGGCCTTACTGGAACAAAACGAGAAAGAGACAAGCCGGCAGTTGTCGGAGAAAATGGCGGCTGATGGGCTGCGTACGCTGGCCTTCGCCTACCGGGAGATAAACGAAAAACCGGGCGACGATTTCACCGAAAAAGACCTGACGTATTTAGGATTGATTGGCTTTCTGGACCCACCGCGTACCGAAGTGACCCCCGCACTGGAGTCCTGCCGCGAAGCCGGTATAAAGGTCATCATGGTTACCGGCGACCATCCCGCTACGGCCCTGACCGTAGCTTCGAAAGTTAAACTGATTGAACCGGGTGAGGAGATTGTGCTGACCGGGAAAGACCTGCGGCCCATAGCTGACTTGTCGGCAGAAGAAAAGGAGCGGATCATGGCCTGCCGGGTATTTGCGCGGGTGAGTCCGGCGCAGAAACTCGACATGATCGACCTCTACCAGCAGCATGGCGATATTGTCGGCATGACCGGCGACGGGGTAAATGATGCCCCCGCCCTCAAAAAATCCGACATCGGCATTGCCATGGGGCAACGCGGCACCCAGGTAGCCGCCGAAACCGCCGATATGGTGTTGAAAGATGATTCGTTTACCTCCATTGTCACGGCCATCGGGCAGGGGCGGGTGATCTTTGAGAACATCCGGAAGTTTATCCTGTTCCTGCTGTCGTGCAACATGAGCGAGATTTTTGTGGTCACGTTCGCCGGCTTTCTGGGTGTCGGTAATCCGCTGTTGCCGCTCCAAATTTTGTTTATCAACATCGTAACCGACGTATTTCCGGCGCTGGCGCTGGGCGTAGGTCGCGAGAACCGTGAGCTCATGAAGCAGCCCCCGCGCAACCCCGATACGCCGGTGCTGACCAGCCGCGACTGGTGGATGATAACCTACTACGCACTGGTCATGACCATTGCTGTGCTGGGCGTGTACTGGCTGGGGACCCGGAACTTAGGCATGAGTCAGGGTATGGGTAATACCATTACATTTTACAGCCTGTCTTTTGCGCAGTTGCTGCACGTATTCAACTTATATTCAGGGCATGGGCATTTCTTCAGGAATGAAGTAACCAGCAATAAGTACATCTGGTGGGCGCTGGTCATTTGTATCCTTATTCTGGTGCTTACCTATTACGTACCCTTCCTGAGCGAAGTACTTTCCATCCAGCCGATGACCAATCAAGCCCTTTTACTCATTGTAGCAGCCGGAATTGTTCCCGTTCTAGTTATTCAGGTGATAAGGAAACTAACCGGATGGGATGAGTAGCCTGTAGGAATGGCGGTCTGCCGTTACAGCTTTATCCCGTCAATGGCAACTAACTAAAAACCTATGCCCCCAACCACACCCGTTCACCCCTGGGATGTCACCCCCGAAGAAGCTATTGCCATTCAGCAGCAGGTACGGCAGCAGATTCGCATAGAACCCATGCCGCACCCAGCCGAAACCATTGCCGGCGCCGATATATCGTTCAATAAATTTGAGAGCACAGTATACGCCGGAATTGTGGTACTGCGCCTGTCGGACCTGGCAGTGATCGAGGAGGTTGGGGTAGTGAGCGAAACAGATTTTCCCTACGTGCCGGGCCTGTTATCCTTCCGGGAAATACCTTCGTTGCTAAAAGCCTGGGAAAAATTGACGACAATACCGGATGTGGTGATGTTCGACGGCCACGGCACGGCCCACCCGCGCCGGATTGGTATTGCCTCTCATGCCGGGCTGTGGCTGAACCGTCCGACATTTGGCTGTGGCAAATCGGTACTGGTCGGTCGGTACCACGATCCGGCTCCGGAGCGGGGTGATTGGTCGCCGATGATGCATAAAGGTGAAGTAGTGGGAGCCGCCCTGCGTACGAAGAATAACGTTAATCCGGTCTACGTCTCACCCGGTCACCTGATCGACCTGGAGACCGCTATTCAATTAACGCTGCAATGCGATGGCGGCTACCGCATTCCGGAACCAACGCGCCGGGCACATCTGCTGGTCAACGCCATTCGTCGGGGGGAGCATCCGGTGAGTTAAGCCGTAGCGGTAACCGGTGACAGAATTTTGGGACCCTGCTGGTTTATTTCCGACACGTATAACTCGCTGGTAATGCCCACCGCCAGAAATCCTGCCTGCATGGCCAGCCCAACCCGCTGTGCCGTTTCGGCATCCCGGCTAAGGGCAAACATAGACGGACCGGAACCCGAAATACTACAACCAAGAGCGCCACTGTCCAGGGCCGCCTGCTTTACTTCGTTAAACTCGGGGATCAGGATAGAGCGCACCGGTTCAATGATTACATCGACCATGGAGCGGCTAATGAGGTCGTAATCCGGCTTCATCAGACCCGCTATCATCCCGGCTACATTGCCCATCTGCGTGATGGTGTTCTTCATGGACACCTCATTTTTCAGAATAAAGCGGGCGTCTTTGGTGTTCACCTCGATGTCCGGGTGAACGATGGTGCAGTGCATCCCGTCGGGCGTATTGACCCGGATCACATCCAGTGGGTTATAACTACGGATAACCACAAAGCCACCCAGCAGTGAGGGCGCCACATTGTCGGCATGGGCCGAGCCGCAGGCCAGCCGCTCGCCTTCCATGGCAAAGGGGAGGAGGTCCATCGTTTTGAGGGGACGCCCCATCAGTTCATTAATGGCAAACACCCCAGCCACGGCGCTCGCTGCGCTGGAACCCAAACCGCTGCCCAGTGGCATCTGTTTATGTAGGGTCACCTCAATACCTTGCTCGGAGCCGATATGCTGCAAAAAGGTCTGAATGGCAATGCCGGCCGTGTTACGCATCGCTTCGCGGGGGAGTCGGCCTTCGTCGCCGATGATGTCGATAATCTCGACACCGGGTTTGTCCCGTTTCCGGAGAACGATTTCGTCGCCGGGGCTATCGACGGCAAAACCGAATATATCAAATCCGCAGGCCACATTGGCTACGGTAGCAGGGGCAAAAACGCGGATTGAATTCACTCTGTTTGTTTACTTTGTAAAATCTACAATTGAAATAAAATTCTCAAGTTACGGTGAATGTTCTCTAACTCAGATTCACTTACTGCGCCAAGTCGGCCTTCAACTAAGCTGATATCAATAGTGGCTAATTTACTAAGCCGAATTAATGATTGCTTTTTCAATCCATTGCTTACATTGGGCATCAATAGAACATCAGTCGTCTCCTGCCATTGAAGCTGGGTGGTAATAAACGACAGCGTAACATCAAGGGAAGTCGCAATCAGCACCAGGGCGGGACGCAGCTTACTGCCGGACAGGTCGGTAAAGGGAAACGGTACTAAAACAACGTCGCCCTGCTTCATTTGAAACGCTCCTTCAAATCATCGCGTGAATACAAATCTTCTTCATCGTTGAGGAACACGAAGGTATCAGAGGTCTCTACCAGGTGTTCAATGCCCTGCTGTAGGAGACTTTCTTCGTGTCGTTTCAAGACAAACGAAGTGAAGTCAGCTACCTCATTCAGCTTTTCGTCCGGTAGCTGATTCATCATTTGCAGCATCTGGTCTATTACTTGTCTGCGGCTCATGTCGTTTGATGCTTTGAAGAAAAATGCACTATTTACGTCTCGTTGATTCCTGTCAGCAAAAACATTCGAGAACTTACAGCGTAAATACTGTTAAATTGGTAAGGACGTTATATTTACCTGCAAACTTACTACTATAAAATGGAAGTTGTAAAGATTGTCTTCTGGGAAGATGAGGGTGTCTGGCTCGGATACTTGTAAGACTATCCCGACTACTGGACACAGGGAGAAACACTGGACGACCTGAGAGAACATTTGGTTTAGCCCCCTATAAGTTGGACACAGATTCTATTATTACGGATTTTATTTTGAGTCTAGGCAGCCTTATGCCCTGCTTCGATAAGAAACTGGCCGGACATTGATACCCCAGTCCCGAATGTA
>NZ_BAABHB010000009.1:0-238050 GCF_039541875.1 Nibrella viscosa | reverse complement strand
TGTCATCACCTGGATTATCCCCACTTACAGCCTGGTCGAGACAGCGGCCAAAAGCATAGCCACCGACCTGACCACCGGTTTTGCCTACCTGCTGCTGCTCACCGGCGTGCTGCTGTTGCTGGCCTTAGCCGTTTACCTGCTCAACCGAAAGCAGGTCAAAGATCCCGTTGTTGTTCAATAACTCACACTCATTACTTCTTTTCCAACATGATTGATTTTGCCTTCACCATCCGCGATAACCTGAACCAGACTTATGCTGATGTGTATACGCCGGAAGCCCTGGCTGCTTTAGCTGCTATGGCCCCCTTCAACCAGCGCATCAAAGCCGCCATGACCGAACGCCTGCACCGCCGGGCCGAACGCCGGCGGCTCAACCAGCGCATTCCTTTTCTGGACCCGCAGCGCTACATACCCCACACCCAGATCCGCGTGCAGGATGCCCGCGACGGCAACTTCGACGGCGCCCTGATCCCCCCCGATTTGCAGCGCCAGTGGATTCAGGGTACCGGTCCGGCCGCCAAACCCAACGCTCCCCTCGAAAACAGCATCCGCAACGTGGCCTACGCCCTGCTCTCCGGGGCCGACGGCTGGATGTTTGACGGCGAAGATGCCCTGGGGCAGATTTCCACCATGTCCCTCGACAACCAGCGCAACCTCAAACTCGCCATTCACCGCGACCCCTTGTTCCTGAAGGTAGCCGAGCAGGTGGCCGGCGAAATGAACACCTGGGCACGAGGCTTTCTGGGCCGCGAGATCATTGCCGACTGGCAGGCACAACTCGACGTCACCACTAAAATCTTCCGCGCCCGTGGCCTGCACCTCGACGACCGCCACATCCGTGATGCCGAAGGTGTGGCGATGGCGGCTTCCCTGGTGGATCTGACGCTGTACGTAACCAACAACTACCGGGCTCTGCAACAGGCCGGCTCCTCGGTGGTGCTCTACCTGCCCAAGATCCAGACCGCCGGCGAAGCGGCCCTGTGGAACGAGCTGCTGACGGCTCTGGAGCAGCACCTGGGCCTGGCAGAGGGCACCATCCGAGTGTACGTGCTGGTGGAGCAACTGGAAGCCACCTATCAGCTCATGGAGATCCGGGCGGCCTTAGGTAAGCACTTCGTGGGGTACAACACCGGCCGCTGGGATTACATCAACAGCGTGTCGGATGCAATGGCCTGGGACACAGGCTTCATCAACCCCAACATCGAGGCCATCACCATGACCTACGGCTACATGCGTAACTACGAGGACCGGGTTCGCCGGGCGGTGAACACGCCCGACCGTAATGGGAACTTTGCACTCTGGCAGGGGGGCATGGAGCCCAACATACCCGTCGGCTCCGCAGAAGGCGTAGCGGCCAGCATGGCCAAAGCCCTGGCCGGTGCCGAGCGGGAGCAGCGCGAAGGGGCCAGCGGCAAATGGGTAGCTCACTGGAAGATGGTGCATATTGTGCGGCCGGTCTGGGAGAAAGTGGGTGAGGCTAATCAGTTGGGCCGCCAGTTCCCCCCACTGACCTATACCCAGGCCGATGCCGACGGGCTGCTCCAGCTGGAGCCGGCCCCCCGAGACATTCGGGGAGCGCGTAACCTGTTGAGTGTGGCCCTACAGTACGGCAACGCCTTTGGTCAGGGGATGCAGGCAGCCGCCCTGAAGCCGGCCGACTTCTTCGGCAACGACGATATACTGTACCTGATGGAAGACATGGCCACGGGCGAGATCCGGCTGAGCATCTTGTGGGAGTGGCTGCACAAAGGGGCCCGGCTGACGGAAGCCGACCCGGCCACCGGCGTTCAGGCGGGGGATGTCTTTACCGAGTCGCTGTACCGCCGGCTGCTGGAGGAGGAGTACGATAAGCTCTTGCAGGCATCCGGCAAAGACGTGTTCGACTCTTCCAAGACCACCACGCTGCCCATTGCGCGAGCTATAGCCGATACCTACATTCTGAGTGGGGTAAAGCCGCCGTGGTTCATCGACCTGTTGAACATCAACCTCAACAACGGGGATCTGGCCGAGGCCACCCGGCGAATCAGCCTGTATATGGAGACGCTGATGCAGGACGGCAAACGCATTACCGAGAACCTGGACTTCAAACCAGCTGACCGGATCACAGGAATACCCCTGCAGGCTACCTCGTTATAATCGTGCAAGGCTCCCCTTAATCATGCAGGAGATGAATTCGCAAAAGCTTCGGGAAGATGCGCTGTATTACCATGCCAAAGGACGGCCTGGCAAAATCGAGGTATTACCAACGAAAGAAACCCTGAACCAGCGCGATCTTTCTCTTGCTTATTCACCGGGTGTAGCTGAACCGTGTTTGGAAATAGCCGTCTCTCCCGAAAAGATTTACGACTATACCGCCAAGGGGAACCTGGTAGCGGTTATAACCAACGGCACCGCCGTGCTGGGGTTAGGGGACATTGGTCCGGGCGCGTCTAAGCCCGTGATGGAAGGGAAAAGCCTGTTGTTTAAGATTTATGCGGATATCGATGCGTTTGATATCGAGTTAAACACGAAAGATATTGACGAGTTTGTTCGGACCGTTAAAATTCTTGAGCCTACGTTTGGGGGTATAAACCTGGAGGACATAGCAGCTCCCGCCTGTTTTCAGATTGAAGAACGACTCCGGAAGGAGCTGTCTATTCCGGTCATGCACGATGACCAGCACGGTACGGCTATTACCAGCGCAGCCGCCCTGTTAAACGCGCTTGCAATTACGGGTAAAGATATTGGCCAGATACGCCTGGTAGTCAGCGGTGCAGGGGCTGCGGCTATCGCCTGTCTTGATCTGTATGTAGCGCTGGGCGTTAAAAAAGAGCATGTAACGGTCTTTGACAAGGCAGGCTTATTACACAGCAGCCGGACCGATCTGATCCACAACCAATATAAGTATACGACCGCCAGTCTACCGCCTGATTGGAGCCTGACCGAGGCTTTACAGGGCGCAGACGTATTTTTGGGGCTTTCTGTGGGTAATATTGTCAGTCCGGGAATGATCCGGTCCATGACCGATAACCCCATTGTATTTGCCATGGCCAATCCCGTTCCTGAAATTTCCTATGAGGAAGCTATGACGGTCCGCCCCGACGTTATTATGGCAACCGGCCGGTCTGATTACCCCAATCAGGTCAACAACGTGCTTGGTTTTCCGTATATCTTCAGGGGAGCCCTGGATGTCCGGGCTACCGAAATAAACGAAGCCATGAAGTTGGCAGCGGTGCAGGCGCTGGCTTGTCTGGCCAAGAAGCCGGTGCCCGATAGTGTGCATATGGCCTATGGGGAAAAGAAGCTGACCTTTGGTCGCCAGTATATTTTACCGAAACCAACGGATCCCCGGCTTTTGACCACCGTAGCGCCGGCAGTTGCCAAAGCTGCTATGGAAACAGGAGTGGCCCGCCTGCCTATCACCGATTGGGATGCCTATCAGCATCAGTTATCCAGGCGTATCGGACTCGACAATTCTCTGATTCGAGGAATCATCCAACAGGCAAAACGAATGCCCAAGCGGGTTGTGTTTACCGACGGCGAAAATCTAACGGTGCTTCGGGCCGTGCAGGAAGTGCTGGAGCAGCAGATCGCCGTGCCGATACTGCTGGGAAACGTCGCCCGAATTACGGAAATAATCCGGGATAATAAACTGGTTATAGAGGGCGTACAGATTATTGATCCCCGCGCACCAGAACAACAGCAAACGGTACACGCTTATGCTGAAATTCTGTACCGGAAACGAAAACGGAAGGGGATAATCTGGACAGATGCCTGCGGATTAATGCTGCACCGGAATTATTACGGAGCCGCTATGGTCGAAGCCGGAGAAGCCGATGTGCTTATATCCGGCTTAACCCGAAACTATCCGCAGACCCTCCGGCCCGCCATCCAGGTAGTGGGTCGCCAGGAAGGTATTCAGAAAATAGTCGGTATGTATATTCTGATGAGCCGCTTTGGGCCTATTTTTCTGGCCGATACTACGGTAAACTTCAGCCCTACGGCTGAAGAACTGGTTGAGATCGCGGAGATTACCGCCGGTGAAGTGAAGCGGTTGGGCGTAGAGCCAAGAATAGCCTTTCTCTCGTACTCCAACTTCGGCAGTGCCGCCGGTGACGATGCGCTAAAGATGCAGAAGGCCGTAACCTTGCTACAAACCAAACGGCCGGATCTTTTGGTTGACGGCGAAATGCAGGCACACCTGCCGTTCAACCAGAAACTGATGAAAGAAACCTATCCCTTCTCACCCCTGGCTGACTCACCGGCGAATACCTTAATTTTCCCCAATCTGGCATCCTCGAACATTGCCTATAATCTGTTGAAAGAAATAGCTCAGATTGAAAAGATCGGGCCGGTGCTGATGGGCCTTAAAAAGCCCATTCATGTGCTGCAGTTAGGCAGTACCGTACGGGAGATTTTTAACATGGTAGCCGTTGCGGTGGTGGACCGGCAGTAAATAATTTAAAAATTCAACGATTTTTTTGACCTGGAAGTGGTGGTGATACGCGCTCAAGTGTAATGGGTGTATAAGCGCGTTGTGAGCCCATGGATGCACAGTTGTTAGAAAAATATTTCAGTGGATCGTGTACACCAGCTGAAGAGCTGGCAGTCCTGAAATGGTTTAAGACAAAAAATCTAAATGCCGATCAGGAACAGGATCTTTACCGGATTTGGCAGGAAACAAACGGAGAAGGGCTTGCCTCTGACACCGAAATGAATCCGGCGGACGTCCTGAAACGAATATTACGCGCCATTGAGGAGGAAGAATTGAGTGCTGAACCCGACCAGGCAGCCGCAACTGCCCAGCCGCCGTCAGTTCCACGAAGGTGGCTCTGGTGGTCCGCTGCTGCGGCCGCAGTGATCTTTCTGGTGGTCAGGTTTGCAGGAATGGATCATATAAAGCAGCCGGAACCCGCGAAGATCCTGCAGGTGGCCGCTCCCTATGGGGCAAGGAAGCTCGTCCGACTGGAGGATGGGTCGCTAATCCATCTCCATTCTGGCAGCCGCATTACGTATCCGGACCATTTTTATGGCAACAAACGAGAAGTTGAACTCATAGGGGAAGCATATTTTACGATAAAACGCGATAGTTTACGACCATTCATGGTCCGGTCGGGGCAGCTTCTGACGCAGGTATTGGGCACCACCTTTAATGTCAAATACAGGCGCAATGCAAACAATATAGCCGTATCGCTGGCATCAGGTTCTGTAGAAATCCGGCAGATCGGAGGTAAGCATAATGGGCAAACGGCCCGGTTGATTCCGGGCGAACAGTTGGTGTTCACCGAAACCAATCAGGCATTTACCATCAGCCCTTACGATCGGGATGAGGTTTTCGGGTGGCAAAACGGCTTGCTAAGTTTTAAAAAATCTTCGCTGGCTGACGTTGTGGAAAAGCTGGAGAACTGGTATGGTGTACAAATAGAACTGAAAGGGAAATTTCCGCAGGCCAACAAAGCCTGGCAATATTCGGGTAGCTACGAGAATCAAAGTTTAGCGAATGTGCTAACGGGTATATCGTTCGTCAAGCAGTTTACTTTCGAAATCAACGGTAAAGTAGTAATCATGAATTTTAAATGACCTGGCCTTATGTGAAGAACTGTAAGCGTAAAAAAGTCCAGCTCCGGGAGAGAAGCTGGACCAGCCAAAACCTGGTAAAAGTCTGTGTTGGCGCATAAGCTTTACTGTGGTTTTGGCCAATCGGTGTATTGAAAACAATAAAACCACCCAAATTTATGAAGGAATATCTAGTTTATCGCTTCATCTGGACGATAAAAGCAGCCCTTTTGGCCTATTTGTTTGTCTTCAGCAGTCAAAAGGCAGTCGCTTCGGATGATCAGGATTATGCGCTTCTGCGGGACACACAAATTACCCTGACCCTAAAAAATGCTTCACTCCGAGAATTTATTCAGATCGTAGAAGCCAAAACAAACTATCGGTTTACCTTCGATGAAAAGGATTTAGTCTACAACGGCCGCATCACCATTTCAGCAACGAATGAATCATTAGCCAGACTGCTGGAACGGGTGTCTATGTCGACTCAATTGGAGTTTAAGCTCATTAATAAAAATATTCACATCAGAATCCGCGATGTCAAACAAGCTGAGTCTACCGGCAGAATCCCAGTACCACTAATTCCTGTTGCTCACCTGATAAAAATCACGGGCAAGGTAAACGATGAACAAGGTGGGGGGTTGCCGGGCGTAACCGTAGTGGAAAAAGGAACTAATAACGGAACCGCCACTAGTGCCGACGGTGGATTCACCCTGAATGTACAGGATGTCGGCGCGGTGCTGGTAATATCGTATATCGGCTATCATACGCAGGAAATACCGGTTGGAGCCAAAACCTTTATTGAAGTTACCCTGATGCTGGACACTAAGGTGCTGGATGAAGTGGTGGTAGTGGGTTATGGTGTTCAGAAACGTAAAGACCTTACCGGTTCTGTAGGGTCAGTTGACAATAAGGTAATTCGGGATCTGGGTGTAACGCGGATTGATCAGGCTCTTGCCGGGCGGGTAGCCGGGGTACAGGTTAAAGCCGTTACCGGGGAACCGGGTGCGGCTCCTCAAATCCGCATTCGGGGAATTGGCAGTATTTCGGCGGGTAGTGGCCCCCTGTATGTAGTCGATGGTTTTCCAACCGATAATATCCAGTCGCTGAACCCGAACGATATTGCCAGCATGGATATTCTTAAAGATGCGTCGGCAACGGCTATTTACGGTTCCAGAGGGGCAAACGGAGTGATCATTGTCAATACCAAGCGCGGAAAAGCCGGTAAGCCTGTTTTTTCGTTCGACACTTACTACGGATTTCAGAAAGCGATGAAAGTGCCTAAGTTTATGAATGCCAGAGAGCAGGCCCAGTATTATTACGATGGTATCAGGAATCGAAATATAGACGAAGGAAGCAGCATCACGGGCGATCCGGCCAAGTGGAAGGTACCGGTACCAACCGACGTAATGGATGTTCTGGAAGGCCGGAATACTACTGATCACGTGGCGTTGGATGGTGTTCTCCGAACGGCCCCGCAGCAACAGTATCAGTTAGGGGCCACCGGTGGTAGCGAAAATGTTCGCTATGCGATCAGTACGGAGTACCTGAAGCAGGACGGTATCATTATCAACACCGGTTTTCAGCGGTACTCGATTCGGTCCAACATTGATGCCCAATTGTCCAGAAAGCTGCTCCTTAAGCTAAACCTGAACCCTTCTTTCATGGATGCTAAGGTAGTTACGTCTACCGGGGGTTCCGGGGGAGCCAATGAGGGGGTTATTGCCCAGGCCACCAACGTTCAGCCTTTCTATCCGTATTTCAATCCGGATGGCTCGTACTTTATTTTTTCCCCTGGTATGTCTGCCGGGCCAACGGCGTATAATCCTGTTGCCCTGGCCAGAGAGGTATTGAATACGCAGAAAAGAATTAGTCTGCTGGGAAACCTTGGCGCAGAATACGCCATTACCAACGATCTGAAGTTAAACATCATGCTCGGGGCCTCCGCCCTTAATTCGCGGGGGTTAAAATTTATGCCGAAGCTTCCGGTATTCCTGGATGTGCCGGCTGTTGGCACGGATAATACCGGCATGACCTACAACTGGCTGACAGAATATACCCTGAATTATGCCAGAAGCTTTAATAAACACAATATTACTGCACTGGCCGGGTACACGGTTCAGAAAGAACGGTCAGAGACAAATATGCTTACCAGCAATCGTTATCCAAATAATCTGGTGCCGACGCTGAGTGCAACAAGCGGAATAATCTCTGGCGGAACCTCCGACGTATATGAGTGGTCGTTAGTATCCTATCTCGGCCGGCTCAACTATAATTATGACGGGAAGTATTACCTGACAGCCTCGTTTCGGACGGATGGGTCCTCCCGGTTTGGGTCGGAAAACAAATACGGGATTTTCCCGTCAGCGGCCGTAGCCTGGCGTATTTCTGACGAACAATTTTTAAAGGATGTTCGGTCTGTCAGTGAAATGAAGCTCAGGGCTAGTTACGGAGAAACCGGGAATAATAATATTGGGAATTACGAGCATTTTGCCACCATCAATTACCTGAAGTATGCGCTGGGGGAAACGGCAGCTTCCGGATTTGCGCCGGGCAAACTGGCAAATCCGGACCTGACCTGGGAAAAACAGAAATCGTTGAACCTGGGTATTGATGCCGCCTTTTTTAATAACCGCATCACGCTGAATGTCGACTATTTCCGGTCCCGCAACACCGATCTCCTGCTGAATGTAAATATACCAGGCATTACCGGGTTTAGTAATACGCTCCAGAATATCGGCGAAATCCAAAATACAGGGTGGGAATTTGTGGCCAGTGCCGTGGCCGTTAATAAGGCGATCCGGTGGTCTACTGATTTTAACATTTCTACCTTTAGAAATCAAGTCGTGAAATTAGGGCCGAACGGGGACCCGATTTACGTTGGGGCGAACGTCACTATGATTGGTCAGCCTATTGGCATGTTCTTTGGCTGGCTGACTGACGGTATATTTCTGAATCAGGCAGAAGTTGACAAAGGACCCGTTTTTGCCCCGGGGACGCGAAACCGGTCACGCCCCGGCGATACCCGATTCGTGGACGTAAGTGGCCCTTCTGGAAAGCCCGATGGGATCATCGATAACTTCGACCGGACCATTATGGGATCTCCCTACCCGGATTTCTACTATGGTATGACCAATAATGTCTCCTATAAAAACCTGACCCTAAGTATCTCCATTCAGGGCTCGCAGGGTAATCAGGTCGTTAACATGGCCCGAAACGGAGCTTTGTCGACCCGGGGGCGTATTCCTGCTCTTGCTTATCTGAATAATTACTGGAAGTCGGAAACGGATATTGGCGACGGCAAGACGGTAAGGCCCAATGATCAGCCTACCGGCAATGTGCGGGGTAACTTCAGCCAGCGGTTCGTGGACAACGGTTCGTATCTCCGGGTAAACAATGTAACACTGAGCTATGCGCTGCCAAACCCTATTTATCAAAAGCTTGGGTTAAACGCAGCCAGGGTGTACCTGAACGCGACGAATCCGTTGATTTTCACGAAGTATACAAACTTTAATCCGGATGTCAGCAATAGCGAAAACCCACTCACGCCGGGTGTCGATAATAATGATTATCCGTTGCCCAAGAGCATCATACTTGGCTTAAATATTGCTTTTTGACCCACGCTAAATGCATATAGCTATGAAAAAAATGGTAAGTCTGCTGCTCGTACTGCTAGGTACCCTGTCATGCAGCCAGGATTTCATTGACAGAAAGCCCATTTCTACGGTCAGTACGGATGTATTGTACAAAACCGACAAGGATTTTGAGGATGCGGTCATTGGTATTTATCAGCCTTTTCATGCCCAGTATCTGAATTTCTGGCAGATAGGCGATCTGACCGCCGATGATACCGAACAACAGCATTCGGCAGCCCTGGACCTGGTGAATATCAATAACTTCATCATAAGCAGTAGTTTGGGCGTTCTTAATAGTAGCTGGTTAAACTACTACCAGGCTATTTTCCGGGCCAACACGGTGCTTAGCAACATCGACCAGGCCAACGCGGCCACCATCCCCCGAAAAGATCGCCATATTGGTGAGGCTAAATTTCTCAGGGCGCTGGCTTATTTTGATCTGGTCCGAATTTTTGGCGACGTTCCTATGATTTCAGCGCCTATCAGTGCCCCCGAGGCCGCCAAGAAAGGACGCGATAAGGTCAGCACTGTTTATGACGAGCTTATCATCAAAGATTTGCTGGATGCCGAAAGCAAATTACCGGAGAAATACGCCGGTGCCGACGTGGGCAGGGCCACAAAAGGGGCAGCCAAAGCCTTGCTGGGTAAGGTATATCTGACCCGCAAGGACTTTGCTAAGGCAGAAGCCAAATTAAAAGAGGTAACCACTATGGGCTACGCCCTGCTGCCAAATTATAATGACTTATGGGACTATACCAAGAATGAACACCACTCCGAATACATCTTTGACATCGAATATATCGACGGAGGACTGGGCCTGGGCAGTACGTTTTCGAACATCTTTGCCCCGAACCTGTCTCCGATCATTAACTTTTTCGGGCTCAAAGGCGCGGGGGGACAGAATGGCTCTCCAACAGAAGCTTTGTTTACGCTCTACGAACCATCCGATAAACGGAAAGCTATTTCCATCGCGCATGTAAAAGATGGGCTTATTGACAGAAATGGCAATCTGATTCCAATGACCCCAATTGACGCCACCTCGTACACGAAAAAGTATATGGCTGCCTTGGTCAACCCCAATGATAGCAAAGCCAACTGGAAGGTGATTCGCTATGCCGATGTGCTGCTGATGTATGCCGAAGCATTGAATGAAAATGGCAAAACCACAGAAGCACTGACTGTTTTGAACCAGGTTCGGGCAAGGGCGGGGGTACCGGCGCTTACCGGTCTGTCGCAGAGTGAAGCCAGAGATAAAATCTATCTGGAGAGAAGACTGGAAATGTACCTGGAGGGCCACCGGTGGTTTGACCTGGTTCGGACGGGCAGAGCCTTAGCCGTCATGCAATCGCAGGGCATGAAAGCGCACATGACGGTATTTCCGATTCCGCTAAGTCAGATTCAGGTGATTAACAACCCAGCCATTTTCCCCCAAAATCCGGGGTATGATTAGACGACGTAATCTTCCATTGTGCTAATTGAACGGATGTTGTCAGCATCCCATCATGCCCCCGGCTTAGTCTCACCGGGTGCAACGGGACTCTGTTTATCCGGGGCATACGCAATACTCAGCTAATCTTCCGGATGCAAACCGAACAGTATGAAAACGAATCGAAGAAAATTCCTTAGTTCAGCCGTCGCCGGAAGTTTGGGGACGGCTTCGTTACCGCTACTTACCCAGCCGACTTTCCGGCAAACGGCAAACGCTGCCCCGTTGGATATACTGGCCAGGTATGATTCGCTGGATGAGGTTCTTAAACGACCCGTTTTGCGAAAAGAGCTGTTTTCGGCCCCCGTTATCATTGACACCATTGAACTGCTTAGAGATAGAAATAATTTTCTGGTCCGGGTACGCTCTAAAGAGGGAGCCGAAGGAATTGCGGCCGGTCACGGGAGCCAGAATAGCAAAAGCTGGCCGGCCTTTGGCGGCTTGATAAGCCGTTTCCAGGGGAAGGATGCCCGCGACCTGGATGCCCTGATTCCGGGTGACAATGGCAAAAGTGGCGGAATTCCCTTTAACGTACAGGTGGCCGTGCTGGAGTTTGCCATCCTGGATATGATGGGCAATACCATCCGGAAGCCTGTCGGGGAGCTTATCGGTACCATTCACAACCCCATGATTTCGGTGTACCAGGGTTCCCGGGTTGTGGAACTGCGACAGCTCCCTCCGGAAGAATCCCTTGAAATTGTGAAAAAAGACTTGTTGGAGAGCAAAGCTAAAGCCGTAAAAATAAGAGCGGGCGGTGGTGGTGTGCTGGATGGCGATAACGCCCCCGGCAGAACCGAAAAGCTGATCCGGATGGCTCGGGAAACCTTTGGGGATCAGATGGTACTGGGCTGCGACGGGAATGGCAACTACACCCGGAAAGGAGGTATTCGCATCGGTAAAATCCTGGAGGAGTATAAGTATGCATGGTGGGAAGAAATGGTGCCCTTTGGCTGGTATGATGACCTGAAACACGTTAAAGACGGCCTGCGCATCCCCATCTCTACCGGCGAGTCAGAAGCACACATCAGCACCTTCCGGTGGCTGATTGCCAACGACGCCTGTGATGTGGTCCAGCCCGACCAGCTCTACTTCGGCGGCATGATCCGCTCGATGAAAGTAGCCCGCATGGCTGAAGCCTTCGGTAAGACCATTGTTCCGCATATCACCCAATACGGGCTAGGTTACATTTACATGCTGCATTTCATTTCGGCTTGCCTCAATGCCGGTAAGTTCCAGGAGTTCGATTTGTTCTCCACCCGTGACGCCAATGGCAATACGATTCCAATCATGTATAAATCTGGTGATCCAATCGTGAGTTATGATGGCGTGCTGAAAGTGCCTACCGGTTCAGGTCTGGGCATTGTTATTGATCCTGATTATATCAAAAAGCATACGGTCGTAAAAGACTGGTAATCAAAACTATGAAAACGAACAGACGACACTTTATTAGTTCAGCAGTTGCCGGTACATTGGGCGCTGCCGCTTTGCCGGGAACCACTTATGGATCTGGTTTACCCGGTTCGGGCTCCCTACCCTTGGATCTTAAATCCAGATACGCTTCTCTGGATGAAGCCGTACAACGCCCCGTTTTCAGAAAGGAATTGTTTTCATCGCCTGTCATTCTTGAGACGCTCGAATTGCTGCGGGATAGAGAGAACTTCATGGTCCGGGTACGTTCGAAAGATGGGGCCGAAGGTATCGCAGTCGGACATACCGGCCTGAATCCAAAAGGAGGTGGTGGACAAAGCGTGAGGAACTGGCCCGTTTCGAAACTTTTGTTTGATCAGTTTCAGGGAAAAGATGCACGCGAACTCGATTCGCTTATACCCGGGGACAACGGTAAAGGCGGTGGCATTCCCTTCAATATCGCGCTGGCTACGCTGGAGTTTGCCATCCTGGATATGATGGGCAACACAATTAAGAAACCCGTTGGGGAACTCATCGGAAAAATTCACAATCCAATGGTTACGGTCTATCAGGGAAGCCGAATGCCGGAATTGCTTTCTCTGCCACCGGAACAATCGCTTGAAATTGTAAAAAAAGACCTGGAGGAAACCAAAGCCAAGGCGATCAAGATGCGGGTTGGCCTTCCTGGTGCATTGGACAAAGACAGTAAAGCGGGGAATGAAAAACTAATCCGAATGGCCCGCAAAACCTTCGGAGACCAGATGGTTTTGGGCTGCGACGGGAATAATAAATTTTCGGTTGAGGGTGGAATTCGCATGGGGAAAGTTCTGGAAGACTACAATTACGTCTGGTGGGAGGAAATGGTACCCTTTGGCTGGTATGACGAATTGAAAATGGTTAAAAACGGGCTAAAGATTCCAATATTCACCGGCGAATCGGAAGCACACATCAGCACCTTCCGGTGGCTGATTGCTAATGATGCCTGTGATGTGGTCCAGCCCGACCAGCTCTATTTTGGCGGCATGATCCGCTCGATGAAAGTAGCCCGCATGGCTGAAATCTTCGGTAAGACCATTGTTCCCCACATCACTCAGTACGGACTAGGCTACATCTATATGCTGCATTTCATTTCGGCTTGTCCTAATGCCGGTAAGTATCAGGAGTTCGATACATTCTCCACGCGGGATGCTAACGGCAATCAGATTCCGATTGTCTATAAGTCAGGAGATCCTATGGTCAGCTATGATGGAGTTCTGAAGGTACCTACAGGTTCAGGTCTGGGTATTGTAATCGACCCTGATTACATTAAAAAACACAAAGTTGTTAACGATTGGTAGCCCGCATATTTGAGCCCTCCTCAAATATGCAGGATAAGCGTTTGTCAGCTTTCACCTCTTTATACGCTGGGGTAGCCTTGCCAAAGCTACCCCAGCGTAAGCTTTACTATTCTTAAACAACGTTTGCTAACGCTTTTATTCCTTACTTTTTAGCTCCTGAAAAAATATGAAACGCCCGAATCGAAGAACGTTTTTAAGCAAAGCGATGACCTTAAGCGGGGGAATCACTATGGTTCCCGCGGCCATGGCATCACCTGACAAAAAAAGGCAGGTTATTCATCACGTATTTTTCTGGTTAAAAAACCCCAACTCAACGGAGGACCTTAATAAACTTCTGGATGGATTAAGGTCCCTTGAAAAGATTGAAGCTGTTCGGCAGTATCATATCGGCATTCCGGCACTTACCGAAGCACGTGCGGTAGTAGATAAAACATATGCCGTTTCAGCTCTGTCCTTCTTTGACGACCTGGAAGGACAAAATGCCTATCAGGTTCACCCACTCCACAAAAAATTTGTAGAAACCTGTTCTCCCCTTTGGTCCAGAATTCAGGTGTACGACGCAGTGGACCTGTAGCCATTACCAACTTGGTTCAAACCACTGGCCGGCCGGCGGAAAGCTGACTTTAACAGCTATACTTGTAAAAGCAGTAGCTCAGGCGCTGCAGGTGTTTCCTTTTCCGAATGCCGGTATTGACCCGGCATATTGGGTCTGTCGAGTGGGCAAATGGCGCCTGTTTGGCAAGAGGGCCTGTTTGTTGCCTGGAGAAGAATACCCGTAGGATGATTAATGGAACTGAGGGCGCTCGTTTCCGGCTGCACCTGTAAAATATTCTGGAGGATACGTTTCGGCTACCCCTTTAACCACAAGCAAACCCTTAACTCTATGCGATTCTATTTTAATAGACAAAGGCCACCGTCCGGGCCGAGTGCGTATGAACTACCTTCTAAGCCAAAGCAAATCACTCGTTCCATGAATTCAGCACTTTGACGAGGATCAGGACTGGGGCCTCTATTGTGTACAAGATCCTGTACTTGTCAAACTTCTGCCGGATAGTTAGTAAGGCTTTGTAGATATGATTTTCAATATTGCTGGTACTAGTATGCAGAATGGCGGCTATTTCGCTGTTACTTAGTCCCTCAATCCGGCTCATGATAAACACCTGTTTGCGAACCGGAGAAAGAGCACTGTAGATCTCTTCCAGTACCTGCCGAAGTTCCTCAAAATTTAGCCGTTCTTCGGTTACATTTCTTAACGGGGCACCATCGGCATCTAAATATTTTAAATAGGCTACCTTATAGGCTTGGTGACGGGCGTGGTTGTAGACGATGTTTCGGGTAATCAGAAACAGGTAGCCATCAAAGTTTTTAGACGTATCAATCAGTTGTCTGGACTCCCATAAACGGACAAAAACCTCCTGAACAACTTCTTCTGCTTCTTCCTGGTCTCTGGTTAATTTAAAGGCAAACTGATACAGTTTTGCCTGAAAATGAAAGTATATCTGTTCAAACGCATATTTATCCCCTGAGCGTAAATCGCTTACCCATCTGGCTAGAGTGTTATCTGAGTTGATCATTAGCTTTGCTCAAGATCAAGTTTTCACGGCAGATTATGGAATATGCTTCCTGGAAAAAGTTTGTTAAGATAAATTTTTTCTAGGTATAATCAAATATTCGTCCGTTCATCACCAGTTTAAGTCTTTCTGAGCATATAGAAGCTTACCGTCAGATGCCCAATCAAGGAGTTTGTAAAGCGCTAAACCTGCAATGCACCGGGCGTACGCATTCTGAAGGGCATAAGCAGCAAGGACCATATCCACTGTCGTTTAGTCTGGGTACCAGAACTGGCTTTTCGGCCTCTCTTACCACCAGCGGGGGCAAAGCAACAGGAACTTTCATTTATTCATCAAAAACGCCATTTGACCCGCACCGATAAATTTCGGCCTAAATCATCGGCAAAATAGCGGAAGCGGTTCAGGTAGTCGCGGTAGGTAACGTCGAAGAGATTAGTTACCGTTACACCAAGCTCCAACTGCTGGTGCTCGCTGAGCGGCAGTAAACCGCCCGCCGATAGGTTCCACAGGCTGTAAGCCGGGGGCGGTGCCATAAAGTCGCTGTTGGCCGATACCCGGTTTTGCCGCGCTACTGACCGATTGCCTATACTCAGGTAGGCATCCCGGAAGTTGCCGGCCTTCGCCAATTCGTAGCGCAGACTGTTTTCCCAGCGGTTGGGCGGAATCATCACAATTGGCTGATTCTGCCGCACATCCTGCACGTACAGATAAGAGGGCCTGGTGGTCCAGTTCAGCCCTGATAGTAGCTTTACATTTACCGTCGCATCGACACCGGTGTAAATAGCGTCGGTCTGTGTGTAGCGGAAATACGGGAACGCACCCCGGATGGTCAGAATGGGGGCGTCCTGTGGTTTCAGGTAAATGTAATTACGGAGGTAATTGTAGAAGACATTTACCTCCGCCTGCACCCGCTTCCCCTGGTAGTCGCTGCTCAGGTTCAGGTTATAGGCCGTCTCCGGACGTAGGTTGATGTCGCCCTGCTCGTAGGCGGCAGCACCATGGTGTACGCCACCGCTGAACAACTCACTGACATTGGGTGCCCGCCAAGCCGTTCCGGCATTAAAGCGAAGCTGCCACTTTTCCTGTACTGAATATGTCGTGCCCAGCGTTCCGGAGCCGGCGCTAAATACAAACGCGGGCTGGTCCAGCACCCCATTCACGTACCGGAACGCCTGCATATGCCGCAGGTCGTACCGCAGCCCGGCTTCCCACTCCCACTTACCGGTGCGCAGCTTCTCAATCCAGAACAGGCCGGTATTGTACAGCCGGAAATTAGGAATCAGCGGCCTACCGTTCATAATATTATATTGGTACAGGCCACTAATGCCGGCCGTACCACTCAGCTTTCCAATTGGTTTGTGGGTATAGGCCAGATCGCCTGTGTAGGTGGTGAGCCGGAAGCGCAGCTCGGGCCGGTTTAGGCCGGCGAGGGAGTCATTGCGCGGCCGGTGCAGGTCGTACTCCATGCGGTCGTCGAACTGCCGGGCTAGAGTGAGGTTCCATTCGCCCCCGGCGCTGGGCTTAAATGTCGTCTTCCACTTCAGCAAATCGTGCTGAATCTGCTGGTATGGCCGGCCGATAGTGTAGCTGAATCCGGTTTTAATCAGCGGCTGACCGGTCTCCAGCACCTGTTGTAAATCAGTGAGGCTGCCGATGTGCGAGCCGGAGAAGATACCAACTTTTGAATTAAACCGACTGTAGAAAACGTCACTCCGCCAGTTGCCGGTGCGGTAACCGGCTGCGGCCGAAAAATTCTGCTCGGCCAGTCCGGTATTAGCTAAATAATAAGAAGGGGTTTGCAGATTACCCCCCCGCTTCAGAGTTCCCTGCAACCGCCAGCCAAACGCGTTCGATTTGCCAAACGCACCTTCCGTTTGCAGCGAGGCCACGCCCTGGCGACCATTCGTAAAACCCACCATATTCAGTTCACCATGCAGGCCGGATTGGGTTGGTAGTGGCGCCGGTTCTACCAATACTACGCCACCGATGGCATCGGAGCCGTAACGAACGCCCGAAGCGCCTTTAATTACCGTAACGCGGCTGGCCACAAACGGGTCAATCTCCGGCGCGTGCTCTGACCCCCACTGCTGACCTTCCTGCCGGATGCCGTTGTTCAGAATCAGCACGCGGTTGCTGTGCATGCCGTGAATGACCGGCTTGGTAATGCTGGCCCCTGTTTGCAGCGTAGTAACTCCATTGATGGCCCGCAGCGCATCGCCCAGAGACTGTCCGCGGGTCTGCTCCAGATCTCTTCCCTCCAGGGTCGAGATGGGCTGGCTGTTGAGGGCGTCGGTGCGCTGGGCGGTTACGTTGATGTTGTTGAGGTGAATGACTTCTTCCGGCAGCAACAGGTCCTGCTGCTCGGCTGTATCATTGTGCGCAAGAATAATGGATTGCCGAACTTCTTTATAGCCGATAATCCGGCTAAGTAATGTGTAGTGTCCCTGGCAGAGTTTATCCAGCCGGTAGGCCCCGTTGATATCGGTAATTGTACCCTGCCCCGTCTCTTTAATGAGCACCGTAGCACCCGGAATGGGCTGCCGGGAGTCTCTATCCAGCACTACTCCTTTGACAAAACACTGGCAGGGCGACTGTGCCAGAGTGGGGAATACAGTCCACACCACAAATAATCCCACCAAAATCCGGAGAAGCAGCATGCAAATGGAGTAAGAATAGCTTTATTCAACAAAAATAAGCCTTATTCGCAACAATGTTGCAATCTAAGCCGCCAAGTTTCCCGTATGTTTCAGTGTTTTCTCTGAATTCCTTAGAAACTCATTAGAGAATGTTTAAGATTAGGTAAAGAATGGTTAAACAGAAATTTGTGGAGACTTTCTACAGTGTGTGGGAAAAATTCCACACCTTCAATGAATTAGTTAGCCAGAGATTTGGGCCATTCACACATAAAACGGGTATTTAATCGGCTGAAATTGATGATTTTGGGGGTGAAACGGGATATATGAAAAAAAAATTGGCAGGATTGGTTGCTTTTTTGTTTAAGTCCTGTATAAATTTGGTTCAACAAAAATAGATACTACCATGACAGCGCTTGAATTCACCTATCATATTGGCAAAGTGTCGAAGTCGTTACGGCCATTCGCTCTCCGGCTAACGAAGGATGTGGAAGATGCCAACGACTTGTTGCAAGACACGCTGCTAAAAGCCTTTACCAACCGTGATAAATACACCGACGGTACCAATCTGAAGGCCTGGTTGTATACGATCATGAAGAACACATTCATTACCAACTATCAGCGCATGGTTCGTAAGAATACGTTCATAGATACGACCGATAATCTGCATTATATTAATTCGCTGGACAGTAGCACGGACAATACTGCCTATTCAACGTTTGCTCAGGAAGACATCAACCGGGCGGTCAACGGACTGGACGAAACCTACCGCACACCGTTTATGATGCACTTCCGTGGATTTAAATATCATGAAATTGCGGCAAAATTGGACATACCTATTGGTACTGTGAAAAATCGTATCCATATTGCACGTAAAGAACTGAAAGACAAGTTGAAGGTCTATGCCCATCTCAACGTCTAACGCCTGCAGCAATCCAGATCGTTCCGGCGATCGTAGATATGATTGAGTAGTTTTTGGTTAAAAAAGAGGAAGGTTCCGAAAAGTTAGATGGTTTCCGTCTAACTTTTTTGGTTTATAGCGAAACGTATACACCCCGTACTTGTGAATGAGTCAGCCTACACGTGTTATTGTTATTGGGTCGGGGTTTGCCGGCCTTTCGGCCGCAACCAGCCTGGCCGATAAAGGATTTGCCGTAACGCTCCTGGAAAAAAACGGTATGCCCGGCGGGCGGGCTCGCATCTTTCGCGCCGAAGGCTTTACCTTTGATATGGGGCCGAGCTGGTATTGGATGCCTGATGTTTTTGAGACCTATTTTGCCCGTTTCGGCAAAAAGCCGGCTGATTATTACAACCTGGTTCGGCTCGACCCGTCTTACTCCGTCATCTTCGGCCCCGACGATGCCGTTGACCTCCCCGCTGACTTTGCCCAGTTAAAACAGCTCTTCGAACGCATGGAACCCGGCAGTGGCGTCCGGCTCAACGAGTTTCTACGGCAGGCTGCCTATAAATACGAGGTTGGTATCCACAAGTTTGTCTGGAAGCCCAGCCGCTCCATTACGGAGTTTATGAGCCCAAAGCTGCTGTATGATGTGCTGCGGCTCGATGTGTTTCAGTCGTTTGCCGGCCACGCCCGCAAATTTTTCAGCAACCCGAAGCTGCTTCAGTTAGTAGAGTTTCCCATTCTGTTTCTGGGGGCTACCCCGCAGAATACCCCGGCCATGTACAGCCTGATGAATTACGCCGAAATGATGATGGGTACCTGGTATCCAATGGGGGGTATGCATGAGATTGTTAAAGGCATGGTGCGCCTGGCCGAAGAGAAAGGTGTACAGATACGGCTGAACCATATGGTGAAGCATATTGAGGTAACCGACCGGTCGGCCCGGCGGGTGATTACCGATAAAGGGACTTTTGACGCCGATGTGGTAGTGGCCGGAGCCGATTATAATCACGTCGAGATTAATCTGGTTGCTCCTGAATTTCGTAACTACAGCGACACCTACTGGAAAAAGCGGGTTATGGCTCCATCGTCGCTGTTGTTTTATCTGGGCGTAAATAAGCGGGTGCCTCGTCTGCGGCACCATAACCTGTTCTTTGATGAAGACTTTACCCTGCATGCGCAGGAGATTTACGAGACTCCCCGCTGGCCCAGCCGGCCGTTGTTCTACGTCTCGGCACCGTCGGTGACCGACCCCAGCGTTGCCCCACCGGATTGTGAGAATTTGTTTATCCTGATACCGGTAGCGCCTGATTTAAACGACCCCGAAGAGACCCGCGAACACTATTTTAATCTGGTCATGGAGCGGCTTGAAACGTATACTGGTATACCTATCCGTAACCATCTGATATATAAGCGGAGTTACGCCCATCAGGATTTTAAAACCGACTACAATGCGTTCCGCGGAAACGCGTACGGACTGGCTAACACCCTGTTCCAGACCGCATTTTTAAAACCGGGGCTGAAAAACAAAAGGGTAAACAATCTGTTTTACACGGGCCAGCTTACAGTACCAGGGCCGGGTGTACCTCCTTCGCTAATTTCGGGATTGGTTGTGGCAGAAGAAGTTGCGAAGGATTTTGCGAGTAACCACTTGAAACCTAATAAACCACTGGCTTCCGTAACAAGTCAGGCGTAGTAACTCTTTTTGGTTATGATGGCATTATTCAATCAAACGGCGCTGGAATGCAGTAAGCTGATTACTGAGTATTACAGCACCTCCTTCACCCTGGGCATCAAAACGCTCGACCGGCGTTTCCACCTGCCCATTTACGGCATCTACGGCTTTGTTCGCTACGCCGATGAAATTGTCGACACATTCTTCGACTACGATCAGAAAACCCTGTTCGAGCGCTTCAAAACCGATACTTATCTGGCACTGGAAGAAGGCATCAGCCTGAATCCTATTCTGCAATCCTTCCAGTTCGTTGTCAAAGAGTATGACATCGATTACGCCCTGATCGACGCGTTTCTGAAAAGTATGGAAATGGACTTGTATTGTCAGGAGTACAATGCCCAAACATACGTGGAGTATATTTACGGCTCTGCCGAAGTAGTGGGACTGATGTGCCTGAAAGTGTTTTGCGAAGGCGATGTGGCCATGTACAACCGCCTGAAAGAACCGGCCTGCAAACTGGGATCTGCCTTTCAGAAAGTAAACTTCCTCCGCGACCTTAAGAGTGATTACGTCGACCGGGGTCGGGTCTATTTTCCGGGTGTTGATTTCCGGGACTTCTCCCGCGATGCCAAGCGATTAATCGAAGCGGACATTCAGCGGGATTTTGATGATGCCTACAAAGGAATTCTGGACCTGCCCCGTGGTGCCCGTATGGGTGTTTACCTGGCTTACACCTATTACCTGACTTTGTTTAAGAAAATAAAGCAATTGCCGGCATCCCGCATTCAGGAGGCTCGGGTACGGGTGCCTGATACTAAAAAGGTAGCGTTGCTGGCCCAGACTTATCTGAAGCACCAACTAAATTTTATATGATTTTATACTAATATACCGTTCAAAACAGAAACGCCTGATGTGAAAGTATCAGGCGTTTTTTTAGGCCTAAAAGACCAGTTTTTTGCAATTTTCGAATAAGAATCCGCTCGCCACCACGTATATAGATATTACTTTTTCAATGAAAAACATGAAAAAATTTGTTTAACTTTTGTTAAACAAAACCAAACAAAAAAGATGGACAGGGGTTTTTACGAGTGATAATCACCTTTATTTTCAAACAATTAGACACCTAAAAATCACTATCACTCATGGAAAAGTTTTCGTTGCTTACGTTGATCCTGGCAGCCGATCTCCAGCCTGGCGACGTAGTAGGATTTACCTTCTTCACCGGCTACATGTCTATGCTGGCCGCATCTATTTTCTTCTTCTTCGAGCGGACCGAAGTAGACGGGAAGTGGAGAACGTCGCTGCTGATCTCCGGCCTGATTACCTTCATCGCGGCTGTTCACTATTTCTACATGCGCGGAGTATGGCTTGAAACCAAAACCTCACCGACCGAGTTTCGCTACATCGACTGGACGCTGACCGTGCCCCTGATGTGCGTGGAGTTCTACCTGCTGATCCGTCCCTACGGCGGCAAAGTAAGCACCATGTGGAAGCTAATTGCTTATGCTGTGCTTATGCTGGTAACCGGTTATATCGGCGAAGCGATCGATACAGGGAATACGGTGCTTTGGGGGGTAATTTCAACCCTGGGTTATGTCGGTATCCTGTATGAAGCTACGCTGGGTGATGTGAAGAAGGTCGCCGATGCGTCCAGCAACCCGGAAGTAGGCAAAGCGGTTCGCCTGCTGCGTAATTTCGTGATTGTGGGCTGGGCCATTTACCCGATTGGCTACATGACCATGTCGGGTAACCTGCTGGCTGGTACGGGCTGGAATCTCGACCTGATTTACAACATCGGCGACGCCGTCAACAAGATTGGGTTTGGTCTGGTCGTATACAGCGCGGCTATTGCCTCTACCCGCAACGAACGGACCATAGAGTCGGCCATCACTGATAAGATCCTGAGTGGCCAGACCGCAGGCAAAGTAACCGTCTAAGGCTTTACCCCTAACCTTTGAGAAGCCCAGCCCAACGGTTGGGCTTCTTTGTGTCTCATTGAAACAATGAACAGTGCTGGCTACCGGCAGTTTATTGATACCCCTGCATTCCGGCCAAAAGCTGTATCTTTGTTGTAAATCAGTTTTTCCGCTAAACAGCCGTTTGCATGGTGTTCGAAAAAACCGCTTCAGAAGCAGGCGCTACCGGAACCCGGTTTCCGACCGACGCGTATGCACATTATGAAATGGTAATTGGCCTGGAGGTTCACTGCCAGCTCCTGACGGCAACCAAAAATTTTGCCGCCGATTCAAATCAGTTCGGTAGTGAGCCTAACACCAATATCAGTGTGATTACCCTGGCGCATCCTGGTACACTGCCGAAGTTGAACCGGAAAGCCGTCGAGTATGCCGTGCGCATGGGTCTTGCCTGCGGCTGTGAAATTACCCGCTACAATACTTTTGCCCGTAAGAACTACTTTTACCCCGACCTGCCGAAAGGCTACCAGCTCTCGCAGGACAAAGGACCTATCTGTGTAGGCGGGGGCATTCCAGTGAAGGTAAAAGACCCCGTTACCGGCGAGCCATACGAGACAACCATCCAGATTCACCATATCCATTTGGAAGAAGATGCCGGTAAATCCATCCACGATGCTGACGATTGGGCTACCTGTCTGGACTACAACCGCGCCGGTACTCCGTTGATCGAAATGGTGACGGACCCCTGCATCCGTACTGCCGAAGAAGCCGGTGCGTATCTGACCGAAGTTCGCCGGCTGGTGCGCTACCTCGACATCTGCGACGGTAATATGGAAGAAGGCTCGCTGCGGTGCGATGTCAACATCTCCATCCGGCCTAAAGGCGCTACGGCCTTAGGAACCAAGGTTGAAGTAAAGAACCTAAACTCCATCCGTAACGTACAGCGGGCCGTGGAGACCGAATTCCGGCGGCAGGTGGAACTGGCCGAAACAGGCGGCCGTATCATTCAGGAGACTCGTACGTTTGATGCCAACGCCGGCCGGACCTACAGTATGCGGGAAAAGGAAACGATGAACGACTACCGCTACTTTCCGGACCCCGATCTGTGCCCGGTTGTTATCTCCGACGAATGGCTGGAACAGATTCGGGCGGCTATGCCAACCTTACCGCAGGTATTATACCAGAAGTTTGTTGGGCAATATGGCCTGCCGGAGTATGATGCCGCCCTGCTGACGGATGCCAAAGAGCTCGCCGGGTATTTTGAAGAAGTCTGTCGCCATACGCAAAATTATAAAGCCGTATCAAACTGGATCATGGGTGCGGTGAAGGCGCAGTTGACGGAAAAAACGCTGCGGGAGCGCCAGTTTCCGGTAACCGCCGACGCGCTGGCCTCCCTGATTCAGCTTATTGATGAAGGAACCGTGAGCCAAACAGCCGCGCAGCGTATATTTACGTTGATGACCGAACAGCCGGGGCAGTCGCCCGCCGAACTGGCTCAGGCCCATAATCTTATCCAGAACCGCAATACCGATGCCCTGCAAACGTTGGTAGAAGAGGTATTGGCCGCCTGGCCTGATAAAGTCCAGCAATACAAAAAAGGAAAGAAAAACCTGCTGGGGCTGTTTGTGGGCGAAGTCATGAAGAAATCCAAAGGCTCGGCCGACCCGAAGCTGGTTAATCAGTTGATTATTCAGAGTCTAGCGTAATCTTATATATGAAAAACATAATTGCTCAAACAGCGCTGCTTTTAGCGGTCGGCTTTTCGGCCGTTGCTCAGAAAGAAGTGACCATAACGGGAAAGGTTAAAAGTGCCAGTCCCGGTAGTATGGTGTACCTCGAGTCTAATGGTCAGCCTCCGGTGCGGCTCGATTCGGTCCGGCTGGATAATACCAATTCGTTCACCTTCAAGAGCAATCGCATCGCCGACGGTGGCGGCATTTACCTGCTGAACATTGCCAATGCTCAACGTATGGTGCTGCTGCTGGAAGGGGGCGAAAGGCTGAACATCACGGCTGACGGCTACCAGGCTGATCCAAAAACAGGCCAGAAAGGGATGGCAACGGTAACGGGTTCTCCTAACATGACCTACTACCAGCAGTTGATGGACCTGAAAACGAACATGGATACCCGCGTGGCCGAATGGAACAAGCAGTATGCAGAAGCTACCGAGAAGAAGGACCAGAAGAAAATGCAGAAAATTCAGGATGACTATCAGGTAGCCGAAAAGCAGATGGTGAGCAAAGTAAAATCGATGCTGCCGCAGATGGGTACCTCACTGGCAGCTTTATTTGCCACCAACTTCCTGAATGTTGAGAACGACTTTTCCACCCTGGACTCGCTGGCCCAACGCTTTGAGCGCGAAAACCCGAACAGTCCGCAGGCAAAAGCCTTTATCGGCAACATCGCCCGGATACGGGGAGTAATGGTTGGTTCGCTGGCACCGGATATTGAATTGAATGACCCTACGGGTAAGCCGATAACCCTGTCGTCGCTGCGGGGTAAATACGTGCTGATCGATTTTTGGGCATCGTGGTGCGGTCCGTGCCGGATGGAGAACCCGAACGTAGTTCGGATGTACAACAAGTTTAAAGACAAAGGCTTTGCCATCTACGGCGTTTCGCTCGACCAGAGCAAAGACAACTGGGTAAAAGCCATCGAGAAAGACGGCCTGACCTGGACGCACGTATCTGACCTGAAATACTGGCAGTCGGCAGCCGCCCAGAAATACGGGGTCAATGCCATTCCGGCTACGTTCCTGCTCGATAAAGACGGTAAAATTATTGCCAAGAACCTGCGGGGCGAAGCACTGGAGAAAAAGCTGGAAGAGGTGCTGAATATGAAGCAGTAAGTAACCTATTTAGCGCGTAATCATACCCAACCAGTCCATAAAAATGGGCGGTTGGGTTTTTTGTTATCGTTTTATTCAGAATTTTGAGCCCTTTGCCAAGTTTGTTCTAACCAGCTACTCCTGAAGTACCATGAAAATTGCGATTGCCGGTTGCGGAAATATGGGTATGGCCTTCGCCAAATCGTTTTTGCAGTACGACCTTGTTAAAAAAGATGACCTCTTGCTCATCGAAAAAAGCGCCAGCCGCTGCGAAGCGCTGAAGGCGGAAAAAACCGGGGTGGTGGTCGATACCATTAGCCCCCGTGTATCGGAATACGACCTGATTATCCTGTCGGTAAAGCCCCAGGATTTTGCCGGTCTGCACGAGGCTCTGCGCGCGGTAATCCGGCCGGAGCAGGTGGTGCTGTCTATTATGGCGGGTATTCCCATCGCCCAGATTCAGGAGAAGCTGAACCACCCGCTGGTCATTCGGGCCATGCCCAATACACCCGCCATGCTCGGTATGGGTATTACCGGGTTCACGGCCGCCAAAGAAGTGGATCTCAGTAACCTCCGGAAAGTAGAAAACCTGATTAATGCCACCGGCCGGTCTATCTTTCTGGAAGACGAAAGTATGCTGGATGCGGTAACCGCCCTGAGCGGCAGCGGCCCGGCCTATTTTTATTACGTAGTAAAGGCAATGGTAGAAGCCGGCCGGCAAATGGGATTTGACGATGCTGTAGCCGCCTTGCTGGTCAAACAAACCATGCTGGGGGCGTACCACCTCATCAATACCGCCGATAAGAGCCTCGACGACCTGATCAAAGCAGTAGCCTCCAAAGGCGGCACCACCGAAGCTGCCCTCCGCGAATTCGAAGCCGGCGCTCTGGCCGATACGCTCGTCGCCGGCATCAAAGCCGCCCAGGTGCGGGCCACGGAGCTGTCGAAGGAGTAAATGTGTACCCCGGAATGGAATTCCGGTTGTGAAGAGGCCCTGACTAACTGTAGTGCATATCACAGCCGGAATTACATTCCGGGGTACGGTACTACACCCCCGTATAACTAAACGGCGTCACCGCCCGCAACTCCTCCTTAATCGCGTCGGACACCTTCAGGCCGTCGATAAACTGGCTGATGGTGTCGGCCGTGATTTTGGTATTGGTGCGGGTGAGGGCCTTCAACGCTTCGTAGGGTTGTGGGTATCCCTCGCGTCGGAGAATGGTCTGGATGCCTTCCGCTACTACGGCCCAGTTTTCTTCCAGATCTGCCCGAATGGCGGCTTCGTTCAGCTCCAGTTTATCCAGTCCTTTCAGGGAGGCATTCAGCGCAATAACGGAATGGGCAAACGGAACGCCAATGTTGCGCAGTACGGTTGAATCGGTCAGGTCGCGCTGTAGCCGCGAGATGGGCAGCTTGGCAGACAGGTGCTCCAGCAGGGCGTTGGCGATGCCCAGATTCCCTTCCGAGTTCTCGAAATCAATGGGGTTGACTTTGTGCGGCATGGCTGAGGAACCGACTTCATTGGCTTTGATCTTCTGCTTGAAGTAGTTCATCGAGACGTATGTCCAGATATCCCGGTCGAGGTCAATCAGAATGGTGTTCAGCCGCTTGATAGTATCCAGCAGAGCCGCCAACATATCGTAATGTTCGATCTGGGTAGTAAACTGACTGCGAACCAGGCCCAGGCTCTCCACAAATTTGTCGCCAAACAGTTTCCAGTCAACATCCGGGTAGGCCACCCGGTGGGCGTTGAAATTTCCGGTGGCACCCCCAAATTTGGCAGCGGCTGGGAGCTGCTCCAGTAAAGCCAATTGCTTCTCCAGCCGTTCGCAGAAAACCAGCAGCTCTTTGCCTAATCGGGTTGGCGAGGCAGGTTGGCCGTGGGTACGAGCCAGCATCGGGATGGCTTTCCACTGCTCGGCCAGTTCCTGCAAGCGTTGAATCGCCTTCTGGTAGAGAGGGATAATTTCGCTCTCGATAGCTTCATTGAGTAACAGCGGAATGGCGGTGTTGTTAACATCCTGAGACGTTAACCCGAAGTGGATAAACTCCAGATACTGCTCATCCAGCTGCCCCTTTAGCTTTTCTTTAATAAAATACTCAACCGCCTTCACATCATGATTTGTTACTGACTCAATCTCTTTGATGCGAAGCGCATCGGCCTCCGAAAAGTTTTCGTACAAGCCGCGCAGCACCGGAAAAAGGGAAGGGTTCACCGCTTTGAGCTGAGGTACCGGCCACTCGCAGAGAGCAATAAAATATGCTACCTCAATGCGAACGCGGTAGCGGATCAGCCCGTATTCCGAAAAGTAAGGAGCCAGGGCGGTGACTTGCCGGCGATAACGGCCGTCGATAGGGGAGATGGCGGTAAGGGCGGATAAATCCATAAAAAATGCTTATTAAAGAGGGTTCAAATAAGCGCCGAAACCCAGCCATTGAACCCGCTGGTTTTCATATTGGCTATAGGGGCGAAAGCCACTGTAAAATTCAGCAAGAAATGTAAGTTGGCCGGCACGCCGGCCAACTTCAAATCCTGCTCCGGCTTTGGCTCCCGGTCTGAAATCTGTCTGCTCCCAGAACTTAACATCCACGCCCCCCACCAGCCGAATCAAATTTTGGGTAGGCTGCCGGTAAAAGAACCCCAGTTGGGCACTCAGCCGCTTGCGTTCCTCCGGTTTACGAAGGCCGATACCCACGCCGGCATAGGGCCGCAGCCCGTTCATGTCGCGGCTAAAGGTTACATCAACAACCTCATAATTTACGGCATTGGGCGTGTAAAAGTTGATCTGGTTCCGAATCAGGTAATCATCGCCCAGGTGCGACGATAGGTGATAAAGCCGGAAACGCCAGCTATTTGCTCCCCGACGGAGGTTATACAGAAAACTGATTTTATAGTCGGTGTTTAGTAACTGACGGCGTTGCTTTTGCTGCATAGGGTCGTGGAATACCTCAAACTGCGTAAAAGAGGCTGCGTCAATCACAAACTCGGCCGCCCGGTCGGGTGCAGTGGTCCGGCGCCAGAACGGCTTGGCAAAACCGAAAGCAAACGGCACAATCGTGCCGTTGTAGCGCTTCCCATCTGTGCTATAAGAAGGTAATATACTAATATAGGTTTGAGCCTCCAGCGGATCGAGAATAATAGGGTCGAATAAGTGGCCGCCGGGCAGAAACTCGCTTCGGGGGTACTTGCCGGGGGGGGGCGCCGATTCAGCAGGCTGGGCAAAGGCGGCTGTAGACAAAGCGAACGCGAGAAAGAACAGATAAAAGCGTTTCATAACCAACGTACGGTGAGGGGGCTGGGCCGGCCGCAATCGATACTCCGAAGCAGGAGATCAGCCTCTCACCGTACAGACCTATTTCTTTAATTCAGCGTAATGTTTGTAAAAGTAAGGTATCGTTTCGATGCCTTTATAGAAATTAAACAGTCCGTAGCTTTCATTGGGCGAGTGCAGCGCGTCGGCATCCAGGCCAAAGCCCATCAGAATACTCTTTATACCCAGCTCTTGTTCAAACAGCGCGACAATGGGAATGCTGCCGCCACCACGGGTTGGTATTGGCTTCTTACCCCAGGCTTCTTCAAAAGCTTTGCTGGCAGCCTCAAATTCTACGGAGTCTGTGGGCGTTACATAGGGCAACCCGCCATGATGCGGCATTACCTTCACTGTAACGGTTGGCGGAGCAATGGCTGTAAAATGCCGGGTAAATAAGTCCGTAATTTCGTCGGGTGTCTGGTTAGGTACCAGCCGCATACTGATTTTGGCGTGGGCTTTGGCCGGCAATACCGTTTTGGCACCTTCGCCGGTATAGCCGCCCCAAATGCCGTTGACATCCAGTGTCGGGCGGATCGAGGTACGCTCCGGTGTTGAGTAACCTGCTTCGCCGGCTACAGCGTTCAGTCCCAGGTCCTGCTTGTATTCTTCCTCATCAAACGGCGCTTTGGCCAGTTCGGTCCGTTCGTCGGCGCTCAGCTCCACAACGGCATCGTAAAAGCCCGGAATAGTGATGCGGCCCTGTTCATCTTTCAGCGAGGCTATCATCCGGCAGAGTACATTAATAGGGTTCTCCACACCGCCACCGTACACCCCCGAGTGCAGGTCGCGGTTGGGGCCGGTTACCTCTACCTCTACGTACGATAAGCCCCGCAGGCCACTCTCCACAGACGGCGTATCATTGTTGATAATGCTTGTATCAGAGATGAGAATTACATCGGCTTGCAGGCGGTCACGGTTCGCGGCCACAAAGGCACCCAGGTGTTCGGAGCCTACCTCTTCTTCGCCTTCGATCATGACTTTGACGTTGCAGGGAAGGTTACCGCCGGCAATCATACCTTCAATGGCCTTTATGTGCATGTAAAACTGACCTTTGTCGTCGCAGGCTCCGCGGGCATAAATGCGTTCGTTGCGGATGGTAGGCTCAAACGGGGGCGTTTGCCACAACTCATACGGGTCGGCGGGCTGAACATCATAATGGCCATACACCAGTACAGTTGGTTTAGTGGCATCTATTTGCTTCTCACCGAATACGACCGGATGGCCGGCGGTTTCAATTACGTCGGCGGTATCCAGGCCGGCGGCCAGCAGTTTGTCTTTAACAAAATCGGCCGCCCGGCGCATATCTTCTTTATGCTTTGGGTCGGCCGATACCGACGGTATCCGAATCAGGTCGAATAGTTCATTCAGGAAGCGGTCTTTGTTCTCCTCCAGATACGCTTTTATCATTTCAGTTTGAGGTTTGACGTTTGTAGTCTGGGCCACCTTGAAAACAGGTGCGGTGTATGTCTGTGAGCCGTTTCCGGCAGCTCCGGGTAAATGGTAAAACGCCCCCAAGTTACGCACTTCTGTGCTACTTGAGGGCGTTTTTAGCCGGTAAATATCGGAAAATTACTAACTGCGCTTCCGGCGCAGACGAATCAGAACCGTACGGTTTTCTTCGCCCCGCAGCAGCCGGCCAATGTTTTTCTGATGGGTAAACACAACAATCAGAAACATCACAAAGCCGAAGATAATCAGCAGGGGGCTTTCGTTTTCCCCAAAAATACGGAGCAGCAACAAGACCGGAAAGGCCAGAGCGGCCATAATTGAGCCCAGCGAAACATATTGAGAGGCAATGAGCACCAGCAGAAAAACGCCGATACACACGGCCGCCAGTTCCGGGTGAATGGCCAGTACCATACCCAATAGCGTGGCCACACCCTTACCCCCTTTAAAGCCGGCAAATACCGGATATAAATGGCCGATAACCGCCACGGTCCCAAACGCCAGTTTCCAGGTGAGCAGTTCGGTTTCTGGTATTATTTCAAAATTATACAGCAGCGCGGCCAAAGCCGTTGCTAAATATCCTTTCAGAACGTCAGCCAGCATTACCACCGTACCGGCTCGCCGGCCCAACACCCGGAAGGTATTGGTAGCACCCGCGTTGCCGCTGCCGTGCTGCCGAATATCAATACCAAAGAAGGTTTGACTGTACCAAACCGCCGATGGAATTGAACCGAGAAGATAAGCCAGAATGGTAGTGGCAATAATAAGGAGTACGTTCATAACAAGGATTCAGGCAACAGGTTAAAAAACGTTTGAAAATTAACGATAAACGGAATTCCGTCCGGTTTATTACCTAAGTGTGACCTCAAAGTTACGCTTATTTTATGGAATCGGTTCCGTCTGTACTTTAAAAACTCATTAATAATCGATAAGTTTTGTAGACTACTGCTTGCCGCCGACGACAATTTCAAGCAGATTATCATCTGTCAGGTAGCGGTTAACTGTTTCCTGAATAGCTTCAGCCGTGATCGCCCGCAGATTGGCAATGTGGTTGTGGAGAAAGTCGGCAGGCAGGTTGTCGTACAGGACAATCTTGAACCGGTCGGCAATTTCAAAGGGTGTGTTCAGCGAGCCGACAAACTCACCGGCCATGTAGTTTTTTACCGTCTCGAGCTCATCGTCGGGTACGGGTTCTGTGGCCAGCATCAGAATCTCCTTCCGGATTTCGTCCAGGGTAAGCTGGGTAAATTCTTTCTTCACATCGGTGCCGATCAGAAAATACCCTTCGTGCCGGAATGCTGCCACGCTGGACCAGATACCGTATGTGAGGCCTTTTTCCTCGCGTATGTTCTTCATCAGGCGCGATCCAAAATAGCCGCCCAGCACCTCGTTAGTCACCAGCATCTTGTAGTAGTCCGGATGCTGCCGGGTAAAAAGCCGCCGGCCCAGCCGGATCGATGATTGAATACTGGCCGGCTTGTCCAGCACAACCGATTGCGAACTGCCCGCGTCATAACGTGCAGGGGCGGTTGGTACACCCTCCTGCGCTATGGGTAACTGACCCAACACCTCATTGACCAGGGCTATCTCCGGAATACCGGCCTGCCCAGCCAGCAACACACGGAAGGGCTGGTGCCGGATTGTTTTTTCGTAAAACCGAACCACTGCGTCGATCGACAGGTTGTCAATGTCGCTGAGTTGCTGGCTGCGGCCATAAGGATGGGTGTTGCCGAATACCTGCTCCCGGAAGAGTACACCCGCCAGGTAGCTGTTCTTTTCCAGGTTGACGCGCAGGTTCTGGGTTGTAATGTTTCGCAGGTCGTTAAATTCTTTCTGCGGAAAGGCAGGTTCCGTCAGCATCTCCCGAAGCATGGGCAGAATGGCCGGCAGGTGTTTGGTCAGGCAATAGACCACCAGGCTAGCCCGATCGTGGCCGCTGTTCAGTTCCAGAAAAGCACCGTAGCGGTCGAAATACTCGCTGATGTCGGCAGAGGAGCGCGTGGCGGTTCCTTCGGCCAGCATTTTCAGGGCGAAAAAGGCGGTGTTGGGTTGCGTTTCATACCACGCACCGGCTTCAAAGTTGCACTCCAGCCGCAGTACGGGTTGCTGGTCAACGGCAATCAGGTAGAGGGGCTGACCATTATCAAGAAGGTGTTTTTCTACGGCCGGTAAGCGTATGTCGTGGATGGCCTGGTATGCCGGCGCTTGTGTTCTGTCTGCTGTCATGCACTAAAATTGCGCTAAATAATAAAAAATGGCATTCCAGTTGAAATGCCATTTTGATAAAAAGTCTCAAGAAATTATTCGTCGGAACCCTCGTTTACGCGGCCCACTCCCCGGTTAAAATTAATCAGCAGTGACACCCGGAAGGTATTGGCCAGCGGGCTGTTGCCTTTAAGCGGCATCAGGTAGGAGAAATCAATGCCGTAGCGATCCTGAAGCCGAACCCCCAGACCACTGGTCAGGTATTTACGACCGCCTTTCTCATTCGATTCGTTGTAGTAACCGAGTCGGGCGGCAAACAGATCGTTGTACCAGTATTCGACACCGGTCGAAATCGTGATTTCTTTCAGTTCTTCGGCGAAACCACCCGGTGCGTCGGCGAATGAGCCAAAGATAGCACTCAGGTACGGACGGTTTGGGTTCTGGCCGGCTAAAATAGGAGGGGCCTGTCCGTTTACGGGAGTACCGTATATGGGTGGCGTGGGCACCATGAGTTTATTGAAGTCAAGCACAAAATTGAATTTGTTGACCTGATCGGCAAAATAAGTGAACCGGCCTCCTAGCCGCAGGTTCGTCGGGATAAAGTAGCGTTCTTCACTGCCGTAGTTGATCCGGCCACCCAGGTTCGAGAGCATGGCCCCGTAAGCCCAGCCAATTCCTTTTCCGCTAACCTCATCCCGCACCTGATCCTGATAATACGCGCTGATGTCGACAGCCGCCGTAGCTCCGGGCTTAATGGCAGTACCGTTTACTGTGTATGAACCTGCGAGATTAGAGTTTATATACTTCAGGTTAACCCCCATCGAAAAGTTGCGAAACAACTGACGTGAATAGTTGGCCGTAAAGGCGTATTCCCGCGAGTTAAACGTACCGGCCGCTAAGCCCTGCGCAGTGGTGAATTGAATCGTGCCCAGATCGAAGTAAAGCAGCGACGCGCCAATAACCTGGTTTTTGCCAATTTTCTTATACCCGGTCAGATACGTATAATACATATCGCCGATCAGATCACGCAGCCAGGGGGTATAGGAAACCGATGCACCGGCATTTTCCTGCGCAAAAACCAGTTTTGCCGGATTCCAGAAAATGGCGTTGGCATCGGGAGACAGCGCTACTCCGGCCTCCCCCAACGCCCCACTCCGTGCATCGGGCGTAAAGTTGATAAAAGGAACCGAGGAGTTGACAACCCGTAGCTGTTGTCCGCTGGGCGTTGTTACCTGTGCTGAAACAAGAAAAGGCAGGAAACAGCCTGCTCCGATAAAACAACGGGAAAAAATACGCTTCATAGAAGGTTTTTACATTAAATGACAGTGACTTAGGCATGAGCCTGCGGAGTCCTGCAAGGCCAAAAATACAAGTATTCGGTGGAATTGAAAAAATGTATTATTCTCTGGTACGAATTATCATTTCAGCATTAGTAGCCGACCGCTTTGCACTGCTTCTGTTTTGTCGGTCAGTGATTGAAGGCGCAACCGATATAAATACATGCCATTAGGTAGCTGACTACCGCTGTTGCCCCGCCCGTCCCAATGCATCTCCGGCAGGGTTGACGGGCATTGATCGCAGGTACCCTGCCGTTCGGTCTGTAGGCGTCCGCTTACATCATAAATAGATAAAACCCACTCGATTGACTCACCCGGACGGTTTTGGGTGGCCTCGAGCGTAACCTGGGCGCTAAATGGGTTCGGAAAGGCCCGAATTTCCCGAAATGCCAGGGCCGGCTTTTCGGAAACTTTAAACGTCAACGAGGCCCCGGCAGAATTATTGCTAATATCGGAGGCTTTTACCTGAACGGTGTATATGCCCGGTTCAAGCCCCCGGAACGTGTACCGTAACTCGCCCTGCCGCCCATTTGGGTCCAGGGCGGTATAAGACTCATTCGCAATGACCGGTGGCTGCGTATTCAGTTGGACCGTTAGATTATGACTGCTGCTCCGGGCGGTACTAATGCCCCAGTTATCGCTCAGTTGACCCACCAGCGTTACATCCGGTCCGGCTACTGTTAGCGGCTCCTCACTCAGTACCTGACTCGCTATAGCCAGCTTAATGACCGGTGGCTGAGTGTCAACGCTATCGGGTGCCGAGAGGCCGCCGATGCTAAAGTTCTCGTAACTGCCTGCTGCTTCCTGCAGACTATCGGCCCGGATGGCGTAGGTAACTACTTTGCCTAACCCAAAGGTCTTGTTCAGTTCGTTGGGAAGTCTGAACCGCAGCATAAACCGCCCCTGCACCACCTTAACCTGTCCGGTATACAGCGGGCTTATATAGGCCGGATAGTTCATTTTTGGCCCGTTAGTGCCCAGCGTAGTCTGAACCACCGGTTTATCGTAAAGCGTAAGCCGCAGGCTGCCCGTAAAATCGCTGAGCAACTGATTGCCGGCGGGGTCCCGTATTTCCCCCTTCAGCTCCACGGCCTGAAGAGCCCTGAGGGTGTCTGTTTTCGCTGGTGACAGGGGTTGCCCGTTCAGGTGTGTCAGATTAACCCTTGCCTGTGGATAGGCTAGCTGCATAGAGGGGTCACCCAGCAGCGCGAAGTTTCGGTTCAGGCTGCCGCTCAGGCTGTTGTTTTTGGTCTCGCGCATGATGTCACCCAGGCGCGGCAGCCCGCCTTTGGTCATGCGGAAGACACGCTCGTAGAAGGCCTGGTTGAGCAAAAAGTTGGTGTTGGCAAACACTGGCCGGGTCGTGGTCAGCAAGCCAATGCAACCGGCGGCATTGCCAACCAGCGCCAGCTCGGCTCCTGAATTGCGGCCGGGATCATCGTACCGCCCAAACTCGCAAGTGGCCGTTACCAGGAGCGGGAGCCGCCGGTTTTTCCAGGAGAAAATATCCTGAAGTGTCAGAATCTGCTCCTCGGCCCAGCCCGATACACCCCCATGACCGGCATAATTGATGATGAGTCGACCATCGTCTATGCCCCGGTTAATGACCTGATTGACGGCGGGCGCTTTCTGACCCGTTGGCGCTTTCTCGATCGGAAAGGCATCGACAAAGACCCGCTCGGGCCGGAACGCAGGGTATTGCGTTTCAACCTGCCGGGCCAGACGGTCGGCGTCAAGCTGGTGCATGTTGTCGTCACCGTCGTCGGCCACCAGCATCAGGCGGGTACGCCACTCACCGGCCAGCGTTGGGTTGCCGCTGTAGTTGATTAGTTTATCAACAACTATTTTAGCTTCGGTCAGGGATTTTACCGGCAACCGGCCTACCCCTATATCGAGCAGTTGGTCACCCGCCGGATTTTCGGCCCATTCGCCATCCGTGTCTTTCAGAAAGCCGAAATAATCGTCGGAAGAATATGTGAGTACCGGGTTCAGGGATTCGCGGCTCTCGTAAACCGGTATGGTGTTGGCCTGCTCCGCCGGGGTCAGTATCTTGCTTTTGTTCCGGTAGTCGTATGTAGCATCGCCGAACAGGAGCAGATAGCGAAGCCGGTCGGGCTGCTTCTGGTTAAAATAGCGGGCCATGTCCCGAATAGCAGATACATCGGGCTGACCGGAGGCAAACTCGTTATACACCTGCTGCGTAGTCACCACCAGCACCGTTAATCCGTCGTGGCTGCGCCGGAAGGTAGCCAGCCGCTCCGCTTCGCTTTTCCAGGCCGCTGGGGTTACAATCAGGAGATTCGGGGTGGCTTCGGCACGGATATTCTGGTTAGGTATTGGCGTAACAGAAGCCGGCTCTGCGGTTTGTGTGTCTGTAAAGAGCCAATAGTCGTTGACGGAGCGGGTTGCGCCTGACCAGGTTGCTTCCTGCCCAGTAAGCGCATAGCCTTGTGCCACAATCCGAAACGGGTCTGAAATATCCCAGATGCGGAGATTGGCGTCGGCGGCTTTGGCTCCGTACCGGCCGGCTGGTCCGCGCACCCAGACGGGCTGGGCGTACTGCCGGAGTTCGCGCTGAAACTGAATTGCCAGAAAGTTCAGGTATCCCTGAGCGCCTGACTGGTTGCTTTTGTCGTAGTCGAGCGTCAGCTTCAGCGGGCTGGGCATTGTGGCTGGGGTGTAGCTGAAGACCTGTCGGTTTTCAATGCCTTTACGGTCATAGCGGTAATCAGTCACGGCACCTATTTCCTGTGTACCAATGAGCCGGTTGTCCTGCCGAATGATGAATTTAGTCGGAACTGTGGCTTCGGCCATGACCGACGAGGTGACCATAACTGGTGTGTTAGCTACGTAGCCGCTCAGGTCGAACGTGAACGCCTGCGAGGCATACACCCCAAAATAATCACCCCACCACTCACGGCCTGATTGGATGCGGTTGGTCAGGTCTTCTTCCCGAAAGGCATAATCGGTGAACGAACTGATCACCGGCAGTCCGGTGGCCGAACCGGCGCTTCGGTTTTCAATGCGCAGCCCCGGTTCGTTGCCGACGGTCAGAAAATAAAACGTAGTGTCACAATACGGGTTGATCTGATGCGTCAGCCGCCGGGCCGTCGAGTCATAGCGAACGGTGTGGGGGCTTTGGCCGAAGAACAGAAGGGCATCGGAGCGGTCAAAACGGCCATCAGCTTCACCGGTTACCAGTACGGCATTTTCGGTAAGGTCCGGCAGACGGGCCGCAGCATTGGCCTGGGGCAGCGGAGCCCCTCCGTTGCCGTAGAGCCGGAACCGGCGTGGGTCGGCATTAGCAAAGGCCGGCACTTGTTTTGTCAAGGTAGCATAATCGAGTCGGTGTACCCCTGTTTTGGTGACCCCAATCTTCACCCAGGCCCCTGTTTTCAGGACCGACGAGGCTGGTTGGGCCAGGGCGGGTACTGAACAGGTGATAATAGTAAGGAAGAGCCCGTAAAGAAAATGCCGGAATTGCATTCCAGGATTCGTTGGTACACGTTTATTCACATCGATCTACCCAGGCATGAGCCAGAATGGCGTACGAAACACCTGAACTTACTTCTTTACAAACGACGCGGGTTCGCCGTAACGCACCCCGTACGTAAATTTTTTTTCGAAAGATAAAAGATTGTCCTTCCGGTAAGTCTTTCAGCGATACCTGAGTTCCATCGGGCTGGGGCCGCCTATCATATTGGCGGAGTGCCTGCACCAGGGCTGGGCTACCGCCGGTCGTAGCAGCCGGCCGCAGCATGTAGGTCTGGAGCGGGGGCAGAATAGGAGCCGGAAAAATTTGTTCGGTCAGCAGCGGCTGCATCAGCCGCTGAAAGGTCGTCTGCCAGGCTTTGCCGTGGGGCTGTGGTCGCCGGCGGTAGGTACGGTGTACAACCAGATGGGCTATCTCATGAACAAGGGTAATCAGAAAGGCGTACGGGTTCAGGTCGGCATTGACGGTAATCTGAACCTGCCCGTCCGGAAACACCCGGAAGTCGCCAAACTTGGTACGTCGGGGTCTGGTAACCCGGAAAAGAAATGGATATTGCGTAAACAATTGCTGGCAATATGGAACTGCTTCGGCCGGAATATGACTTGTAAAAAGGTCTTTCAAGGAGAATAGAAACAAAAAAGCCCTACCAAAGATAGGGCTTTTTTGTAGTGACTGACAACGATTACTTCGTGGAGCTTTCGGTACCGGTTGTCGCCGTAGTAGCTACAACTGTTGTTGAGGTAGCTGTAGCGGCAGCCGATGTAGTATCTGTAGCGGCAGGGGTCAATGTTGTATCCGAAGAGGTTGCTGTAGTAGCTGTTGTATCGGTTAATGTGACATCTGTTCTGGTTTTGCTCTCGCAGGCAGCCAATGTCAGCAGGCTACTTACAACCAGTAAAGCAAATACTTTTTTCATTTTCTTAGTGGCGTTTAAGATCCGGCAGCAAAATTACCAGGTTTCTGAACAGTGCAATTAAAGTCAGCTTAAAATTCAGTTAAACCCACACTCTAATGAGGAAAGTACAAAAAATGATTAGAACGTTTCTAATAATCTTTAAAATTGCTTTTCACTTTGACGGGCAGACTTCGAGCGAATCCGGTCGTACATGCCGGTGCTGCGAAAGGTAAGCAATTTATGGCCGAAGTAATTGGCCATAAAACTAAAGCCCATACCGACTACGTGTGAGCTTTTTTCGCGGTAGAATTTTCCGATAGAGGGCAGAAGCGGGTTGGCTACCCACTCCAGGGTATACTTTGATACAAATACCTGAACCACCAGGGCCACCAGGGCAATGACAACAAACTTGATGGCTTCCCGACCGGTATTGCCGGTTTGCTTTGCCGAAAACGCAAAAATTTTGGTGGGCAGGAAACTAACGACCGTTGCCGTCAGATAGCCCATGAACACACTGGTGTCAAAATCAAAATAGCGTCTGTAGACTATCTGGCTGATAAAATTCACGGACGCCCCCAGCAGAGCTGTCAGAAAAAAATTAAAGAAGCCTCTAAGACCCTTATATTTTACAGGTTGCGTCGCGGTCACGTTCACGTTCTAACAAACAGGAAAGATTGCTACATTTTCTCATTAGCCGACCTGCGAAACTACAAAAAGCTTGGTTGTCTGACCACATATTTAGTAGTATATGAGCCAACGGTCGGCGTACCCCTATACCAGACCCTGAAGCAGCCCAGGCACAATACCCAGCGCAATGGTCAGTACAGTGGCGGCAATCAGCACAAACCGGTAGAAGGGCGCAATCCGGATATTCTCCGTAGTACCCTCCCGGAAGTACATGGCAATAACCACCCGGAAGTAATAATAGATACCTACTGCCGACATCAGCACGGCTACCACAAGCAGCCAGATCATACCGCGCTCCACGGCTGCCGAAAACACCATAAACTTACCCCAGAAACCGGCCGTCAGCGGAATACCCGCCAGCGAGAGCATAGACACGGCCATCACAAAGCCCAGCAGGGGGTTTTTACGGGCCAGCCCGTTGAAGGCGTCAAAACTTTCGTCGGAACGATTATCGGTATTCAGCCGGTTTAAGGAACGCTCACGGGCTACCAGCAGCAGGATGCCAAACGCCGAGATGGTCGCCAGCGAGTAAGCCAGCGAATAGAAAACCAGGGCCTGCCGGCTTTGTTGGGTCAGGGCAGCTAAACCGATTAACAGGTACCCGGCATGAGAGATGCTGGAATACGCCATCATCCGCTTGAAGCTGTTCTGGTATACAGCCGTAACATTACCGGCCACCAGCGTTAGCGCCGTAATGATGGCCAGAATAACCCACCAGAAGTTATAGACATTATTGAATGGTACCGACAACAGGCGGAGCAGAGCCGCGAAACCCGCCGTTTTTACCACGGTTGACATATAGGCCGTAAACAGGGTAGGAGCGCCATCGTATACGTCGGGCGTCCAGAAGTGGAACGGTGCCGCCGATACTTTAAACAGAATACCGATCAGCAGCAGCAGCAAGCCTACATACAGCAGGAGTGACGCCCCACTGCCGGCTCCTATAACCCCTCTGATCCCTGAAACGGCAAACGAGCCGGTAGCTCCGTACAGCAACGCAATGCCAAACAGCATGATGCCGGTGGCAAAAGCTCCCATCAGAAAGTATTTGATGGAGGCTTCGTTGGCCCGCAGATTATGCTTGTCGCTGCCGGTCAGGATGTACATGGCCACCGACAGGATCTCAATGCCAACGAAAAGCATAAGCAGGTTCTCGAAGCTGATCATCATAATCGCCCCCACCAGCGAGAACAAGAGAATGGCGTAGTACTCGGCGGGTTGGGCGGATTCATCTTCGAGGTAATGCCCCGACAGGGCTACAACCATGAACGCCGAAATGAGCACGATCCCGATAAATACCATCGCCAGGTTGTTCATCAGCATCATGCTGTTGAAATATAAGTAGGTTTTATTCCAGTCGATAAAGTTGGAGGCCAGCGCCAGCGTAATAAATAACAGGCAGGCCGGCAGCAACACCGCCCGGGATTTCATAAAGCCCAGAAAAAGGAGGATGATCCCAAAAACCGATAACAGAACGATGGGAAGCATAGTATTTGGTTAAGTTCGTGTGTCTATGGTTACAACCGGTTAGCCGGTGATGTATTGTAATAAATTGGTAACGGCCGGTTCGGTCATCTTCAGGAAGGAGTTGGGGTACATCCCGATCCAGAAAACCATAAACACCAGCGGAATCAGGACCCAGCTTTCGGAGCCGCTCACGTCGGCAAAGCCTTCGGTACGAGCCGAGGTTGCGCCGAACATGCTTTTCTGGTACATCCGAAGCATATACACCGCCCCCAGAATGATGGTCAGACCGGCCACGGCACCCAGCCAGTTGTTATAGCTGAATACGCCCGACAGCAGCAGAAACTCGCCGACAAAGCCGTTGGTCAGCGGCAGCGCTACGCTACCGAGCAGGATAATCATGAAGTAAACCGTCAGTCTCGGTGTGGTGCGGGTAATGCCGCCCAGTTGGTCGAGCATCCGGCTGTTGGTGCGGGAGAAGATGATTTCGGCGATGAAAAACAGACCGACTACGTTGATGCCGTGCGCCAGCATCTGCACCAGCGCGCCCTGCAAACCGTTGGCCGTTTGGGAAAATACCCCGGCGGCCATCAGACCCACGTGCGCGAAGGACGAGTACGCAATCAGCCGCTTCATATCGCGCTGCCGGATGGCAATTACGGAGCCGTAGACGATTCCGATAATGGCGAGGACCATCGCCGTAGTGCCCCAGACATCGACGCCCGCCGGCACAATCGGCAGGACGAGACGAATAACGCCGTAAACCCCCATCTTCAGCATGATACCGGCCAGCAGCATAGTTGCCGGGGTGGGTGATTCTACATAGGTATCGGGTTGCCAGGTATGGAACGGGAAAACCGGCATTTTGATGGCAAAGGCAATAAAGAACGCCCAGAATAACCAGCTTTGCACGGTCGGGCTGAGGTTCAGCGCATAGAAGTCGGCAATGGCTGAGGAGTGAGCGGCACTGATGGCAGGAGCACCCGCAACCGGCGGACCCGCCACCATCGAACCCGTCTGGTAGTACAGGTAAATAATTCCCAGCAGCATAAACAAACTGCCGAAGATGGTGTATACAAAAAACTTGAACGTGACCGGTATCCGGTTTTCACCGCCCCACATAGCCGCCAGGAAGTACACAGGAATCAGCGCGGCTTCGAAAAAGAGGTAAAACAGAAAGGCGTCACGGGCTGTAAAGACACCCATTAGAGCCGCCTGCATAAACAGGATCAGGGCGTAGAACGCCGACGTCCGGTCATACTTCTGCCGGAACGCCGACAGGATGATCAGGGGCACCAGCAGGCCCGTCAGCACGACCAGCAGCAGACTGATACCGTCGATACCGGCGCTGAACCGAATGCCACCGGATGCCAGCCAGGGATAATCGAACCCGAACTGCGACTGCGCATTGGGTACAAAGCGTATGAAGGCATAAGCCGCCAGTGCCAGTTCAATCAGGGCCGCGCCAAAGGCCAGTCTCTTTGCCGACTCACCGTTCATGGCCAGCACGACCAGTGCCGCTACGATGGGAAATAATATAAGTGCAAGCGTAAGCATTTCTTAGAGTTTGAAGTTTGAGGTTTGAGGTTTGAGGTTAAAATTGCTTCCGCGCAACTTCAAACTTCAGACTACAAACCTTAAACTAAATTTAGAATCTGACAAAGAATCGTAAGGCAACGATGGCGGCAATGCTAAGGACCATCGCAAAAACGTAGAAGCCGATGGAGCCGTTTTGCAGCAGCCGCAACTGACCGGAACTTGCCCGTACCAGCCAGGCTACGCCATTGACAACACCATCGATCACGAACTCACCGAAGCTGTACAGGGCATCACCCAGACCGCGAATCGGCCGGACGATGATTGTTTCGTAGAATTCGTCAATATAATATTTGTTGTACAGCACCTTCTCGGTTACCGGCCGCTCTACCGTTTCTGGAGCCGGTACAGCCCGGCGGCTGACATACACCACATAAGCGGCAACGAGCGAAAGTACCGCAACACCGGTCGAAATAGCCATGAGCATGTACTCCGTGCTGTGGTCAATGGTACCTTCAGCAAATGCCTGTGGATTCACCCGGCGCGAGGGCTCAAACAGCGGAGCCATAAAATCGCTTAACCAGCCGCCACCCGGCAGGTTAAGCAGTCCGCCCACGGCTGATAATACGGCCAGCACAAGCAGCGGAATGGTCATGGAGGCCGGCGACTCGTGCAGGTGGTGGCGCTGCTCGTCGGTCCCCCGGAACTCACCGAAGAAGGTCAGGAACAGCAGCCGGAACATATAGAAGGACGTCATGGCCGAGCCGATCAGACCCAGTACCCAAAGGACCTTGTTATGTTCAAAGACATGCGCCAGGATCTCATCTTTGGAGAAGAAACCAGCAAACGGCGGAATACCCGAAATGGCGATGGTGCCGATCAGAAAAGTCCAGAACGTAACGGGCAGGTACTTCCGCAGGCCACCCATGTTCCGGATGTCCTGCTCGTCGGACATGGCGTGAATAACGCTGCCGGCTCCGAGGAACAACAGGGCTTTGAAAAACGCGTGGGTGATAACATGGAACATACCAGCCGTATAGGCCGTAACGCTAAGACCCAGAAACATGTAGCCTAACTGACTAACCGTTGAATAAGCCAGCACCTTTTTAATGTCATTCTGCACCAGACCGATCGAAGCGGCCAGCAGGGCCGTTGCGATGGCAATGCCGCCGATGATGTCGAGCGTCAGCGGAGCCAGCGTATACAGCACGTTGGAACGGACAATCATATAAATACCGGCCGTCACCATCGTGGCAGCGTGGATCAGTGCCGATACCGGTGTCGGACCCGCCATAGCGTCGGGCAGCCAGGTGTATAGCGGAATCTGCGCCGATTTACCGGCTGCGCCCACAAATAGCAGCAGCGTGATAGCCAGCATGGTCTTATCGCCGACGGCAAAACCGGTAGCCTGATCGAAAATAGTGACGTACTCAACCGAACCGAAGGTGGTGATTAGCATGAAGATGCCCAGCAGAAAGCCAAGGTCACCAATCCGGTTCATCACAAAGGCTTTGCGGGCGGCATTGTTGTAATTGGTATTGGTATTCCAGAAGCCGATCAGCAGATACGAGCACAAACCAACGCCTTCCCAGCCGATAAACATGACCACGTAGTTGGAGCCCATCACCAGCAGCAGCATGAAAAACAGGAAGAGGTTCAGGAAAGCAAAGAACTTACCGAACCCCTCATCATGCTTCATGTAGCCGATGGAATAAATGTGAATCAGCGAGCCAACGCCGGTGACAATCAGCAGCATTAGCAACGAAAGCTGATCAATCTGGAAGGAGAAGCTGATGTTCAGGTTACCGACGCTGATCCAGTCGAACAGGTTAGCGATAATGGGCGCATTGCTGCCGGTAATGCCCACCTGCGTCCGGAAAAAAGCGAACAGGTACAGCGAAACGGCAAACGAAGCCAGCGCGGCCGCCGAGCCGATCAGGCCAACGGCACCCTTAGGTATCTGGCGGAACCCAAGTCCGTTAATGGCAAAGCCGATAAGCGGAAATAACGGGATTAAAATACAGAGTAGGTCTATCTGCATGGATGTAAATCAGTCAGAGTCAAGTGATACAGTTCGGGTACGGTTACCACTTCAGTTTATTGAGCAGCCCCACATCGATGGAGCGGATGTTGCGGTAAATCATTACGATAATGGCCAGTCCCACGGAAACCTCAGCGGCTGCCACGGCCATAATGAAGAAGACAAACACCTGCCCGGCCGGGTCGGATCGGTACGACGAGAAGGCGATCAGTAGCAGGTTTACGGCGTTCAGCATCAACTCAATAGACATAAAGATGATAATTGCATTCCGCCGGGTCAGTACGCCGATGATACCAATGACAAACAAAGCCGTACTGATAATCAAATAGTAATTAAGAGGTATCTGTTGGATAACCTCCGGTATATTAACTGGTTGTGAGGGCTGCATAGAACGCAGGTTAAAAAAGTCGCGGCAAAGTTAGGGATAAATACCGCTTGCTCAAAGGGATGATGAAATTAGCGAACGGTCAAACAAAAGCCACCAGGCTATTTTTCCTCCGGAAAAATCACTTTCGTGTAGTGCTGGCAAGTCCGCTGCTAAACATCCGCAGGCGTATTTCGGTTAGTTTGCGCTTGGTGTCGAGCGGGAAATCGCCGTTAAGCATCCAGTCATAGTAGGAGGGTTCTTTCTGTAATACGTCAATAACGGGTTTGCCCGTATGCTTGCCGAAGTTGAAGACTTCCTGCCCTTTGTCGTTATACACCATTCGCCCGGCAAAATCGACCACATTGCTGGCGCTCAGGGAATGGAGTACGTCCACATCATTCTGGAGCAGGATTTCGTTGCCTTTATCGTCTTTCACTACACGGCCGAGGTAGCGCTGAACCTGGGCGTTCAGCACCTCAAACGACGCCAGCGTATCGGCCTGGGCACTATGGGCATTTATCAGGTCTTTGCCGCAATAGAATTTGTAAGCGGCCGAGAGGTTCCGGGGTTCCATCATGTGGTAAATGCGCTGCGCATCTACCAGTCGCCGGTTCTTCATGTCAAAATCGACATTCGCCCGCAGAAACTCCTCTACCAACATAGGCACATCGAAGCGGTTGCAGTTGAAGCCGGCCAGATCGCAGCCGTCCAGAAACTGCGCCAGCGTTCGGGCTACCGCCTTGAAGGGGGGCGCATCTTTTACATCCTCGTCGTAAATGCCGTGAATCAGACTTGTCTCCAGCGGAATCGGTATTTGCGGGTTAATACGCTGGTCTTTAATCACCACCTCTCCGTTGGGCAATGCCTTGGCAATGCAGATTTCGACAATGCGGTCCTTAGCCACGCTGACCCCGGTTGTTTCGAGGTCAAAGAAGGCCAGCGGCTTTTTTAGTACAAGTTGATGTGTCATAACCCAGTCCGGTGCTCACGTCTAGCTGCAAAGTTAGTAATGTAAACCGGAATATAATTCCGGTTAGGTGAGCCTGTGCGCTAAACTATACTGCATTGGTCCGGAAACCACAACCGGAATGCAATTCCGGTTTACTACTCCGCCCACCCGAACGAGCGCTCCACGGCTTTCTGCCAGCCGCGAATGAGCTGGTTGCGGTCTTCGGAGCCCATGCTGGGTTCCCAGGTTTTGGCTACGGCCCAGTTCTGCCGCAGGTCGTCGAAGCTGGACCAGAAGCCGACGGCCAGCCCGGCGGCATAGGCGGCTCCCAGCGCGGTTGTCTCGGTAATCAGGGGGCGCACAACGGGTACATCCACCAGATTGGCCTGGAACTGCATCAGGAGTTCGTTTACGGTCATGCCACCATCGACCCGGAGGGAGTTGAGGTGAATACCGGCATCCTGCTCCATGGCCTTTACTACATCCAGCGTCTGGTAGGCGGTGGCTTCCAGTACAGCCCGCGCCAGGTGGCCTTTGTTCACAAAACGGGTTAAGCCAGCAATAACTCCGCGGGCGTCGGATTTCCAGTAGGGGGCATATAAGCCGGAGAAGGCCGGTACAAAGTAGGCTCCGCCATTGTCGGAAACCGTTGCGGCCAGGGACTCTATATCGGCGCTGTTTTCAATAATGCCCAGGTTGTCGCGCAGCCACTGCACCAGCGCACCCGTGATGGCCACGCTGCCTTCTAGGGCATAGTGGGCGGGCTGGTCCTGAAAGCGGTACGCCACCGTGGTGAGCAACCCGCAGGTCGATTGGCGGATTTCGGTGCCGGTGTTCATCAGCAGAAAGCAGCCGGTACCGTAGGTGTTTTTGGCCTGTCCGGGCTCATAGCAGGTCTGCCCAACCAGAGCCGCCTGCTGATCGCCCAGGATACCCGCCACCGGCACGCCCGGCAGCACCTCCGAGGTCACTTTGCCGTACACCTCACTGCTGGACCGGATTTGCGGCAGCATCGCCCGCGGAATATCAAACGCCTGGAGCAGATCATCATCCCATTCCAGGGTTTTCAGGTTCATGAGCTGCGTCCGGCTGGCGTTGGTTACGTCGGTGATATGCAGGCCGTTGTAATGACCGCCCGTCAGGTGCCAGATAATGTAGGTATCGATATTGCCGAAAATAGCCAGACCCCGCTCAGCATCTTCCCGCACGCCGGGCACGTTGTCCAGAATCCACTTCAGTTTGAGGCCGCTGAAATAGGTAGCCAGCGGCAGCCCCGTAGCCTCCCGAAACCGGTCCTGCCCTCCTTCGCGCTCGTACTGGGCTACCAGCGCATCGGTGCGGGTATCCTGCCAGACCAGGGCGTTGTAGTACGGTTTGCCGGTCCGGCGGTTCCAGACCACCGTCGTCTCGCGCTGGTTGGTGATGCCCACCGCTACAATATCGTGGGCCTGTAACTGCGCTTCAATTCGGGCCAGGGCAATTACTTCCTGCGTATTATGCCAGATTTCTTCGGGGTTATGTTCGACCCAGCCGGGTTGGGGGTAAATCTGCTGGTGTTCTTTCTGGGCGAGGGAGACAATCTTTCCCTGGCGGTCAAATACAATACAGCGGGTACTGGTGGTTCCCTGGTCAATAGCGGCTACGTAAGGCATAGGAGTTGTAGGCAGGCGTTTAAACGTACGCCAAAGTCAGCCGCAATATATGAATTTATTGGTTTTCTGTAGGATTGTTACTATGCTTGCTAGAGCAAACATTTAGAATACATATCCTATAGATGTCTTATCTTTATACTTGGAGTACTTGGCTGGATGTTCGGTATGTATGGCAATGATCCTGACCAAAGCAAGGCACCACAACCGAATAACACCGTTGTAATCTATGGCAGTTGCTATGATATAGCACTTGCTTACCGCATCGAGTGCCGACGGTCGCTTGTTACTCAATGAAGAATTGGCTTTGAGCCAGGAGTAAACTTTAAATCAGTTTATATCCGGAAATCGGAAGAGACGAATGCCTCAAACCTGTCTAACGCCACTAAAGGGACAATAGCCAATCCTTTTGATGCCCAAACGCTTTATTTTGATCAGAGCCGTTACGACTTGAGAGATGCTAGTAAAATGACATTAGACTCTATCTCTGCGTTTCTGGTCAGCCAGCCTGATAAGGTGATACGGGTAACCGGATATACTGACACTATCGGAAAACGTGACCAGAATCTGGCCCTTTCCGAGTTCCGGGCGCGAACAGTCGTAAACTACCTGCAACAGAAGGGTGTGAAGCCTGGCCAGATCAACATCACCCGGAAGGGTCCTGACTCACCGGTTAGCCCTAATGGGTCGGAAGAAGATAAAGTCAAAAACAGGAGGGTGGTTATTGAGATTAATGCTAACTAACTCCGCAACCAGTTCAACTCCTCGTCGGTGAGCTTGCTCAGCACTTCTTTTGCATGGTTGTAGCCAATATCATATATGGTGTCATAGGCACTCCAGCTCATGAGACCAAATCGGCCAACATCCGGGTTAAAATAGATATCTGTGTATTGCTTATTTTCCTGGCAACGCGCAGTGCTGTGCATAATAGTGGTGTTGAGTAAAATGGATGCCAGTGATGGCAGGTGATATTTTCGTTTATTGCGGGGTTTAAACTTATCTATGAGCAGGGCCCAGCTACCAGGCATCTCCGGGATATCTAAGGTAAAGACTTTGTCCCGGCTTAGGTCAACGCCGAGAATTTTGCCTGCGCCCATACGGCTCATTACATCGGTAGGAAAATTATTGAATGTTCCGCCGTCGACCAGAAGATCATTGTCCCGGATGACGGGAGGAAAAACACCAGGTATGGCGATGGTGGCTTCGAGGCATTTAGCCATGTTACCTTGCGTATGTACTTCTTCGTAAGCTTTGGTATAATTGCCGGCTACGGTAAAGAAGGTTCGCCAGACATCTTCCATCCATACGTCGAATCCCACACAATTGTTAATACCATCCTTAATAATCCGCCTGAATCGCCGACCTTTAATCAGAGATATGAGCGGAAAAAGGTTGTAATCGGTAGCAGGTTTAGCTTTGGCTGCTTTTCGGGCAAAACCCCTGATTATTTCAGGCGGAAGGTCAAAGGATATATACGCACCCATAAGCGCTCCGGCGCTGGCTCCCCCTACAAAGTCAATGGGTATATCGTATTCGTAAAGAGCTTGATATACACCTAAATGAGAAAACCCTTTAGCTCCTCCACCCGCCAGAACCAGCCCTACGGCCGAACCGCTGAGGATGCGGGCCAATCGCGCTATGTCTTTGGGAAGCTCGGGCCGGATATGATAGTGGGCCTTAACACGTCGAAGCGCCAGCCACTGATTTGTTTCCGATGGACAAACGGTGTGGGCATCATGCAGGAGGAGCAGGATTTGTGTAGCACCGGTTTGCGGATGGCAGAGTTGGGGGATCTGCTTCTCCAGCGTACTCAACGCCGGTGGCTGACGGGCGTCGGCTACCAACAGTATTTCATCGGCATGGCGGATACAGCGCTTGGTCCACTCGGTCGGTTCAGGATCGGCGATGTACAGCATAAATTCATGCTGTAGCTCCTGTTCTTCCAGCCAGCGGGTCAGCTTTCGGTAGTTTTCTAAATGGGTGTGGTGAGTTTGAGAAAAACCTTCCTGCCCAAGGCATTGGTCCACAGAGCGGCTGGTCAGCACAAGGCTTTGTCCCTTACGTTGCAGATGGGGATAAAGCGTATCAACTAAAGCCGGCAGATCAACGGTGCCAGTCACCGGAATTAGGCAGATGGTTATGGGTTTCTTTAGAGTTTTCTTGGGCTTTTGGGTTGTATACAGGCGGTTGGTAACGATTTTAGTTACGTTCATCAATACCTTGGGGTAGGTCAGCGCTAACTCTTCAAAGGTGTCTTTGGTGAGTTTAATCAGCACACTATCGCGTACGGCAACAACGGTAGCCATGCGGGGCTGACCCGTGAAGATAGCCATCTCGCCGGCTGATTCGCCCCGTTTGGCCTCACCAACGCTAACCGGACCGGCCTCTGTATGAGTAAAAGCCCGTAAACGACCACTAACAACAAAATATAGGGAGTCACCGATTTCGCCCTGGTGAAATAACGTTTCTCCGCCAGGAAGTTCCATCCAGATTAGTTTTGATTCTATCTCGGATAGGACTTTATCCGATAGCGCACCGAAAATTCCGGTGAGGCTGCTTCTCAGCAGGTCTTGGTGGTACTGGTGTTGAGATCGCTGGTTCATAGAAGCAGGTTTCAATTGCCTGTATTTGTTTTGGGGCACTTCTTAACCAAGTATAGTCAACAAATGCCGGTTTTCAAATACCTGAACAGTACAGACCTCCTGGAACCCTGCCCGTTTATAAATGTCAATGCCATCCGGCGAGGCCTGCAAAACAGCCGTTCTCGCCGGACTCTCCCGAATGCGGTTGAGCAGATGCTGAAACATGGCCGAGCCAAAGCCCCGGCCGCGCATTCCTTCTCGGGTCGCGATGTCGTAAATACCGGCAGATTCTGCTCCATAGAAGATAGCACCGGTGCTGACGACCTGACCTCCGTATCTGCCCAGATACAACTGGAGGCTGTCGTCCGGACGTTGCAGCGAACCGACAATTTCGTAGTAGCGCCGTACCTGCTGGGCTTCCGGGGAACTTCCGAACAGAGTGGCCAACACATCGGCAAACAGGTGGTAGTCTTCAGGTTGCCGGACGCGATGAATGGTGAAGTCTTCAATCGCCCGGTTTGCGGGTGGACGTTCATCAAGGGCGGCTACCATCCCCAGGTTTACCTCATCACCCGTCAGACCCATGTTCCGGATGAGCGGGTAAAGGCTTTCGGCGTAGGTGTCTTCCCACACCCACAGCGACATAGGATAGTTTTTCTGATTGAAATAGCTGACTTTCCGGGCCAGAACAGAGTGCAGCCGGTCAGGATTGTTGGTTTTGGGAATCAGTACATTAAAGGTATCGGCGGGCAGGCCACAATCTACCAGTGCTATATCGTCATACTCGTCCACGTACATAGCCGGAGCGATCCGGGCTATGTACGTAGCTTTTTCAATGAAGTTATCGCGAATTAAGAAAGATTGGCTTTTCGACATATTGACGCCACGGAATCCTACAACGCATACCACCGAATGAACAGGCCCCCCAGAATTCCTCCGACAATGGGTGCCAAAACGGGTAGCCAGGCGTAGCTCCAGTCTGACGGACCTTTGCCGGGAATGGGCAGTATGGCGTGCGCCAGCCGGGGGCCGAGGTCGCGGGCGGGGTTGATGGCGTAGCCGGTGGTGCCGCCCAGCGAAAGCCCAATGCTCCAGACCAGAATACCGACCATATAGGGCGCAAAGCCTACCGCCAGCGTACCGATGTTGCGCGACGAAATACCCGCCACCCCCAGAATAAGCACCAGCGTACCAATAACCTCACTGATGAAATTGCCTGAGGTGGTGCGCATGGCCGGCCCGGTGGCAAATACGCCCAGTTTCAAACCAGCGTCGGACGTGGTGGCCCAGTGGGGCAGGTAATGCAACCAGACCATGATGGCCCCAAGAAATGCCCCAATAAACTGAGCGGGGATATACGTGGATACATTGCTGAAATCGCCGGTGGCTACGGCAAAGGCTACGGTCACGGCAGGGTTGAGGTGGGCATCGATGCTGCCGAATGCTTTGGCCACAAAGATGCCTATGGTCACGGCAAAGGCCCAGCCGGTAGTGATGACAATCCAGCCGGCCCCCTCGCCTTTGGTATGGCGTAACAATACATTGGCGACGACACCGTCGCCTAACAGGATAAGAACAAGGGTTCCGATAAGCTCACCAAGGAATGGAGAAGTTTGCATGCTGACTTCGTTAAGGAATAGTTTGTGCGAATTAAATGATATTTTTGGGTCTCGTACAACCTCACTCCTGCATTCTATGAAAACTATTTTGTTCTACAAGAGCGGTAAGCCCGAAGACGTTCTGGAAGTAGACGAAAGACCCCTGCCCGAACCCCAGCCGGGAGAAGTGCGTATCAAAGTGATTGCCAGTCCGGTGAATCCATCGGATCTGATGTTTATACAGAACCTGTACGGTATTCGGCCGCAATTTCCCTCGGGAGCTGGTTTCGAGGGAGTAGGCATTGTAGATGCACTAGGTGAGGGCGTACAGATGCGGACGGGTATGCGGGTGAGTTTTACGAGTATCGGCACCTGGTCAGAATATGCTATTGCGCACCAGCGGAGCCTGATTCCGGTGCCGGACGCTATGCCCGATGAGGTGGCGGCCCAATTATTTGTCAATCCGTTTACGGCCTACGCCATGCTGCAGGAGTCGGGTGTGCAGGCCAACCAATGGCTGATGCTGACGGCCGCCGGTTCGGCATTCAGTAAAATGGTGATTCAACTTTGTAAGATGAAGGGCATTAAAACCATTGGCACGGTCCGGCGCGACGATCTCAACGATGAACTGAAAGCCCTGGGCCTGACGGAAGTAATCAATACCGAAACCGAGAACCTGGCGGGCCGGGTGAAGCAGCTTACCGAAGGCAAAGGGGTAGCCTGCGTGCTGGACGCGGTGGGCGGGCACGTGGCGACCGAAGCCCAAAAATGCTTATGCAAGGGGGGCGTTATGCTGATTTACGGCCTGCTGAGCCTACAGGACCCTACCCTCAATGCCGGGCTGATGATTTTCCGGGAACTGACCATCAAAGGCTTCTGGCTCACCGACTGGATGCGCCGGGTCGATAGCCAAACCCGACAGGGAGTGGCGCAGAACGTAATCAGCCTGCTGGCCTCCGGTAAAATTCAGTTGCCGGTAGAGGCTACTTATTCGCTGGACGAAATACAACAGGCCGTTGACCATGCCGACCGGCAGGGACGGCACGGAAAGGTGCTGATAAAAATGTAAGGCGTCATCGTATCTGCCATGAAGCCGCTGAAGAAATTTGGGTTTTTATGGTCGTATAGCCTGCTGGCGGTTATCGTCGGCAGCTACTATCTCGGCGGACCGGCCTGGACTTTCGCCGGCGTCGTATATGCCTATGGTGTGCTGCCGCTGCTGGATGCGGTATTCGGTAAAGACCGGTCTAACGTCGCGAGCGAGGACTACGAACAGGTCCTGAACGACCGGTATTTCGATGTGCTGGTTTATTCATTTGTGTACCTGCAATATAGCTTGCTGATCTGGGGTTGCTGGGTACTGGTATTCGAGCCCCTGACTGTACTTCAGCAACTCAGGCTCATCGTGAGTATTGGTGTTTTTTCCGGCACCATCATCAACATTGCCCATGAGTTGGGGCACCGGAGCAGCCGCTTCGCGCAGGTTCATGCGAAACTGGCCTTGCTGTCGGTGAGTTACATGCACTTCCTGATCGAGCATAACCGGGGGCATCACGTTCATGTCGCCACTCCTCTTGACCCGGCTACCGCCCGCAAAAACCAGTCGTTGTATGCGTTCTGGTGGCAAACCCTGGTTGGCAGTTACCGCAGCGCCTGGCGTATTGAAAAGCGGCTGCTGGCCAAAGCGGGGCATCCGGTCTGGAGTTCTCATAACAACATGCTCTGGTTTGCCGGCCTGCCGGTGCTGCTGGCCGTGGCGCTGACTGCCGGCTTTAGCCTGGCGGCCGGGCAGATTGCCTGGATTGTGCCCCTGTTTTTTGCGGGGCAGAGCCTGGTCGGTATTTTGCTGCTGGAGTCGGTAAATTACATCGAACATTACGGCATTACCCGCCGGGAAATTGCGCCCGGCAAGTACGAACGCGTCAATCCGCTCCACTCCTGGAATGCGGGCCAGTTTATCAGCAACCTGGTGCTGTTTCAGCTGCAGCGCCACTCCGACCACCACGCCTATGCCGCCCGGCCGTATCAGGTACTCCGGCATTTCGATGAGAGTCCGCAGTTGCCGTTCGGCTATCCGCTGATGATTCTGATGGCAATGCTACCCCCGCTTTGGTTCCGGCTGATGAACCCCCGCCTGGAAGCCTGGCAGGCGCGGGCGTGCAGTTCAGAAGAAATTTTGAAAACCGTTCGGCAGTTTGCTTGAATAAGTCTACCGGATGGGTTTTCTTTACGAATAGTATCAACGGAAACAATATTTGCGAGAATTGGCTCGTTGAACAGCGAGACGATTACGCGCATCCAGAGACATTATAACTTCCAGCTTACCACATATGATATTGCTTCAGGTTCCTGCCGCTGACTCGACGGCTGCTGCCGCATCCACCGAACAAAGTCTGCAACTTTTCGATCTGGTAGTCAAGGGCGGTTGGGTCATGATCCCCATCGCATTCCTGCTGTTGGCGACGATCTATCTGATGATCGAACGGTACATACTCATCCGTTCCCAGACCCGCATCGACGATGGGTTTATCGACAACATCAAAGACATGGTGTTGCAGGGGAACATCAAATCGGCGGAGTCGTTCTGCCGGAACCAGAAAACGGCGGCCGGTCGTATTCTGGAGAAAGGGATTGGCCGCATTGGTTCGCCCATCAAGGAAATTGAGAGCACCATGGAAACCATTGGCCAGATTGAAATCTCCCGGCTGGAGCGCAACCTGGGTTACCTCGGTATCATTGCCGGTATCGCGCCGATGCTCGGTTTTATCGGTACCATCTCCGGTATTATCCGGATTTTCTATAACATCTCGCTCTCCGACAACATCAGCGTGGGCATCATTGCCGGTGGTCTGTACGAGAAAATGATCACCTCAGGTTCCGGTCTGATTGTGGGGGTAATTGCCTACTGCGCCTACCACCTGCTGAACATGATGATCGAGAAGTTTACGCTCAAGATGGAGATCAACGCGTTTGAGTTCATGGAAGTGCTCCAGAAGCCGACCGAGCTGGCGCGGATGCGGTAATTTTTGTTTATATGAAACTAAGAAGAAAAAGTAAGTTTCAGGCTGAGGTCGCTACCTCTTCGCTGAACGACATCATGTTCTTTCTGCTGTTGTTCTTCCTGATTATATCGACGGTGGCCAATCCGAACGTGATCAAGCTGATGCTGCCTAAAGCTTCCTCCACCCAGCAGCTAAGCAAGAAGCAGGTGACGTTGTCGGTTGATGGAAGCAAACAGTATTTCATTGATAAGCGGCCGGTATCGCCGGATAATCTGGAGAATGAGCTTAAAACAATTATGGCTGGTATTGCCGAGCCGACCGTGGTGGTACGGTTCGACAAATCGCTGACGGTGCAGGATCTGGTTAATGTTCTACAGACCGGCGCCAAGCTGAACATTAAAATGGTGATGGCCACCTCGAAATAACAGACAGGCAGCTATCTGCTTTTACAGCGCAGGAGGATTCTCCTGCGCTTCTTTTTTGTCCGGAGATGAGGTAGACGCATCTACAAACTGAAGCCGGGTTTGCGGCAGACTCTCCGGATGTTCTTCCCGCAGGTATTCAATCATGGCTTCCCGGATCAGGCAGCGCAGGTCAAAGGCCTCACCCGAGTTGCGGGCCGATACCAGTACGCGTACCTGAATGCAGTCGGGCATGGTATCCGTTACCTGCACGGTCAGCACTTCGCCGTCCCAGAGCGGATGGTCCTCAACCAGCTCCCGGCACTTATGCCGAAGTTTATCGACGGGGACGCGGTAATCCAGATACAGCATGACGGCCCCCAGCACCGACGCCTGCGAGCGGGTCCAGTTCTGAAAGGGTTTCTCGACAAAATAGGTGATCGGCAGAATCAACCGACGCCGGTCCCACAGCCGCACGACTACATTGGTGAGGTTAATTTCCTCAATGCGCCCCCACTCGTTTTCAACGACCACCACATCATCTACCCGAATCTGCTGGTTCAGCGCAATCTGAATACCGGCCAGCAGGTTAGCTAGTGTGCGCTGGGCGGCAAAACCGATTACCACACTAACAATACCCGCCGAGGTAAGAATGCTCAGGCCTACCTTTCGTCCGCCCTGGAAACTCAGCAGCAGGATGGAAAAGCCAATAACGACCACGCCCGTGGCAACCAGCCGACGGACAAACTTTATCTGCGTAACGTATTTGCGGATATGCAGTTGGGTATCCTGGCTGGTGTCGTAGCCGCGTATCAACAGCAATTCAACCACTTTCAGTATGCGAATAGCCAGCCAAATACAGGCAACGATGAAGAATATCTCGGCAAGAGTGGTCGCAATGGGGTGCCGGATCAGTGCCCGGCGCTGTAAGTTGGTTAGTATCAGAAAACAGAGGGTGGGCGAGAAGACATAGAACGCATTGCGGACATGCAGTCGCAGCAGGCCGAGAACCTCGTGCTGCCCCCGGCGCAGGATAAACCGCACGATCTGCGTCACCAGAAAATTGATAAGTAGCCCGGCTACAATAGAAATTCCAAACAGAACCCAGCCCGAAAATTCCTTGTTCTGCCGCAGCCAACGGCTGAAATCGGTGTACGCATCCGTCCAGTTAAAGTCCATCCATTCCATGACAGTACAATTACGGTTTACAATAAAAAGGCTTTTCGCGGAAAACTGTTTAGTTTGACGTAAAAAACAAAAGCCTCCGTATGGGAGGCTTGACGTCGCAAACAGGATACTGCCGGTTTGCCAGCACTATGCCAGCAGCGGCTTCACTACTTTGCCGTGAACGTCGGTCAGGCGGTAGCGGCGGCCCTGGTGTTTAAAGGTTAGCTTCTCGTGGTCTACGCCCATCAGGTGCAGCACCGTCGCCTGGAAGTCATGGACGTGAACGGGGTCTTTGGCAATGTTATAGCCAAATTCGTCGGTTTCGCCGTACACCAGGCCTTTTTTAACACCCGCACCGGCCATCCAGATGGTAAAGCAGCGGGGATGGTGGTCGCGGCCGTAGTTGTCTTTGGACAGTTTGCCCTGCGAGTAGTTGGTCCGGCCAAATTCACCCCCCCAGATAACCAGCGTATCGTCGAGCAGCCCGCGCTGCTTCAGGTCCATAATCAGAGCTGCCGAGGGCTGATCGACGCTCCTGGTCTGAATCTGAATGTCATTCGGCAGGTTGCCGTGCTGGTCCCAGCCCTGGTGGTAGAGCTGCACAAATTTTACGTCTTTCTCAATCAGTTTGCGGGCCAGCAGGCAGTTAGCCGCAAAGGTGCCCGGCTTGCGGGAGTCGGGGCCGTACATATCGAAGATGTAATTCGGCTCTTTGGAAATATCCAGCGTTTCGGGCACAGAGGTCTGCATCCGGTATGCCATTTCGTACTGGGCCATCCGGTTGTTGATTTCCGGGTCGAGCACCTGCTTGTACTGCTCCTGGTGCATCTGGGCCAGGTAATCGAGCATGCGCCGGCGGCTGGCTTTGTCGATACCCGGCGGGTTATTGAGGTAATAGACCGGGTCGGGACCGGAGCGGAACACCACGCCCTGGTGGATGGAAGGCAGAAAACCGTTGCTCCACAGCTTGGCGTACAGGGGCTGGTCGCCGTTGCGGCCTTTGGAGAGCAGCACCACAAAGGCTGGTAAGTTCTGATTGTCGGAGCCAAGCCCGTAGCTGACCCAGGAGCCAAAGGAAGGCCGGCCGGCCTGCTGCGAACCGGTCTGGAAGAACGTTACGGCCGGGTCGTGGTTGATGGCCTCCGTGTGCATCGTGCGGATAAACGAAAGCTCATTGATAACTTTGGTTGTATACGGTAGCAGTTCGCTGATCCACATGCGACCCGGACCGTACTGCGCAAACTTGAATTTAGACGCAGCCAGGGGAAAACGGCTCTGGCCGGCGGTCATACCCGTCAGGCGTTGCCCCTTCCGCACCGATTCCGGCAGGTCTTCGCCCCACATGGTTTCAAGTTTGGGCTTATAGTCGAACAGTTCGAGCTGCGAGGGAGCACCGCTCTGAAACAGGTAGATGATGCGCTTGACCTTCGGCGGAAACTGAGGTTTGCCTAAAGCTCCGCCTTCGCTGGGCGCGGCCAGTAAAGATTTCGGATTGAGCAGCGAGGCCAGTGCCAGAGCACCTAAGCCGACGCTGGTCTTACCCAGAAAATTCCGGCGGCTGAGTTGGTCATGGATTTCGTCTTCCAGGTTGTACATGGCTCCTGTTATCGTTTAATAATGGCTTCGTCAAAATTCATAATGGTGCTGGTAACCACTGTCCAGGCCGCCAGTTCAGCAGCCGGCAGTTGCTTGTCGATGGGGTATTCACCCACACTAAGCAGTTCCTGAGCCCGCTTTGGGTTCTTCCGGAAGTCGGCCAGTTCCTCGTTGTACAGTTGCGTCATTAGCGTCACCTCGTTAGGGCGGGGCAGTCGGCTGATGATGGACTTAAATAAGCGATTAATCGTATTTGTACCATGTTGTCCGGCAGAATGATTTTGCACCCGCCCGGTGGTGGCAAACATAACGGGTATTTTTCCTGGCTGACTGGTTGAGGCAAAGGTTACGTTATTCGGTCGGTTCTCCGGTAGGCGTGTCAATGCTGCCTGAGCTAACACCCTGGCGGCTTCCACAAACTGCGGGTCATTAAGGGTGACCAGTGCCTGCAAGGGGGTAGAGGTCTTCTGCCGCTTGACAATGCAGAAGTGCCGTTCCGACGCATCGAAGTTGAGCATCATCGGCGGGGGGGAGGATCGTTTCCAGATGGTGTACATCGACCGGCGGTAGAGGCTATCGCCGTGGTTCTGTATGTATTTGGTCGTGTTGCGGGTAGCTAGTGCTTCCCAGATACCGTCCGGCTGATACGGATGCACGCTCGGCCCACCGACCTTCCGGTTTAGCAGTCCACTGGCGGCCAAAGCATTATCGCGCACCTGCTCCGCCGACATCCGGTAGCTGGGACCCCGGGAGAGATACGTATTATCCAAATCTTTCTCCCGCGCCTGGGGCGATATCGCTGATGACTGCCGGTACGTAGCCGACATGACAATCAGTTTCTGAAACGCCTTATAGTTCCAGGCGGATTCCCTGAAGTGAACCGCCAGATAGTCGAGCAGTTCAAGGTGGGAGGGGAGGGCGCCCTGGTTGCCAAAATCATCGCTGCTCTTAACCAGCCCCTGCCCGAAATACTGCTGCCAGACCCGGTTGACAATAACCCGGCTGAACAGCGAGTTTTCAGGGTGCAGCAGCCACTTGGCTAATCCAAGCCGGTTTTTGGGCAGGTCTTTCGGAAAGGCCATCAACTGCGCCGGAGTAGCCGGTGCTACTTCCTCCCCTGGGGCATCGTAGGCTCCGCGCTTCAGGACAAAAGTTTTGCGAGGGAACTTGCGATCTTTCATCACCATGACCTGGTCGGAGTTGGTGTACAGCATCAGCTCGTCACCCCGCAGCTTCATCAATTCCGCAAAAGTAGTCTGGTAGCCAGTATCGTGGTTGGTTAGGTAATAGTTGTACAGACCGTTGCGCTGGGCGTGTGTCCGCCTGGTGGCCGGGGTACGGAGGGCGTTCGTTAAAGCGTCAGGCTGACCGGCCAACGGCGGTATCTCCAGCGAGGTCAGGCAGCGGTTGTAAATCCGCAGCTCATCCACCGCATAATCCTTGGTGTAATAGTCGTGCATCCGGCCTACGTAGAATGAGTGCTGCGCCCAGTGGGTTCGGTCTTTGCCGTACACCATGCTGTGTTTCAGGTTATCGGTAATCACCTGCACCCGCATCGGCTTTCCGTTGAGATACAGGTGCAGCCCGGCCGTACGTCCCAGCCCATCGTAGGTCATGGCTACGTTGAACCATTGTTTAACGGGTACTTTGTCGATGGTTTCGATATCGAGCGTGTTGTCCGGCCAGACGTGGCTGAGGGTCAGTTTCAGCCGGCCATCCGGCAGCAAATCGAGCTGGTAGCCGCGGTTGCCGTCCATCGGGCCGGTGGTGCGGCCCATCAGGGTACCTTCGATAGCGGGCTTCGACAGGTTGAACCAACTGCTGATGGTAAATGGCTGATTCTGCTCGAATACGGCAAAGTCGCCGGGCAGAGTAATGTAGCTGTCGCCGGGCAGGTAGCGGGCTTTGCCGAAGCGGCCGGGTACGGCATACGGATATTTGTCAGGGTCGCCACCCAGCCTGGCCGGAATGGTATCATTAACGGAATTCCAGAACGCGTTGCGGGGGTCTTTAAATAACTCCTCTTTGGTTTTGCGCTTAACTACCTTTTTCTCTTCGGGCTTCTTGTCACCCGGCTTTCGGCGGGCTTCTTCGCGTTTGCGTTTTTCCTGCTCCAGTTTTCGCTTTTCCTCCTCCGCTTTGAGGTAAGCCTTAATGTCGCCCCGGTCGGCCTCGTCGAAGGTGTAATAGGCAATCAGACCTGTATTGAGCGAGGATACCGGGTTACGTTCGGCCTGAGAGAGCCACTGCGCAAAGCGCTGCTGGTAGTCCGGCTGGTTAGGGTTGAGTTGCTGCTGCAGCGGGGTCAGCTTTTCGCGGATAAATTTTAGCTGGGCGTCTACCTCGGGTGTCGTCAGCGTAATGGTTGGGGCAGCCTCGCCGTTGTAAGGGATTTGACCCCGGTCGTTGTTGCTGTTGAAGAAGGCATAGAGGGAGAAATAATCCTTTTGGCTGATGGGGTCGTATTTATGGTCGTGGCAGCGGGCACACTCCACCGTCAGACCCAGCATGGCTTTGCCGAAGGTATTGGTCCGGTCGGCTACGTATTCCACCCGGTATTCTTCATCGACAATACCGCCCTCCTGACTTTGCTGGTGGTTTCGGTTGAAGGCCGTCGCGATAAGCATATCCTGCGTGGGTGGTCCGCCGTCGCGGTTCGAGAGCATATCGCCGGCGAGTTGCCAGGCGATGAACTTGTCGTAGGGCAGGTTCTGGTTGTAGGCCCGGATGACCCAGTCGCGGTATGGCCACATGGTTCGCAGCCCGTCATCCTGGTAGCCGTGGGTATCGGCGTAGCGGGCTACATCGAGCCATTCCACGGCTTGTCTTTCTCCGTAATGCGGGGAGGCCAGCAGCCGGTCTACCACTTTTTCATAGGCGTTGGGCGAGGTATCGGCCAGAAACGCATCCACTTCGGCCGGTGTGGGCGGCAGGCCCGTCAGGTCCAGACTCAGCCGGCGCAGCAGCGTGGTCTTGTCGGCTTCGGCCGCGGGGGTAAGTCCTTTTTCTTCCAGCTTCTTCAGGACGAAGTTGTCAATGGCGTTGCGCACCCAGAGTCTGTTCTTCACCTCGGGCAGGGCTACTTTGACGGGCGCAATCAGTGACCAGTGGGGTTTGTATTCGGCCCCCTGTTCAATCCAGCGCACAATCAAGGCTTTTTCTTCAGCCGACAGCGCGAGGTTGGACTCGGGCGTGGGCATCATGTATTCAGGGTCGGTGCTGGTGATGCGGTGGTAGACCTCGCTCTGGCGCAGACTGCCGGGCACAATGGCAGTATGGCCGCTTTCTTTCAGGGCTGCGTAGGCGCTCTCCGGAAAGTCGAGTCGTAGGCCGGCCTGCTGTTTATTTTTATCGGGGCCGTGGCAGGCAAAGCAGCGGTCGGAGAGGATGGGTTTGATGTGCAGGTTGTAATCGACCTTTTCAGGCAGACTCTTTTCGGCCGCTACAATCTCGGCCGGTTTGTCTACGCTGCGGTCACAGGAACTCCAGACGGCTATACAAAATACAGCGAGAGCGGCACTACCGGCAATATATCGAAAGCGTATGTCGTTCCAGCGGAGCATACAGGCAGGGTTAAGGCGTTTGTGGACTATAAAACTACCATTATATACTAAAAATTCCTGAGGATGTGCAATCTACTTGCTCATACCTCACCGTTTCACGATGACTTCGTCGAAATTCAGGAGGGTACTGGCTACTACCGTCCAGGCCGCCAACTCCGGCGGAGGTATCCGCTTGTCGACCGGATATTCACCCACTGCGAGCAGTTCAGCCGCCTGTTTCGGGTTTTTCCGGAAATCGGCTAATTCACTGGCGTAAAGCTGTGCCATCAGCTCCAGTTCCTTCGGCCGCGCCGGCCGGCTGACGATGGACTTAACCATATACTGAACTACCCCTTCAACCGACTCGTCTGACCGCCCCATGCTTTTGTAATCAGTCCCCTGCCTTAACGACGAACTGCCCAAGCGCCCTGCCCCCTGCTTCTGCCCCCAGGCTCCATTCCCCACGCCCCATGCTCCTTGCGCCAGCACCCTTGCCGCTTCCACAAACTGCGGGTCGTTGAGGGTAATCAGCGCCTGGAGTGGGGTAGAAGTCTTCTGACGCTTGACGGTGCAGAAGTGGCGCTCCGGCGCATCGAACGTCAGCATGGCCGGGTGCGGGGCGGTGCGCTTCCAGATGGTGTACATCGACCGACGGTAGAGGCTATCGCCATGCTGCTGCCGATACTTCAGCGTCGACAGCGACTCCCAGACGCCGAAAGGCTGGTAGGGATACACACTGGGGCCACCGATTTTCCGAACCAGTAGCCCACTGGCGGCCAGCGCTCCATCCCGAATGATTTCGGCGGATAATCGGTAGCTGGGGCCATGGGATAACAACGAATTATCCGGGTCGGCTTCGCGCTTGCGGGCATCCGCTACCGACGATTGGCGGTAGGTGGTGGAGAGGACAATCAGCTTCTGTAACGCTTTCACATTCCAGCCAGACTCTCTAAAGTGTACTGCTAAGTAATCGAGTAGTTCGGGATGAGTGGGCAGGTTACCCTGGTTGCCGAAATCGTCACTGCTTTTGACCAGTCCCTGCCCGAAATACTGCTGCCAGAAGCGGTTGACCATAACGCGGCTGAACAAGGGATTATCGGGCCGGAGCAGCCACTGCGCCAGGCCTAAGCGGTTCCGGGGTAAATTACTGGGCATAGGGCCAAACTCGGCGGGGGTATCTGGTTGCACCGGTTCGCCAGGGGCATCGTAAACACCTCGTTTCAGCAAATGCGTTTTCCGCGCATACCGACGTTCTTTCATGATCATCACCTCATCACAACCGTCGTACACCGACGTTTCCTGCGCTCGCCATGCGGCTGCTTCCTGGGCGGCTTTAGCGTACTGCGGGTTAACGGCCGAGACATAATAGGCACGCAGCAGGTTTTGCTGCCCGGCGGTGATCGAGGGTTGTTTCAGCCATTCCCGGGCTAAATCCTTTTGCTGGTACAAGCCGGCGATTTCAAGGGGCGTGATAGCCCGGCAGTATATTTCCAGCTCATCGACCAGAAAATCGGCCATGGAGTCCCGGAATTTGCCGCCCAGTCGGAAGTTCTCAAACAGCCCGAATCCATTGGTATGGCCGGGGCCGTAGAGCATACTTTTCTTCAGATTGTCGGCAAAGACCCGTACCGGCACCAGCCTGCCGTTGAGGTATAGGTTGGTGCCCTTGGCCGAGCCGGAGCCGTCGTAGGTAATGGTCAGGTGGGTCCACTGCCGTACCGGGAACTTCTGCACCGTCCGCAGGTCGATGGCGTTATCGGGGTGGCTGTGGTTGAGGTTGATACTGAGGGTGCCGTCTTTCTGCATCAGGCATTCGATGCCCCGGTTGCCATTGTCGAGGCCGTTTGAGCGGCTGAAGACCGGCCCGCGCAGCCCGTCTTTCAACAGATACACCCACAGGCTGACGGAGAAGGGTTGGTGGCGGTCATAGAAAGCGATCTGTTTACCCAGGTCAATATGGCCTTCACCGTTCACCTTCCGGGCATTACCCCAGCGGCCCGGTACGATTTCGGGTATTCTATCGGTATCGCCCGATAACCGGGCGGTGTTAAACGGGTCGGCTTCATTGCAAAAGGTCTTCGGGTCGGTATCCTCAAACCGGTAGCGACCGGCCAGACCGGGTCTGTCGATAAGCTGCGCCGGTTGCCGGCGAATGGTACTCAGCCAGTTCTGGAACCCGTTGGTGTAGGCAGGGTTTGCCGGGTTGAGCGCCGGTTCCAGCGCGGTTAGCTTTTCGCGGATAAACCGGAGTTTGGCTTCCGCGTCCTCAGTGGTCAGCAGCAGGGTGGGGGTGGATTCGCCGTTGTAGGGAACCTGCCCGGCCTCGTTGATGGTATTGAAAAAGGCGAAAAGCTGGTAGTAATCTTTCTGGCTGATGGGGTCGTATTTATGGGCGTGACAGCGGGCGCACTCGACCGTCATGCCCAGCATGGCCTTGCCGAAGGTATTGGTGCGGTCGGCCGCGTATTCTGTGAGATATTCTTCCTCCACAATCCCGCCTTCCTGGTTCTGCGGGTGCATTCGGTTAAAAGCCGTAGCCACCAGCCTGTCGCGGGCGATTTCCCGACTGCCCGCAACAGGCAGCAGGTCGCCGGCGAGTTGCCAGGTGATGAACTTGTCGAACGGTAAGTTCTGGTTGTAGGCTTTAATCACCCAGTCGCGATAGGGCCAGGCGGTGCGCATCACGTCCAGTTGATAGCCGTGGGTATCGGCGTAGCGGGCGGCATCGAGCCACTCCACGGCTTGTCTTTCTCCGTAATGCGGGGAGGCCAGCAGCCGGTCTACCACTTTTTCATAGGCGTTGGGCGAGCTGTCGGCCAGAAACGCATCCACTTCGGCCGGTGTGGGCGGCAGGCCCGTCAGGTCCAGACTCAGCCGGCGCAGCAGCGTGGTCTTGTCGGCTTCGGCCGCGGGGGTGAGACCCTTTTCTTCTAGCTTCTTCAGGACAAAGTTGTCAATGGCGTTGCGCACCCAGCGTCTGTTGTTCACCTGGGGCAGAGCCACTTTGGTGGGGGCAATCAGTGACCAGTGGGGTTTGTATTCGGCCCCCTGTTCAATCCAGCGCACAATCAAGGCTTTTTCTTCAGCCGACAGCGCGAGGTTGGACTCGGGCGTGGGCATCATGTATTCAGGGTCGGTGCTGGTGATGCGGTGGTAGAGTTCACTTTTGCGCAGACTGCCGGGCACAATGGCGGTGTTTCCGCTTTCTTTCAGGGCTGCGTAGGCGCTCTCGGGGGTGTCGAGTCGCAGGCCGGCCTGCTGTTTATTTTTATCGGGGCCGTGGCAGGCGAAGCAGCGGTCGGAGAGGATGGGTTTGATGTGCAGGTTGTAATCGACCTTTTCAGGCAGACTCTTTTCGGCCGCTAGAATCTCAGCCGGCTTATCTACATGGCGGCACGACAGACCGATAACCGTTGCCAACAAGACCACGACTATCGGCCGTACTGGCCGGATCCATGATGTAAACGGCTGACCCATAGCGGCAATAGTTTGGGCATCACACTTTCAATAAGCGACAAAAAAGCCGGTTTTACCCCTGGGTGGCTGCTTAATTTTTCGTTCGGCTCGGGTCGTTAGCTGCCGATAAGGAATCTACCTTCATGAACTCGGCAATGGTCTTCTCCGCCAGACCCATGTTCACGTCAACGCCCGGATGCGCTTTCTTGAGTGCGGCCACCCCCGCATCGGTTACTTTCGTCTGCCACAGGTAGATGGTCCTGAGGTTCTTCAGGCCGGACAATTCGCGCAGACCGGCATCGCTGACCTGCGTACCATATAGGTTTATGTATTCAAGGTGGGGTAGGTCTTTCAGGTTTTTGAGTCCCGCATCGGTAACCTTCGTCTGCTCCAGATGAAGCTTTTGCAGGTTTTTTAGCTTAGCTACCTGCACCAGCGTAGCATCGGTGATATCAGTGTCACCTAACTTCAACCAGACAATCTGTTGCTCCAGTTTGGGCAGCAAAGCGGCCTGAGCGTCATTAAAGGTACGGGCATTCACCGCACTCACTTCCAACTGGTTCTGCTCTTTAGCTAACGGCAACACCAGCAGGCCAGTTTTCCGTAATTCATCAACGGTCTTTGCATCCGGAGCCGGCAGTTTCATGGTTAGCACCGGCGATGCCGGGGCCGGACCTGACCCCGCCAGGGTACCGCCCGAAGTGCCTGTAGTCAAGGCAGCCAGCGCGGGTTTAACATCATCGGTCACGGTCAAATCGGCCACTTTTTTGTCGAAAGGCGCCCCCTGGTTAATCCACCAGGTAAGGATGGCCACCTGGCCGTCGGTTAACTGGGTTTTGCCTTTGGGAGGCATGTGGTGGTCATCTTCCAGCGGCAACAGGCAGACTTTAATCATCTTGCTCTCGTCGGCCTTACCGGCTACGAAAATGGGGCCGTCTTCACTGCCTTTTTTAATCATCTCTGGGTTATCGAGCCGCAGGTCGGCTTTGGATTTCTTCGGATTATGGCATTGTACGCAGCGGGTTTGCAGAATAGGATGGATAATCTGCTCGTACACCTGCGCCTGATTCAGGTCGGTGATGGGTTTAAACGCGACTTCCTGCTCACGCGGAGGAATACCGGCGATGGATCGGAACGGTTCGGGTGTGTAGGCAGTCAGGTAGTCGGAGCCGTGGGTGAGGGAGCCGCCGTAGTGGCCGGCCAACGTCAGCATAATAACGGTGAGCGCCAGTGCCGGCAGGTAAAACAACTGGCTGATGGGCAGCATATCACCCCAGCGCTCGGATTTGACAAACCACGCCAGCCACGTAAATACCGCCACCCCGATGCCCTGCCACATGTGCTGGTCCAGCAGTTCCTCGTCATAGCCGCCCCCCAGCGACAGTAGATATCCAAATACACAGGCCACTGTTGCACTGATGGCCGACCAGAAAAAGATGGTCGCCATAGCCTGGCGGCTGATTTGTAGCTGATTGGTCAGCCGTCCCAGCTCCAGAATACCGGCCACAATGACAAAGCCAATGGGCAAATGCACCACCACCGGGTGAAAGTGGCCGAAAAACAGCACCCAATCGGAGGGGGAGGAGGGTGCTTGTAATAAAATCAGGTTGTTCATGGAATAGGAAATTACAGGGCAATTAGTCTACCTGTAAAATGGAATGAATATCCAATTTAGGAATTTTTACGGAAATAATACCACTCTGATACGTAAAGGAAGTGGGCTGGTTACCCGGCTGTACCAAAATTCGTTTTGGGCGTTGAGCCGATTTGACAGTCACCGTCAACGGCCCCACCGGCTCAGTATCGTCAATGGTGTGAACCGCTTTGTTGGCGTGAGAGCCAGTCATGTTGATGAGGTTGACCAGCAGCCGGTTATCCTTCCGGTTCACCGCAACATGGACTTTCTTTGAGCCGGCTACCTGCACCATTGGGTTGGGAAACGCTTCGCGCACAACAGCGGCAAACAGATTCCGAAGCTGAACGGTCTCTCGCTTCTGGTAGGCGTCGCCCAGATTCAGATAGAGAGCCGCAATCTGCCCCTTGCCCAACGGCGCTATGGAGGCTGCCGGACCCACGTACGCCCGCATATCACCGTTGTGGTACACACCCCCTACGGTACGGGTGCCCGCCAGCGGAGTGAATGCCTGATAGGCGGAGGATATGCCGGTAATCTGATTGGGCAGACCGATATAGGACGCACCGGTGGTAACCTCACCGGTCTGTACGCCCAGTACCTCCCGAAAGTTTTGCAGGGCATCGCTCCCAACAACCAGCAGATTACCGCCGTTGCGGGCGTATTGGACCAGTTCGTCGCGGAAGGTCGGTTCCAGCTTTGCCCATTCCGGGATAACGATGAGCGGGTACTGCTGCATCCGGCCTGTCAGGTGATGTTCCATCAGAATCTCCGTCGGTAACTGGTTGTACAGGAGCAGGTCCAGAATACCACGCATGGCATTGTGTTCTCCATTCCAGGGACGGTAAACATTTGGCGTTACATGCTTGTAGCCGGTAGTCGAGTACAGCAGGGCGACTTGTGGCACCGGCGTTGCTTTGTGGCAGTAGGCCTGCCGGGCACGGCAAAACCGGGCCAGTTCCTCCATCACGCCAACCTCCCACAATTTTATACTGGCATCGCGGCTTTGGGTGTAGTAGGCCTGAAAGCCTCCGCCCATAGAAATTACCTGCGCAGCCTCCTGGCACAACTGCCGGGCCGGTTTGGGGGAATGAACCCCATCGTAGTTCGACGAAAAGCCCCAGGCCATCAGGTCCCACGGCTTGCCCTGCGGGGCAATGCAACGGGCTTCAAAAGCCGCGCTGTTGGCTCCGTTGGTAGCACTCAGGTCACCCGAGATGAAGTCGACGTTGACATCAACGGGCTCCGGAATAAATGAGGAGAACGCCCAGTTGCTGGCTACCTGAAAGCCGGGTTTGTAGCGGTGCAACGCATCGGCGTAATGACCGACATACCGCCGGAACGCCTTTCGGCTGAATTCCAGCAGGTCGTCAAAATGAGGATCTCCTTTTTTGCGGGGAATATCATGAATACCGGTCTCTTTACGGAAAGCAGCTAATGCCGCCGGGCTAAAGTCAGGCTGTACGGCCCAGCAATCACCGTCGACCCAGGCACCATCTACGCCGTAGTCGCTGATTTCCTTTAGCTGCGGAATGAGCAGGCTATCGACATAGGGGCCAAAAAGCGAGGTGTTGCGGTCGTCAGGTTTGCCATCGGAGCCTATTCGGGCCCAGCCGGGATGTTTCTTCAGGGCTTCAAAATCCCACACGCCGGAATGATGGACGTACAAGGCCACACCATGCCGACGGGTGACATCGCGAAACAGCCGGAGCGGGTCTTTGGTAAAGTTGCTGTAGGCATAGCCAACCTTTGTTGGGTAACTGGTTACACCGGAGTGCCCTTTGCTGTCGACCTGGATAAAATCGGGTTTGACCCGGCTCAGCAGGGTATCCACCATACCATCGGTGAGCGTCCGGCCGATGGACATGTCTGCGTGGCCGGCGTGAAAATCAAAGTGCAGGCCAAAGAAGCTGTCGGCCCGGCGTAGTGGCGTTTTGGCAGGCTGAGCCGTGGCCTCTCCGGATAGCAGCAGACCAGCAAAAAGCAATATACGCCAACGCATCAGGCTATCCGCTCCAGTTTGATTGGGTAGGTTTTGCGGGAGGCCCACTGCGCTACATAGACGTTCTCATCCTCATCGACCAGCACATCGTGGGGATGAATAAACGTGGTAAACGTCCGGTCTTTGCGCTGCTCCTGCAACATACCGTTCTGGTACACCGGAGCCGAGCCGCCGGGGGTCGATACCACCTTATCGTTCTTGTCGAGTATCTGAATGTAGCCAGATTCCGGATAGGAGTCCGAGGTGCTGCGGAAAACGGCTCCGTAAATCATATCGCCATGCAGCACGGGCCGGCAGATGTAGGAGCCGGGCAACGCGATGGTGGAGAGGTATTTGCCGTCGAGCGTAAAGCGTTTTAGCGCGTTATGCCGACGGTCGGTGATGAGCAGCGTCGGGTTGGCTTTATTGCGGGTATCCACCAGTACGCCGTGGCAGCAGTCGAACTGGTCGTCATTCTGGCCCTTGCCGCCCCAGTGCCGGATATACTGGCCTTTGCTGTTGTATTGGGTGACGTAGTTCTGACCATATCCGTCGGCTACGTAAATGTCGCCGTTGGCCGGGTTAATGGCCGTCTCCGTGGGTTTGAACTGGCCGGGATAGGCGTACCTGCCGGTCTCACGCGGGTAATCAATCTTCAGCAGCTCGCGGCCTTTCAGGTCGGTTTTGATGACCTGGCTGCGGTCGGGGTCGCAGATGAAGAGGAACTGCTCACCGCCTTCGTTGGCTAAAGTGAGGCCGTGGCCACCGGGGTAGCTGTTGCCCCAGCTATCGAGCAGTTTGCCGGATTTGTCGTAGATCAGGATGTTGTTTTTCGTCTCGTTGGTGAGCAGGATAATGCGGCCTTTGGCGTCCTGCACCATTTCGTGGCAGTCGTTCACCGGATTTTTGCCGGCATCGAGCACACCCCAGCCCGGCACCACCCGGTAGCGGTGAGAGCCGTGGCCAACGGTAATCTCGTCGCCTTTAGGCTTAGCTCCGAAAAGAATATTAGGAACAGCAATACTGACGGCTGTTGCCGTGGTGGCCTGCGTCAGAAAGGTTCGGCGGGAGGTTTTCATAAGGGTTCAGTTTTTTATTGTTCAGGATTGATGATTTAGGACAACTCCATAAAAAGATCGGTGCTGATATGCCGCTCGTCCAACTCCCACTCCCGGTTGAGCAGAAGCCGGTGGAGCGATTGCCAGAGCGGGCGGTTCCGGTACCAGAAAGCCGGGTCTATGTTCAATACACTTTGTAAAAGGTCACCGGGGTAATAATCTCCTTCGGCAAACAGATTCCGGCCTAGCATATCGATAGCTAATGGCACGGTATACGGGAGTGAAAGGCCGTGATGCACCATCAATCGCACATCTTCTACTGTAAACCGGCTTAGCGGGGCTTTGCGAAGTGCGTGAATTTTCTGCTCCAGGTTATCGGCAAAGTCGGGCTCCTGCCACACGACCTGTTCCAGTTCTTCCAGCGATAAATCCATCCAGTTGCTTTCCATAGTTCTGTCGTCTGCTTGCGAAGTGCGTCTATTTATTGGCCGCAATACCAGCCTGATAGCCGTTGCCGACCAATACCTGTCCTGGCCGTTTACCGCTGTGCCTGCTGTTTTCAATTACCGCTTCGCCATTCACCAGCACCTCCGAAAAGCCGGTGGCATAAGCATGGGGCTTATCGTAGGTAGCCTGGTCGGCCACGGTTTTTTCGTCAAAAACAACGATGTCGGCGGCATAGCCCGGCTTCAACAAACCCCGGTCGGCCAGGCGGAACCGCTGCGCCGGCAGGGAGGTCATCCGGCGGATGGCTTCTTCCAGCGGAATAATTTGCTTTTCTCGCACGTACCGGCCCAGTACGCGGGAGTTAGTGCCGTAGGCCCTGGGATGCGGCACTCCCGACATATATCGGGCTACGCCGGCGTCGGAAGCTACCATCGTGTTTGGGTAGCGCATGATGGTTGCCACATCCTCCTCCGACATGGTATGGTATACCATCTGAATCCGCTTTGGACCCGCTTTCTCGATCAGGTCCAGAATCAGGTCGGCTTCTGTTTCGGCATTTGCTTTTCTGCCCAGTTTCTGATTAATACGAGTAATGCTGAGGCCGTTGTAGGTAGTATCAACCGGATTATAGGACACGACCGCATAGTCAAAATTATTCCGGCCATTTTTCCGCAGACTCTCCAGCATTTCTTTTTTAATCCTGAGCCGGGTGGCCGCATCATGGAAGCGGGTCAGGACTATTGAATCGCTGTCGGCCAGTGCCCAGGAGGGAATGGTGCTGAGCAGGGTCGTGCTGGAGGCTGTGTAGGGATATTGATCCACGGTTACGTCGATACCCTCCCGGCGGGCGGCATCAACCATCGAGATGGTTTGCTTACTAAAGCCCCACAAGGGTTTACTGGCTACTTTGAAATGGGAGATCTGAACCGCAATGCCGGCTTCCCGACCAATCTGAATGGCTTCTTCAATGGCTTTGCTTACCTCCTGCCCCTCGTTTCGGATGTGTGAGGCATACACGCCACCGTACCGGGCGGCTGCTTTGGCCAGGTTCACAATCTCCGGCGTGCGGGCGTAGGTGCCGGGGGTATAAATCAGGCCGGTCGATAAGCCCACCGCCCCGTCTTTCATGGCCTGCTCGACCAGCGCTTCCATTTCGGCCTGTTCCCGGGCAGTCGGTTCCCGGAAGGCGGTTTTCATCACTTTTAATCGGATGGCGTTATGACCAACCAGCGAGGCTACATTTATGGATATACCCAGGGCTTTCAATGTATCCTGAAACGCTCTCAGGTTCGTTCGGGAGCCGCCACAGTTACCCGTCACTACTGAGGTGACACCATCGTACAGGAAGTTATCGGCCGTGGGCCTTTCCTCTAAACTCCCTTCCACGTGAGCATGGACATCGATAAAGCCGGGCGCTACAATCTGGTTCTTGGCGTCGATAACCCGTTTGCCCTCGGTCGCCGGAATAGTGCCGATTCGGGCAACTTTCCCGTTCTGTATAGCTACATCGGCATAGTACCAGGGATTGCCGGTGCCATCCACTACCCGGCCGTTTTTGATCACCAGGTCGTATTGCTGAGCCTGAGCCAGGATTGTCGAAGGAATAATGAGGAAGCCGGTAAGAATGATGGATCGTATCATAAGCATCTGTACATACAGAGACAAGATAGCGGATTATTTCCCTATGTGTCGCGACAAAATCATATTTTACGCCAGAATAGGTGTAATCACCTTACCCGCCACGTCCGTCAGCCGAAACGGTCGTCCCTGAAACTGGTACGTCAGCTTGGTATGGTCGAAACCCAGCAGGTGCAGAATGGTTGCCTGGAGGTCGTGAACGTGAACTTTGTCTTTGACGGCGTAGTAGCCGATATCGTCGGTTTCGCCATAGCTGAGGCCCCGTTTGACGCCCCCACCGGCCATCCAGACCGTGAACGCGTCGAGGTGGTGGTCGCGACCCATGAAGGGTAGTACCTGACCGTCGCGGTTTTCCTGCATCGGTGTCCGTCCGAACTCACCGCCCCAGACGACCAGCGTCTCGTCGAGCAATCCCCGCTGCTTTAAGTCGGTGAGGAGGGCCGCAACCGCCTGGTCCGACTGCCGGCATTTTTCGCGCAGCCCTGCATCAATGGAGCCGTCTTTACTGGTGCCGTGAGTATCCCAGCCCCAATCGAACAGTTGCACAAAGCGTACGCCCCGTTCCACCAGCCGACGGGCCAGCAGGCAGTTGCGGGCAAACGAGCCCTGCTCCGGGTCTGCGCCATACATATCCAGCATGTATTTCGGCTCGCCCTTAATATCCATTGCATCGGGCACCGACATCTGCATCCGGAACGCCATTTCGTACTGCGAAATGCGGGTCAGGATTTCGGGGTCCTTCACCTCTTCATACTGCTGTTGGTTGACCTGGTTTATGGCTTCGATGGTCTGTTTCCGGATGTCGCGGGGCATTCCCTCCGGATCGGAGACGTACAGCACCGGGTCACCGTCGGTGCGGCACTGCACGCCCTGGTAGACCGACGGTAGAAAACCACTGCCCCAGACGCTTTTACCGGCATCGGGCTGCTTGCCGCCGGATGCCAGCACGATAAAGCCGGGCAGGTTGTCGTTTTCCGTACCCAGTCCGTACGTTACCCACGATCCAATGCTTGGTCGGCCTAACCGGGCGCTGCCGGTATGCATCATCAACTGCACCGGGGCGTGGTTGAACTGGTCGGTGTGCATGGCTTTCAGGAATGTAATATCATCCACTACGCCTTGCAGGTGGGGTAGGTAATCAGAAACCCAAGCGCCCGACTGCCCATGCTGCGCAAATTTACCCTGCGGGCCCAGCATTTTGGGCACTCCCCGGATAAAGGCGAATTTCTTACCCGTCAGCAGCTCCTGTGGACAGTCTTTGCCGTGGTATTTCTGCAACTCCGGCTTGTAGTCGAACAGCTCCAACTGCGAGGGCGACCCGGCCAGGTGGATATAGATAACCCGCTGGGGTTTGGGTGCATACTGCGCACTGCGCGGGCTCATCGGGTCGTTGAGCGTCGGTAGGTCGGCCGAGGGCTCATCCTTCCGGCCAAAGAAGCCGCAGCCGGCCAGCACCGAGCTGAGTGCCATAGCACCCAGCCCCGTTGAGCAGGTGTGTAGGAAGTGCCGCCGGGTTTCGCGCTGCAGGGCGGCTTGTTGAAGTTCTTTGAGGAGCTTTTCCATAGGTACAGCGGAATAGAATTCCGCTTTTGGGATTTTAAATAGCGGAATAGAATTCCGCTGTACGCTCATTCCTTCGTAATCACCTCATCCAGATTCAGCATGGCATTGGCCGTCACCGTCAGGGCAGCCAGTTGCGGGGTGCCGCCCTGGCAGGCCAGTAGCTTTTGCATATCGTCGGGGTGCTGCTGGTAGTATGTTTCGGTCTCGCGGTACAGGCGCGTGAGGACTGCCAGTTTTTCAGGGGCTAAATCGCGCAGCATAAGCCGCCGGAAACCGGCCTGAATCTGCTGCTCCGGCGCACGGCCGCGGTACTGCATCAGTTCGGCCAGCATACGCGCCGACTCCACATACACCGGATCGTTGAGCGTGACCAGCGCCTGTAGGGGCGTGTTGGTCCGCAGCCGCCGGAGCTGACAGAACTCCCGGCTGGGGCTGTCGAAGGTCACCATCGACGGATACGGGGCCGTTCGTTTCCAATACGTATACAAGGCCCGGCGGTAGCGGTCTTCGCCCTGGCTGGGTTTCCAGCTTTCGCCATTATACGGCGATTGCCAGATGCCGTCGGGCTGCGGGGGCATGACGCTGGGACCGTACATCTTGCTGCTGAGCAGACCACTGACGGCCAGGGCCTGGTCGCGCACCTGCTCGGCCGATAATCGAATACGTGGTCCTCGCGCCAGTAATTTGTTGAACGGGTCTTTCTTCAGGAGTTCGGGTGATGCTTCGGAACGCTGCCGGTACGTGGCCGACAGCACCATCTGCTTCAGCAGCTTCTTCAAACTCCAGTGGTGCGTTTCCATCAGGTCGGCGGCCAGGTAGTCGAGCAGTTCGCGGTGGGTGGGCGGAAAGCCCTGGGTACCTATATCTTCTACCGTCTCCACAATGCCAGTGCCGAATAGCTGCTCCCACAGCCGGTTTACCACCACACGGGCGGTCAGCGGGTGCTGCCGGCCGACCATCCATTTGGCCAAACCCAGGCGGTTGCGCGGCAGGGTTTTATCCATAGCCGGCAGCGACTTTGGTACGTCGGGTTTTACCTCTTTGCCTTTCACCAGCCAGTTGCCGCGCACAAATTGGTGCGTCTTGCGGGTCAGATCGCCAGTGCCTTCGTACATGACGGGTGTGCTTTCATTGACTTTGGCATTCAGTACCGCAGCCAGCGTTTTATCCATCTCACCCAACTGCGTTGCCGGCTGACCCGGAAGCGCAGTTGGGAAGGAGATCCATTTCACCATCACCCACTCTTTTGGCGTCTTCGGGCTGTCGAGGGTCAGGTACAGGTTATGGCGACCACTGATAGCAGGCAGCGGGTAAATCATTACCGTATCTTTCCAGGCGCTGCCCGTTTCCGGTACCGAAAGCTTCAGCAGCACCGGCCCGGTTACACTGTCCTGCCGAATGGTGACGGTTGCCTGTTGCGCTTTCGTTCCCCAGGCCATGATGAGCCGGTTTGTACCAGTCAGGTTACTATTTTTGATGCGAGCTGAGCCTTTATCCTGAACGCCGAAGTATTTGGCGTCCAGCAGCGAGGCATTGACGTACTCATCAAAATCGTGGGAATTAATTTTTGGCTCCATCAGCTTTACAAAGTGCATGACCTCCTGCACCTGTCGGGGACTGGTGGCGTGGGTGGCTACCCATTGTTTCAGTTGCTCTACCTTTATTGAGTCCTGTCCTTTGTAAAAACGCAGGGTAGGGGTTTCGCTGGTTACGTCTTCGTCGCGGGCGTTGTTAAAGAACGCCAGGTACTTGTAATACTCTTCGTTGGTGAACGGGTCGTAAGGGTGGCTGTGGCACTGCACGCAGGAGAAAGTAGTGCCTTGCCAGACATCCCAGGTGGTATTGACCCGGTCGATAACGGCGGCAACGCGGAACTCTTCATCCTGCGTCCCGCCTTCGTCATTGTTCATGGTGTTGCGGTGGAAGCCGGTTGCTACCAACTGCTCGTCGGTGGGGTTCGGTAGCAGGTCGCCGGCGAGTTGCTCAACGGTAAACTGGTCGAAGGGTTTATCTTCGTTGAAGGCTTTGATAAGCCAGTCGCGGTAGCGCCAGATTTTGCGGCCGGGGTCCCGTTCGTAGCCTTTCGTATCGGCGTAACGGGCGAGGTCGAGCCACATCGCTGTCCACTTTTCGCCGTAAGCGGGAGAGGCCAGCAGGCTATCCACCACTTTTTCGTAAGCATTTTCTGATTTATCGTTCAGAAAATCCTTGAGTTGTTTTTCGGTGGGTGGTAAGCCGGTCAGGTCGAAGGATACCCGGCGCAGCAGCGTAGCCCGGTCGGCTTCGGGGGAGGGGGTAAGCTGTTCCTGTTTCAGTTTATCCAGCACAAAGTAGTCAATTTCGTTTTTGACCCATTGCTGGTCTTTGTTCCCTCCCAGGCCCAGCCGGTTCCAGAACGTACCCAGTTTGGGCAACTCCGGGCGCTGAACGGGTTGGTACGCCCAGTGGTCACCCCACTCGGCACCCTGGTCAATCCATTTGCGCAGCAGCTCAATGTCTTCACTCTTCAGGGGCGGAGCATCCAGCGGCATACGTTCTTCCGGGTCGTGCAGCGTCAGCCGCCGAATCAGTTCGCTGGCGTCGGCGTCACCGGGTACAATGGCCAGTTTACCGGATTTGGCCGGAGCCAGGGCCTCATGCTTGAACAGGAGACTGAAATCAGACGCTTTTTTGACCCCGCCATGGCAGGCAATGCAGTTCTTGTTGAAGATGGGTTTGATTTGCGTGTTGAAATCCACCTTGTCTTCAAAGACACCTAAAAAGGAGAACGACGATAAGACAACTACCACGGCTGTGGCCACAGCCGTTATGTGTCGAGGTTTCATACAAAGCGTTTAGTAGCTACCAGTACGTAATAAATGCCTGTTCATTTGGATTTTACCCACCTTAAAGCTACAAAATTTAGAAGAAAACCCCGAAAAAGTGCAGAAGCCCGTCCGGCACAGCCTTGTAGCTGTTGCGGGACGGGCTTGCCTTTAGTAAACCCAGTTCGACTTACCAGCCTGGATTCTGTTTGATAGCTGGGTTTTGAGCCAGATCATTCAGCGGTATCGGCCAGAGGTAGTGTTTACTCTCATCGAATACCGGGCTTGCCCAGTCTGTTCCCTGGTACACATCAATGTAGGTTTTACCCGATACGGGATCAACGATGGTTTTTACGGTAGCACCCGGATAGCGGGCAATGGCGGCCGCATCCCACCGAATTCCCATAGTCGGCGTGGTTAGTTTCTTACCCAGTTTCCAACGCCGTAAGTCGTTGTACCGGAAGCCTTCCATAAACAATTCGACCCGACGTTCGCGACGGATTTCGTTAATCAGCGGAGATACCCCGTCGGCTGCATACCGAGGGTCAACCGGAACCTCGCCGATCTTCAGGTGCGGCATTTTAACCCGGTCCCTGAGCTTATTGATGGTTATGTCAAGGTCTGCCTGGGTAATCTTACCAAGCTCGGCCTGAGCTTCGGCATAGTTCAGCAGGGCTTCGGCAAAGCGCAGGATAATGGCCGGCGACTCAGCCGTATCAAACGCCTTACCAATCATATCATCTGCGTTGTAGTGCTTAATAATGTGATAACCCGTAGTGGAGATGTAGCCGCCTGCCATACCCTGAATCCGGGGATATGACCGGCCATCGGCCAGATGGTACTTGTATTTGGCGGCATCGGCCGGGTGCAGCACCGTCTGGCGCAAGCGCGGATCCCGGTTTTCAAAAACGTCCTCGATCTTATCATCCCCTTTGTACAGCGGAGATACCGTAATGGGCTTACCATCCGTGCAGAGGTAATCTTCGACCATGCTTTTGGTGGCTCCACCCGCGTATTCAAAATACGACTGCACGTGGTTGGTAAATACGCCTAACTGATACTTGCGCCAGTAGAGTACTTCCGGATTGCCCGCCAGGTTCAGCACACGATGGTAGGCGTTGTAGTCACTATCGGGGTTGCCGGTGCTGTAAAGCCGGTAGGGGCCCTTGTCCATGAGTTCCTTTGAGGCCTTAGCGGCTTCTTCAAGCCACTTGTTGGCATCGGCTCCTCCATGATATTTGCGCCAGGTACCTTCAAACAGACACACCCGCGATTTCACCAGCAGGGCACACCAGCGATTCAGCCGACCCGGTGCGTTACCGTCGCCCCAACTGTCGGGAAGCTTGGTCGAGGCAAAGTTGAGATCTTCCAGCACCTTTTCCATGGCCACATCCCGGGCGGTACGAGCCGCAAACAGTTCCGGCGAGTCGATACTCAGTTCTTTTTCTACCCAGGGTACATCACCGAACTTGGTGACTTTTTCGGCGTAAAACCAGCCTCTGAACAACCGGGCCTCACCGATGTACCGGTCTTTGATGTTCTGGGCAACAGCGGCTTTGTCATAATTAGCCAGACCTACGTTGATGGCCCTGACAAAATTCCAGCCCCGGTAGCCAAACCACTGAGGGGTAGTGGGTACGGTATGTTTACCCGAGCGCACCTGCTGGAAAAACGCATGCCGGGGATGCGTAGGAGCCATATTGTCGGCGAACTCATCCAGAAACCAGACACTGCCCCAGTGGCTCTCAAACCCGTTGTAATGTGCGTGCAGAATAGGCACATTATCGTCATTACGGGCCATATCATAAAGACCGTTATTGTATACCCTCAGGTCATTCTCCGTGTTCCAGAAGGTTTGGTTGGTAACCCGATCCTGCGGATAACGCTCCAGAAAATCGTCGTTACATCCGGTAAAGAGTCCGGTTGCAGCAAACACAAGGCCAGACGCTAAGATATATTTCTTCATGGTGTTGTCAGGTAAGGAATTAGAATGAAACATTAAGGCCGAGGGTCGAGATACGCTGCATCGGATATTCGATGGCTGGGGCCTGAATTGACTCAGGGTCTAAGGGCTTACGCATTTTGGTGTACTCCCACAGATTCATACCCGTGGCAAATACCTGCGCCCGGCCTACGCCTATCTTGTTCAGGAAGCCCTGCGGCAGGTCGTAGCTGAGCGAGATATTTTTCAGACGGATGTAGGCGGCACTCTGCAGGTAGCGCGACTGCACCTGAACGTTCTTCTTATCGTTGGTCGAGATATGCGCGGCCGGGAAGTAGGCGTCGCGGTTGTCTTCGCGCCAGGTGTCGGTGATGTAGTATTTCTCTACGTGGCCGGCGTTGAAGGGGAAAAACCAGGTCCAGTTGTCGGAGGTCGGCCAGTGGTCTTTTTTGCCGATGCCCTGGAAGAATACCGTTAGTCGTAAACTCTTGTAACCGATACCGCCGTTGATCCCGAAGGTGTACCGCGGAGTGGTGTTGCCGATAATCTTCCGGTCGCCCGGATCGCTGAGGGTATTCTTACCCAGGCTGATGATGCCGTCGCCGTTCAAATCAGCATACCGGATGTCGCCCGGCCGCCAGTTGGCGCCGATATTCGTTTGTTTAGGGGCCGATGCTACTTCGTCGGCGGTCTGGAAAATACCGACCGTTTCAAAGCCCCAGATTTCGCCCAGCTTCTGCCCTACATAATAAATATTATTGTTGTTGGGGAGCGCTCCGCTGGGGTTATTGAATTTAGTGATGGTAGCGGTCCAGTCCGATAATGCCAGCGACACGTCATAGCTCCAGTCACGCTTGAACTTGTCCCGCCAGGTGAGCGCCAGCTCCCAGCCTTTGGTACGCAGATCGGCCGCGTTTTCTTTCGGAGCCGCCGTGCCCAGGATGGCCGGGTAGGATACGTCCATCAGCATGTTTTTGGTGTCGCGGGTAAAAAGATCAAACGAAGCGTCCAGCCGTCCTCTCAGCATCGTAACGTCCAGACCGATGTTCTTCGAAACCACGGTTTCCCAGGTCAGCGTGGGGCTCACCAGACCGGCGGGTGACACAAACGGAATCAGGGCGTTGGTAAACATGTAGGGCGACTGTCCCGTCCCCATGGTAGCTACGTAGGGGTAGAAGTTGTTGCCCAGGAGCTGGTTACCGAGTGTTCCGTACGAAGCCCGAAGTTTCAGGTTATCAAGCCACGAACTGGTTCCAACCATAAATTTTTCGTTGCTGATCCGCCAGCCGGCCGATACTGAGGGGAAAAAGCCAAACCGGCTTGCTTTGGGGAACCGGGATGTACCGTCATAACGACCGTTGAACTCGACGAGGTAGCGCTCATTGAAGTTGTAATTCAAGCGGTAAAAGGCTCCGCGCAGGGATACATGCGATTTGCTGCCGAAGGTTTGCTGCGTACCAGTTGTGGCGTTCAGGTCGGTTACCAGCGGAGTGATCAGCGCCCGGGCCTGCGCACCGGCGTACCGGTTCAGACCACGCTCCTGGTTAAAACCAACCATAGCCGTCAGGTTATGATTTCCGATGCGGGGCAGTGTATACTCGGCGTAGGCGTTGAATACGTAGTACTGATTGTAGTTATTTTCGTTTCTGATCCAGTCGTCGCCACTAAATCCGTTACTGATCAGGTTAGCCGCCAGCAGATTGGCATCGACTATATCAACCTTGCTTTGTACATCCTGGTACATGCGGTTGAAGATGTTGTAGGAAAAGTCGGAGCGGATTCGTAAGCCTTTCAGCGGAGTTAGCGTGGCGCCCTGTGTCAGCCACAGATCGTTGTTGGTGTAGGTAGTCCGGCCACCGTCGAGCAGGTAGGGGAAGAAATTGGTGCCACCAAAATACTTACCTATATAGGGCGCGTACTTTTCGCGATCGCCGGGATTCACGTAGAACGGTAGATCCGGGAACTGGATGGGCATGATAGGCGGCACTCGTGCCAGCGAATTTATGTTTACGTCCCAGTTGTAGAAGTGCGGCTTATCGCTGTTCTGCGAGTTGAAGATAACTTTCTCATCCAGGCTGATCCAGTCATTGACCTTAAAGTCAGCTTTCATCAGGACGTTATACCGCTTAAACTTCTCGTTGTTATACCGCAGGTAACCATCTTTGGTAAAGTAGCCGATCGACACCAGGTATTTGGATTTATCAGAGCCACCCGATACCGACAGGTCATGCTGACTGGTCGGGGCAAAGTCAGTCATGATGCTGTTCTGATAATCATTGTACCCGTAATACCGAAGGGTTCCATTCACTACTTTCCACTGCGGAGCGGTAGCCGGGTTTTCGGAGTAGGCCTTGGTGCCCGCTACCATATCGGCATCATAAGTCGGTACTCCGCTTGTGCGGATGTTGGCCATGTTACGCGCCTGAACAAACTCGTACGGGTCTGTAACCACATCCATGTTAAAAATGGGTTTGGCCAGGGAAAACTGGGTACTCATGTTCACATTCACTTTGCCGGCCTTACCGCTTTTGGTCGTTACCAGCACTACCCCGAAAGCCGCCCGTGCGCCATAAACGGCAGATGCTGAGGCATCTTTCAGCACCGAAATGCTTTCAATATCATTGGGGTTGATGCGGTTCAGATCCATCGGCACGTTGTCGACCAGAACAAGTGGGGAACCACCGTTGATCGACTCGTAACCCCGGACGTTGAACGTAATCGGCTGAGCCGGGTCACCATTCCGGACGTTGACGTTCAGGTTTGGAATAACCCCTTGCAAGCCCTCCCCAACGGAAGCTATCGGGCGGTTTTCGAGCCGCTTCCGGTCTGCCACACCCACGGAGCCCGTCAGGTTTACTTTTTCCTGCGTACCATATCCCACCACAACTACCTCATCGAGCGCTTTCATGTCTGTCTCCATGGTAATATCAATGGTCGAGCGCCCGCGCACGGCAATCTCCTGCTTCATATACCCGATAAAGCTAATCACCAGGGTAGCATTGGCATTGGGTACCCGGAGGGTGTAACGTCCTACATTATCGGTGGTGGTTCCCTGCGTAGTGCCTTTGATCAGGACGCTCACCCCTGGGAGGGGCTCATTGTTTTCGGCTGCTATAATGCGGCCCGATACGCTCTGGCTTCTGGCCGTATGGGCCATACAAACCAGGACCAATGCACAGCTTAGCCAAAAGCTGCGAATAAATTGCCAGCCAGCAGGTAGTTGCTTTTGCATAGGATTATAGGTTTACGTGAATGAAATGGATATAGATTGGTTTGGGTATTACAATAGGAGACCACTACGGCTTGAGCACAGCAAGAGCCATTATATTAATATTAGCTAATTTATTCTTTAAAAGAGTCAATATCTCTGATTTACCAAATAAGATGTAGTCTCTACAATTCTACTTGCAGGCACCTTAATAATCTATTTGACATCAAAGATTTGTATAATTAGTGTGAAATTCGGGAGCAAAAGCAGTGCGGTAAAATTTTAAAAGGGGCTTTTTTTCGTTTAGCTACCGCTGTACTACGTAAAAAAAGCTCCGACACCAGGTGCCGGAGCTTTCAGGAAAAACAGGTATATCTTATACGCTATTGCAGGGTGCTTACCGCTGCTTTAATCCGCTCAACGGCTTCGGTCAGTGCCTCGTCGGAAGCGGCCGTCGACAAGCGCAGGCAGTTCGGGGCACCAAAACCGGAACCGGCTACCGTAGAGACATAGGCAACATTGAGCAGCCATAGGGCAAAATCGTCGGAGTTTTGGATGGTTGTGTTGCCGTCTGATTTGCCGAAATAATGGCTCACATCCGGGAACGCATAGAAGGCGCCCTGCGGCACATTTACCCGGAAACCCGGTACTTCTTTCAGCAATTTCACCACCAGGTCACGACGACGCTCGTAAGCCTCACGCATCTCGGTGGTACACTCCATTGGGCCGGTCAGCGCGGCCAGGGTCGCCCGCTGGGCAATGGAGTTAGCACCGGAGGTAACCTGACCCTGTAGTTTCTCAACGCCCTCGGCAATCCACTTGGCGGCACCGATGTAGCCGATGCGCCAGCCGGTCATGGCGTAGCCTTTGGCCACCCCGTTAACGGTGATAACCCGGTCGGCAATGGCGGGGATGGAGCCGATGCTGAAGTGCCCTTCCGGTGTAAAGTTGATATATTCGTAAATTTCGTCGGCCAGCACGAAAACGTTGTCGTGCCGGGCTACTACCTCGCCAATGGCCCGCAGTTCGGCTTCGGTGTAGACCGAACCAGTTGGGTTGTTGGGCGAAGCAAACATAACCACTTTAGTGCGGTCGGTAATGGCAGCTTCGAACTGTTCCGGTGTTACTTTGAAATCGTTTTCAAACGGGCCTTCCACAACAACAGATTTTCCTTCCGCCAGCTTTACCATTTCGGAATAGCTTACCCAATAGGGGGAGAAGATAATTACCTCATCGCCGGGGTTCACCAGCACCTGAAGTACATTGGCCAGCGAGTGTTTGGCACCGTTGGAAACAACCACGTTCTCAGCTTTCCAGTTGAGGTTGTTGTCGCGGTTGAATTTGTCTGCAATCGCTTTGCGCAGGTCGGCATAACCGGCAACGGGGCTGTACCCGTGGTAACCCTCGTCGATGGCCTGTTTAGCGGCTTCGCAAATGTGTTTCGGTGTTTTGAAGTCAGGCTCCCCCACGCTGAGGTTGATGACTTTGTGACCCTGAGCGGCCAGTTCGCGCGATTTTTTCGACATCGCCAGGGTGGCCGATTCTTCGAGCGCGTTGATGCGGTCGGCCAGCAGGCTGGCGGTTTCTACGACAGCAGACATGTTTTTCGGTGTTTACTGAATAATTGGCAATTTACCAACCGCGAAATTAACGCTTCTTTAAGTAATATCCGGTTTCTTTGGGAAATTTTAATTAGAAGCAGCCTCACTCGGCAAGTTTTACAACGTCACCCTCATCGGCGCACTCAGCCAATAGCATTAAATTGGTTTTCGCCAGAGTAGGATGCACGAAATCCGGCGCAATTTCGCAAAGCGGCACAAGAGTAAACCGGCGCTGGTGCAGATACGGATGCGGAATAGACAGGCGATCCGATTGAAAAATATACTGGCTGTAGTACAGGATATCAATATCAATCACCCGTGCGCCCCATTTATCGTGGCGAACACGACCCAAATTGGTTTCAATAAACTGAATATGGTCGAGTATCCGCTGGGGTGACATATCAGTTTGTGTAATCAGCACCTGATTTAAAAAAGGCGGCTGATCGGTAACACCCCACGGAGCGGTTTCGTACACCGACGAAAAGCGGGTAATTGGCCCAATCAGCAGTTGTATCAGCTCGCGGGCTTTGCCGAACGTAGCCCGGCGATCGCCTAAATTTGCCCCTAATAAGAGATAAACATCCATAGTAGGGCGCAAATTTATGGCTCCTTCATAACGATGTAGGGCTATACGCTAATCATTTCAGACTTATTTACGTATAAGCCGGCGTTTTTCGCGAAATAACCCCGGCAATAGCCAGCAATACGGCACCGATGGCCCCAGCCCCGGCAACGACCTGCACATAATAATCGGACTGCTCAACCGCAATGGCTGTATACGCCCAGGTAAAGACCAGAATATACGCGACACTACGGTACCGGTTGAATACAAAAGCCCCCACAAATAGCCCAATGATGATCATAATGACCGACCAGGTGGGCTCGGCCAGGTTATACCCACCAAAGCCGGTTGCCTTCAGCCACACCGCTGCGTTGGCGATGGTGGCCACTGTAATCCAGCCAAAATAAAGGGAGAACGGAATGCGCGACAGCCCGGTTTCGGTCACTGAAACCGGTTTTCTATTGACCTGTAGTCCCTCCATAATCAGCATCAGCGTAAACACCATGCCCAGGATCACGGCCACCGATGCGCTGAACAGTTCATTCTGGAACAAGGGAAGCCAGATACAATTGAGCACGCCATTTGCCACTACCCAGGGCCGGATTTCGCGAAAACGGTAGTTCTCACGTTGCGAAGGGAAGGCCTGGTAAACCGCAAACGCCAGCAGGCCCAGATAAATAAGCCCCCAGATCGAAAATGCATAACCCGCCGGGGTAAAGTAAGTGTGGTATTTATCGGAAACGGTGGCGTTGGTTTGTCCGCCAAAAGGAACGGCGGTAGACAGATAGTTTACCACCAGAACCGAAATAATACTTAACACCACCAGAAATTGCCAGAGCTTATCGTTTTTCATAACAAAACGGGTTTGTCATTAACGCTTTTAGTTAACAACAAACCCGTTTCCGATAGTGTTTTCCCGTGCCTTGCCGGCCGGACCCGTTCTCAGTAGCTCAGAATCTTGAATTCAGTCCGGCGGTTGCGCTGGTGCTCTTCTTCGGTCTGCGCATTTTTTACCACCAACTGCGTTTCGCCGTAGCCTTTGGCTACGAGCCGTTCCGGATCGATACCCCGGGAGACGATGTAGTCAACGGCAGCTTTGGCCCGGTTCTGCGACAGACGCATGTTATACGCATCCGGAGCTCGCACGTCGGTATGGGAGCTCAACTCAATCTTCAGGGTCGGGTTATCTTTCAGAATAGTTACCAGCTTGTCCAGCTCTTCGGCGGCATCCGGACGGATATTATACTTGTCGAGGTCGTAATAGATATTCTCCAGCACGAACGTCCGGTTTAGCGTTGCTCTATCCAGCAGCACATCAACATTGAAGGTAGTATCCGTCTGCGGTTTGGTCAGGAATACTTCCGGAATACTGCGCCCCTGCATCGTAAACGGTACCCGTCTGGTGAGGTAGCCCTTACGCTCTACCAGGACTGTATAATCTTTGCCTTCCTGCAGCGGGTATTTGCCGAAGGTGCCCTGCTGACCGGTTGTTACTTCGGCAATGGGCGTACCGGCGGCTTCATCCAGTATCCGAACCCTGGCAGAGTCGAGCGGAGTGGCTGGTGTTTCGTTGGCCTGTACCGTTCCGGCCAGGAAATAGCGAACCGTTTTGGGTGCGTTCTGGGCAATAGTTGGTGTTTCAGGAGCGACGGATGAGCCGAAGAAGTAAATATCATCATCGCCTTTGCCGCCCTGCCGGTTAGAGGCAAAGTAGCCGGATTCCTTATCGGCAAACACCAGCCCAAAGTCGTCGGCCGGCGAGTTGATGGGTTGCCCCAGGTTTTCTACCCGGATTATGCCCTGCGAGCGCGTGGCCACAAAAATGTCCAGCTTGCCTAAGCCCGGATGTCCATCGGAGGCAAAGTACAGTTTGCCGTCTTCGGCTACGTAGGGGAACATTTCATCACCAGGAGTATTGATGTCGCGGCCCATATTGACCGGGCGACTGAACCGGCCTGATGCGTCCATATTGGTCCGGTACAGGTCGATGCCGCCGGCACCACCTGCCCGGTTGGAGGCAAAGTACAGCGTACGTCCATCCGCCGAGAAAGCCGGTGAACCATCCCAGGCCAGCGAGTCGCTGATAGGCAGCAGTTGCGGCTGGGTCCAGTTGCCGTCGGTGCCCTGGCGGCTGATGAACAGGTCTACATCGGCTCCACCTTTGCGCTTGCCGGTGTTGCCACGGGCAAACACCATCGTTTTGCCGTCTTTCGAGAAAGCGGGGGTACCTTCGTTCGCTTCTGCCAGAAACACATTGTTGCTGAAGAGCTGGGGCGCATTACCCGTTTCGTCGGGCGTCTGCCCCAGTTTGGTCTTGTAAAGTCCCAGCATGGGCAGGCCGTTGTTCTTATAGATCTTGTCTTTACGAGAGGCTGTAAAAATAAGCTCTTCACCCCGTACTACTGGCGCAAACTCAGCACCCGGCGAGTTCAGATTACCTATGTTCCTGACCTGAAAATTAGTTTTGTTTCGGGCCAGCGCATCGATTACGCGCAGGGTCTCAACCTCACGACGGGCTTTTTCCAGGTTGGTTTTATTGGTCGGCTTGCTCTGCACGTATTTCTCCAACTGTTGCAGTGCTTCGGCATACTGTCCCTGGGTTTTCAGGGCGTAGGCGTAGTGCATACGGGCGTCGGCTTCGGTAGAGCCGGCGTCGATGGCCTTCTGGTAAAACGGCGCGGCTTCGGTAAAGCGGTTGGAGAGCCGGTACGATTCGGCGGTATAGTAGTTGAGCCGGGCCGCGTCGATATCTCCGGCGGTGGCTGCTTTCCGGAAGTTCTCAATGGCCGGATTGTATTCACCTGCTTCGAAATGGCGGACACCCTTTTTGTAGGCCTGCATCGCCGAATTACAACTCACCAGACCGGCAACTACGCACAAAGCCACCAGCAGGGAGATGGACGTACTGATTTTCATATTGCTTGAACGTGGGAAACGCATCATGTGCCGCCAAGATAACCAAATCCCGGCAGGCTCTACTTTTTAACGACTAAAATCTGATTTTATTGAAGAATGTTTAGAGACACAGGAGGGCATTGGCGTATTGTCTTCTGTGTTTCTTACAGGTTGAAGTCTGTGGGTACGCTGGTTTTCGTAAATTTGCGCTCAATATGACTACCAAGCCGTTTATCGTCGGTATTACCGGCGGCAGTGCCTCCGGCAAGACTTCCTTTTTGAGTCAGCTTCTGCATGCGTTTTCCGAAGACGAGATTTGTCTGATTTCGCAGGATAACTACTACCGCGAACTGCAGTACATCCCCCGCGATCAGAACGGTATCCATAATTTCGATTTGCCCGAAACCATAGATCACCACCGCTTTGCCGAGCACCTGCACCGGCTGCACCAGGGCGAGGAGGTCCAGACACTAGAATATACCTTCAATAATCCGAACGTGGTGCCGAAGATGCTGACGTACCGGCCAACGCCCATCATCATTGTTGAAGGCTTGTTTGTCTTTCACTTTAAAGACGTGGCCGACCAGCTTGATCTCAAAATATTTATCGACGCTAAAAACAAGACCAAACTGGAACGGCGCATTCTCCGCGACCAGACCCACCGGGGTATTACCATTGAAACCATCATGTACCAGTGGGAAAATCACGTTCTTCCGACGTACAAGCAGTTTATCAAGCCTTACAAAGGAGAATCGGACATTGTGATTCCCAACAACCGGCACTTTGAAAAAGGGCTTGACGTCGTTGTCAGTTACCTGAAAACAAAACTCCCCGCTCGCTAAACGGCTATTCAACGGGCCTGAGCAGCCGCCGGGCCAGCCACTCTTTTACCGCTACACCGGTGCCAAACGGCCAGGGTTTCAGCTTGTGTATCGGCACAATTTTGTACGCCTGTAGCTCTTCTTCATCCATGCGAATGTCGCCGGTGGCCCGCACGTGATAGGCGATAATGAGTTCGTTGCGCTGGTGGAAGGTGTATATGCCCAGCCGTTCAATAATCTCGGCTTCCAGGCCAATCTCTTCCTGAATCTCCCGCAGGATAGCTTCGTCGGGCTCTTCGCCATGCTCCAGAAAGCCGGTTACCAGTCCGAACCAGTCGGCCGGCCAGCCTTTATTCTGGATAAGGACTACGCTGTCATTATCGTATTCTACAATGGCTCCCACCACCGGCAGCGGATTGTTCCAGTAAATATAACCGCAGGCCTGAGAACAGACCAGGCGTTCGCGGCCGCCGGCTTGTCCGGTAACTAACTTGTTGCCACATTGCGGGCAGAAGGTCATTAAAGGCATAATCAGGCAGGAATAAGGCTAGTAAAATACGAACGCGCCGGTAAAGTAGAAAGTGCAGATTGCTGAATTTATTAGAGGGGCAATCAAGGTTTTGTATCTTTGTGGTTTAGTAGGTCGTTACCCATTCTAAACAGGTGAATTGTTGGGACGTATCATTGCCATTGATTACGGGGCTAAACGGACCGGTATCGCCGTGACCGACCCGTTGCAGATTATTGCCTCGGCACTGGAAACGGTACCGTCGCATCAGTTGCTTGATTATTTGAAAAAATACGCAGCAACAGAGCCGGTCGACGCTTTTGTTGTTGGTATGCCGAAACGGCTCGATAACACCGATACGAACAACACCCCCCTGGTGAAAGCATTTGTAAAGAAGTTACAGGCGGCTTTTTCCGACGTGCCGGTTCACCTGCATGACGAGCGCTTTACCTCCTCGATGGCCCTGAAGGCTATGATTGCCTCAGGAACCAGTAAGAAAGATCGGCGCGAAAAGGGTAACATTGACAAAGTGAGTGCAACAATAATTTTACAGTCTTTTATGGAAAGCAGGCGGTAGTCTGCCAACCGATTTTGATTATGATACTGCCGATTGTAGCCTATGGCGACCCGGTTCTGCGGAAGCGGGCTAAGGATATTGAGAAGGGAAACCTGGATGTGAAAAAACTGAGCGAGGATATGTTCGAGACGATGTATGCCTCCTCGGGTATTGGGCTGGCCGCTCCGCAGATTGGCCAGAGCATCCGGCTGTTTGTAGTAGATGGTACCCCCCTGAACGAAGATGAACCCGAAGAAGAGCAGGACGCCAGCCTGCAGGGCTTCAAAAAAGTTTTCGTTAATCCCGAGCTTATTGAGGAGGACGGTGATGAATGGGCTTTTGAAGAGGGTTGCCTGAGCATTCCCGGTATCCGCGCCGACGTGTATCGTCCCGAAAAAGTACGTATCCGCTACTTTGATGTCGACTGGAATGAGCATGAGGAAGAATACGACGGCATGGCTGCCCGCATTATCCAGCACGAATACGATCATATTGAAGGCAAACTCTTCACCGACTACCTGTCCCCCCTAAAGCGTCAGCTCCTCAAAAAGAAACTGGCCGATATTACAAAGGGGAATGTGAAGGTAGATTATAGAATGCGGTTCCCTAAGTAATATGCTCCACCTCACCCTCATCCAAACCAACCTGCACTGGGAAGACCCGGTGGCGAACCGGGCGATGCTCGAAGAAAAAATCTTCGGCTTGCCGGAGCCGACGGACCTGATTGTGCTGCCGGAGATGTTTACCACCGGCTTCACCATGAACGCCAAAGCCGTGGCCGAACCCATGAACCTGACCACGTTTAAGTGGCTGAAACAAATGGCGGCCCAAACCGGGGCGGTGGTGACAGGTAGCTACGTGGTGCAGGAAGGGGGACGTTACTACAATCGGCTGGTCTGGATGGACCCCGACGGTCAGTTTGACTGCTACGACAAGCGGCACCTGTTCCGGATGGCGGAGGAGGATAAAACCTACACCGCCGGCACACGTCGGCTGGTGAAGGAGTGGAAGGGCTGGCGCATCTGCCCCCTCATCTGTTACGACCTGCGTTTTCCTGTCTGGAGCCGTAACATCAATCTGGAGTACGACCTGCTGCTGTATGTTGCCAACTGGCCGGCTGCTCGCCGAAACCCCTGGAACATCCTGCTACAGGCGAGGGCAATTGAAAATTTAAGCTATGTAGCAGGCGTAAACCGTGTCGGCCACGACGGCAAAGACATTCCGTACACCGGCGATTCTGCGGTTATCGATTATAAAGGCGAGGTAATGTACCGGCAGACCGACGAAGAAGCCATCTACCAGCAAACCCTGTCGCTGGACGACTTACGGGCGTTCCGGCAGAAGTTCCCGGCCAATCTGGATGCCGATGCGTTTACGCTGGACCTATCATCTATTTAGAATTTCCGATTTGGGGTAGAATCGAAAGTGGGTCAAATGACTTCTTTAAAGTAATTTCGTCATAAGTAGAGCCTCTGTCAATTAACGTTAGCTTATCGCCCTGGACAGAGATGCCGGCAATCTCTATTCGATGGCCATCTACAGTGAACCAGCCTCCCATCTTACGTAATGGCTCATCGGAAGGGTAAATAATAAAGTCGCTCCTCCACTTAGTATAAATTAGAGTAGGTGTTGGTCTGACCTCAAAGGTAAACTGCCGGCCTAAGATAGTAGCTACTCCCCGGTGGTATGCTAAATCAATCATGTCGAGGTGGTAGCGATTTAAGGTTGTATCGGCGTAAGTAGTGCCGTCATTATACGGATTTGGCCTTATCCAAACCGTTCGCTGAACTACCTTTTTGCCATCAAACGCTTCCAGGTTAACCTTTACAGTAGGCATGGTGGGAAGTACCTCCTTGATTGCTGCTCTGGTATAATGGCCTTTTTCGTTGCGTTCGACGCACGGCAATGTCATGAAGTAATAAAGAACCTGGTCATCGCTGAAATCCTGATTGTTGTTGGCGTCTACAATAACGACCCGCCGGCCCTGCTTGTCTTTCCCAATCAACGTGTTTATGCGGTGTTTGATTGGCTGAGGACTCAGTAAGGTTGTGTCAATACGGTGGCCTGCACTTACTTTAAATTGCTGCCACTCTTCTTTGGTGATTTTCCGCTGTAGGTATTCCTCGTATTTAGTCTGACCCGGAATGGTATTTCCGTAACAAATAGCCTTCTCCGTGAGGTCGTTAGGAACGCCCCGGAAGCCGGAAAAGTCAAACGATATGCTCGTAGCCATACTGCTACCAGAAAAGTAATTTACCACCGTTTGCAAGGGCACCTGAATCACCCTGGCTTGAGCCAATAGTTGACAGGGGACTAACAGTATCAGGAGACAGATACAGCTTTTCATACATTAACCAGCTAAGTTTCTGGTTAATGTATGAATATTTTAACAAATACTAAATCTTTAGTTGGTTAAATTATTCTCTGTCAATTTTTCGGCTGTAGCGTATGTACTTGAGCACCTACTCCAACACTTTCGGCACCTGAAAAAACGTGCCGTCCTGCTGGGGCGCGTTGGATAAGGCTTGTTCGCGGGGGAGGTGCCGGCCGACGACATCGTCGCGCATAACGTTCTGCTCGTCGGAAATGTGCGTCAGCGGCTCAACGCCGGTGGTGTCGAGTTCATTAAGCTGCTCCATCCAGGTCAGCACTTCGTTGAGGCTGTCGAGCAGGGCGGCTTCTTCTTCGGGACGAACGTCGAGCCGGGCCAGATGAGCAATTTTCTGTAAGGTGTCGTGGTCTACTTTCATAACTGCTCGGGTATCTGCTGTTTACTTAACTCACTATCAATAACTCTGAATGTCTCTTCTTTTAGCCATCCCAGGTCGGCCTGCGTCAGGCCTTTGGTTTCAATAGGCGGGTGGACAATGGCGCGAAGTGTCATGCGGTGCATCCGCATTTTCTTTTTGTCGGGCAGTATTTTATAGTTGTTCAGCAGACTAATGGGCACAATAGGCACCTGCTGCTGAATAGCCATTGTAAACGCCCCATCCTTGAACGGATAGTGCATCTTTGGCGGATTATTCGTTACGATACCACCCTCCGGAAAAATAACCACACTGCGGCCACTGGCCAATGTACGCAATGCCTTAGCCAGCGAATAAGCCCGGCTGTTACTGACATTCCGGTCCACCTGAATATGCAGTTTGGCAAACATATACCCGAACAAGGGCACCTTTTTAATCTGGCTTTTCCCGACGAACGCGTAATAGTTCTTCAGAATAACGCCCATACAGGCAATATCCATGTACGAAAAATGGTTTGCGCAGAAAACGTACACTTTCTTCGGGTCCGGCTGGTAGCGGTACTCCACCCGAAAGGGAATACCCACGATTGGAAAGAAGAGCTTGCCCCAGAACCGGTTCAGCCAATGGGCATACGGTTTCCATTCTTCCCGCTGCAGAAACAGGTAGAAGAACGGAAACAGCAGCAGAAACAGCCCCACAAACCAGAAGGCACACCAGAGACTGTATAGGAGGTTTAGGAATCGCATAAACTGTCTGAACCTGGTTCCAGACCTGGACCAATTTAATGTTTAAAATGTCTAACGCCCGTTGTTACCATAGCCAGGCCGTTCTGGTTGCAATAGTCGATAGAATCCTGGTCGCGGATGGAGCCGCCGGGCTGCACAACAGCCGTAATACCGGCCTGATGCGCAATCTCCACACAATCCGGAAAGGGGAAGAACGCATCGGAAGCCATCACAGAACCAGCTAAATTGAAGCCAAACGATTTGGCTTTTTCGATTGCCTGCTTCAGCGCATCCACCCGCGACGTCTGACCAACGCCACTGGACAGAAGCTGGTTCTCCCTGGCAAGCACGATGGTATTTGACTTAGTATGCTTACACACTTTCAGCGCAAATGCCAGCGCCTGGAGTTCGCTATCCGTGGGGGCTTTTTCGGTGACGGTTGTAAACTGGTCGGCGGTTTCGGTTTGGTTGTCTTTGTCCTGCTCCAGCACACCGTTCAGAATGGTTTTGAACATCCGGGTGGGCAGCTCAACCGGATTGCGCTTCAGCAGAATCCGGTTTTTCTTCGACTTCAGCAGATCCAGGGCTTCGGGTGCATAATCCGGCGCAATCAGGATTTCCATAAACAACTTGTTCAGTTCCTCGGCCGTTTCACGGTCAACGGTGGTGTTGGTGATGATAACCCCACCGAAGGCCGAAACCGGGTCGCAGGCCAGGGCGTTCAGGTAGGCTTCTTTGGCGGTGGCGGCCGTGGCCACCCCGCAGGCGTTGGTGTGCTTGATGATGGCAAACGTGGGCAAGCCTTCCGAAAACTCATCAATGAGGCTGACACAGGCATCTACATCTACCAGGTTGTTGTACGAAAGCTCTTTGCCGTGCAGCTTATCGAACATAGCAGCCAAATCCCCGTAGAACGTAGCCTGCTGGTGCGGATTTTCGCCGTAACGCAGCGGATTAGCCGGCAGGTGGTTGAACGATACGCCTAACTCCTGCGCACCGCCCTGCGGAGTGCCTCCTCCAGCAAAATAGCTTTGGATGGCGGTGTCGTAGTGCGACGTCACGGCGAACGCCTGCTGGGCAAACGCCTTCCGGTCTTCCAGGCTGGTTGTGCCGTTTTTGTGGGTGAGCAGGTCTACAACATTTTCATACTGCGTCCGGGACGAGACAATCAGCACATCCTTAAAGTTCTTGGCGGCCGCCCGAATCAGCGAAATACCACCAATATCAATCTTTTCGATAATGTCTTCCTCCGACGCGCCCGACGCTACCGTTTCTTCAAACGGATACAGGTCGACCACCACCATATCAATGGGCGGAATCTGGTGCCGACGCGCCTGTGCTACGTCTTCGTCCAGCTCACGACGGTACAGAATACCGCCAAATACGGCCGGGTGCAGCGTTTTGACACGACCGCCGAAAATAGACGGGTAGCCGGTTAGGTCTTCAACCGCCGTCACCGGAATGTTGAGTTGCTCAATAAACGTTTGGGTGCCGCCGGTGGAGTATAGCGTCACGCCATGCTCGTGCAGCAGCCGGACAAGCGGTTCGAGGCCGTCTTTGTAATAAACAGAAATCAGCGCGGAGGAAATCTTCTGAGACATTTTGCTGGGTTCGCCTGAGCCATGGGCGTTAGGCGTTCATGTTGGTCATTCTTTTTAGCCGGGGTGCCCATCGGGACGAGGGGCCGTACAAAGATAGCTAAAAGCGGCTTTTTGTCTGCATAGGAACCGCTGTACCAGAAAAGGGCATTAACTTTACAGGCCTCCCGGATGTTTTTAGAGTCGATAAGGTTGGAGGGGAGGAGTTATATATTGTTTACATGAGTGTCTTCAAAAAATTAGCCGGCGATACGGCGCTGTATGGGGTTAGCACCATTCTGGGCCGGATGCTTAATTATGCGCTGGTTCCCTTACATACATACGTGTTCCGGCGGCCAGGCGAACTTGCCTCCAATGTGGAGTTTTACAGCTACGTTGCCGTTTTGCTGGTGCTTTATACATTAGGCCTGGAAACTGCCTTTTTTCGGTTTGCGGCCCGAAAGCCGGAGGACCGGATTAATGTTTTTAATGATACCCTGAGCATTGTTCTGGCAATTAGTGTGCTCGCTACCACCGCCATTATCCTGCTGGCTCCGCAGATTACGCAGGCGCTTGGCTACCCCGGTCAGGAGATGTTTGTGAGTTGGGTAGCGCTTATTGTGGGGATTGACGCGGTCATGGCTATTCCGTTTGCGCGGCTACGGGTTGAAAACAAGACAAAGCGCTTTGTAAAAGCCCGGCTGCTTAACATTTTTATCGTAGTTGGGCTAAACGTCTTCTTTCTGCTCTTCTGCCGTGATATCTACACCGGTAAATACCTGACCTTCCTCCGGCCGGCCGTTAGCCTCATCTATTACCCAAGTATTGGCCCCGGCTACATTTTCCTGGCTAATTTGCTGGCCAACGCCACCTATTTTGTGCTGCTGCGTGATGCCTTCGCCGGCTTCCGCTTCCGGCTCGACTGGCCGCAGATTCGGGTGTTGCTGCTGTATGCCTTTCCGCTGATGCTGACGAGTCTGGCGGGTCTGGTCAACAACGTGACCGACCGTTTGGCGCTGCGTCACTGGCTGCCGGAAGGCTTATACCCGCACCTGACCAACAAAGATGTGCTGGGTATTTACGGAAACTGCTACAAACTGTCGGTCTTTATGGCGCTGGCTATTCAGTCGTTCAAGTTTGCCGCTGACCCGTTTTTCTTCTCCCAGGCCGAAGACAAAAACGCGCCCGATTTGCTGGCCCGCGTCACCAAATGGTTTGTGATTGTATGCGTACTGATTTGGGTTGGCGTAAGCCTGAACCTCGATGTGCTGGGCCTGTTCCTGTCGCCGGCCTACCGGCAGGGCCTGGATGTGGTGCCGTTGCTGCTGCTTGGCAACTTATTTTTAGGCGTGTATTACAATATTGCCTTCTGGTTCAAGCTTAGTGATAAAACGGCGTATGGCACCTTTATTACCGTTATTGGGGCTATCGTAACGGTTGTGCTGAATATGACCCTGATACCGGTGATGGGTTATATCGGCTGTGCGGTTGCCTTTCTGGCGTCGAGCATCATCATGACCATTATCTGCTACGTGCAGGGCGAGAAGCACTATCCGGTGCCCTACGATGTGAAGTCGGCGCTGGGGTATATTGTCAGTGCCGGGCTGCTGATTTACCTGGCCTGGCAGATCAAAATTGATAACATCTGGGTAGCGATACCCTACCACCTCCTGTTGTTGCTGCTCTACATTGGGGCTATGCTGGTGGTGGAGCGCAAAACCTTTCAACCGGTCTGGGCGAAGCTAACAGCCCGACTTCGGAAAGGCGAGAAGGGCCTGGGGCAAAAGGTGTAGTTGTCCCAGGGCGATTTTATTGATGCTCCGTCTCCCGCAGCAGCTTATTGGCGTAGATAAATTCGTTTAGTTCGGGAATGTTCGAGTGGGTCAGTTTGGAGTTGTCGCCTTCCCATAGTTTTTGGCCCTGGTAGAGGAACATAATTTTCTCGCCAATCTCCAGCATCGAGTTCATGTCGTGGGTAATCACCACGGTAGTAATCTGGAACTCGTCGGTAATTTCGCTGATAAGCTGGTCAATTTTAATGGACGTCAGCGGGTCAAGGCCGGAGTTGGGTTCATCGCAGAACAGGTACTTGGGGTTCATCACAATCGCCCTGGCAATCCCCACCCGTTTTTTCATTCCCCCACTAATTTCCGACGGCATGCGGTCGCCGGCTTCACCCAGGCCAACGCGTTGCAGGCAGAACTCGGCCCGCTCAATTTTCTCGGCCATCGACATATCGGTGAGCATATCGAGCGGGAATCGGACATTCTCCAGCACCGTTTTTGAATCGAACAAGGCCGAGCCCTGAAACAACACCCCCATCTCCCGCCGGATTTCCGTTTGCAGCTCTTTGTCTGCTTTAACAAAGTTGCGGCCGTCGTACAGGACCTCGCCTTCGTCGGGTTTAATCAGGCCAATCATGCACTTCAGCAGCACGCTTTTACCGGTACCGCTGCCGCCAATAATCAGACTGGTATCGCCGGGCTTGAACGTGCCGCTTACGCCGGCCAGAATCTCCCGATCGCCAAACGCCTTTCTAATATTCTTTATCTCAATCATACACGTATCGCTTGGTATTAGACATCAGAGGTTAGACGTTGGACATTAGAAAAGCCTACTACAATCTAACGTCTGATGTCTAATGTCCAACGTCTTGCTAACAAATCTATAGTAATAACTGTGCCAGCAGATAATCGGCAACCAGCACGGAAATACAACTTTTTGTTACGGCGGTGGTTGAAGACTGCCCCACTTCCAGCGCCCCTCCCGACGTAAAATAGCCCTGGAACGCTGAAATGCTGGAAATCAGGAAGGCAAATACTACTGATTTTATTAAGGCGAAGGTGACGCTAAACGTGTTAAAATCAGAGCGAAGGCCATATACATAGTCATCGGGCGAAATAATGCCAGTGACAGTTCCTGCAATATACCCGCCCAGGATGGACAGAAAACCGGCCATAATAACCAGCAGGGGAAACATCAGCATGGCCGCAATAATCTTTGGCAAAACCAGGTAGGAGGTCGAGTTGATACCCATCACCTCCAGCGCATCAATCTGCTCTGTAATGCGCATGGTACCCAGTTGACCGGCTATATTTGACCCCACTTTTCCCGATAAAACAACGCTGGTAATGGTTGGGGCCAGTTCCAGAATGGTACTATCCCGCACAATTACGGCAATGATATAGACGGGAATTAGCGGACTTACCAGGTTAAACGCCGTTTGCACGCAGGTTACTGCCCCGATAAACGTAGACACGATGGAAACGATAAAAACGGAGTTGACACCGATGGAGATACACTCGTCCAGAATAAGCCTGAGATAAACGATTACTTTTTCCCGGTTTCGAAAAAGCGAACCCAGAAAGATAAAATACTTACCGATTTGCGACATAAAGCATTTATAGGTGTGGTCGGGCCGACCGTAACAGACAAAACACCGGTAAAGATAGAATGGTTTGTTCCGTAAATTGCGGACTTATCAAAAAACAATCCTATTATGAATCCACTCATTGTGGTGACGGGCGGCACCAAAGGAATCGGCAAGGCTGTGGTCGAACGGTTTGTCAGTGAAGGCTTTGATGCCGTGATCTGTGCCCGCCACGTGGAGGGTGCCGAAGGGCCAAACCGCTTCCCGGTGGCGGCCGATCTGGCTACCCGCGAGGGGATTAATACGCTGGTAGCGTTTACTCAGCGTCTAAACCGGCCGGTGGATGTGCTTGTGAATAATACCGGTCTTTTTTTTCCGGGCCAGATCCATACTGAAGAGGAGGGTGTACTGGAGCAAACTATGGCCGTAAACGTCTACAGCGCCTATCACCTCACCCGTGGCTTAATCGGCGAGATGATAACCCGCCGGAAAGGGCATATCTTTATGATGTGCTCCACAGCCAGCATTGTAGCCTACACCAACGGCGGATCGTACTGCATTTCCAAGTATGCCCTGCTCGGCATGAGCCGGGTGCTGCGGGAGGAGATGAAGCCGCATAACGTGAAAGTAACGGCTATTTTACCCGGTGCTACCCTGACCGCCAGTTGGGAGGGCGTTGACCTGCCGGAAGAGCGATTCATGAAACCGGAGGATGTGGCCGAGACCCTGTGGACGGCCTACAACCTGTCGGAGCGGGCCGTAGTGGAGGAGATCCTGATGCGGCCGCAATTGGGCGATCTATAAAATCAACAAAAGCAGGTAGGGTAAGTTAATTCGGATGAATTAACTTGCGGCCCAAAAGTCAGATCAACAAACGGAGCCACGCCGAAAAAACAGCGTAACGTTCAGTCTTAACCATTTAACTCTAACCCACGAATGGATTCCGTTCACTATTTAGGCATAGACGTAGGTGGCACCAACGTCAAGATGGGTATTGTGGATGCCAACACCGGAAAAATCTCAAACTTCTATAGCCACGACACCGATAGCTGGCGTACATCCGGCCATTTCATGGAGCGGTTTGGTGATGCCATAGCTCTGCAACTTCATGCTTACAAAGAAGTGAGAAAGGTAGGTATCGGCCTGCCGGGCATGATTAACCGCGCCCGTACCGTGCCCCTGGAAATTACCGCTATTCCGGAGATTGACGGTGTTCCGATGGTGGATATACTAACCAAACGGTTTCCTGGTGTTGAGTTTTTTCTGGAGAATGATGCCAATGCAGCCGCCCTGGGCGAGTTTTACTTCGTGGAAGATATGCACGCCGAAAATTATATCTTTATTACGCTGGGTACTGGTGTGGGCGGAGCGGCCATTATCAATAAAAAAGTGTTTGTCGGGGGCGACGGTAACGCCATGGAGCCGGGTCATGTGCCCTCGCGCAACGGGCGGGTGCTGGAGCGTAACATCGGCAAAAAAGAGCTGCTGGACCTGGCCAACGAACGACGAACAGCGTACGCAGGAAAAACACAGTTACCCGGCGACGGCAGTATTTCAACCACCGGCCTGGTAGCCGCAGCTGCCGAAGGCGACGAATTGGCGCTTAAAATCTGGGATGAGGTCGGCGAAATGCTGGGCGATGCCCTGGTTTCGCTAATCCGTATACTGGATATTAAGCAGGTACTGATCGGCGGGGGCTTATCGGCATCGTTTGATTACATTCTGCCGGCCGTTCAGCGCCAACTCGACTATTGGCTGACTCCCTACTACAAAAAAGACCTGGAAATTCGCCGGGCGCTGCTTGGCAACGATGCCGGCCTGCTCGGCGCAGCCTCGTTGTGTTTTGAATAATCAATAGTTAATACGGGGCCGCCCGGCCCCGTATTAACTATATCACATTTACCTCCGGCGTAATCCGAATCCCAAACTTCGCTTCGACATCCTGCTGCACCTGTCGGGCTACGTTCAGCACTTCGTCGCCCGTGGCACCTCCCCGGTTGACCAGTACCAGCGCCTGTTTGGTGTGAACGCCCGCGTTGCCGACGGCCCGGCCTTTCCAGCCACATTGCTCAATCAGCCAGCCGGCCGGTACTTTCACCGTGGTATTGCTGGTTGGGTAGCCCGGTATGGTGGGGTATTGAGCCTTTAACTGCTCATACTGATCTTTGGGAATTTCGGGGTTTTTAAAAAAGCTGCCGGCATTACCAATTTCGGCGGGGTCGGGTAGTTTGCTGCGCCGGATGTGGATAACGGCATCGCTGATGGCCCGGATCGTAAGCTCATCTTCCGAAACGCCCATCTCGGCGAGTGTCTCGCGGATGGCTCCGTATTCGGTATGGAAAACAGGCTGTTTGTTCAGGCGGAAGGTAACAGCTGTAATAATGTACTGACCTTTGGCTTCGTGTTTAAAAATGCTTTCGCGGTAGCCAAACCGGCATTCTTCGTGCCTAAAAATGCGCTTCTCACCGGTGTCGATACGTATAGCCTCCAGGTGGTCGAAAAGCTCTTTGATCTCTACCCCGTACGCGCCGATGTTCTGCATGGGCGCAGCGCCTACGGTGCCGGGAATCAGCGACAGGTTTTCCATACCGGCCAGGTTCTGCGCTACACAAAACATCACCAGTTCGTGCCAGTTGACGCCCGCGCCAACGCGTAGTAGCACCTGCTGGTCGTTTTGCTGGACAATGGTAATTCCCTGAATATTTATTTTTATAACCAGACCGTCAAAATCTTTGGTAAGCAGGATGTTGCTGCCTCCTCCGAGGATTAATTTCGGTATATTGATAAAATCGGTTAGTTGCAGCAGTGTTTGCAGATCTTCTTCGCTGGTGATCTCGACCCAGTACCGTGCGTTGGCCTCAATACCAAATGTATTATACGGCTTTAACGACACATGACTTCTTACATTGAGCATAGCGTAATTTTAACGGCATCAAAACTATCAAAATAATGGGATTTACCGTTAATTGGTTCGGACCCCTTTCCGTTTATGCGCATATAGTAAGACATTCGGACCGGCTGCTCAGGAAAAATGGATATTTCTTAAGTTTGTGAACAGATTAGGATACACCCATGAGATTAATAAACTATTTGCTTTGGTTTAGTTTGGGGTTGACTATGCTCGCCTGTGCTCCGAAAACGGTGCCTGGTAGCAGTCGGTCAACCGTTGACTACAACAGCTATACTGAAGATCTGTCGCCGGTGCGGCCGTCGTATACCGTTACGGCAACCACTGCTCCGGCAAAGCCGGCTACGACCACACCGGCCCGCCGTCCGGACAACCGGAAGCCCGTTGAGGCTATTCATATCAATCGGCGGCTTGATGCCGTACTGGATACAATAGCCCAGAAGAACCGGTCGGTGCGCTATGCCTCAGGCTACCGCGTGCAGATTTATGTAGGAAATGAGCGAAAGGCCGCCGATGAGGCCAAGCTGAAAGTGTACAAGAACTTTCCGGAGTTAAACCCGTATCTGGACTATAAACAACCTACGTATCGGCTCAAAGTTGGCGATTTCATGCGCCGGATCGACGCCGAACGGTACCTGGATTTATTGAAGCAACAGTTCTCACTGGCGGTTCTGCAGGCCGATCGCGTAGATATCCGGCGGAGCCTTTCCATAAAATAACCCTACACGCATTTCATTTTCCTGTAGTTTTACGGGCTCGTTCCTAATTCAGGGGCGCCCAAGACTGCTTCTATCTAAATATAGCAATGAAAAAGGCACTGATTACCGGCATTACCGGACAGGATGGCGCTTATCTGGCCGAACTTCTCCTCGATAAAGGCTATGAAGTTCACGGCATCAAGCGTCGGACTTCGCTTTTTAATACCCAGCGGATTGACCATATGTATGAAGATCCGCACGAGAAAAACGTCCGGTTTAAGCTGCACTACGGCGACCTCTCCGACTCTACCAATATCATCCGCATCATTCAGGAGGTACAGCCGGATGAGATCTATAATCTGGGAGCCATGTCGCACGTTCGGGTAAGCTTTGAAGAACCTGAATACACGGCGCAGGTCGATGGTATTGGTACTCTGCGCATACTGGAGGCTGTGCGGCTGCTGGGACTTACCGAAAAAACCCGCATTTATCAGGCATCCACATCGGAATTGTACGGTGGGGTGCAGGGGCATGCTCAGTCGGAGACGACGCCGTTCTATCCGCGCTCGCCGTATGCGGTAGCTAAACTGTATGGCTACTGGATTACGGTTAACTACCGCGAAGCCTACAATATGTTTGCCTGCAACGGTATCCTGTTCAACCATGAATCACCGTTGCGGGGTGAAACCTTTGTCACCCGGAAGATCACCCGGGCCGTAGCTCGTATTGGTCTGGGCCTTCAGGATAAGGTGTATCTGGGAAACCTGGATGCGCAGCGCGACTGGGGCCACGCCAAAGATTACGTAGAAGCGATGTGGCTGATTTTACAGCAGGATATTGCAGAGGATTTTGTGATAGCCACGGGGATAACTACCAGCATCCGCGACTTTGCCAAACTGGCCTTCGCCGAAATCGGCGTAAGCCTGGAGTTCCAGGGAGAAGGCGAGCAGGAGCGAGCCGTTGTGGCGCAGTCTGCCAATCCGAGCTACCCACTGGAAGTAGGGAAAGAGGTGCTTTGCATTGACAAGCGGTATTACCGCCCTACCGAAGTAGACCTGCTGCTGGGCGACCCAACCAAAGCCATGACCAAGCTGGGCTGGAAGCCAAAGTATGACTTACCGGCTATGGTGAAAGAAATGGTAGCGGCCGATATTGAACTGTTCCAACGCGATCAGATTCTGGAAAAGAGCGGCCATCGGGTGCTGAATTATTACGAGTAAATCAGTTGCCACCATCCTCTCTGCTGAACTGATATAAAACAAAAAACCCGCCATTGGCGGGTTTTTTGCTAAGCTGTATCGGCCTTAAACCGGTACGGCGTAGTAGTACATCCGGGAGCTGTTCGGATACATACCGATCAGCATCAGCCCTTCGCCTTCTTTTACGCCGGACAAAATATCCTGTAGTTCTTTCACCGTCTTGATGTTCTTGCCGTTGGCCTTTACAATGATAAAACCTTCTTCAACATCCGTCTCCGACAGCTTTCCATCATATATACGCTTCACGCGAACACCACCGGTGATACCGAGTTTCTGACGGTCCTGAGCGCTCAGTTCTTCAAAGTCGGCACCCAGCGAACGCAGGGAAGCAGACGGTGCTTCTGAACGCTTGATCACATCGCGGCCACCGTTGCGGTTGCGCAGCTCAACTTTGAAGTCACGCTCGCTGCCATCGCGGCTTACCGTAATGTTGATTACATCACCCGGCCGACGGCGACCAATGATCTCGCGCATCTGAGCGTCTGAATCAACCGGCTGACCTTCCATTTTCACAATAACGTCGCCTTTCTTCAGACCGGCTGCTTTAGCCGCTCCGTTGTCAACAACTTCGTTGATGTAAATACCACGGCCAACGTTAGTGCCAACTTCTTTAGCCCGCTTGCTGTCCAGTTCAATGGGAATAATACCCAGATAACCGCGCTGCACGTTACCGTACTTCAGAATGTCGGCGGTTACTTTTTTCACCAGCGATACCGGCACGGCAAAACCGTAACCACTGTAGTAGCCCGTTGCCGACGCAATGGCCGAGTTGATACCGACCAGTTCGCCACGCAGGTTTACCAGCGCACCCCCTGAGTTACCAGGGTTAATAGCGGCATCAGTCTGAATAAACGACTCAATTGGGGTATCGGCCTTGGGGTCGTTGCGGTCCATGTTCTGGTTCAGGATACCGATACCACGACCTTTGGCACTTACGATACCGGCAGTTACAGTAGACTCAAGATCCAGCGGATAGCCAACCGCCAATACCCACTCACCCAGTTTCAGGGCATCTGAGTCACCCAGCGTAATGGCAGGCAGGTTACCACTTTCAATTTTCACAACGGCCAGGTCTGTCAGCGGGTCGGTACCGATCACTTTAGCTTTAAAGCTGCGCTTGTCGGTCATGATTACCTCTACTTCGCTGGCATCCTGTACCACGTGATTGTTAGTCACAATATAACCATCGCGGCTGATGATAACTCCAGAACCAGATGCCTGTCCCTGCTGACGACGCGGAGGGCCTTGCTGACGGCCAAATTCATCGCCGAAGAAATCACGGAAGATGTCCGGGATCTGCTGCTGACGAACTGTGCGGGTTACCGTTGTTTTAATGTGAACAACAGCCGGAGTAGCAGCCTCGGCCGCATATGTAAAATCACCCGGCCCGTTGGTAGGACCGGTCAGAGCCGCCAGACGACCAATAGGGGTCGGAGCCGACTCGCTGAATATAACGTCGCGCTTATTAAAACCCAGCAGGTTATAAGCGGCAAGCGTTACCGCGCTCGAAAGGAGCGCAATCACCACCAAAAATTTCCAGTTATTTCTCATGATTTAAGAGGGCAAAATACATGCTGTCTTTTTGTATGAACTCACTAAGTTAACGAAATCCACCTATCCAAAAATTCGGCCAGACTATAGACTTAACATTTTTTAACACCGCTTTGTTAGCCGATGGGCGGGGATAAAAAAGCCCGTGGCAAACGGGTCCACGGGCTTTGTTTGGTTGACCAGTTAATTGGTTGATTGTTTCACTGGTTTGTCGGTAAACTAGTCTCCAGTCAGTCAATAAACCAGTGAACCCATCAACGAATCACCCAATCTCAATCTGCCGGGGCGGCTTCACTTTGGCTTCTTCCCGTTTGGGGATCTCAATGGTCAGCACCCCATCCGAGTACGAGGCCTTGATACTCTCGGCATCTACCGAGTTGGGTAACATAAATGTACGCTGGAAGGACGTGTAGCTGAACTCTCGGCGCGTGTACTTTTCATGCTCATTTTCTTCGTTTTGAGTTTCCTTGTACGAAGAAATTGTCAGGTTGTTATGGTTCAGTTGAAGTTTGAAATCTTCTTTCTTAAGGCCGGGGGCCGCTACTTCAATCCGGAAGCCATCGTTATGCTCCACAACGTTTACTGCCGGTACGTTGCTCATGGAAGAGCCAGTGTTAAAAAACTCATTCATGTCGCGGCCGAAGAAGTTTTCGATCAGCGACGGAAAGTTGCCATTAGATCGCATTAACGAGTTCATAGCGCTTAAGAGTTTAAGGTTAACAAGTGATTTTAATGGTCTTCACCTGGTTTTGAGCAAGAGGTGTGCCAGGTAGGTCACTAGGCCAAAATGGCAAACAGAAAAGGTTTCGTTTGCCAAAATGGCAAACTGCATGAGGAGAGAAAATGATTTTTTGACAGTAGGCAGTCAGGCACTGTTTCGCAGAACAACAGGTAGAGGAATGGGGAGTGTCTGCTACTTAATCTGTAGAAGTTCAAATGCCTTCTCGGCGGCTGCCTGCTCGGCTTTTTTCTTGCTGTAGCCGCTGCCGGTGGTGAAGGGCTCATCATTCACCGTAACCTGGGCAATGAACTCCCGGTAGTGGCTGTTGCCTTTTTCCTGAATAATCTCAAAACGAACCTCTTTCCCTTCACGCTGGGCCCATTCGATCAGGCGGCTTTTGAAGTTAACGTTTGTCTGCACAAGGGCTTCGAGATCGTAGTGAACAAGCAATTCTTTCAGCACGAACCGGCGGGTGAAGTTGAAGCCTTTATCAAGGTAAACGGCTCCGACGAGGGCTTCCAGTGCATCGCCGTACATGGAGGTACGAGCCGGCATGCTGCGGCCACGGCTGCCATCGTATTCAATCAGATCATCCAGGCCGATTTTGCGGGAAATAAGGTTAAGGGTTTCGCGGTTCACAATCCGGGAGCGGATCTCCGTCAGAAACCCTTCATCTTTGTAGGGGTACTTTTTAAACAGGAACTCGGCGATAACCATACCCAACACCGCATCCCCCAAATATTCCAGCCGCTCGTTCGACTCCCGGAATCCTTTAATATTGGTCTCTTTCGAAGCTGAGGTATGCCGTAAGGCTAACTGGTAAAGCCGGAGATTAGAAGGCCGCTCGCCAATAATATGGGCGATAGACCTGCTCAGCTTCTTTTTCGACTCCAGCCTGGTACTTAGGCGGAAGAAATTAAGAATGGGGTGAAAAACAGTCCGGGTCAAGGCAAGCGGCACGACCTATGCGTCCATTTTCTTGAAAATCACAGAGAAGTTATGACCGCCAAACCCAAAGGTATTGCTCATGGCTACCTTAATAGGCCGCTGCTGCGCCTGATTGAACGTAAAGTTCAGGTTGGAGTTAAACTGCTCGTCATCGGTAAAGTGGTTGATGGTGGGCGGCACCGTATCGTGCTGCATCGCCATCAGACAGGCTATTGCCTCCACGGCACCGGCAGCTCCTAACAGGTGACCGGTCATGGACTTCGTTGAGCTTATGTTCAGATTGTAAGCATGGTCACCAAAAACGTTTTCAATGGCCATCGCTTCACTAATATCGCCCAGTGGAGTTGAGGTGCCGTGTACGTTGATATAATCAACATCTTCGGGCAGCAGACCAGCATCGTCCAGGGCATCTTTCATAACGTTCAAAGCACCCAGTCCTTCCGGATGGGGGGCCGTGATATGGTAAGCGTCAGATGACATACCGCCACCAATAAGCTCCGCATATATTTTAGCACCACGGGCTTTGGCGTGCTCGTATTCTTCCAGGATAATGGCACCGGCTCCTTCGCCCAGGACAAAACCATCACGATCTTTGTCGAACGGACGGGAGGCCGTTTTGGGTGAGTCGTTACGCTCCGACAGGGCACGCAAAGCATTGAAGCCACCCACGCCCGCTTCGGTAACGGCGGCTTCGGAACCACCGGTGATCGCCACGTTGAGCCGGCCAAGGCGGATAAAATTAAAGGCATCGATCATGGCATTGGTTGCCGACGCACAGGCCGACACCGTCACATAATTGACACCCCGGAAGCCGTAGCGGATCGACAACAGGCCTGAGGCACTGTCGGCAATCATTTTAGGAATAAAAAATGGATTATAGCGGGGCGTACCGTCGCCGTTAGCATAAGCTTTTACCTCTTCTTCAAAGGTTTTCAGACCGCCAATGCCGGAGCCCCAGATTACACCCGCTTTATCCAGATTAATGGCCTCGAGGTTCAGACCGGAATCGCGGATCGCTTCATCGCCAACAATGAGCGCGTATTGCGCGAAAGGGTCCATCTTACGGGCTTCCTGACGAGGGATAAACTGCAGCACATCCAGTTCCTTTACCTCACAGGCAAAGCGGGTTCTGAACCTGGATGCATCGAATTTGGTGATGGGACCGGCTCCACTGAGGCCGGCCGCTAAGTTATTCCAATAAGTAGCTACATCGTTACCAATCGGTGTGAGAGCACCAAGGCCGGTCACTACTACTCGTTTGAAAGCCATAAAAAAGAACTACGAAGTAAGAAAGAAAGAGAAAGAAAGCGCAGGCAGTCGGCAACGGGCTGCTCACAACAGGGCCGCGTTGCCGAAGACCAGGCGTTATTTAGAAACGTTCTCTTCCAGATAAGAAATAGCCTGACCTACGGTGCCGATGTTTTCAGCCTGATCGTCAGGAATAGAAATGTTGAATTCTTTCTCAAATTCCATAATCAACTCAACGGTATCCAATGAGTCGGCACCTAAATCGTTGGTGAAGCTCGCTTCCGGCGTAACTTCCGACTCTTCTACGCCAAGTTTCTCTACAATAATTGCCTTAACCTTTTGTGCAATTTCTGACATTTTAGTAGTCCATTAGGGTTAAAAAACTGCGCAAAGAAAACCATTTATATAATCATTGTCAAACAATTTTTTATTCTCTCCTGCGTTTAAATATACGGCTTAATTGGAGCTAACATGCTGTTAGTCAGTGCTATTTTTGTGCATTAGTGGCTATGAAGATACACTTTATTGGCTAGAGACAAATTGCCGGTTTATCGCTTTTCTGCAATTTTGTGCTCGCTAAAAACATACTTCAGATGCACATTAACAAGATAAAGCATACAAATGCCGGCCAGTTTTTTCTGATGGCCGGCCCCTGTGCCATTGAAGGCCGGGATATAGCCCTACGCATTGCTGAGCGCATTGTGACCATTACCGACAAGTTTCAGATTCCATATATCTTCAAAGGCTCGTACCGCAAAGCCAACCGGACTAAACTAAATTCCTTTACCGGCATCGGCGATATACCGGCACTGGAAATCCTGCGGGAGGTCGGCGAAACGTTTGACATACCTACGGTTACCGATATTCATGAGTCAGAAGAAGCCGAGCTGGCCGCTCCCTACGTTGATGTGCTACAGATACCAGCCTTTCTGTGCCGCCAAACGGAGTTGATTGAAGCGGCTGCCCGCACCGGCCGGGCGGTAAATATCAAAAAAGGACAATTTCTATCGGGCGAGTCAATGGCTTTTGCCGTGGAGAAAGTGAAGGCGACCAATCCGGAATCTACCGTTATTCTGACCGACCGGGGCAACTCGTTCGGGTATGGCGACCTGGTGGTCGATTACCGCAACATTCCGGCTATGCAGGCCCACGGCGCACCGGTGGTCATGGACTGCACGCATTCGCTGCAGCAGCCTAACCAATCCTCAGGCGTAACGGGCGGTAAACCGGCGCTTATTGCCACCATCGCCAAAGCCGCCATTGCCGTAGGTGCCGATGGGCTGTTTATAGAAACTCATCCCGTTCCGGCCGAAGCCAAATCTGACGGAGCCAATATGCTGCCGCTCGACCAGTTGGAAGGGCTGCTGGAGAAGCTAGTCCGGATTCGGGAGAGTATTAGGTAGCGTAACCCGTACCCTGTACCCCGGATTGTAAATCCGGGGTACAGGGTACGGGTTATCAGGAATACACCTCCTCTTTTACAATGTCAATATTATAATGCAATCCCCGATTATCCCGCCGGGCGGTTGCCATCTTAATGATCAGGTAGGCCACTTCAATCATGTTACGGAGTTCCGAAATGGGCACTGAAACCGTCGACTGGCGGTAAAGTTCTTCGTGTTCCAGGTGAATCAGGTGCAGGCGGTCCTGTGCTCGTTTCAGTCGGCGGAAGGAGCGTACAATACCGACATAGTTGCTCATAATAGATTCTAGTTCGCGCTGCATCTCCGTCACCAGCACCAGCTCTTCCGGATGGTGGGTGCCTTTGTCGTTCCACTCCGGAATAGTGTCCGGCACAACTGCCTGTTCAACATGTTCAATGGTCTTTAGGTAGGCTCGGTGCGCAAAAACAACGGCTTCCAGCAGGGAGTTTGAAGCTAGCCGGTTAGCACCGTGCAGGCCGGTGCAGGAACACTCACCGGCGGCATAGAGGAAATTGATGTTGGTCTGCCCCCATTCATTCACCTTCACGCCCCCGCAGAGGTAATGTTGCGCCGGCACAACGGGAATAAAGTCTTTGCGTATATCAATGCCCAGGTTGGTAGAACAATAGGCGGTGATGTTTGGGAAGTGGGCAACAAATTTCTCGTAGTCGCAGTGGGTAACATCGAGGTAGACGTGTGAGTCGCCGGACTTCTTCATCTCGGAGTCGATAGCGCGGGCGACAATATCGCGCGGGGCCAGCGACAACCGGGTGTCATAATGCTCCATGAATGTTTCACCCTGCATATTGCGGAGAATACCGCCGAAGCCGCGTACCGCTTCAGAGATCAGGAAGCTCGGCTTTTTGCCCGGTTCGTACAAGGCTGTCGGATGGAACTGGATAAACTCCATATCCTGGCAGATGGCCTTGGCCCGGTAAGCCATCGCAATACCGTCGCCGGTAGCAATGGTGGGGTTGGTGGTGTTCTGGTAAACATTTCCGATACCGCCGGTAGCCAGCAGGGTGGTTTTGGCCAGAAACTTCTCGACCTTACCCGTCCGGGTGTTCAGCACGTAGGCTCCGAAACACTTAATATCGTCGCGGTAGCGGGTAACGGTTTCGCCGAGGTGGTGCTGCGTGATCAAGTCAACGGCAAACACGTGCGTAAAAATCTGAATAGACGGTAGCGACTGCACTTTATCGAGCAGCGCCCGCTCAATTTCGGCGCCGGTTATGTCTTTGAAGTGCAGAATGCGGTAGTCGGAGTGGCCGCCTTCCTTGGCCAGGTCATAATCACCGTCTTCTTCCTTATCGAAGCGGGTGCCGTAGCCAATCAGTTCGTGAATACGCTCCGGTGCTTCCCTGACAACAATTTCCACAATATGGCGGTCGCTCATAAAGTCACCGGCAATCATGGTGTCGTCAATATGCTTTTCAAAGGAATCATCTTCCGACCAGACGGCGGCAATCCCGCCCTGAGCATATTTGGTATTGGTCTCGTCGGCCTGAACTTTAGTAATGACGCCAATGCTGACCGGCCGACCAGCCTGTTCGTAATGAAGAGCCAGTTTGGTGGCGTAACTCAGACCGGCAATACCGGAGCCAATGACGAGGAAATCGAAGTGAGGCATACCTTATAAAATTAAAAGCCCATCAATCCGCTCAAAGTGATTGACATTGAGCGTCACGACAGGCAATCTATGGACTAGGGCTGTAGCAGCAATAAAAATATCCCTAAATTCAATTAACTGGTTTTTAGCCTTAAGACTTACAAAAATGTCGGCCGCCTTCTCCGCAACGGATACATCAACGTACTGTATATCCAGGCCGCCAAGCAAATTCCAGATTTCAAGTTTTCGCTGGCTGTCTTTGGCTCCAATGAGCAGTTCAAAAACCGTGATAGAGGATAAAACAAGTCTGGACGCGTTCAAAGATGCCAGAACCGTCCCAGACTTGTTTTTCGCCCGTATATGTTGAATAAATATACTGGTGTCAACTAGAACTCCTCTATCTTCCAATTCCAGGCTTGTTTAATATTTTCTTCCATTTGCAAGACCTCTTCCTCAGGCCATACCGATGTATTCAGGAGTTTTTGCCTGTATGCTTCTGAGTCAAAGGGCTTCTTCCTTCCTTTCTTTTCAAGAAGGAAGTCGATGAAGTCAGCTACTTCTTGCTTGGCTTCGTCATCCAGCGAATTGTATTTTATTAGCAGCTCGCTCATGTAGTTAACATTTACAAATTTTTACTCATTTCCAGCATCCGCATCACCGAATCATACGCCTTCACCCGTACGTCTTCCGGCACCCGAATTTCGGGCAGTTCGTAGTACAGGGTGTTATATAGCTTTTCGATGGTGTTCATCTTCATGTACGGGCACTCCGAGCAGGCACAGGTGTTGTTTTCGTTGGCCGGGGCCGGAATAATCTTTTTGTGCGGAACGGCCTGCTTCATCTTGTGCAGAATGCCCGCTTCCGTCCCAACGATAAACTCCATTTCCGGTTGATCCACCACATATTTCAGCAGGGCGGTGGTCGAACCCACAAAGTCAGCCTGGCTCAGAATGTGCTCCTGGCACTCCGGATGCGCAATGAATTTGGCGTTCGGGTACTTTACCCGCAGGGCGTTCAGCTTCTCCTGCGAAATGTCGATGTGTACAATACAGGCTCCGTCCCACAGCACCATATCGCGGCCCGTCTTTTTCGAGACAAACCGGCCGAGGTTAGCATCCGGCGCAAAGATAATCTTCTGATCTTTGGGCAGGCTCTCCACAATCTTCAGCGCGTTCGACGACGTAACGATAATGTCAGAAAGCGCTTTGATTTCGGCCGAGCAGTTGATATACGACAGCACAATATGGTCGGGATACTGCGCCTTGAAAGCCGCAAACTTATCGGCCGGCGCCGAATCGGCCAGCGAGCAGCCGGCATTCAGATCGGGGATGATCACCTTCTTGTCGGGCGACAGGATTTTAGCCGTTTCGCCCATGAAGTGTACTCCACAGAACACAATAATATCGGCGTCGGTGGCGGCCGCCTGCTGCGACAGGCCCAGGCTATCGCCGATGTAGTCGGCCAGGTCCTGAATCGCACCGTCAACATAGTAATGGGCGAGAATTACGGCGTTTTTCTCCTGCTTCATCCGCCGGATCTCTTCCGCCAGGTCTTTATCTTTAGGCACCGACCTGCTTACGTAGCCGATCTGGTTTACTTCCTGTTCTAAGGTCAGTGGTATCATTAGTCGTCTTTCGTCGTATTAAGTAATAAACAACAAATCATGGCCGGTAGTTGCAATCCGCCTAGTAAGCTTTCAGGCTTAGATCGAGGCTTTTCACCTGGTGAGTCAGGGCACCCGACGAGATGTAATCGACCCCGGTTTCGGCGTAAGCCCGCAGATTGGATTCGTTGATACCGCCGGAGGCTTCGGTGACAAACCGGCCATTGATCAGCCGCACCATGTCGCGGATGCCGTCCGGCGAGAAATTGTCAAGCAGGATACTATCGACCTGCCCAACCCGCAGCACTTCTTCTACCTCCGCCTGATTGCGTGTTTCCACCTCAATCCGCAACGATTTGCCCGTCCGCTGAAGGTACTCCACTGCTTTGGTGATGGCGGCTTCGATCCCCCCGGCATAGTCGACATGATTATCTTTAATCAGAATCATGTCGTAGAGGCCAAAGCGGTGGTTGACGGCACCGCCGATTTTAGTCGCCATTTTCTCGCAAATGCGGAAGTTGGGCGTGGTTTTCCGGGTATCGAGCAATTGGGTGCGGGTACCTTCCAGCATATTCACCATACGCCGGGTGTACGTAGCAATGCCGCTCATGCGTTGCATGCAGTTCAACACCAGCCGCTCGGCCTGCAATATAGATTGGGCTTTACCTTCAACCGTCAGCACAATGTCACCGGGTTTTACGGGCGTGCCGTCCTGAATCTGAACGTACACCTGCAGGTGGGGGTCAACTTCAGCAAAAACGGCCAACGCCACGTCTACACCGGCCAGAATGCCCGCTTCTTTGACCAGCAGCCGGGCCCGGCGCTGCGCATCGGCCGGGATGGTAGATAAGGAAGTATGGTCGCCATCGCCGAGGTCTTCGGCTAAGGCCAATCGGATAAACGCTTGCAAATTCATAGGGCCAAAAATAACGGTTATGAACTAATAACCCGGAAATGCTGTATTTGTACCAATTGTGGGCAATTTCTCCCGGTAATTGTCCTATTTCATATGTATAAAACCCTATGTGCTTGGAAGTTTCCCGATTTCCAGCGACCTTTGCCCTCCGTTAGTGTTTTATGAGAGAACAGCGCCACATAACACGAGTAATCAGTCTGTTTCTGACAGGCTTGTTGCTGCTGGTAACCGGGGGCATTGTTACGCCGGGTGGTCTGGCGTGGGCGGATACGCAGGCCGGGACCCAACAAGCTGTTGAAACGAAGCAGAATAACGACAAAGCAAACGATCAGTCGTCGGATCTTATCATTAAGGCCGCTTCGCTCGAAGCGGTAGTAACCACGGCCGTTTCCTTTGATTTTTCGCACGTAATGTATCTGCTGCCTCCGCCATCGGTACTGCTGATGGCCGACCAGCCAATGCTTCCGCGCCTTTTCGAAGTACCGTACTTCTACTTCTCGTACTTCAGGCACATCTTTGGCCATCACATAGCCAGTAACGCTCCCTGATTTTCGGTGAACTGTATGCCGTAGCCGCAGGCCATCCGCCTGCCGGATTCTATCTATTATTCCTTTTTCATTCTTCATTGTTCATTATCTTTCAAAATGCAAAACCGGACCGGTATTATTGTGCTGACGGTGGTAATTGCCTTATTGAGCATCTACTATCTGTCATTTACGTTCGTATCGCGGAGTATCAAGCAGGATGCTACCGCCTACGCAACTGATAAGAGTGGCGTTGTTGATATTAAGAAGAAGCAGCGCTACATAGATTCTCTCTGGCGAGAAGAAGTTTATCTGGGTAACACGCTGCAGGAAGTAACCGAGCGGGAGCTGGGTCTGGGTCTCGACCTGCAAGGGGGTATGCACGTGGTTCTGGAGGTATCGCCCGCCGACATTCTGCGTGGTTTGGCCGGTAACACCCGCGATCCCAAATTCAACGAAGCCCTGAAGCAGGCGGCCGAAGATCAGAAGAGCAGCCAGTCGAGCTTTGTAGATTTGTTTATCAATAACTTCAAGAGATTATCGCCCAACACCAAACTGGCCAGTGTATTTGCTACCAGCGCCAACCGGGGTAAGATCAATTTCCAGTCGTCGGAAACCGAAGTGCGTCGTCTGCTGAACAATGAGGTGGATGGTGCCATCGACCGGGCGTACAAAATTATTCAGGCACGGGTCGATAAGTTTGGGGTGGCTAACCCGAACCTGCAGCGCCTGCCGGGCAGCGGCCGTATCCTGATCGAATTACCGGGTGTTGACAATCCGGAGCGGGTACGGCGGCTGTTGACGGGTGCCGCCAAGCTGGAATTTACCGAAGTATATACCATCAACGAGGTTGCTCCGGCTATTGAAGGCCTGGGTGCTTACCTGGTGAAGCAAGAGGCCGCTCGCAAAGAGTCGTTGAAAACGGCCGCTGCGCCAGCTGCTACCACCACCGATACCGCTAAATCAGGCTCAAGTCTGGAGGCTCAGTTGGCGAACCGGAATCAGAAAGCCGCCACTGATTCGGCTAAGAAAGACACGTCGGCTACGGCTGCCCAGAATGCGGCTCTCACCAACCTGTTTGTGCCCATTTCGCAGAACCAGTTAGGTGTTTACCTGAAAGATACGGCAAAGGCCAACGCTATGCTGAGCGACCCTGAAGTGCGGTCACTGTTCCCGACCGACCTGGTATTTGCCTGGGATCGGAAGACGCTGGCCACCAACGACGGCAAAGAGATTCTGCCGCTGTACTTTGTGAAAAAGCCAGGCGGACAGGCACCGCTGGAGGGTGATGTAATTACCGATGCCGCCAACGACTACGATGAGCGCGGCCGGCCGGAGGTAACCATGCGCATGAACGCCGAAGGGGCCCGTAAATGGCGTGCCCTGACGGCCGCTAATGTTGGTCGTCCGGTAGCGATCCTGCTCGATAACCTGGTATATACCGCCCCGAACGTACAGAACGAAATCCCGAACGGGAACTCCAGCATCTCCGGTAACTTCACCGTTGAAGAAACCAAAGACTTGGCCAACGTGCTGAAAGCCGGTAAACTACCCGCTCCGACCAATATTGTAGAGGAAAACGTGGTGGGTGCTACACTCGGTTCTGAGGCCGTAAATGCCGGGGTTATCTCTTCCATTGTTGGTCTGCTGATCGTACTGGCTTTTGTGGTGATGTATTACAATAAAGCCGGTCTGGTTGCTGACTTAGCGCTATTCGTCAACCTGTTTTTCCTGATGGGGGTTATGGCGTCACTAGGTGCCGTACTGACTCTGCCCGGTATTGCCGGTATCGTCTTGACGATAGGTATGGCGGTAGATGCCAACGTACTAATTTATGAGCGGATTAAAGAGGAACTGGCGCTTGGCAAGAACCTGAAGCTAGCTATTTCAGATGGTTTCAAGCACGCCTATTCGTCTATCATTGACTCGCAGGTAACAACGCTGTTAACGGGTGTAATCCTGTTCATCTTCGGTACCGGTCTGATTCTGGGCTTTGCTACGACGCTGGTTATCGGTATTATTACGTCGCTGTTTGCGGCTATCTTTATTACCCGCATCATTCTGGACTGGTACGTAAACAAAGGTGGTCAGCTTAGCTTCTCATCTGCGCTGACGAAGAACCTGTTTAAGGATTCGCACTTCGACTTTGTATCACGTCGTCGTACCTATTATACAATCTCGTCCATCATCATTGGTCTGGGTATTATCTCTATTATCTTCAAAGGCTTTGGCTTAGGCGTTGACTTTAAAGGGGGTCGTTCGTATGTAGTGCGTTTTGAGAAGCCGGTGAGTACAGACGATGTTCGTACTAATCTGGCTAGTGTGCTGGGGTCTTCGCCGGAGGTGAAGACGTTCGGTGGTACCGGGGTAGGTGGGTCGAACCAGGTGAAAGTGACCACCAGCTACCAGATGGATAATACAAACGCGGAGGCTGACAAGCAGGTAGAAGCCACTATTTACAAAGGGCTGTCGAAGATTCAGGGTAATCAGGCCCGGATTGAAAGCTCGCAGAAGGTGGGGCCAACCATTGCCTATGATATTTTAATTTCGGCCATGTGGTCTATTCTGCTGGCCATTGCCGTTAACTTCGGGTATATCCTCATTCGGTTTAAACGATTGTCGTTCAGTTATGGTGCCGTTGCCGCCTTGTTCCACGATGTACTCGTAATCCTGGCTATTTTCTCCATCTTCAATGGTATTTTGCCGTTCTCGCTCGACATCGACCAGGCGTTTGTAGGTGCCCTGCTCACCATTATGGGTTACTCCATGAACGATACCGTTGTGGTCTTTGACCGGGTGCGCGAGTACCTGAACGAAACCCGAGGGAAGAAAGAAAGCGTACCGACGATCATCAACAACGCCCTGAACAGCACCCTGAGCCGTACGGCTGTAACCGGTATCTCAACCATGCTGGTACTGTTGGTATTGTTTATCTTCGGGGGCGAAACCATCCGGGGCTTTTCGTTCGCGATGCTGATCGGGGTTATTGTGGGTACCTACTCGTCGCTGTTTGTGGCAACGCCAATTGTAGTTGACGCCATGACGCGTGAGCAGGCCAACGAAACACCGCCGAGCGCACCGGTCGAGCCTACAACCTCTGCCGGCCGGCAGCCTAAAGGAAAAGTTCGTCCTACGCAGGCCTAACCAGTAGATTTACCAAAAGCCGGATAAGTTGTCCGGCTTTTGGTGTCTATAAACAGGCAATTTTGTACTTTAACGTCTTATTAGCACCTAATAAAATTTTATCAGCATCTAATTTCTCCAAACTAAATTCCTTTGCATGGAAACCCAAGTAAAAACCAGTGACAACAGCGTTTGGCGAAAAAAGCCCCTGGCGGCTTATGAGCAGGATATGAAGAAGAGTGAACTTAAGCGGGTGCTGACCCGCTGGGGCCTCACTTCTCTGGGTATCGGTGCCGTAATTGGGGGTGGTATCTTTGTCTTAACGGGAATTGCGGCTCATGACTGGGCTGGGCCGGCACTGGCGCTGTCTTTTGTACTGGCGGGTATTGCCTGTACGTTTGCCGCACTCTGTTACGCCGAATTTGCCTCTATCCTGCCGGTAGAAGGCTCTGCCTATGCCTACTCCTACGGTACGGTTGGTGAGATCTTTGCCTGGTTTATCGGCTGGAACCTGATCCTGGAATACATGATGGGGGCCACCACCGTTGCCGTGAGCTGGTCGGGCTACTTTGAGAAACTGTTGCATCTGTTTCATATTGACCCGCCTGTGTGGCTGATGAACGACCCCGTTACGGCGCAGGAAAAGGCAGAAGCGCTGCGTGCTGCCGGACAGGTCATTCCTGATTTCTCGTTTGCAGTCAATCTGCCCGCTTTCCTGATCGTTTGGCTGGTGACTTATATTCTGGTAAAGGGCATTAAAGAAGCGGCCAGTACCAACAATCTGATTGTGATGCTGAAGGTAACGGCCGTAATTTTCGTAATTATCGCCGGTTCTTTCTTTGTGGATATCACCAATTGGACACCGTTTATTCCGGAGATGGTGACGGATGCGACCGGTCAGAAGCACTACGGCTTTAGCGGGGTTGTTACGGCTGCCAGCATCGTGTTCTTTGCCTACATCGGTTTCGATGCCGTGTCTACCCAGGCTGGAGAAGCCATCAACCCGCGCAAAGACGTGCCGTTTGCCATCATTGCTTCGCTGATTATCTGTACGCTGCTGTACATTCTGGTATCGCTGGTGCTGACGGGTATGGTGCGTTACGATAGCCTCGACCTGAAAGCGCCGGTGGCGCAGGCGTTTGCCGATGTGGGGTTAACCTGGGCGGTATACATTATTACTATTGCCGCCATTGCCGGTCTTACGTCTGTAATGCTGGTGATGATGCTGGGTCAGACCCGGATCTTTTTGGGTATGGCCAAGGATGGTCTGCTGCCGAGAGGACTGTTTGCGGCTATTCACCCGACCTTTAAGACGCCCTGGAAGAGTACTATCTTTGTCGGTTTTATCGTATCCATCGTAGCCGCACTGACACCCATCGACAAAGTGTCTGAACTATGCAGCTCCGGAACGCTGCTGGCGTTTGCCATGATCTGTGCCGCCGTATGGCTGCTGCGTGTCCGGGAGCCGAATCTGGAGCGGCCCTACCGCACCCCGGCGCTGCCGGTGATTGCTACGCTCGGTATTGTGGCCAACCTGTACCTGATGTACAATCTGCGGACCGATACTAAAATTGCCTTTGTTATCTGGGGTACCCTGGGCATCATCGTGTATTTCCTTTACAGCCGGAGGCATAGTAATCTTAATAACCCGGAGTAAGGAGAGTCAATAAGATTTTAAGAAAGCCCTTGCCTGGTGCAGGGGCTTTTTTGTTAACAAGATTGTTTGTATCCTGTATGCTCTTATGTTGAGCCTCTCGTTCGCAGAAATATTCGGGTATGCGGCTGCTATTGTAGCGGGGCTGGTCATTGGCCTGGCCGGCGGAGGAGGGTCTATTCTCACCGTCCCCATCTTCGTTTACCTGTTTCACATTGAGCCGGTACTCGCTACAACCTACTCCCTTTTTGTGGTTGGTACTACCTCCTTAGTCGGCTCGGTAGGCTATGCTTATAAAAAATGCATTGATTTCAGCGTAACCAGTGCCTTTGCCGTTCCCTCCTTTGTATCGGTATACCTGACCCGGCGCTGGCTGGTGCCCGCCATTCCTGATCCGTTTCTGCGAATAGGGTCATACGAACTGCCCAAAAGTACCGCTATTCTGTATTTCTTTGCGTTTGTCATGATTATGGCCGCACAGGCTATGGTTCGTCACCGGCAACCCCGGCGGGCAGAGCGACGCTTCAAAAAGCCTAAACTGGGGCTGCTGGCGCTGGATGGACTGGCCGTAGGTATGCTTACGGGCACCATCGGAGCGGGGGGCGGTTTTCTGATCGTGCCGATGCTGGTTTTGTTAGCCGGCCTGCCAATGCGGATGGCGGTCGGGACTTCGGTGCTGATTATTGCCGTTAACTCGTTTATCGGGTTTTTGGGTGATCTGCACCGCCCGGACCTCGACTGGCCCTTTCTGCTTCAGTTTACCGTTTTCTCCGTTGTCGGCATATTTGTAGGTATATACCTGTCGCGCTTTGTTTCGGCGGTGCAACTGAAGAAAGGCTTTGGCTGGTTTGTCCTGCTGATTGCCGTGTATATCATCGGCAGCGAGCTGATGAAGCTGTTCTAACCGCCGGGCCTGGGCAGCCCAGGCCGGCATATAGCAACGCAGGCTCTTTACCGCAACGACGATGATGGGTGGGAGTGCGCTACAGGAGCGGATTCGGTAATCTTCGGCAGGCGGAGGCACCGGCGAACAATATCAACCATAATTATGACCGAAATGAGCTGAATAACATAATCGGCCACTGTATTGGCGGAGTAAAATATCGACGACCAGGTGTCGTAATCCATCATGCCTGCGTATAATACCCAGTTAACCGGCTGAATTGCTAACAGCGCGTTCAGCAGAATAAACAAGTACGCAAACGTTGCGTTTTTCCCCAGCTTCAGCACAAACATGAGCGGGAGCATATGCGTAAAGAGGTAAAAACCCGGCGCACTGGGTTCAACCAGCATAAACACACTGAAGGTGTACACGAATACCAGCGGAAAAGCCTGTTTATAGCCCAGGTGCCGGGTGCGAAACGCCAGGTATGAGGCTGTAATGACGGTGAACACCAGCCCTATTGTATTGACCATGGTGAGCGAGACGGAGTTGTATACCCCGCTCAACAGAGGCCGGGTAACACTTACCAGGTTGGGGGCCATGTGGTTGCCCGAATGCTGAATCGGCATCAGAAAGGCATCCCCCATCAGCAGATACAGGATAACCAGCGATGGAATGCCGATAACGGATAGGCCTGCCACATACCGGAATTTATGTTGCACCAAAAAAAACACCGGTAGCAGCAGTACCACAACCATGCTTTTAATGGTAATCATGGCCAGGCCCCAGATAACACCGATCCAGAAGCTCTGGTCGCCGGTGGATCGTTGCCTGTCTGCCTGTATAGTCATCCGGCCTGCCAGCAGGGTAGTTAATAAACCAACGCCCCAGATCCAGATATCTTCTTCGCTGCTTAGAATAATGGCGATAAATGACACCGGAAGTATATAGTAAAGCCCCATCAGCACAAGGGCGTAGGGCTCCCGGGAGACCCAGTTCCGGTAAGTAGCCCAAACGATCAGAGCCTCCATCGCGGTCATAAAAAGAACGATTACCTTGGCATTATTCCAGATAAACAGGGGCAGACTAATAATGTACGGAAACAGGGGCGCATGATACGACAGAAAGTCCCGGTATACCATTCGGCCCTGAAATGCCTGCACCGCTTTGTTGTAAAAGAAATCGGTATCACTGCGGGGGGCGTACCCCATAACAATAAAAACGATTATAAAGGGAATTAACCGAAACAGAAGAAGGCAGACCCAGAGAACGGCAGCTTCGTGTTGCCCGAGCCGTTGCTGCAGCCATATACGGCGTTGAAAAACAAAAATGGCAAGCGCTGAAAGGAGTAGAGTAATAACAATTTTTACTAGCGAAACAGTGTCCTGAATCATCATGTAATGAACTATGGCGGTATTGAGGACTAAAATACGCTATAATCATGTATCGGCGTATAAATTTTTCACTTTTGTATTGAAAGGTAGCCCACCTTTCATTTTTTTCGCTGCGGTTCGGTCGGCTTTTCGTCGATACCTAGTGTAGTTAGCACCGGATTTAAGGTACGGGGCGTAATGCGAATCCGGAACACTTTGGCCCCGGCTACGTCGAAATCGCAGTGATAACTGCCCCGTTGTTTCAGGCTCCGGTATACGGCCGAATAGTTGATCGGAACGGGCCAGCCATTCAGGGCCAGGTGGCTAATTATGGTTTCGATGGCTTTTTTCAAATTCGAAAAGTATACAATGAAGGGGTCACGCTGGCGAATGGCGCTCAGCGAACCTATATATTGTACCGTAACTTCATAAATTGTCTGCGATTGACTCCTCATAGAATTATCATATTTTATTTTAACCTGAAAAACCTGGGCTTTTCGGCGGTTTTTAGGGGTAGTATGTTGATCTACTGAACTAAATCGCAAAATAATGCATCAATTTTTCAAGTTCAGAACAAATCTGCTCGTTAGCCTGTTTATCTAGTTGTTAGCTTCTTACAAAAAAGCTACTGTCGCCCGACCGTAACTTATTTGCAGGAAGCCACAAAAAACGCCAGGGTTTCGGCCCCGGCGTTTTCGTTTATAGCCAGCTTAATATTACTTCTTGTACATCACCGACTCTACAGCCTGGAGCGTACGCTTCACATTCGGCAGTATCGTTTCGATCAGCGTAGGGGCATACGGCAGCGGCAGGTCCAGACTATTCACCCGAACAACCGGCGCATCCAGGTAATCAAAGGCATGGCGCTGTACGTGGTACGTGATCTCCGATGAAATGGCAGCCAGCGGCCAGGCTTCTTCAACCACCACGCACCGGTTTGTTTTCTTTACCGAGTTAATCACCGTCTGGTAATCAATCGGCCGAACGCTGCGCAGGTCAATTACTTCGGCGGAGATGTCGTTCTTTGCCAGTTCGTCGGCGGCCTGCAGGGCTACCTTCATGATTTTGCCGAAGGATACAATGGTTACGTCATTCCCTTCCCGCACAATGTTGGCTTTGCCGATCGGAATCAGGTACTCTTCTTCCGGCACCTGTCCCTTATCGCCATACATCAGCTCCGACTCCATGAAGATCACCGGATCATCGTCGCGGATCGACGACTTCAGCAATCCTTTGGCATCGTAGGGATTTGAGGGTACCACTACTTTCAGCCCGGAGGTGTTGGCGTACCAGTTCTCGAAGTTTTGCGAGTGCTGCGACGACAGCATACCGGCATTTCCGGTTGGCCCCCGAAACACAATAGGCGCAGAATACTGCCCGCCCGACATAGACATCACTTTAGCTGCCGAGTTGATCACCTGATCAATGGCAACCAGCGAGAAGTTGAAGGTCATAAACTCGATAATGGGTCGCAGACCATTCATCGCCGAGCCTACGCCAATACCGGCAAAGCCTAATTCGGCAATCGGTGTGTCGATCACCCGCTCCGGACCAAACTCATCCAGCATACCCTGGCTTACTTTATAAGCACCGTTATATTCGGCCACTTCCTCGCCCATCAGGTACACGCGCGGATCGCGACGCATCTCTTCCGACATAGCCTCGCGTAGAGCCTCGCGGAATTGTATCTCTCTCATTTGACTTCGTTTATGTGGTCAGTAGAAAACGATGCCAAAATTAGGCATAACGCATCAATTCTCAAACCCGCTGTTTAATCGCTTACCGGCTTAATCCTGAGCCGCAACCCGCCCCTGGGCCGCAGGGTAATGCCCGGCTCCGGCTCAATCACGCTCCGGCGGGTGGTGCGGAAGTCGAACGCCCGGACCAGCAGCGCCAGCAGGATCTGCATTTCCATCAGGGCGAAGTTGTTGCCAATACAAAGCCGTGGCCCACCACCGAAGGGAATGTAAGCGTAGGCAGGGCGCTCTTTTATGCGCTCCGGCAGGAAATTATCGGGATTAAACTGGTTCGGATTTGGCCAGTATTTCGGGTCGCGGTGCAGCAGGTAGGGGCAGATGAGAACCCCCAAATTGGCTGGTAGCCGGAATTCGCCCATCGGCTCGTCGGCAATGGGTTTGCGGCCGAAGAGCCAGGCCGGCGGATACAGCCGCATGGTTTCCTGAACAACCTGGAGCGTATAGGTAAGCCCCCGAACGGTTTCGGCGGTTGGTATACCCTCCGGCCCGAGTACCCGGTCGACCTCCTCGCGAACCTTGCCGGCTACTGCCGGGTGCTTCGCCAGCAAGTACAGCGCCCACGACAGGGCATTGGCCGTGGTTTCGTGGCCAGCCATGAAAATGGTGGTCACCTCGTCGCGGAGCTGCTTATCGGTCATCTGCTCGCCGGTTTCTTCGTCGCGGGCTTCCATCAGCATCTCCAGCAGGTCATCGTACCGCCTGTCGGTGCCGTTGCGCTTCTCGGCCCGGCGCTGGTTAATGATTTCGTAGATGATACCTTCAACTTTTTCGACCGCCCGGCGGTAGCGGATATTGGCGGGTGTTGGGTAGTGGATCGGAATCTGAATGAAACTATGCAACTGTACATAGGCGAATTCGATAATGGTGGTAACCGATTGGGAGATACTGCCGAGGTGTTTCTTCACGTCGGAGCTGAACAGCGACCGGGTCACAATCGCCAGTGTCAGCTTCATCATCTCCTCAGAAATGTCGATGGGTAGTTCCGCTTCATGCTGCTTCCACCGTTCGGTCAGTTCCTGCGTTTCCTGAACCATAGTATCTGCCAGCAGCGCCAGCCGCTGCCGGTGAAAAGCGGGTTGAGCCAGCCGCCGTTGCCGTCGCCAGAAATCCCCTTCACTGTTTAGCAGGCCATTGCCCAGAAACAGCGACAGCACCTTGTAGGCGTCACTTTTCACGAAAACTTTGTTGTTTTCCTGCAGAATGTGCCTGGCATCTTCGGGCGTGAGCGTGAGCGTTACCAGCCGGTTGGCAATGGTGAACCGCACCAGCCGGTCGTACTGCTGTTGCAACCGGGTCAGAAACCCCAGCGGGTCACGGATAAACTGAAAGGTATTTCCGACCAGCGGGGCACCTTTTACCTGAGGTATGGGGCGTTGAGCTTGTTGTAGGGTAGTCATAGTCAGAAAGAGAAATGGTAAGTAAAGATACAGGAGAATTATGTTGGTTGTGTGGCCAGGCACCAGGACCTGTTAGTAAATTACGCGGCCCAGGCAGGGCAAACCTGGTTATTATATACTATACCATTCCGGAAATACCAGCAAATGGCACAAAAAACTTCCATCACAGTCGCCTATGGCGATGGCATTGGTCCCGAAATCATGGATGCGACTCTCCGTATCCTGGAAGCGGCCGGCGCTCAACTCGAAAAAGAAGTCATTGACATCGGCGAAAAAGTCTATACGCGTGGCGTGAAGAACGGAATCGAGCCGACGGCTTGGGATTCGCTCCGGCGCACCCGCGTCTTTCTGAAAGCGCCCATTACCACCCCCCAGGGTGGGGGCTACGTCAGTCTGAACGTGACTACCCGCAAGGCTCTCGGCATGTACGCCAACGTGCGCCCCTGTCAGGCTTATTATCCGTTTGTGGCGACCACCCACCCGCAGATGGACCTGATCATTATCCGCGAAAACGAAGAGGACCTGTACGCAGGTATCGAATACCGGCAGACGGAGCAGGTGTATCAGTGCCTGAAAATTATCTCCCGGCCCGGCTGCGAGAAAATTATCCGATACGCCTTTGAATACGCCCGCGCCTACGGTCGCAAAAAAGTTACCTGCTTTTCAAAGGACAACATCATGAAAATGACCGACGGCTTGTTTCACCGGGTCTTTGATGAAATAGGTACCGAGTACCCCGATCTGCAAAAGGAACATTTTATCATCGACATCGGCGCGGCCCTGGTGGCCGACCGGCCCGAGCGGTTCGATGTGATTGTGACGCTTAATCTGTACGGCGATATTCTGTCCGATATTGCAGCTCAGGTTGCCGGGTCGGTGGGGATGGGTGGTTCATCGAACATTGGGGACCACTGCGCTATGTTTGAGGCCATTCACGGCTCGGCACCTGATATTGCCGGCAAAGGTATCGCCAATCCGTCGGGGCTGTTGCAGGGGGCTATTCTGATGCTGGTACATATTGGCCAGCCCGACGTAGCGACCCGCGTGCAGCATGCCTGGCTGCGGACCATCGAAGATGGTATCCACACGGGCGACATCTACAAAGAGGGGGTGAGCCGGCAGCGCGTGGGCACCATGGCCTTTGCCGATGCGGTCATTGAGCGGCTGGGGCAGGAGCCGCAGCATTTTAAAACGGTTCATTACGACAACTCTCAGGCAGGTACTACGGTTCAATCGGTAAAAAGCCAAACGCGCCCCCGGCAGCATAAGGAGCTGGTTGGGGTAGATATATTTGTAGACTGGCCGGAGGGTACGGCCCAGCAGTTTGGCGATATCGTGAGTCAGTTTGATGCACACCCGCTCAAGCTGCTGATGGTGTCTAACCGGGGTGTAAAGGTTTACCCCGACGGTATGCCGGAGACGTTCTGCTCCGACCAGTGGCGGTGCCGGTTTATGCATGAGCAGGGTAGTGGTACGCCCATCCGGAAAGAACAGATCAGTCACCTGCTGATGCGTTTTCATGAGGCCGGCCTGGATACCACCAAACTGGAAAACCTGTATACGTTTGATGGCGCTCCGGGGTATTCGCTGGGGCAGGGTGAATAGGCATTACAGAAGTGACCAGTGCCGGCACCTTGAGGAGGCTACAGCCTTTCTGGGTAATAACCTCCTCAAGGTGCCGGCACCGGTTACGAAAGCAATAGTAGGATAATGTGTCAGGGCATCGGTCCGTACGCTAAAAATACAGCCATATATTGTTTAGTACATGCCTTCGTCTTCATACACCCACTCTTTGCGGCCAGCCTGATCGCCCAGGTTAAAACACCGCCGGCAGCGGGCTTCGTAACTGTCGGTTTCGCCCACCAGCACTTTCTCTTTGGAAGAAACCAGCCGATACGAATAGTTGGCAATATCACCACAGACCACACAGATCGCATGCACTTTGGTCACATACTCAGCAATGGCCATCAACTGCGGCATACAGCCGAAGGGCTTTCCTTCAAAGTCCATGTCAAGACCAGCTACAATGACGCGCCGACCTTCATTGGCAAGCTGGGTACAAACCTCCAGAATCTCTTTATCATCGAAAAACTGAGCTTCGTCTATGCCTACTACATCGCTGTTGCCGGCCTGTTCCAGAATTTCATGCGCACTATTGACCGGAAAAGACCGAATCACATTGGCATTATGCGAGACGATGTCCTGCTCGTGGTAGCGGGTATCCAGGGCGGGCTTGAAAATACGCACATCCAGCTTGGCAATAAGGGTACGATTAAGCCGCCGGATAAGCTCTTCGGTCTTTCCTGAGAACATTGAGCCACAGATCACCTCGATCCAGCCGGTCCGTAGGTGGGGCGGTTCGCGTCGTCGGTTCGGTTCAATAAACATATGCCGGGTAACGTTAAATAAGTTAAGCTGAAGGTTCTGCGATCAGGCCTGTTTTTTGCGGTGGAATTCAATAACTTGAGCCAACATTTCCCCGGGTTTTTGATTATACTACGTATAAAACCAGGGTCCAGCTAAAAAAACAACCTTTTACAAAGCAAAGCTTTTTACCAATGTCGAACAAATTCAACAATAATGTACTGAACGAATATAGTAAGTCTTACGCACGCCGGGTTGCCGCTGATTTCTTTAGTAATCACACCGTTATAAACGGAAAAGAAATTCTGAATCTGACCCCCATCACACAGATTAATTTGTTTGTCATCAGTAGTCTGTTTGAAAAGTGGAAAGCGGATGCGGAGAAGTTTCGGAGTCACTATTTCGATTTCACCCATCCGGACGTTGAGGAAGCATTACGTGTATTCATGAACGTGGTGTCGCAGCATATCTGTGTCCGGCGCGAACATCTGGAACCCCTGCTGGCCGATGCCACCAAACGAACGCTGGTGATGCTGTTTGATCCGCGCTTTCACTTCGACGAAGTCATTCGCAACCAGCCGGACTTCTCGCTGACGGTCGAAGCGGCCCGTCAGCTAACCCGATATACCCAGATTAACAAATTTGTGCCGGCCACTATTGAGCAGCGCATGAATGGCAAGCCGTTCCTATATGTAAACCAGGCCCTGAGTCTGGTCGATGAGATCCTGACGCAGCGCAGCCACGAACTGGAGAAACCGGATAAATACGTGGCGCTGTTTTCCGAAAAAGTGCCGATGGATCTCTCCACACTGCTGCGGAGCAATGTGCCGGAGAGTTTTGCCGCTCAGCAAACGCGGTCGTTCTTCGATACGGAACTGGATGCGGTGGATACCCCACGAACGGAGGGCCATCGGGACGAGTCGCGTCCGGCCCAGCCGGTCGAAACATCGGTTACGAGTGTGGAACAGCCGGTGAATGGGGTGGCCCCCGAAGAGACGCCCACAGGCGGTCCCTTGTTTCTGAACGGCGACCATCAGCCTCATCCGGTTGCGCCTATCAGCCAGCCCAGCCATGTACCGGCTACGGCGATCAGCCAGCCCACAGCCGTGGATGCCCCGACGCTTACTGAAACGACGCCGACAGTGAACGATAAACTGCGGCCGGCGCAGGAATCACCGGCCTCCCTGGGCGAAGCGTTTCACCGGGCGCCCATCGAGAGTATTGCCAAGAGTATTTCGCTGAACCAGAAATTCCGGTTTATCAATCAGCTTTTCAATGGCAATGCCAATACGTACAAGGAAGCAATTGACGAGCTGGACGAAGTGGAAAACTACGGACAGGCGCTGGATCTGATCTCTTACCGCTATGCCTTACAGTATATGTGGGACATGAGCAGCGATGAAGTTGGAGAGCTGGTCGAAATATTAAAACGTCGCTTTGCCTGATACTTTTGGGTGTTTCGGCGTCAGAAGAACGACCGGAGCATCAGCGTAACAGGACCTTTGAAACATCTTTACTGCTTTTTATTGGCGGCCGCCGGGTTAGTGATAAGCTTGCCCGCCCGGCCGCAAACTTTTTTGGCCCGCTCCGCCGGACGACCGGATGAGGTGATTAATGCATTGCTGCAAAACTTAACTACAGGTCAGACCGAAAATGCTGATTATTCTGTCCTCTACGATGCCCTGTATCAGCTTTACGCCAACCCGCTGAACCTGAATACAGCTACACACGATGAACTGGCCGCTACCTATCTGCTGACGGAGCTGCAAATCAACAGCCTGCTGGCGTACCGGGCCGATTACGGAGTGCTGCTGTCGATGTATGAGCTTCAGGTGGTGCCAGATTTCGATATGGCTACCATTCAGCGGCTAATGCTGTTTACTACGGTTGATGAAGGCCGGGGTGCTTTGCTCCGTCGCTTACCAAACCCGACCAATCATTACCTCCTGATCCGATACCAGCAGATTCTGGAAAAGCAGCAGGGCTTTACCCCGGCCGAAGCGTCGAAAAGCGGGAAACTGCCTCAGCGCTATCTGGGCGATGAGCAGCATTGGTATGTACGATACCGATACAGCCGCCCACGGGCGTTCAGTTTTGGACTTACGGCTGAAAAGGATGCCGGCGAGCAGATGCGCTGGCAACCGGGCAGCTACCAGTACGGCTTTGATTTTGTTTCCTTTCACGGGCAGGTGCAGAACCGGGGTCGCTGGCGAAACCTGATCATTGGCGACTACCAGCTTCAGATCGGGCAGGGGCTGATTTTGTCGGCGGGGTTTGTGCTGGGCAAAAGCGCCGAAACGGTGCAGGGCGTCCGCCGGTCTACGCTGGGCGCACGGCCGTATACCTCGCTGAGCGAGTTTGGGTACCTGCGTGGCGCTACCGCCACCTATGCCCTAAGCCGCCAACTGGACCTGACCCTGCTGCTGGCCGGCAACCGGCGCGATGCCAACATCATAGCCGCCACGGCTAAAGCAGAGGCTGAGGTCTCTTCCCTGCTGACATCGGGCCTGCACCGCACAGCCTCCGAACTGGAAGCCCGGGCAAGTCTGGCGGAGCAGAACCTGGGCGGTCACCTGCTGTACCACCCCAATACCCGCCTGCAACTGGGTCTGACGGCCCTCTATACAACGTTCGGCACAAAACTTCAAAAGCGAAACCTGCCCTATAATCAGTACGAATTTGTCGGAAAAGAGAATCTGGTGATCGGGCTGCACGGCAGTTACGTCCGGCAAAACGTGAATCTGTTTGGTGAGATAGCCCGCAGCAGTGGCTCGCAAAACGCCGGCGGAGGCATTGGTGCGGTTGGTGGAGCCTTGATTAGCCTGAGCCGACGCCTGGATATGGCGCTGCTGCTGCGGCACTACGACCGTAATTATCATAGTTTTTACGCCAACGCCTTTGGGGAGGGCTCCCGCACCATCAACGAAAGTGGAGCTTATCTGGGATTGAAATATACGGTATACCGGAAATTTTCGGTAGCCGGATTTATCGACCGCTTCCGGTTTCCCTGGCTGCGCTACCTGGTGGATGCGCCCTCGCAGGGGTATGATTACCTGCTGCAGGCCACCTACACGCCAACAAAAAAGCTGCTGTTTTACGCCAGTTACCACGAAGAACACAAACAAAAAAACCGTTCGGCCACCAAGACTACCCCCAAAGAAGTGGCTGCTGGCACCATCCGCCGGGTACTTGTGTTCAACGCCGAATATTACCCCCTCTGGGGCCTGCAGCTCCGGTCGCGGGTGCAATGGACGAGTTTTCGCTATGCCGGGGCCGATCCATCCAACGGTTTTGCCTTTATACAGGATGCTTCCTATGATCGGGGACGGTGGCGTATCAGCGGACGTATGGCCCTGTTCGGCACCGACGATTACGACAGCCGGCAGTATGCGTATGAGCGCGATGTGCTCTATGCGTTTTCCTTTCCGGCGTACAGCAACCGGGGCCGGCGTCAGTATCTGATGGTACAATATGCCGTAAACCGGCACCTTGATGTGTGGCTGCGGTTGTCTCGTACCCAACTGACCAACCAGCCAACCATTGGGTCGGATCTCGATCAGACTGGGGTGCCGCACCGGACCGAAGTGAAGGTGCAGGCACGCTGGCAGTTTTAAGGGCCGCTCCCCAAGCCGCTTCCTCGTTTTCTGCTGTACGTATTTTTACCAGATTCTTAGAAAAAGTAGTTTTGTATGTCAGTAAGTTAGGTGAACTAATCCTATGGTAGTCTGTAAAGTGATGCAGGGGCTGGCGCGCCTGCTGATGTCGATTGCACTAATCGTTGCTTTTCTGCTGCTGCTGCTGCCTGTTATTGTTTTGCGATGGTTTGCCAGCACCCAACCAGGAGCCCGCCGATCGGGTAAGCCAGTGACATCGTAGCTGGTGTGGGCGGGCGTTACCGGCGAATGGTTTCGCTGTTTACCCGTACTGTCAGGCTACGCACCGCCGAGGCAATAAAAAAACCCGTAGCTCTTGGTCCGTTGGTGTTGGCATTCAGAATGTTGGTTGGTACATTGGCCGGCGGGGTCGCAAATAAGCCGCCATTGGTAAGCTGCGTGCGCAGTTCCAGAAAAAAGTAGAACGCTTCGGCGGTGATCGACTGAATCTCGACCATAACGGTATCGTTCTCGGCGTAAAACTTTTCGGGATTTACCGACTGTCGAATGGGGCGGATAAACAACAGCCCATCGGTATTGCCGCTGCCGTTGAAAGCCCCGTCATACGTTACCGTAATGTTGTTGGGGTTGTTTTGCAGAACGCCATTCCGGAAAAAGCGGATCCGGGCGTAATCTGGCGCTCCGGCGGGGTCACGGGCAAAAAACTCCGCCTGATAGCCCTCCTCAGCGTTGGGCAGCGGATTCACTTTCTCTTTCCTGAAAATTATGGAGTCGACCGTAGGTACCCGATTCATGCGGGATACGGAGCGATACGTTTCTCCCTGGTATTGAATATTAAGCAGGTAGGTACGGCCAATTTTGCCGAGGGTGTCTTTGCCGGCAGGTTGCCAGGTATACGTGCCGTCGTTGTCGGGGTCGGTAAATGCATATGTTTTGCCGGTATTGTCGGTTACCGTTACTACGGCTCCCGACGCGATTGGTGCCGGGCGATTGGCAAAGTAGGGGGCCGTTCTGGTGAGCCGAATGGCTTGTATACCGGGTTGGTCAGTAATGATGGCGTCGACGGAAAGCTGCTCCGGCCCCTCATCCAGTTTGGCGTCGATAACCGTTTCGCAACTGCTGACGGCCAGGGTTGCCCATACGGCGATTAGGTATAGTGAATAGCGCTTCATGGCGAATGAGGTTGGAGAGCTAGAACTTAAAATTATAGGTGACCGACGGAATAGCCGTTGCAAAGATGGAGTACCGTACCGCTTCGGTGATCTGCGGATTATCGGCATTAGGCCGGAAAAATACGGAGAACGGATTTTTCCGGGCATAAACATTATACACCGAAAACACCCAGCTATCCTGATTCCGGCGGCCGGGGCGTTGCTTGCCCTGGAGCGTAGCCGACAAATCGAGCCGGTGGTAGAGCGGGATGCGGTAATTGTTACGGGCACCTTCGCTGTTGTGGGGTGAGGCAAATCCCTGAAACTCGAAGCGGTTAGTCGGGAAGGTAGCCGGAGTGCCGCTACTCAGCGTAAAGGTAGCCGAGAAGGTCCACCGCCGGGCAAATGCCGGATCGTACAATGCCACCACGTTCAGGGTGTGCCGCTTGTCGAAGCGGGAGGGAAACCAGCGTCCGCTGTTGATGCCGTCGACCTGCCGCTCGGTTTTGGCCAGCGTGTAACTGATCCAGCCGTTTACCACGCCTTTGTTCTTCTTGAGGTAAAATTCAGCACCGTAGGCCCGGCCTTTGCCGTTCAGCAGGTCACCTTCCAGGTACTTGTTCAGCAACAGATTCGCCCCGTCAATATAATCGATCTGGTTTTGCAGCCATTTATAGTAGACTTCGACAGAGGCTTCGTAGTCGCTGCCGGAAGGGCCGAAGTTGCGGAAGTAGCCGCCCGCAAGCTGATCGGCAATCTGCGGGTGAATGTTGTTGGTGGAGGGTGTCCAGACATCCAGCGGGGTAGAGGCCGTAGTATTCGAGACCAGGTGAATATACTGTGCCAGCCGGTTATAGCTCAGCTTCAGCGAACTCAGGTCTGTCAGCTCATACTTGGCCGAGAAGCGGGGCTCCCAGTTGCCGTAGGTTTTAATAGGTTCCAGGCGATCGTACCGTTGCGTTTGGTTGATAAGCGGAAAACGGCGCCGGCCGGCCGGCACATCCGTTGGGAGGGTATACGCTTCGCCGGGACCAATATAGCTGTACAGTGAGTAGCGCAGGCCGTATTGCAACTGTAGCCGGCGGCTCACCTGCTGCTCATTCCCGACATACAGCGCATTTTCGAGGGCGTATTTGCTTTCGAGCCCAAATGTACGGACATCACCCGCGCTGGAAGCCGTAGCCGTGCCGGGCTGAAAATCGTACAGAATGGCCTGCCCGCCAAACGTCAGGGTGTTATTGCGCAGAAACAGCGTGAAATCGGGCTTGATACTGTAGTTGATAATGCGACTTTTCCATCGGAAATAGTCGTTCCGGTTTTCGGGTTTGCGTTTCAGATCGCTGTCGAGCAGGTAATCGTAATTACTGTAGAAAGCCGTTGTATTCAGGAACAGCTTATCGCTGAACACATGATTCCAGCGGAGGGAGGTAGTGGTATTGCCCCAGTTGAAGCCAAAATCGGCCCCGAACACGTCGCGGCCCAGATAGCCCGACAGGTACAGCGTATTTTTATCGTCGATGCGGTAGTTGGCCTTGGCTGTCAGGTCATAGAAGAAGAAGCGGGAACCTTTCAGATCGCCTTTCAGGAACGGCTGAGCCAGAATATCGGCGTACGACCGGCGGGCCGCCACAATAAACGAACCTTTGCCGCCAAACAGCGGCCGCTCGTAGGCCAGCCGGCTGAAAATAGCACCAATGCCACCCGATAATTCCGGTTTTTTGGCATTCCCCTCTTTCATGCGCACATCCAGAATAGACGAGATACGGCCGCCGTACTGCGCCGGAATGCCTCCTTTGATGAGCTTCACATCCTTAACGGCATCCGGATTGAACACCGAGAAGAAACCGAACAGGTGGGAAGAGTTGTACACCGGCGCTTCGTCGAGCAGCACCAGGTTCTGGTCGATACTGCCGCCCCGTACGTTGAACCCTGTAGCCCCTTCGCCCACGGTACTCACCCCCGGCAGCAACTGAATACTGCGAATAACGTCAACCTCGCCCAGCAGCGCCGGAATGCGCTGAATGGTCTTCATGTCAATTTTATTGACACTCATCTCAATGTTTTTTACATTATCATCTTCGCGGGTAGTCGAGATTACTACCTCCTGCAGGTCACGACCTTCTTCTTTTAGTTCAATATCGAGCCGGACATTTTGCGTAGCCAGTGTAACCGGCAGCGTTTGTTTGCCGTATCCCACATAGGAAACAACCACCGTATAAGCGCCTTTGGGAAGGGGAATTGCATAGAAGCCGTAATTGTTGGTTACGGCACCGGTGCCCAGTTCTTTCACATACACCGACACACCGATAAGCCCTTCTGCATTGTTCGCGTCTTTGACGTAGCCACTTACGGTAAATTTATCCTGGGCAAATACAGAGGAGACAAATAGGAAAAAACTGCTAAACCAGATTAGCAGACGGATACGTAAGATTTGTTTCATCACAAGTTAATCAGGGGATAAACTGTTAACCGCGCTGTACCGCTTTTGTTACAGCGCTACCAAAACTATCATTAAAAAAGAACAGACTGGTCAAGTATTGGACGAAGCAGCGAAAACTGCGGGAGAAGCGGCAAAAAAGTAGGATAAAAGAAATGCCACCAAAGGCCAACTGCCGTTCAGACTACACTGTACTTCTATATACGTTATCGGAAAAGTTCAAATTTGACGTTGTGTACCACCCTGTAGCTAAAACTATCTGGACGAGTTACTATTGAATTAACTTCACCGTAGACTCTTGTAGATAATTTGGCTTTTCTGTATTTTCACAGAACAAAATGCCTCTTTAATCCAGAGGCTAAGGCTTGTACTTACCGTAACATGAAGAAAATTGCCCGTTGGTTGATGGTGGCCGGATGTTGGATGGGTGTAGGATTCCTGTCGGCTTCGGCCCAGATACTTTCTCCGGAGCAGGCTCACGAAGACCTGCTTTATCTGAAACACAAGCTTGATCTGTTGCATCCCGGTCTGGGGCATTATACGCCCAAATCGCGGGTTGAGCAGCTATTTGATTCGTTGTACAACCACGTCAATGCTCCCATCGATTATTTAGGATTTTTCCACCACGTCAGCCCGCTCATCAACGCGCTCAAAGACGGACATACCAACCTGAACCACCGTAAAAACTACCTTGATAAGTCGACCCGGTACGTTCCTTTTTACGTTCGTGAGGCCAATGGCCGGTACTACATCAGCCATAATATGTCGGCAGATACTTCGCTTCGGCGCGGCACCGAACTGGTGACCCTCAATGGCCGTACCTTACCCGAACTTCATCTGCTCCTGATGAATGCCGACCGCTCCGGCTCCGACGGCGATAACCTGACCGGCCGCCGGCAGTGGAGCCTGATTCAGTTTGCCGATTATTATGCGTCCTGGTTTGGTTCTACCGATTCGGTTGCGGTGCAGTACCGGCTCCCGGCCGATACGCTGCTGCGGCAGACTACGCTGGCCTGCCCAACGGCGGCTACCTTTCGGGCAGTATTTCAGAAACGCTACCGGATCGAAGTCGACCGCCGGCCGAACCTGTCGGTGCGGATGGTCGATACCCTGACGCGGACGGCGGTGCTACGCGTATCTACATTTATGGGGCCGAAGAAATACGATCCTTTTCAAATTGCTTTCAAGAAGAAGTTAAAAAAGGCTTTTGAACAAATTCAGGAGCAGCGGGTGGAAAACCTGGTTCTGGACGTGCAAAACAACGGCGGTGGGGTGGTGCTGAACTCGGCGCGGCTGCTGCAATACTGGATGCCGAAGCCTTTCCGCATTATGGAGCATGAGCAGATGAAAGTGGCCGCCCGCCGGGAACTGGTCAATCGCTGGAATCCGCTGTCGGCCATTCAGTTCAGCCTGCTTTACAAGCGCGATGGATACGGCGGTTTTTCGGAGCGGGCCACCCGGCGGTTGTATCGTCCGCGAAAGCGGCTGGCCTTTAAAGGCAATCTGTACTTTTTGATGAATGGCGGGTCTTTTTCGGCCACAACCTCCGTGCTCTCCAAAACGCTGGATGCCGGTATGGGAACATATGTTGGTGAAGCCTGCGGAGGTGCCTACTGGGGCGATTTTGCCGGGCACTTCAAAACAGTTACACTGCCGAATTCCAGAATGCAGGTGCGGATTCCGCTGAAGAAGCTGAGTCATGCCGTAAGTCCGGATCAGGCCAACGGCTTCAATGTAGAGCCTGATTTTACTGTTGGCCGTACCTATACCGATGTTCTGTCGGGTCAGGATTATATGCTCTCTTATACGCTGGGACTGATTCGGCAGGGAATTGCCGTTCGTAAGCCGGTTACTACCCGACCGTTGCAGGCATTGCGATAATTGTTTATTTTTAGGCGTGTATTGCATTGTCGACGTTGAAACGACCGGTGGGGTGAAAGGGCCCTCCCGGCTTACCGAGATAGCCCTGATCCGCCACGATGGCCGGCAGGTGGTGGATTTGTTCCACACTTTGCTGAATCCCGGCTGCCTGATTCCTCCGTTTATCTGCCGCCTGACCGGCATTACCAATGCTATGGTGCAGAATGCCCCCACATTTGATACCGTGGCTCCGGAGGTGCAGCGTATAACGCAGGATGCCATTTTTGTGGCTCATAATGTTGGTTTTGATTTTGGTTTTCTGCGAAAGGAACTGAACTGGGCCGGTCACGAATTTTTGCGCCGTACCCTCTGCACCGTCAAACTGAGCCGTAAGATTTTTCCGGGATTGCCCTCCTATAGTCTGGGAAACCTGTGCCAGTCGCTTAGTATACCGGTTTCAGACCGGCACCGGGCGTATGGCGATGCGGCTGCTACCGTGCAGTTGTTTGAACTACTGCTCCAAAACGACCGCCGGGGGCTGATTCCGCGTCCCTGGCCGGCACCTACCTTACTGACTTCTTAACATAGTACTGCCTGCGCCGGTTGTCTTTCTAAACAGACAGAATGTTATGGAGAGCAACCCGCGTGAATTTGGTTTAGGCGTTATCGGCATGGGCGGTTTTGGCCTGTTTGCCACTCAGCATTTTCTACAGGTACCCCACACCCGGCTGGTGGCCATTGCCGGTACGCACCGCGAAGCCGCTCAGGCTGCGGCCCGGCGCTTCGGTGCCGAACAGCGGGAGCATCTGGACGATCTGGTCAATCATCCGAAGGTCGACATTATCTACATTGCTACGCCCCCCTTTTTGCACTACGAGCAGGCCATGCGCTGCCTGGAGGCCAACAAGCACGTCATCTGCGAAAAGCCCCTGGCTACCAACGCCGAACACGGTAAAGAAATGCTTGAAACTGCCCGGCAGAGAGGGCTGCTTATGATCACCAATCTGATGCAGCGCTACAATCCTATGTACGAGCGCATCCGATACCTGATTGAGAAAAAGCTGCTGGGCGATATGTTGCACGGCTATTTTGAGAACTACGCGGCCGATGAGGGCCTCTCCGCCGATCACTGGTTCTGGGACCGGTCGAAGAGCGGGGGCATTTTTGTGGAGCATGGCGTTCATTTCTTCGATATGTTTGCCGGCTGGCTCGGCGAGGGGCAGGTCCGATCCGCTCAGGCCGTCAAACGACCTGGCACTGATAGTGAAGACCAGGTAAACTGCACCGTGCAGTACGGCGATGTGTTGGTCAACTACTACCACGGCTTTACGCAGCCGGGGCAGATGGACCGGCAGGAAATGCGGCTGCTGTTTGAACGCGGAGACATTACGCTCTACGAATGGGTACCCACCCGGCTGGTGCTGCGCGGCCTGGTAGACGAGAGCACGACCCGCGCTCTGATGGACTTGTTTCCGGGGGCCCGGCTCGATATAACCAGTAGTTTCGGCGGAGCGCAGCGGGCTATGCGGGGCCGCCATAAGGCCATTGATGCCTACCAGCAGATCCAGCTCAGCTACGGCTACGACGAGCAGAAAATGCACCTTTACGGCGAAATCCTCCGGCTGATGTTTCGTGAGCAGTTATCGGCTATTCAGTATCCGGAAACGCACCGGAAAATCACCGAACAAAACGGCTACCAATCGCTGCTGACCGCGCTCGAAGCCGACCGATTGGCGCAGGAGCATTCGTTTTCCGGATCGTGAACGGGGCCTGGTCAGGCAAAAGCCGCTCTTGCTTACTTCTGCACCCCCATTGTATCTACAGTTTGCTGCACGGCCGTCTGGGTAGCGGGGCGGGTGCGGTTTTTCTCCTGTTGTTCCTGTTCTTTCGCTCTTTTTCTAAAGAAACCTCTGAACAGGAAATTATGCTGGAGGGCTTCCATATTTTCGTCCAGCTTCTGGGTACTGCTCTCCATGTTTCGTATCGTGCCTTTCAAACTACGGGCTGTGGATTCGTCGGTAAGAAGGACACCCAGGGGCGAATTGGGGTTGTCTATCTTCCGGTTTACCTTCTCGGTCGTCTGCTCCAGGTTGTTGGCCATGGTAACGGCCGTTGAGGTGGCCTGCTGAATCTGATTGGCCGACGTCCGCAAACGGGCCATAATGGCCGTATCGGTAACCAGGTCATTGGCCAGTGTACCCCGGGTATTCAGCTTGGCGGCATATTGATTGAGCGAGCCGGATACCTGAGCTGCGTTGGTTGATGTCCGCTGCAGGTTAGCTACGGTAGCCCGGACGTTATTCGCCATCACCGAGTCCATCAGGATGGCCCCAATAGTGCCCTTGCCCTGCTTGATTCGGTTCATCAGGCTGGTAAAGTCGGTGGTTACCTTCAGCAGGTTCTGGTTGTTTTCCTGTAGCGTCTCCATAATCTGGTCGGCGCTGAGAGCTGCCTCGGTCTGGAGCCGGTCACCGTCTTCAATGGTTGGAAAACGGGTAGTGCCGCCCACCAGCATTACCAGTTTGTTGCCGATAAAGCCTTCCGAACTGATGGTCGCCTTGGCATCTTTCCGGATAAAATGGGCCGATTTCTCCTCAATGTTCATACCCACTTCGACCTGCGAGTTACCGATGAACCGCAGGGTGCGGACGGTGCCGATTTTTACACCGGAGAACCAGACATTGTTCCCGACCTTCAAACCGGAAACGTCATCGAAGGTGGCTGTGACCTGAATGTTTTTGGTGAATCGTTTCTGTTGTCCACCTAACACAAGAATACCTACTACCAATATGGCTATGCCGAGAATAACAAAAATCCCGACGGTTACTGATCGTTTATTATCTGATGCGCTCATCTTTATGTCACAAAGTTGTAATTGTAAAAAGCCTGTACCCGCTCATCATCCGACTCAAATACTTCCTCAAAGGTGCCCTGCCGTTCAAACCGGCCGTCGAGTAGCATGGCTATCCGGTTACCAACCATTTTGGCGCAGGTAAGATCATGGGTAATAACAATAGAAGTGCTGTGGTGTTTTTCCTGCACCTCATTTATCAGGTTGTTTATATCAATGGATGTAATCGGGTCGAGTCCGGCCGTCGGCTCGTCGTACAGCATGATCTCCGGTTTGAGAATCAGCGTCCGGGCAATGCCGATCCGTTTCCGCTGCCCCCCCGACAGTTCAGACGGCATCTGGTTAATGGTCTGACCTAGCCCGACGTCTTCCAGGGCTTCTTCAACGGCCCGGTCAATCTCCTGCCGGCTCAGGTTCCGGACATTGCGAACCAGCGGAAACTCCAGGTTCTCCCGAATGGTCATACTATCGTACAAGGCACTGTTCTGAAACGAAAAGCCAACCTTTAGCCGAAGCTGATCCAGTTCTTTTGTTGAAAGCTGCGCCACATCCTGCCCCAGCACAGTCACTATTCCCGCATCCGGCTTCAGTAAGCCGGCAATGATTTTAATGAGCACCGATTTTCCCGTACCCGAACGCCCCAGCACGACCAGGTTTTCGCCCTTGTATACATCCAGGTCTACATCCCGCAGCACGTGCAGATCACCGAAGGATTTGTACAATCCCCGGATGCTGATAATAGCCTCCTGCCGGTTAATATGGTTACTTTTCTTGTCTTCCATGATGTTTCTTACATGGACCGTATGGCGTTTACAATCTGGAGCGACAGCAGCTCTTCGATAAACACCAGGAACATCGACGTTACTACCGATGCATTGGCTGCTTTACCGACGCCCTCCGTGCCTTTCGACGAATTATAGCCTTTATAACAACCAACCATGCCGATGGTAAAGCCAAAGACAAAGGCTTTGATGACCGACGCAAACACATCCAGAAAGGTAATGGCGCTAAAGACCTGTTCGATATACGAGACAAAGCTGGTTTGCTCATTCGTATTTACATTGATGAAGGCACCCATTAGCGCCACAAACATCGTATATAGCGTTAACGTCGGAATCATAAAGGTAGTCGCCAGCACCCGGCTAACAACCAGAAATTTATACGGGTTAGTCGCCGAAACTTCCATGGCATCGATCTGTTCGGTCACTTTCATAGAACCCAGCTCGGCACCCATGTTGGAGCCAACTCGGCCGGCGGCAATCAGCGCCGTCACTAATGGGGCCAGCGCCCGCACAATGGCAATGGCAATCAGGGCCGGTAGCCACGATACCGCACCAAATTCGGACAGCGACGGGCGCGACTGGTTGGTAAAGACAATACCGGTAATAAAGCCGGTGAGCGAAATCAGCGGCAGCGACTGAACGCCTACTTCGTAGCACTGCTTGACAATTTCTTTGAATTCATAGGGAGGAACAAAGACCTCCCTGAAGAACCGGACGATGAACCGGAATACATCGTTCATCTCCATGAACAACCTGTCCAGTCTTCGGGATATGACGTATTTCCGGGGCTCCGCTTCCCCGGTTTTTACATGATTGGTGTCCATTCAGGATGCTTTCTAATGCTTTGCGTTGCTGCGAACGCGGCTATGAATCAGGAAAATCGATCAGTCTGTTATATCAGCACATGACAGACAATCCTATTAACTCAAATTGTTATGACACGGTTAATTTTATTAGAAAAACCTTTTTAAAGCGAAAGAGTGAATGAGCGAAAAGCCGGCGAAGCTAATCACTCATTCACTCATTCACTCTTTCGCTCTTTGATTTCAGGCCCGCTGCCGCTTCCGGCCACCGCGCCGGTTTTCTCCCTTGGGGGCTGTGCCTTCTTTGCGCCGGCCACTGCTGCCACTACGCGAGCGCTTCGACTGGCCGTTGCTGCTGTCGCTGTCCCGGCGGCTCTTGCGGCCCCGTTCGGAGCCGGGTAACAGGTGCTTGGCGTGATCGTCGACCAGCCAGAAATCGATGCTCCGGCGGCCCAGGTTGGTTTCTTTGACTTTTACCGTAACCGCATCGCCAAACGTGTAGAACTTCTTGGTGCGACGGCCCACCAGCCGGTAGTTGTCCTTGTCAAACTCATAGAAGTCGTCGGTCAGGTCAGTCATGCGCACTAATCCTTCGCAACTGTTTTCGGTAATTTCTACGAAGATGCCGAAGTCGGTGACACCGGATATAATGCCTTCGAATGTGCGGGTCGGGTCCATACGGCTCATGAACTCTACCTGCTTGTATTTAATGGAGGCCCGCTCGGCTTCGGTTGCCATTCGCTCGCGCTCTGAGGAGTGCTTGGACCTGGCTTCATATTCTGCCCGGTCGGCCGACTTCCCTTTGTCCAGGTAGTGTTGCAGCAGCCGGTGCGCCATCATATCGGGGTAGCGCCGGATGGGCGAGGTAAAGTGCGAATACCGCCGGAAGGCCAGACCAAAATGGCCGAGGTCTTCGGTACTGTATCGCGCTTTTGCCATTGTCCGGACGGCCAGTTGCTGCAGCATATTCTGCTCCGGCTTGCCTTCCAGGTCTTCAATCATGCCGTTCAGCGAACCCGACAAATGCTCTCCATCGACCTTAATCTTATACCCGAAGCGCTTCACGAATTCGGAAAATACCTGCAGTTTGGCTTCGTCGGGGCTTTCGTGTACCCGGTACACCATCGTGTTGGGTTCGGTGCCTTTGGAGAGGCCATGCACAAATTCCGCTACCTGCTTGTTGGCCAGCAGCATGAATTCTTCAATCAGCTTGTGGGCATCTTTCCGGACTTTCGGGTGTACCGACAGTGGTACGCCGTTTTCGTCCAGCTTGAAGCGCACCTCTACCGTTTCAAAATTGATAGCACCTTTGCGGAATCGTTCGTCGCGCAGCTTATAGGCTAAGCTGTTGAGCAATTGAAACTCCTCAACGTAATCACCCACGCCCGTGTCCATAATCTCCTGCGCTTCTTCGTAAGCGAACCGGCGGTCGGAGTGAATGACGGTGCGGCCGAACCACTCTTTCACAATTTTGGCTTCCGGCGTCAGCTCAAACACCGCCGAAAACGTAAGCTTATCCTCGTGCGGCCGCAGCGAACACAGGTTGTTCGATAATTTTTCGGGCAGCATCGGCACCACGCGGTCTACCAGGTAAACGGATGTAGCCCGCTTGTAGGCTTCTTCTTCCAGCAGCGTACCCGGCTTTACGTAATGCGTTACGTCGGCGATGTGTACCCCAATTTCGTAGTTGCCATTCTCCAGCATCTGCACCGACAGCGCATCGTCGAAGTCCTTGGCATCAATCGGATCAATAGTAAACGTGGTTACCTCACGGAAGTCCCGGCGCTTTGCCAGGTCTTTCTTACTGATTTTGGTCGGAATAGCTTCGGCCTCCTTCTCTATCGCTTCGGGGAAGGTAATGGGCAGGCCAAATTCCGCCAGAATGGCGTGCATCTCGGTGTTGTTCTGACCCGCAGGCCCAAGTACCGTAATAACTTCGCCTTCGAAGCGGTTTTTGCGCTCATCCGGAAACTTGGTGAGCCGGACAATGACCTTGTCACCATCTTTGGCACCACCCAATTTCTCTTTGGCAATGTGGATGTCTTCGTACAGCTTCTTGCTGTCGGGCACCACAAACCCGTACGTAGCCCACACCTGAATACGGCCGACCACTTCCGTGCGGCCCCGCTCCACAATCTCGGTTACCCGGCCTTCGACCCGCCGGCCCCGGTTGCCGGAGTCGCTGAAGGTCATTACCCGCACCCGGTCGCCGTCAATGGCACCGGCCAGTTCTTCTGTCGGTACGTAGATATCGGTTTCCCGGTCACCGTCGGGCGTCACCACAAAGGCAAATTTCTGGTTCACGTGGTCAACAATACCCTCGGTGGTGCCGGCTTCTTCGTTGGCCCGGTAGCTGCCATCGTCCAGCCGGGTCAGCCGGCCTTCCTCCACCAGTTCGCCAATCAGGCCGTGGAGGATAAGTTTCATTTTGCGATCGTTTACGTCGAAATGCTCCAGCACGTCGGCCTGGGTAAACGAATCCTCGTTGTTTATTTCAAAAAAAGCCGCCACGTCGCCCTTTAGCTCGTCCAGAAAGCTATTGGCAGACTGTACCGCCGGGTTCTCGCGTTGGGGTTTCTGACTATGTTTTTCTCTTGGTTTGTTTCGGTTATTTCTCATGGTATGTGCCCTATTTCGGGCTTTCTCAATCTGTGTAAATGATGTGGTTTTCTTCTAATAAAGGCGCTCCGGTCATGCGCAGGTACACTTGGGTCAGCATAACGATGGAGTCCTGCGTGTACTGCCGGATACGACCCATGTCGTTTTCGCGGTAGTACACTAAACTGACTTGCTCTTCGGTCAGGTCGAGCGGTTTGGCCGGTACATCCAGGATGGCCGCCAGCAGGTCGAGCGGCACAAAATGGCTCCGCTCGCCAAAGCGCCAGTTCTCAAGGGTATCCTGATGCGGCACCTCCCACGGCTTGCGGCCCGACAGTTGCAGGGTCTGTGGCAGCTTAAAGCCGTGGACCATCATCCGGCGGCACAGGAACGGAAAGTCAAACTCTTTGCCGTTATGGGCGCACAGCACCAGGTCGTTCGGTGGGTACCGATTGATAATGTGGATAAACTCCCGCAGCAGCGAAAGTTCATTATCGTGGTCGAGGATTTTTACTTTGAGGTGAAGTTGTTCTTCGTCGTTCCAGTATAGTCCACCAATTCCGACGCAGACAATCCGGCCAAATTCGGCGTAGTATGAAGCCCGGCGGTTGTACCATTCGGCCGGCGTTAAGCCCTCATTGTCGCGGTAGTAGCTGATTTTCTGCTCCCACTGCCGTTGCATACGCGGGTCGACCTGCTCGAAGGCGGCTTCGCCGGCTATCGTCTTTACGTCGATAAACAGCAGGTTTTTAAACTTTTTCTTGGCACTGGCAGAGGCTTGCATAGGGAATGGATTAAGGAGACGCGCTTACTCGTGCAAAATCCCCTCCAATCCTAACGCGGCAATCCGTACCAGGTTTTGCTCGGTGATGCTGTCCGGTACGAATATAAATTTTTTGTCGAAAACCTGGTCACCGATAAAGTAACTCACCCAGTATTCATTATTCAGGTGGAACACATCAGGCATGATGGTTTCTACGATCTGATGCTCCCCCGGCTGCAATTCCGTAAAATAATGCCGCAGGGTAGAGGTCTTCTGCTGCCGGTCTTCGTGATAGCCATACCCTTTCGAGGTCACGAACACATTAGTAATCCTGACGTCGTTCTGGTTAAGCAGAAACACCCGCCAGTCATATTCATTTATATCGTTTAGTTGCCGGGCTACCACGACTTGTACCCCTTCAACCGGCAAAAAATTAATGTCTTTCTTCATTCAGTATCGTGTATGCTGAGGTAAAAACGAGCCAACGTACCTCAGTTTGGTTCATTCAACAGTAAACTACTAAACGGCCCCGACATTACCAAACGCCGGCAGGCTCATTCCGAACAAGTCTGCCATATGCCGGCGTATCCGGCCCGCTACTTCGGGCAACGCTATTTCCCGGCCTGTTTCCTGCGCCAGTGAGGTAACGGCTTTATCGCTGATGCCGCAGGGCACAATATGACCGAAATAGCTCAGGTCGGTATTCACGTTCAGGGCAAATCCGTGCATGGTCACCCAGCGACTGGCTTTTACGCCCATGGCGCAGATTTTGCGCGGGTTCTGCTGCTGCTGCTGGTAATCCAGCCAGACGCCCGTCAGGCCCGGAATGCGGCCGGCGTCGAGACCATATTCGGCTAAGGTTCGGATGATGGTCTCTTCCAGTAAACGCATATACCGGTGGATATCCGTAAAAAAATTATCCAGATCCAGAATCGGGTAGCCGACCAACTGCCCCGGCCCATGGTAGGTAATGTCGCCACCCCGGTTGATTTTGTAATAGGTAGCACCTATCGTCCGCAGAAAATCGTTGTTGGCCAGCAGGTGACTTTCTTTCCCGCTCTTGCCCAGCGTGTATACATGCGGGTGCTCACAGAACAGTAAATAATTGGGGGTCGGTTGCTGCTGGTCGTCCGGCACCCCGCGATTACTCAGCTTTTTGGCGACAATTTCGGCAAACAACTGTTCCTGATAATCCCAGGCGGCCCGGTAGTCGATGGTCCCTAATTCCTGAACCAGAACCTGTTTATTACAGCAAGCATTCATGTCTCTACGGCGAAAACACCGGCCGCTCAATATGGAGCCGCCCGTTGGATAACACGAAAAACAGAGGTATTCGTTCGGTACCGGCTCACCTCGTAACGCGACAGTTTAAAAGCATGGAGATGTCGATTTTAAGAATATGTTATCTACCTCAAATGAAGAATTCTCCACAATGCGTACTACGTCCTGTAAAACCGGATGTAAGGTATACACCGGGTAAGTACCTACAGGATAATCTGGCTTCAGCTAAACCAGGTAGTATCCTACTCAGAGCCCGGGTTAAAGCCAGAATGTTAAAACAAAAAGCCGCAACGGAGAAAACCCGGCGGTTTATTGGGTATCCGGTAATTTATGGGTTTGACCGCAGGCAGGCTCGAACGTCTCAACCACATGGCAGAACATAATGAGACCGGCAAGCAGGGCGAGGAGGAAGCCGCCCGCTACCTGCAACAGAAAGGCTATGACGTAGTAGCCCGCAATTTCCGCTACCAGCACGCAGAGATTGACCTTGTCGCCAGAAAAGGGAAGCTGCTGATTTTTGTGGAAGTGAAAACCCGCCGGAACCTGAGCTTTGGTAATCCCGAAGAGTTTGTTTCCTCAACCAAAGCCCGGTTGGTGATGCGGGTAGCCGAACACTACATCTTCACCAAAGACTGGCGGTACGATGTCCGGTTCGATATATTGGCCATTACCTTAAAAGACGATGACGTGCTGGTCAAGCATATTGAGGATGCTTTTTGGTAGCGTAGACCGGGCTTAAACCGGAGTATAACTCCGGTCTACATGCAGGTCCGGCAGTTCAATCATCTCCAGCAGTTGCTCTTCCAGCAAATCGGCCCAGGCACGAAGGTATACCACCACATCGTCGCGCTGGTTGTGTTTCAAAAAGCGCTTTTCGAGTGGGAAGCGGGACAGGATTTGTTTGTCTGACAGCTTCTCCAGGTTTTTCAGGTCTTCCAGCGACAGGCCGGCATTGACCATCTCGCTGATGACCACGTCGATGGGCATCCGGCTGGTAGGGCAGTAATCCTGTACCTGCTCGTTCCAGTCGCCGTAGCGCTGCATGGCATAGGCATGAATCTGATCTTTGGTTAACTTCGTCAGCTCCTGGGCGAGATTGCCGCAGTTGCAGCCGCCCATATGGCCCCACTGGTAGGGAGCCCCTTCGGTTAGTTTGCGCGCCGTCCGACGCAGCGCGTCAATTAGTTCGGGATTCGGTCGTGCCATAATTCATTACTTTTGGGTTTTCCGGCGTTGTATAATCAGATTCTCATCCGGGTCATAACCGGTACCCTCATTTTTTAGTTTGTACAAAGGATGATACGTTAACAACTCAACGGTTCGTCTATTGCTTTTGTTTCTCGTTGAAAAAGAGGTACATTAGAGTACAGAAATATAGTGGTTTTTTAGCAGAAAAACATGCGGCTATTTACGTTGCTGATAGGGTTGGCTGTCTGTGTGGCCTTCCGATCTACTGCCCAGCAAAGCGGTAATGGCTACGACCCGTATCAGTTATATTCGGTCGAGCAGCTCCGGCAGGATTTTGCTGTGCTACGCAAGACCCTGGAAGACCGCCATCCCAGCATTTACCGGTACTCGTCCCGCGAGGAGATGAACCGATATTTCGACGACGTGTACTGCCAGTTGCACCGCCCCATGACCGAAACTGCCTTCGGCGATTTGCTCCGTCCACTGATTGTCCAAATCCGGTGCGGCCATACCGACCTACAGGAATCCCTCTCGTACCGGCGCTGGCGCAGCAAGCCAAAACCCGAATGGTTGCCTTTTGATATTATTCTGGCTAATAACCGCCTTTATATCGGTCGTAATCGCAGTACTGATTCAACGCTGGTACCCGGTACTGAGGTGGTGAAGCTGGGGAGTCACCCGGTATCGGAGGTGGTTACGTTTGCTAAAAACCGCTGGCCCTCGGATGGGTACAACGAGACCTTTAAAGATTATTTTCTGGAGCTATATTTTCTGGAGGAGGTCTACTGGAAACATTTCGACGGGCAGTCGCCCTGGACCGTGACGGTTCGGGATACTACCGGTTGCGAACGCATAACAACTATCCAGCGCAAGCCCCGCATAACCGGCAGCGAGCTGAACCCGGTACCGTTCAATGCTAACGTTCCTACCGAAAAACCGGATAAGCTTACCAGGGCTATCCGGAAAATTCGGAAAGTGAGTCCTGGGCCGCAAAAGCTGGATCAGGATGAGGTGAAACAACAACTGATGCGTTCGCTCCAGTTTCCGGCCAGTGACTCGTCTGTAGCCATTCTGATTATCAACGGCTTCAGCTACGAGAAGCATGAATCCTTCCACCGCGATGTATTTCGCACCCTCAAACAGGCACACACCCGCAGCCTGATTATTGACCTGCGGCAGAACATGGGTGGCAATGCCGAAATCGGGGCCGATCTGATGGCGTACCTCATCGATTCAACCTTCCGGCAAGTCGACCGCGCCGAATGCCGGGTACGCAAACCCAATGCCTGGGCCTATTTCGACCGGAAAGAAAAGCGGCTGCTCCGGCAGAACTTCCGCTACCTGGGTAAGGGAAATGGCCGGTACTTGTTCGGAAAGTCGAACGTGGGCTGGATGGAGCCGGCCGATGAATATAAGTTCAAAGGAAACGTATACGTGCTGACAAGCGGCCGGACCTTCTCGGCCGCGTCCATTTTTGCTGCCAGCCTCAAAGCACAACGGCCCGTTAAGGTAATTGGTCAGGAGACGGGCGGGGGCGAAGCGGGGTGCAACGGAGGTATTATTCAAACACTGACGTTGCCGAATACCCGCCTGCGGGTGCGCTTCCCGATTTTCTGGATTGCTACAGCGAGCCAACAGCCGGACCAGGGGAGAGGGGTCATGCCCGATATTCCGGTTACCTACGCCGTATGGGACCGCATCCGCCAGCGTGACCTGGAAGTGGAGCGGGCGCTGAAACTCGCCATGGAGGACCAGGGCGCTACCGTCAGAAAATGAAAAAGCCGGCTGCTAACCGGCTTTTCGCTTATCGAACCAATTCCATCAGATCTTTATCATTCACCTCTTTACGAACATCGGCCAAATCCAGGAAACGCCGGTAGATGCCGTCGAGGGTGGGCTTATCGTACTTGTAACCTAACAACTCCAGCCGGTGCTTCAGGGCATGTCGGCCGCTGCGGGCGGTCAGCACGATAGACGACTTAGGCACTCCGACTTCATGAGGGTTCATAATCTCGTAAGTATCGGCATGCTTCAGAAAGCCGTCCTGGTGAATACCCGACGAGTGGGCAAACGCATTGCGGCCGACGATGGCTTTATTGGCCTGCACCGGCATCCGCATCATCTGCGAAACCAACTGACTAACCGGGAACAGACGGGTACTGTCTACCCCTGTGACGAAGCCCATATCTTTATGCACTTTCATGGCCATGACTATTTCTTCCAGCGACGTATTACCGGCCCGCTCGCCGATACCGTTGATGGTTACCTCTACCTGGCGTGCTCCGTTCATGATACCCGCCAGCGTGTTGGCCGTGGCCAGCCCCAGGTCGTTATGGCAGTGGATAGAGATAATCGCTTTATCGACGTTCGGAACGTGGTCGTAGATGTATTTAATACGCTCGCCGTACTGGTGAGGCAGGCAATAGCCGGTTGTATCCGGAATATTAACTACGGTGGCACCAGCGGCAATAACACGTTCGACTAGCCGGGCCAGGAATTCCAGGTCGGCACGGCCGGCGTCTTCGGCGTAGAACTCTACATCATCTACGAGGTTGCGGGCGTGCTTAACGGCATCAACGGCCTGCTCCAGAATCTGTTCGCGGGTGCTGTTGAACTTATTCCGGATATGAATATCCGACGAGCCAATACCGGTATGGATCCGGCCCCGTTTTGCCTGTTTCAGTGCGTCGGCGGCCGCGTCGATATCGGCTCTGACGGCCCGGGACAGCGCACAGACCGTCGGCTCGGTTACGGCTTTGGAAATTTCTACCACCGACCGGAAGTCGCCCGGACTGGACACGGGAAAGCCGGCTTCGATGATATCGACCCCCAGGCGCTCCAGTTCTTTGGCCACCACAACTTTTTCTTCGGTGGTCAGCTGGCATCCGGGCACTTGCTCGCCGTCGCGCAGGGTCGTGTCGAAAATATAAACTCGCTGGCTCATAGTAGTAGCGTTAGTCGTTCAGTTTGTCTTTAAGATAAGTCAGGTGACGGTAGTAATATGAATTGAAGGCCAGGCTAAAGGCAAGCCAACAGCTGCTCTCCCATTGCCTGAGTACCTAAAACCTTGTCGGCTGGCGTATTGCTATCGGCAATGTCTCGGGTGCGGTAACCGGCTTTTAGCACCTGGTCAACGGCATTCACCACGGCTTCGGCTTCTTCTTTCAACCCAAACGAAATGTCCAGCATCAGAGCCGCCGACAAGACAGAAGCCAGCGGGTTGGCTACACCTTTGCCGGTAATATCATGCGCCGACCCGTGAATGGGCTCATACAGACCGGTTGAGTCACCTACCGACGCCGACGCCAGCATCCCCATGGAACCGGCGATCTGGGAGGCTTCGTCGGTGAGAATGTCGCCGAAGAGGTTACCTGTCACCACCACATCGAACCGGCGCGGGTCTTTGATGAGCAGCATAGCAGCGGCATCAATAAACTGGTGTTCTACCTCCACGTCCGGATAGCGCTTAGCTACTTCCTGAACGACTTCGCGCCATAGCCGCGACGATTCCAGCACGTTGGCTTTATCGACCGAGCAGACTTTCTTCCGGCGCGTCATGGCGGCTTCAAAGGCTTTTACGGCAATGCGCTCAACCTCGTAGCGGCTGTAAATCATGGTGTCGTAGGCGGTACTGCCTTCGTCTTTGCGGCCTCGTTCGCCGAAATACACATCGCCCGTTAGCTCGCGGAAAAATAGGATATCGGCTCCTTTCAGAAACTCCGGCTTGATGCTCGATGCCTGAAGCAGTTCATCAAACAGCTTAATCGGGCGCAGGTTAGCATACAGACCTAATGCTTTCCGGATACCCAGCAGGCCCTGCTCCGGCCGAACCTTAGCCGACGGGTCATTGTCGTACTTCGGGTGGCCAACTGCACCGAACAGAATCGCGTCGGAGGCTTTCGATTTCGCAATGGTTTCTGCCGGCAGCGGATTGCCGGTAGCTTCAATGGCAACGTGGCCAATCAGGGCCTCATCGTACGTAAACTCGTGACCGAATTTCTCCGCAATGCGATTCAGGACCTGCTTACCAACGGCCGTTACTTCCTGACCAATGCCGTCGCCCGCAATAACAACAATGTGCTTTTTCATTTTCCAATTGAGTGAATGAGTGGATGAGTGATTGAGCGAAATTCTCACTCAATCACTCATTCTCTCAATGCTACGCGTGGGTTAAATCAAATTGTTTAATTTCTTCTTTCAGGCTCAGGAGGTAGTCGATGTCATCGTACCCGTTCATCAGACAGGCTTTTTTATAGGGGTTGATGGCAAATGACTCCTTCAGGCCGTTTTCCAGTACTACTTCCTGGTTCTCCAGATCGACGCTTATCTCCGCTTTGGGGTTAGCCTTTATGACGTTGAATACTTCAGCCAGAAATTCGTCGGAGACCTGCACCGGCAGCACGAATGTATTCAGGGCATTATTCTTGAAAATGTCGGCAAAGAAGCTGGATATGATTATCCGAAAGCCATAATCATGAATAGCCCAGGCCGCATGCTCACGGCTGGAGCCCATCCCGAAATTACGGCCCGCTACGAGGATTTTCGCACCGGCGTAGGTAGGGTTGTTCAGGACGAAATCGGCTTTCGGTGTATTGTCGGCATTGTACCGCCAGTCGCGAAACAGGTTATCGCCGAAGCCTTCGCGGGTAGTTGCCTTCAGGAACCGGGCCGGAATAATCTGGTCCGTGTCGATATTTTCAATCGGCAACGGGGATGCGGTTGCTACCAGCTTATGAAATGTTTCTTTGCTCATGTTGCACTCTTTGTAAATTCCGCAATAAAGCAGGCAAATACAGTTTGATGGTGTTGTACACTGTGGATGCTGAAATACCAAAATACTCGTGAGCCAGTTTATTCCGCATGGCTCGCATCAGCCTCCACTCTATTTCTGGATAACGGCTTTTCAGGTCATCGGACAATCGTATCGTTGCTTCTCCAATTATCTCAAACCGACGATAAACCGCATCCTGAATCAACAAACTTTGGCTGAACTCATATTCGGTACTATCGCCAATATGTTGAAATATGATGTCAATAGAATCAATGATGTCCTGTAAGTAAACCTGGTCATCACGAGTCATAGTATTCGAATCTGGCTCGCCAGAACCTGCTCCCGAATTGACGGTTTAATCGCACTGTACTCTACCATATCAATCTTTTTATTAGTAAGCTGTTCAAGCTCCAGTTCCATCCGCAGTATATCAAACATAGTTAGACCATCAGCTTCAATGAGCAAATCAATATCGCTGTGCTCATTTGCTTCGTTGCGGGCGTATGAGCCAAAAATAGCCGCCCGGTGAATGTTCTTTTGAAGCAAATATGCCTGAATGGTTTTCTGAAGCGATTCGTCCTTCATGGCGTTAACCTTCGTTTATACATACTCCCGCACATCCTCTACTTTGCCCGTAATAGCTGCTACGGCAGCGGTCAGTGGACTAGCCAGGAAGGTACGGGCACCGGGTCCCTGGCGACCTTCAAAGTTTCGGTTTGAGGTGCTGACGCAGTATTTGCCGGCCGGTACTTTGTCTTCGTTCATGCCCAGACAGGCTGAGCAGCCCGGTTCGCGCAGCTCGAATCCCGCTTCCTCAAAAATTTTATCCAGCCCTTCTTGCTTCGCCTGTTGTTCTACCTGCTTCGAGCCGGGAATGACCCAGACCTCAACGCCGGCTGCTTTCTTTTTGCCTTTGACAAAATCAGCTACCAGCCGCAGGTCTTCCATGCGGGCGTTGGTGCAGGAGCCGATAAACACATAATCCACCGGCTTGCCTTTCACCGCCGTTCCCGGCTCCAGACCCATATAGGCCAGGGATTTGGTGTACGAGGCCAGTTCCCGCTCGGGTATTTCGTTCAGGTTGGGCACATGGCTATTCACCGTAATGCCCATGCCAGGATTGGTGCCGTAGGTAATCATTGGCCCGATCTCCTCGGCATTGTAGTGCAGTTCCCGGTCGAACTCCGCACCTTCGTCGGTTTTCAGCGTGCGCCAGAATTGAACGGCTTTGTCAAACGCTTCTCCCTGCGGGGCAAACCGACGTCCACGGATGTACTCGAACGTAGTCTCATCGGGCGCAATCAGCCCTCCGCGGGCCCCCATCTCGATGCTCATGTTGCAGATGGTCATCCGGGCTTCCATAGACAGACTCCGGATAGTACCTCCGGCGTATTCGACAAAATAACCGGTAGCTCCGCTGGCCGAGATTTGCGAGATGATGTACAGAATAATGTCTTTTGCGGTAACGCCCTTGCCTAACTGGCCGTTGACGTTGATGCGCATTCGTTTGGGCTTATACTGCAGGATACACTGCGTAGCCAGCACCTGCTCGACCTCGCTGGTACCGATACCAAAGGCAATGTTTCCGAACGCACCATGCGTGGAGGTGTGGCTGTCTCCGCACACGATGGTCATACCCGGCTGGGTGATGCCCAGTTCAGGGCCGATGATATGGACAATACCCTGAAATGGGTGACCGAGGTCATACAGATCAATGCCAAATTCGGCGCAGTTCTTCCGCAGCGTCTCCACCTGATGGCGGGAGAGGGCTTCCCGAATGGGCAGGTGCTGGTCTTTGGTGGGTACGTTATGGTCGGCGGTGGCGGTGGTATGACTTGTATTGAACACACCAATGCCCCGCTTGCGCAGTCCGTCGAATGCCTGCGGACTGGTAACTTCATGAATAAAGTGACGGTCGATAAATAAAGCATCCGGATACCCCTCTGCCCGTTTCACAACATGAGCATCCCAGATTTTATCAAACAGCGTTGTGGGCTTATTCATAATTCTACTTTACGTAACTACGCATTCTGATTTGTACGGTATCCCCTATCTTTTCGGCTACTATCACAAAAGGAGGCTCTACCATTAATTCAGTGGTACTTATTGCTTCTAAAGTTGGTAAGTGTAGCCTCCCAAGAAGGTGTCCCGGCCAAAGGCGTATAATGCCGATGAACGGTTTCTTGTAGACAAATGCCAGTTTACCAAAGTCACTGTCCTGCGTAATAATTACTCTTGACTCCCCTGGTAGGCCCACTCCAACACTGCTTCGTCGGATGAGCCGGACAAGCCAGCTTGCTCAATACTGACAACATCACAACCTTTGTCAAGCAAGTAGTCGAGCAACACAGGACTAATATTCTCATCAGCAAGCAGCCTTAAATTTTTTAATCGCATTAGGCTAGGCTACAGACTTGACCTCAACTACAATCTCGTCACGCAGCACGGATACTGCATATAAAATAGCTTCTTGTACAGCCTCAGTCGACAGCTTAGGGAACTCATGCACAATGTCAGCAACAGAAGCGCCGTTGGCTATCGTCTCCAGAATTAGCTCCACACTAATTCGAGTTCCTTTGATACAAGGCTTTCCCCCTAAAATAGCCGGGTCAGAATGAATGTGTTCTAACTTCATAAGGCGAAAATTTATATCAGAAACTCAAACAAGTCCGGTTTATCATTCAGGTACTCAAATTGAAGCTTCAGGTTTCGCATCCGCTCCAGCAGCGGCTCAAAATCGCTCTTGTGCTTCAGTTCAATGCCAACCAGGGCCGGTCCGCGCTCACGATTCGTTTTCTTAGAGTACTCAAACAGCGTAATGTCATCCGTTGGACCAAGCACGTCGTTCAGAAACTCACGGAAGGCACCAGCCCGCTGCGGGAACCGAACAATGAAGTAATGCTTCAGGCCTTCGTACAGCAGCGAACGCTCTTTGATTTCCTCCGTCCGGGTAATGTCGTTATTGCCGCCACCGACCAGACAGACCACGTTTTTGCCTTTAATTTCCTCCTTCAGGAAATCCAGGGCCGCAATGGCCAGCGCTCCGGCCGGTTCGGCTACAATGGCTTCTTCGTTGTAAAGCTGCAGGATGGTGGTGCAGACCTTGCCTTCCGGAATCAGCACGATTTTGTCCAGATACCGACGGCAGACCTCAAAGGTGATCTCGCCCACCCGCTTCACGGCGGCCCCATCCACAAACTTGTCGATCTCGTCCAGCGTCACCACATGCCCGGTTTCCATAGCCACCTGCATAGAGGGTGAACCTAAGGGTTCTACGCCGATGAGTTTGGTCTTCGGGCTCAGCTGCCGGAAGACCGTCGACACACCCGACGCCAGACCACCACCGCCGATAGCCATCAGCAGGTAGTCAATCTTAAAATCGGCGTCCCGGAATATCTCCAGCCCGACGGTGCCCTGTCCTTCAATGACCTGCAGGTCGTCGAAGGGATGAACGAAGGTGCTTTCCTGGGTATTGACGTACTCAATGGCTGCATGGTAGGCGTCATCGTAGGTGTCGCCTATCAGTACAATCTCCACAAACTCTTTACCGAACATCCGCACCTGACGCACCTTTTGGGCGGGCGTGGTGGTTGGCATGAAAATGGTGCCTTTAACGCCCATTTTCCGGCAGGCATAGGCCAGGCCCTGCGCGTGATTGCCGGCACTGGCACAGACTACGCCCTTATCCAGCGCTTCCTTCGGCAGGCTGCACATTTTGTTGTAGGCCCCCCGGATCTTATAGGAGCGTACTACCTGTAGGTCCTCCCGTTTCAGAAAGATAGTGGCACCGTACTTTTCCGACAGATGCAGATTCTCCTGAAGCGGAGTATGCGTAGCGACACCACGCAGCCGCTCAGCCGCCAGGTAAATATTGTCGACCTCCGGAAAAGGAATTTGTTTCTCTGCCTCAACCACGGTGTCTGTGCTCGTTTTACTTTTCATGCGTCAAGTTGATGAAGTTTGTTCCCGTAAAGTTACAAAATCTTCAACCCCTTCTGGTGATGGAAACCTACCTGGAAGATAGGTTGGGGCATCAGGCAGAACAGTCCCTGATGCCCCTGTTTATTAGCTCCGCTCCGGACGCAGACTGCGAACAGCAGAACCCGCTTTCCACATCTCCGATTCCCGTAGTTCTTTCAGTTCTTCTTCCAGCTTTTCGCGGTAATCAGCCTGCGAGTTGCGGGTAATAGAGATTTCTGCCTGCTCACCTGATTTTACCGAGTTGTACAGTTTCTCGAATACCGGCTTGGTCGCGTCGCGGAAAGGCTTCCACCAATCCAAAGCACCCCGCTGCGCGGTAGTGGAGCAGTTGGCGTACATCCAGTCCATACCGTTTTCGGCAACCAGCGGCATCAGCGATTGAGTCAGTTCTTCAACCGTTTCGTTAAAAGCCTCAGAAGGGGAGTGGCCGTTGGCACGCAGCACTTCATACTGAGCGGCAAAGATTCCCTGAATAGCACCCATCAGCGTACCGCGTTCGCCGGTCAGATCGGAAGTAACTTCTTTGTAGAAGTCTGTCTCGAACAGGTAGCCGGAACCTACACCGATACCCATAGCGATGCACTTCTCACGGGCGTTGCCGGACGCATCCTGGTAGATGGCGAAGCTGGAGTTCAACCCCTTACCTTCTACAAACAGGCGACGCAGACTCGTTCCTGACCCTTTCGGCGCCACGAGGAATACATCGACATCGGATGGGGGAACAATGCCCGTTTTCTCTTTATAGGTCACACCAAAACCGTGCGAGAAATACAGTGATTTGCCGGGTTTCAGATACTTCTTCACAGTCGGCCACAGCTCAATCTGGGCGGCATCCGACAGCAGGAAGCAGATGATGGTACCACGCTCCAGGGCTTCTTCAATTTCGAAAAGCGTTTCGCCGGGTACCCAGCCGTCCTGAACGGCTTTGTCGTATGTTTTGCCTTTACGCTGGCCTACGATGACGTTAAAGCCGTTGTCGCGCATGTTCAGCGACTGACCCGGACCCTGAACGCCGTAGCCGATCACGGCGATTACTTCGTCTTTGAGTACTTCTCTGGCTTTTTCAAGAGGGAATTCTTCGCGGGTTACTACATTTTCTTCTACTCCGCCGAAGTTGATTGTTGCCATGATTGACTGGATTTTGTGATTATTTAGGTGGTCACTATAAATTAAAGATAATACTCCCATTCGGCTTCGGGCAGGTACTCGACCAGCCCTTTCTCCGTTTTACCGACGGCTACGCGGCCGGAGCGCACAAACTCCAGAATGCCGTGCGGTTTGATGTAGCTGAAAAACTCAAATATCTCTTTCTCCGAGCCCGCTTTTTCAATCACTACATAGTCGAGGCCCCAGTATTTCACCCAGGCCTTGTACTCTTTGTTGATGGTCTCGATGTCGAGCGGCCTGGCACCCAGCGGGGTAGCTATTTTGTACAGGGCAATTTCGTTATACACAATATCCTCGTTCAGGTAGCCGAAAACCGCCAGTACCTCCACAATCTTGCGAATTTGCCGGACCAGTTTCTCGACGGCCTCCCGCGATTCATGCTTGATGACGATGGTAAACCGCGAAATGCCTTTCCGCTCCGTCTCCGACACCGTCAGGCTCTCGATGTTGACGCGCCGGCGGGTAAAGATGATGGTAATCCGGTTGAGGAGACCGATGGTGTTTTCGGTGAATATGCAAATGGTGTACGTGTTCATTATTCTAGTCGTATATCGGCTACGCTGGCGCCGGCCGGCACCATGGGGAATACGTTTTCTTCTTTCTCCACAATGATTTCGAGCAGGTATGGCTTGTCGGACAGCAGGAGTGTATCCAGGGAAGCCGACAAGTCTTCGCGGTGGTTGCAGGTGTGGCCGTCTACGCCAAAGCCTTTGCCGATGGTGATGAAGTCGGGATTCTGCAATTCCACGAACGAATACCGGCGCTCGAAGAACAACTGCTGCCACTGCCGCACCATACCCAGGTAGTTGTTGTTGAGGATGATGATTTTGACCGGCAGTTTATTCTGCGCAATGGTACCCAACTCCTGAATGGTCATCTGGAAACAGCCGTCACCAATGATGGCAATAACTTCCCGGCTGGGGTCGCCCACTTTGGCACCGAAGGCGGCCGGTAAGGCATAGCCCATTGTGCCTAAGCCACCGGAGGTAATCATACTGTGCGGCCGTTTGAACTCGTAAAAGTTAGAGGCCATCATCTGGTGCTGACCTACATCGGCCACCAGCACGGCTTCACCGTTGGTCTTCTTCGACAGCAGGTCGATAACTTCGGCCATTTTTACCTTTTCGGTGGAAGGGGCCAAAGCGCGCTGGTTTACCTTTTCCTCTTCAACCAGGTCATACTTCCGGAACTCATTCCGCCAGGCCGAGTGGTCTTTCTGATGAACCAGGGGCAGCAACCGAATCAGGGCTTCTTTGGCATCGCCCACCACCGGCGCTTCGGCTTTGATAATTTTGTCGATTTCCGACGGATCGATTTCGATATGAACAACTTTAGCCTGTTTGGCAAACCGGGAGGCATCGCCCGTTACCCGGTCGTCGAAGCGCATCCCTACGGCAATAATCAGGTCGCAATGGTCGGTCATGACGTTGGAGCCGTAGCTGCCGTGCATACCCAGCCAGCCGGTATGCAGCGGGTGGTCGGACGGGAACGATGATTGGCCCAATAGGGTAGTTGCCACTGGGATACCCGTCTTTTCAACAAAGATTTTTAGCTCCTGCTCCGCCCTGGAAATCAACACGCCGTGGCCGGCAAACAGGTAGGGACGCTTGGCTTTGTTGATCAAATCGGCGGCTTTCTCCAACTGCTCCTGCTTTGGAACCATGCGCGGGTGGTAGCTGATAATGCGCTGACAGCGTTTGTAGTGGAACGGCTTGGTCATCAGTTCCTGCTGCGCATTCTTAGTGATATCAATCACCACCGGACCGGGGCGGCCGCTCTGGGCAATGTAAAACGCTTTGGAAATAATTTCCGGAATCTCGTCGGCGCTGGTAATCTGGTAATTCCATTTGCTAATCGGCATGGTTATGCCAATGACATCCGTTTCCTGAAAGGCATCGGTACCCAGCAGTTTTTTGCCCACCTGGCCAATAAGGCACACCATCGGGGTAGAGTCAATCAGCGCATCGGCGATACCCGTAACCAGGTTGGTGGCACCGGGGCCGGAGGTAACCAGACAGACGCCCGCCCGACCCGTGATGCGGGCAAAACCTTCGGCCGCGTGGGCAGCGCCCTGCTCATGGCGCACCAGAATGTGGTTAATGCGGTCCTGGTAGTCGTACAGGGCGTCGTACACGGGCATGATGGCGCCACCGGGGTAACCGAATATAGTTTCTACGCCTTCTTCTACCAGCGACTGCATCAGGGCTTCCGCCCCGGTAAAGGTCTTTAGTAGCTCCGAGGCTGGTTTATTATCGAGTAATGCGCTGGCTGTTGGTTCCATGGCACAAAAGCGTTTATGTTCTTCAGGTTGTTAGTTTGTTGTTACTGTCATTGGAGGCTTCTGTATTTTAGCCCCGCTATTTTCATAAAATCACGGTCATTCGTGGATAAGACTACAAAGTCGTTTACCATAGCTGTAGCTGCAATAATTGTGTCGGGCCGCTTAATACTTCGGTATTGGCGACGTAGCTTTATGGTCTGCTGTATAATCTCTTCAGTTAACATATAAGTAGCCGAACCATTTATATACTCCTGAATGGTCTGTCGTTCCTGTTCGGTAGGAGGAGCGTATACCTCCAATTCAATTCGGGTAATTACAGAAATGTTGCTACCATTTTCTACGACCTCATCCATAAACTGCATAGCCCAGTTCGGTAGGTCATCCCGAAGATATTTGGATACAACATTGGTATCTATGAGATAGGTCTTTCCCATTCGTCACGTAACTCTCGTAATTGACGGTCCATGTCAGTCTTTTGCTCGGCGCTTAGATGCCGAAGTTGACCACGAAGACGGCTAAGGCCTGTGCCTGCTTTATTTTGGGCAGATTCCTCTTCCAATTCCACACGAATGCGTACCTTTTTCCCGTTCCAATCCGCTGGTGTTTCGACATGTATATCGAGTACCCCATTCTTAGGTTCGGCTATCTGTTCGATTGAATTCATAATTCGTTGAGTTTACGAGTAAGGTTTTGGATAAAATAATATCTATCCCAAGCTCTGATGTCCTCGAACTGACCAGTAACTTTCACATCCTGGTATATTCTTGCTGTTAGTTCTTGATAATAACTTTCCATGTGCTTCACTTGTGTTCCTGCAAACAACTTCTTGTTATTACTGTCAACTATACCAGAATTAATTAACACTCTCCGGTCAATCAGAGGGATGAGAATCGGGAACTGCATGTGGTACAATGCAGCACAATAAGCGATACCAAATCCTTTAATGAAGCTATTTGAGTCTTTACAAATCTCAAAAGCTTTGTACATCAGTTTGTTTAATTCTTGAAACTCATCTTCACTAAGGTTCTGCAAAGATTTGCCATGAAATCGTGAGTTAATTAGCCTTAGATGTTTACTATGACCTGTTAAGGTCTGATTCACCTCCTGCTCTGTACCACCAATTATACTATTGCCTCCCTTATAATTAGAAACAAACAGCAGGTCGATATAATGTAGGGCAAAGGGGTCATCTCGCCTTGAAATGTAGTTTCGATAATTAGTCAAAGTGTCCTCAGCACTTTTCCACTTATCAACATCCCGTTGTAAGACTTCTGACGATTTATCAATCGATTGCCCAGCCATTTTCTATTAAATCGCTTACGTTCTCGTACTGCCACGTGCCACTGTCCTGTGCCCGATCATAAATCAAGTAATTATTGCTTAGGGCGTCGTTCATGTGCATTTGCCCTAGAATAACTTGCCCATGTTCCAATCGCTTTAGAGGAATAAACCCTTCCTTTGTTACAAAAGAGAACTCCACATTTTGAAGAACTCTCCGGGTCAGGTTTTGGGTATCTTCGCTCCACATAATTATTACTTAAAAACAAACTTTAGCTACTACACTTCGTCGGTTACACAGCCTTCGCTGGCTGATGATACCAGCTTAATATATTTACGCAAGACACCCTTCTCGGCAGCCGGCGGGGGCGCTACCCAGCTCTGGCGACGCTCGGCGAGTTCTTCATCGGAAACGTGCAGGTGCAGCACATTGTTGATGGCGTCGATGGTAATGCGGTCGCCGTCGCGGACAAGGGCGAGGTTACCGCCTTCGTGCGCTTCCGGTGTAATGTGGCCGACCACAAAGCCGTGCGTACCACCGGAGAAACGGCCGTCGGTAATCAGGGCTACTTTGTCGCCGAGGCCGGCACCCATGATGGCGGAGGTCGGCTTCAGCATCTCCGGCATACCCGGACCGCCTTTGGGGCCTTCGTAGCGGATGACGCAGACGTGGCCGGGCTTGATTTCACCTTTCTGCACAAACTCGATGAGCTGCTCTTCTTTCTCACAAACTTTGGCGATGCCTTCAAATTTCTCGCCTTCCTTGCCGGTGATTTTAGCCACGGAGCCCTGCTGCGCAAGGTTTCCATACAGAATCTGAATATGACCGGTTTTCTTAATCGGGTTAGAAATCGGCCGGATGATAGATTGGGTTTCAAAGTTCAGATCTGGTGTGTCTTCCAGGTTCTCGGCTACGGTTTTGCCCGTTACGGTCATACAGTCGCCGTGAATCAACCCTTGTCCATACAGGTATTTCATCACCCCCGGCACCCCACCTATAGCCAGCATATCTTCCATATAGTACTTGCCGCTCGGCTTCAGGTCGGCCAGGTACGGCGTACGGTCGCTGATTGCCTGCACATCCTCCAGCGTGAGGGGTACTCCTACTGATTTTGCAATGGCCAGGTAGTGCAGCACAGCGTTGGTGGAGCCACCCAGGGCCATCACAACGGTCAACGCGTTCTCAATCGCTTCGCGGGTCATTATGTCACGCGGCAGCAGGTTTTGTTTCAGCAGGTTCAGCATGGCCGCGCCGATTTTGCGGCACTCCTCCTGCTTGCCTTCGTGCGTGGCCGGGAAGGTAGAGCTAAACGGCAGGCTCATACCCATAGCTTCAATGGACGAAGCCATGGTATTGGCGGTATACATACCCCCGCAGGCACCCGCGCCCGGAATGGAGTTCTGAATGACTCCTTTATAATCTTCGTCGCTGATGGTGCCGGCTACTTTACGGCCGTACGCTTCAAACGCCGATACAATATCCAGCTTCTGGCCTTTGTAGCTGCCGGAGCGGATGGTACCGCCGTATACCATAATGGCGGGGCGGTTCAGGCGGCCGATGGCCATCATAGCCCCCGGCATATTTTTGTCGCAGCCTACTACGGCAATGACCCCGTCATACCACTGAGCACTCACTACTGTCTCGATGGAATCGGCAATAAGGTCGCGGGAGGGGAGGGAGTATGACATGCCGTCGTTACCGTTGGTCATACCGTCGGATACGCCGATGGTGTTGAAGACCAGCCCAACCAGCCCGGTATCGTTTATGCCTTTTTTTACGTAGGCGGCTAATCCGTTCAGGTGAATGTTGCAGGGATTCCCATCGTATCCGGCACTGGCAATACCAATCTGGGGTTTCGCCATATCCTCTTCGTGCAGGCCAATGCCGTAGAGCATGGCCTGAGCGGCCGGGTTACTAACTTCCTGGGTCAGGGTAGAACTGTAGCGATTGAGTTTAACGGTGGCTTCGGTCTGAGTCTGCGACATATAAACTATAAATAAAAGGCTGTTAGCGAAATTTCGCTGGAAGCGTAATTGCACTCCAAAGAAAAACTCTATCCTGCGGATATGCAAGAATTCGCGGATTAATTATTGCTAAAAAATTAAGCCTGCTAACTTTGGCGGACATTCATATTGGAGCAACTTCATGATTACGGAAACTTCTTCGCACTACGACGAACTCGAAAAAATGTCGGTGCATGAGCTATTGACCAACATCAACAAAGAAGACAAAACGGTACCCTTAGCCGTAGAAAAAGCCATCCCGCAGATTGAAGTCCTGGTGCATCAGATTGTCCGGCGGATGAAAGAGGGTGGTCGGCTTTTCTACATTGGGGCTGGCACCAGCGGGCGGCTGGGTATTGTCGATGCGTCGGAGTGCCCGCCTACCTATGGCGTGTCGCCCGATATGGTCATCGGCCTGATTGCAGGTGGTGATAAAGCCATTCGGAGTGCGGTGGAGCATGCCGAAGATAACCCCGACCAAGCCTGGAGAGACCTTCAGGCATACCATATCGAAAAGCTGGACACACTGATTGGCATTGCCGCGTCGGGCCGGACGCCATATGTGGTGGGTGGGCTGCAGAAAGCCCGGACGGAAGGAGTTCTTACGGGCTGTATTGTGTGTAATCCTGATTCGCCGGTGGCTAAGGCAGCCGAGTATCCGGTCGAGGTGGTGGTAGGTCCCGAGTTTGTGACCGGCAGCACCCGTATGAAATCCGGCACGGCGCAGAAACTGGTGCTGAACATGATCTCTACGTCCGTTATGATTCGGCTTGGCCGGGTGAAGGGCAACAAAATGGTGGACATGCAACTGACTAATAATAAATTGAAGCAGCGGGCGGTGCGCATGGTGGTTAGCGAGTTAGGCGTTAGCCAGGAAGAAGCCGGGGACCTGTTGCAGCAGTTTGGAACCGTACGGGGGGCCATTGAACACGGGCGTGGCCTACATGCTACGGAGCAGTAGAACAAAAATCCAGCGCATGTATGAAAGCAATAATTTTGCGTGACCTGCACCAGCCGGTCGAACTGGCCGACATGCCTCAACCGAAAGTTGATGCGGGTGAAGTAGTGGTTCAATTAAAAGCCGCAGCTCTCAACCATCGCGATGTGTATGTGCAGCAGGGGCGATATCCGGGTATTAAGCTCCCGGTGATTTTAGGTTCTGATGGGGCTGGTTTTGTTGCCGAAGTTGGCGAGGGCGTAAATACTCAATGGCTGGGAAAGGCCGTTATGATTAATCCCGGACTCCATTGGGGCAACAATCCAGCATTCTACAGTCCTCAATTCCGAATCCTGGGAATGCCGGACGACGGCACGTTTGCCGAGTATATCCGCATCAATGCGCAATACATCTACCCGAAACCAGATTACTTATCATTTGAAGAAGCAGCCGCCATGCCGTTAGGGGGTGTTACTGCCTGGCGGGCTCTGATGACCCGCGGCCGTTTGCAGGCTGGTGAGCGTGTGCTGATAACTGGCATTGGCGGGGGCGTGGCCCTGCTGGCTTTGCAGATTTCTTTAGCTGCCGGAGCGGAAGTCTGGGTAACGTCGGCTTCGGCAGAGAAGCTACGGCGGGCCATAGCACTGGGTGCCAAAGGGGGAGTCAATTACCGGGAGGCTGATTGGGCCAAAACGCTGATGGTCCAGACCGGCGGAGGCAAAGCGGGCTATTTTGATCTTATTATCGACAGTGCCGGCGGACCGGGCTTTGCCAAACTTCTTGATGTCGCAGCCTCAGGTGGTCGGATCGTTATTTACGGAGGGACCGCCGGCAACCTGACCGACCTGCTTGCTCCCCGCATTTTTTTCAAGCATCTGGATATAATGGGCTCTACGATGGGAACCGGGGAGGAATTTGCGGCCATGCTTGAGTTTATCGAAGCGAATCAGGTTAAGCCCGTTATCGACACAGTGTATCCTCTGGCAGACACCGAGGCTGCTTTGCGCAAAATGGAATCAGCTACCCAGTATGGCAAGATTGGACTGTCAATAGCCTAAAAAGCCGGCACTGATGCCGGCTTTTTAGGCTATTGACAGGTTGGTTACGCCGGTCCGTTATACCGGATGGTCATAACAGTTATATCATCAAACTGGGCGAAATCGCCAATAAACTCTTTGACCTCTTTATAGAACAGGTCATTAATTTCCTGCGGCTTACCCGCAATGGCCAGTGGAGCTATCAGGCGCTGAATTCGTTCGAGCCCAAAGCGCTGCCCCAGTATGTTGTTGGCATCAGTAGCACCATCCGTGTAGAGGAACAGGGCGTCTCCAGGGTTCAGCATTACGGTGTGGGAGGTATATTCAAACATATCGTCGATGGCCAGGGCCAATCCACCTTTTTTCTTCATAACCTCTACCGCTCCGTCTTTACGTAAGATAAGCGGAGGTTCGTGACCCGCATCAATATATTCGATTTCCCCCGTTTTCAGGTTCAGAATACCCAAAAATGCCGTGACGAACATAAAGGACGAATTATCCTGACAGAGGAATTTGTTGACCTGTCTGACTTCATCGCAGATGTCTCCGCAGGTTTCGTTGGCAAAATGGCTCTTGAAAATGGCTTTGGTAATAGCCATGAACAAAGCAGCCGGTATACCTTTGTCCGACACGTCACCGACAATGAAGAACAATCGACCGTCGTCCATCAAAAAGAAGTCGAAAAGATCGCCACCAACGGTTTTGGCCGGTTCCAGAAACGCATGTAAGTCTACATCGGTTCGGTTCGGAAACGCCGGAAACTTCTTGGGCAGCATCGACTGCTGAATGCCGTTGGCAATCTGCAGGTCTTTCTGAATGGCAATGTACTGATCGCGGCCTTTCTGAAGCTGCACCAGCATTTCGATATGCTCAATGGTTTTGTTGATGGTAATCTCCAGATCCTCGAAGTTGATGGGCTTGGTGATGAAATCGAAAGCCCCCCGGTTCATGGCAGTCCGGATATTTTCCATATCGCCGTAAGCCGACACCATAACGGCTTTCAGCAGTGGGTTGCTTAAATCATTGATTTTCGACAGGAAAGTAAGCCCATCCATGCCGGGCATATTAATATCGGAGAGGATCATGTCGATGCCCTTATCCTCACTAAGCTTTTCTAAAGCTTCGGTGCCGTTATGGGCAAAAACGAACTCAAATCGTTTATCACGTATCTGTCTTCTGAACCGCTGCTGGATAAGCATTTCCATATCCAGTTCATCATCTACGCTTAGTATTTTGATGGCCATGAGTCTAGCAAATTATTGATGAGTTGGTATGAACAGGGTGAACGTTAAGGTATTAAGTTGCTGGTAAATTCAGGGGAAGTTCAATGCAAAATTCAGTATAATTGCCCGGTTCGGAATCGACATTGATCTGCCCTTTGTGAATATTGGTGACGATGTTCTGGCTTAACGACAGGCCAAGCCCTGTGCCTTTACCTGGAGGTTTGGTAGTAAAGAAAGGGGTAAACAGTCTCTGCTTTACCTCGTCGGCCATACCAATGCCGTTGTCTCTGATTTTGATCTTCACCGTATCATCTGTTTTTTGCGTGCTAACCAGAATCTGGGGAGAATAGTCAGGTTGTTTTTTTCGCTTCTCGTTTACGGCGTAGCAGGCGTTATTTACCAGGTTCAGAATAACCCGACTGAATGCATCTGCCGCTATATTCGGTGAGCCGACATTGGGGTCAAACTGGAACGAAAAAGATACATTAAACTCCTTATCTTCTCCCCGTACGCCCTGATAGGCCAGTTTGGTAAATTCCTCCAGAAGCAGATTCAGGTTGGCAGGAGCCAGCCGGACATTGTCTGAACGGGTTTGCGCCAGCATGCCCTGAATAATACGCTCGGCTCGGCCACCATTGTCGTGTATCCGGGTTACGTTACCCTCCAGCATAGACAGTAGGTCCTCGAGGTCATCAATGTCTGCCGGATCGGAAGCCGCCCGCAATTTGGCGGATACTTCCTTAATTTCCCCAATCAGTTCAATGGATAGTTTTGAAAAGTTATTGATAAAGTTAAGGGGGTTTTTGATTTCATGAAGTATACCGGCTGTGAGCTGTCCGACCCCGGCTAACTGATCCAGATAAACCACTTTCTGCTGTAGCAGGTTAATTTCATTATTGGCCAGTTGCAGACTTTTATTAAGCGAGGCATTAGTTTCTTCAAGATTTGCCAATTGGCTGGATGTCTCCATATGTGATAGAACTATTAAGGACGGACGGATTCAGAAACAAGTGCTTACTCACCTGCATTATCGGGAGCCGTGTAACATATTACTAAATTATGGTAACTTTAGTGCCTTTTGTACCAACATTGCAAATGTAGAAGCATAAATTTTTTACACAAGTGCTCCCTGTAAAACCGGTAGGGTCAATTGAATTTCTGTGTACTCTCCTTCCAGAGATTTGATGCCAATGCTCCCTTTGTGCATTTCGACAATATCCTTGCTCATAAATAAGCCAAGACCTGTCCCTTTTGACGTCGGTTTGGTGGTGAAAAACGGGCTGAACAACTTCTCTATTTCCGTTTGGGGAATCCCTTTTCCATTGTCCCGTATGATCAGTCGAATCTCGCCATTGTACAATTTAGTGGATACCGTCAGCTCTGGCTGGAACAGCGGCATGGTTTTGTGTTTTTCGTACAAGGCATAGCAGGCGTTGCTGATGAGGTTGGCAATAACCTGTCCAAGCTCAAACGGTAATAACCGGATTCTCACCGGTTTTTTTTCCAGGTTAAAAATAAGCTTAATTGGCAAATCTTTATACTCATTTTTGACCTCCTGCAGGGCTACCAGCGCTTTACTTTCAACGAACGGAGTTAACTCGGTTTCTAAGAAGTCTCGCGACTTTTCCCGTAGCAGTTTCTGCATATCTTTTACAATGCGGGTTGTACTGTTGCCGTGGTCGCTTATTTTACTCAGGCTGTTTTTCAGCAGGTTCAGCTCATCAAAAACATCATCCTGTACATCCTGAGGCAATACTTCTTTATGCTGGTCGAGTGCGTCGGAGATCTCTTCAATCAGGTCGTTGCAGGATTCGGAGAAATTGTTTATATAGTTCAGCGGGTTTAGAATACGGTCTACAATCCCTTTGGTCAACTGGCCTACCGATGCCAGCCGCTCTTGCCGAATCAGTTCTTCCTGCGTTGATTTCAGGTTTTCAAGGGTGCTTTCCAGGTTTCGGAGAATCTGGGTTTTCAGGTAAGCGGCTAACAGGTGTTCCTTTACGTTACGAATGGTATCAAAGTCACGCTGGTCAAACGCATTCTGCCGGCTTACGTTGTAGATCAGAATAAACCCTTCTATTCGCCCTTCTGCTTTCAGCACGATAGCGATCATGGATTTAGGAATAGGCATGCCGGGAATCAACTTATTGTTGACCTTCGCGGTAAACGAGTTCTGAACATACACGTCTTCGTATACCTCAACGGCATTGTCCAGATACCGGCTGATGGCCTGATTAAGTGGCATTTGCACCAGGTTCGGTGCCGACCCCGCGTGGATCCCTATTGCCGCCTGGAACTGGAAAGTATCCTGCTCCGGATCATATATGAGGGCAGCCGCGCTATCCATATTACGGATAATTTTCAGCCTTTCAAGTACGGTATTAAACAGACTGGTAATGTTAACTTCGGCGTTAATGGCCTGGACTATCAGGTCGATCTTTTCGAGCTGGTCATTTTTCAGGGCCAGTTCTTCCGATTGCTGCTCCAGCTCCTGCTTCTGGTTGAGGATCTCTTCGGTACGCTCCTGAATTAGGCTTTCCAGCGCCTGCTTTTCCTTTTCAGAGCGTCTATTACGCCAGCGGAGAATGGCTATCAGTAACACAATTGCCAGAACCAGATACAAGACCTGAGCCCACCACCGCTGGTAAATCGGTGTCCGAATGACAAACGAATACGTGGTCTCCTGGCTCACCGCTCCGTAAAGATTTCGGGCCCTAAGCCGGAAGGTGTACACATCGGGTCTCAGGTTTGAGTATTCTTTTTTCGTCTGCGTACTCCACTCCGACCATTTCTCATCAAACCCGTCTAACATATATTGAAATTCAACTTCCTGCCCCGGCAGGTAACTGGCAGATGAAAAGAGAAAAGTGAGATTATTGAAATCAGAGGCAAAAACAGACTGTCTTTGCAAACTTCCTTCAATAATTCCACGGAAGAAAGCACTGTCGCTGTTGATCCGGATTTCACGGATAAAAGCCGGAAATGGCTTGTCTCCTTTTAGGGTGACCGATTGGTCGTAACGGACGAGCCCATCCAGGCCACCTAACCATACGACCCGGCTGGTATCAGGATAAACAACCTGAAAGGATTTATCGGCCAGGAGCCGGAGCGGGGCGTTTCTGGCGCTGTCGAGCTGCGTTTTGGCATAGACCCTGATCTGTTTTTGATTGCCATCGGTAACCCAGACATTTTTTTCATTGTCTTCCACAAGCAGGCTATACCAGCCGGAGGTGTTCAAACCCGCCAGATTCTGTTGTTTTTCGAACCGGTCTTTTGCCGGATTGTAGGAGAAAATGCCCCTGGTGTTATAAAGAATCAGCCCGGCGGAGGTTTTTTGTATATGATTGTCTATCGACTTCTGTAAAGCAGGGCTCCCATCATACTGGCGGACTTTGCCGGTGGCGGTTTCGTAGCTGAATACATGATTATCGACCGTGGAGAGCCAAAGTTTACCCAGCCCGCCATCCACTATACCCGTAATGTTACCCAGGGCGGATTGATCAGACGTGTCGATCGGCAGCCAGGTAAAAGCCGCTCCTTTTCCGGTCAGCGTAATCTGCCCCAGTTTGCTTTCGGAGCCCATGTACAGGCGGGAGGGATTACTGGCCGATCTGGTTACATAAAAAGAAAACGAACTCGACAACTGGCGGACCTGCTGATCGGTTATCTGGTACAATCCGTTGCTGCCCGCTACAAACAGGGAGCCGCCTGCTTCTGCCAGTGACCAGCAGGCCCACGGAATAGCGGTGAATGGGGTAAGACTGGATTTCTCTACGTAAAATAAACCCTGGTCGGTGGCTACATACAGACGATTCTTATACCGCAGGAGACTCTTAATCTGACCGTTGAACGGGAAATAAGATATGGGCGACGATATGTTCAGTACGGCAAGACCTTTGTTCAACGTTAGCCAGAGCAGACCTTCCCGGTCGATAAACAAGTTATTGACTTGCGCACTGGCTAACTGATCTTTGTAGTTGCTGACCTGCAGGAGCTGGCCTTTGCTGGTCATTAGAAGTAGGCCGTACTTATCAGACCAGAGCGCGAGCCTGTCTGGAGGCAGGCTAATGGCTCTCCGGATGGCTCCGTTCTGCACCCACTGACTGGCGGCCGGCGAAAAGGGGATAAGTTCTTCGCCTACCAGCCTGAAAAGCCCCAGATTGGGGGTGACTACCAGTGGGCCGTCTGGCTGCGACAGTACCGCACTAACCCCACTGGCAAGCCGGCCGCCTTGCCGAATTGGAATAACGAGGCCGTTTTCCAGACGTCCCAGCCCTACACCGGGTTGATATACATAAATAACCGAACTGCATAACCAGGCACCCAGGACCTCGCTATGGTTTATCCATTCACGGGTCGTCCGGGTTTTGGCGTTCCATTGAAAAATCTTCTGTTTGGTGAAGAAGTAGGTCTCTTCTGGTAGCGCAATAACCGTGTGAATTTCACCAAAGCCGGGTTGTATGCCTGCGGTCAGGGGTTTGTACTGCAACTGACCGGTTTGGTCAGCGATCAGGTAGCCAAAATCATTGTGACCGCCAACAAAAATCTGCCCTGCCTCATTCCGGCCAAAGGCAGTGACACGGGTTTGCTGGGCAGTACTGATCTGTCGCCAATTTGTCCCGTCGTACTCCAGCACTCCGGCAAAGTTGCCCACATAAGTTATACCCTGATCATCCTGAGTGACTGTATAGTTCTGCGCATGGGCTTTGTATTCTTCGGGATGAATGAACCTAATCGGCCAACGCCCGGTTTCCCCGGCTTTTCCGGCCTGCCCCATACTATGCAGATAGGCACTGCCCCATAGCAGAATTGTCAGAATACCTGAATAAAGCGGATGTTGGTAAGAATGTAAATGCTGCCTCCTCATACGTTTTTCCAATAGCTTGCCGGCAACGGCTCAGTTCTCTAAAGAATGCTCAATGGCGGCCTTCATCATGGCGTTGGGCGGGGCCGCTGTCTCGTGTGTGCCTATAAGCAGATCGTCTGCACTTGTGTAGTGGCTTATCCGCTCACAAAGGCTCAGATGGAACAGATCGTTCCCCATTGTAAAATAAGCTTTTAGTTCGGTAAACTGTGGGATCGACCGGGTGTAGATGGCATACAAGGCTACTTCCGACAACGCTTCGCTATCCGACGCAGCAAATGCTAAAAAGAGGGAAAGCAAGTCCTCGTCCGGAAAGCTGAGCAGCTGGTACAGTGCCATAGTCCTGGTCTGCTCCTGCTGATTCGACGGATCCTTGTTGACAATATCCATCAGACGCTCTCTGGGGGAGAGAGACTGCTGAGGGTAGAAAATCTGGCTTCTCTGCAGGATTTCCTGCGTCGGCACATCCTCAATAATGGGTAATAGCCGAACCTTTATTTCTTCGGGCAATACCAAGTTGGCAATTTCAACCAGATACCCTTTGCGGTTGCTGGTATCCGTAAGCAGATTGCGGAGCTGGTCGATTCGCGAGTCTCCGTACATCACGGCCAGCAGATTGAAAATTTTCGATAAAACCTGCTGGCGCTCCAGGTGGAGTAATTCCAGCAGCCGTTTATCGGTCAGGTAGTCGGCCAAATCAGCTTCGGCGGCTATGGTCCAGAGATAAAAAGTTAATTTATCATCGACCTCCTGTAGCAGAGCTACCCGCTCGGTGTAATTAGCCTTATAGCCGAGTGTGCTTAAGGCTTCGTATACTTTATTGCGGATAACAGGAACCGGGTGGTATAGATTCCGGCGCAGAAACTGAATAGCTTTCTGTCCACCGGTCTGTTGGGGAATCTCCAGTAAACAAAGCAGCAGTTCATTCTGATCACCTAGTTTGGTAAACGATTTCTCAATGGCATTAACAGCCGATTCGCCCAGCGCAACCATGGCCTCTATAGTGGCCGACCGAAAGGGAGGCTCGTTGAGGTTGCTAAGCAGAGAAGGCCAGACCTCGGTTCGCCTGAGCCGGCCGGCCGACTCAATTGCTGCCAGCCGTACGCCTGGATCGGGGTCCTTCATCAATTTAATTAAAGGTCTGTACGCCAGATAACGTTTTGAAAAGCCCAGATGTCGGGCGCTGGTTAGGCGGTCATTCCGGTTCCGGGATTCAGAAAGTGCTTGCAGGTCTTCCAGCGAAAAATTGTCTTCTGCCGGACCAGGTTCTCCGGTTGTGGCTTGAACTGCTGCCGGCCTAAGGGCATTCCTAATCTGCATAATCGGAGCCATGAGCCGGGTACGGTATTCATCCAGCATCAGCACCGAGCAAAGCATCCAGAGGCCGAGTACACCCAGTAGTAACGTGTATACTTCAAGCGTACCCACCACTTTGAATTGCATTAAGGTGATCAGGAACCCACCCGCAACGATATAGCCCAGCGGTTTAGCATACGATTCCACCTGATTTTGCAGGTGTACGCTTTCCTGAGCCGGAATAGGCTGGTAAAGCAATTGAAACGAGGTGTCGCTGAAGGCCCGCCGGATAGACGTAACCATAAACCGGCTGATCAGAAGCAGAAAGAACACCGAGCTTCCCATCAGCTCAAGGCCGACGATGGACACCGATATTAAGACTAAGCCGAACGGCATCATCTTCAGACCCGCCGATAAGCCGAAGGTTTTGGTAACAAAGCGGTACAGAAAAGCCTTCACCAGGAGTTCAATCACGGAACAGAGGAAAAGAAACTGCCCCAGAAATTCGGCAAGCTGGACCTGATTCGGGTATTGCTTTTTGCTGGTTATCGAAAAATTAAATTCGACCAGATACAGGCTAGCCACGGGCAGGAGACCGAGCAGATACAGGTACAGGTGATAACGATTGGTAAAAAAACTGGAGCTGGCGACTTCACCGGGAGCAGGATGGTCAGGACGTGCTTTGGTAAATGTTAGCGTGTTGATGTTTTGTCTGACGATAATCCAGAAAACGGAGAGAGAAAGACCAATGCTGGTGAAGGCAATAAACAGCAACCCTTCTACCCCAACGACCTTGTTACTAAGCAAGAGCTTTACCATCAGGTTAGCGACAATTGACGATGCAACTTCACCTATGCTAATTGTACTGAATATCCGTTTGGCCTGCTCCAGATTGAAAACGCGGGATGCCGATAGCCAGAATGTAAAATTGAAAACAAAGAGATTGGTCCGTATCCAGAGAAACAGAACAAAGACAATCCACTTGTTGCTTGTTATCTCATGGCTCGCTAACAACAAGCCCATCGACAGGATGAGCGAGACCAGCAGGTAAACCGAAACGGATGAAAACTTGAATTTAATTTGTAGGAAATTGTTACTCCGTCCAATAAAGTGCAGCATGATGCCGCCCACAATATAGGCGATCGGCAGCATTGTGTTCTCAAATTTGCTCAGAAACAGGGTAGTGGCGGCTACATAATACATGTACATACCAAACCCGTAGAGAAAGGCGTAGCTTATGAACAGAAAGACAATGGCCTTTTCCTCCCGGCGAATATCGAGTACCTTTAAAACGTTCATAACCCCACACTTTTGGGAGTCCAGAAGAATATGACCCGGTCACCCTGGCTTTCTAAAACGTTTAACGTATCAATCAGCTTCTTCTCCTCTATGGGCGCATTGCTGAATGTATCCCGTTCAAACTGACTGTATCGCTGAGGCAGTGAGGTGGTAAATTTGAACGGATGGGCACTATCCTTCAGGCCAATACCCAGTTGCTGTTTAAGCTGAAGCACAATCCGGGCACCTGCCGGCGTAAAGGATCCGTCGATAAAAGGCTCAAAGTAGGCGCTTACCTTTCGGTAAGCTCGTATGGCGTACGGATTGGAGGTTACGCAGTAGAACAGAAGCTGGCTTGTGTCCCTTCCGAGTCGTTTCGCAAACGTATCGGCCGCTATCCTCATCAGGTTTTGCAACACACCCTGGTTTCGATACGTCTGATCGGTGACGGCATATCCGTGATAGATAGCCGTGTAAACCCGGTCGCCTGCCAGCACCTGATGCCTACGGCCGTAACTGAAGAGAACAATACCGACAATTTTGTCTTCATGGCGGCTGATAAAGGCAATATCATTGACGGAATAAATGCGATGCATGAGCTGATCTGCATTTTGGTAACTATTGGCTACCAGTTCATGTAAGCGTATTCGAATGAATGGATTCTCAAGAAATTGGTTGCCCTCATAACGTTCGTAGGTCATGTCGACAGTTTCGGTTTGTAAAGAGGTCATGGCTAAAAATAAGGAAGAAACTATGTAAGTTAAATTTAATTAAATATTGAGCAGCAATCTGACCATACCGTTAAATCCTTTCTGAGGAGTTCGGGCAGCCTGATCAAGACCATTGGCACCGCGCGTGCCCGGATCAGAATACTCGGTGTTGAGCAGATTATTCAAAATAAGCTGCGCATCTATGTATTTGTTAATCTGGTACGTGAGGGTCGTATTGAACAGTGTGTAGGCCTCAAAGTACCCGCTTGGACGTTGGCTTTGTGTGGTTGAGTCAGCCGCTTTGGGCTGCATACTGAACGGAATCAATGACGGATATGGGTTTTCGGTAGCCGATGTATTCCGGCCTACCGGCCGGGGTGCTACGTAATTGAACCGCAGGTTTATATTTAGCCGTTCTTTCAGAAATAGCCCATTGACTCCGGCATTTACATGGTAAGGCGCAATGTCCCCGGTAATAAAACGGGTTTCGGTACTGTCTCTTCGCCCGTCTGATGACCTTATCGTGGTGGTTCGGTGTGCATCTGTATAGGTCGCATTGGCGTAAAAGCTAAAACGGTTGGAGAACTTGTAATCCACAGTAGCCTGTACACCCACAATGTCGGCCTTACCCCGATTCTGCTTTTGTAAAGTTGTTCTTGACGTATTGGGTATTATGGTCCTGACTTCCTCTACAATATTGGAACAGTTGGCGTAGAATGCCGAAATGCCTACCTGCAAACTTGGACCTGGAACATAGTTAGCGGCTAATTCAATGTTTTTTATCCGGTCGGGTTTCAAACCCGGATTAGTTAATAAGCGCGTAGCAGCAGTTGAGTAGCGATCACGACTGGACGCGTCCTGGAATGCTTCGGCATAGATTGCTTTCAGCGCCAGCCGACTGACAGGCGAGTACACAATAGCCAGACGCGGGTTGAACACCTGTCCATAACCGCCGTTGCGGCCAATGCGGGCGTAATCATAGCGCCCACCCAATACAAGCTGGAGATTGGAGCGGACAGAATACGTTCCCTGAACAAACGCGCCAAGATTTCGGTATCGGAACATACCAATTGTAGGAATGCTATCTTCGGCACTGACATAACTGGCCTCGGCGTTTACAAAGTTTAACCGCTTGTAATCACCCTGCAATATGCCAACGCGGCCCTCTACACCGCCAATAATATCCAGATTATGGGTGGGAGAGGCTATGATTCGCAGTTCGTTTCGAAACTGGTTCGAATTCTGAAAGAAGTACTGAGCCTCCCAGTAAGGCTCCCTGTTCTGCACCAGATTGTAGGCTAACAGGACACTGAGGGGCATAGACGCAGCCTCGTATTTCTCCTGCTCTTTGGCCGACAGCATGGCTAATCGATTTTTTACCTCTGGTGGCAGCGGGGTACGGGATAACGTTTGATTGCTGTAATTTTTTAAAATAATACTCCGGGATTCGTCATCAACTTTGGTCGTTCGGATCTGGGCCGTGTTGGTCAGGCTAAGCTTGTCTTTAATAATATCTTTGCTATAGATCCCATAAAAGAGTGATTGGGCAGGAACCCAGACACTGCCATTTTTAGCGCCCGCCCGGTAATTGTCGTTGGCTGAGTTTCCGGAGCCCTGGTCCATACGCCAGAACTGAAATCCCAGTGTAAAATCGCCAAAAGACAGCGTAGACCGGATGTAAGCGGTTTTCAGAAGGTTTGAAAAGCCAATGGGAGCCCCGTTTACATTTTTCTGGAGTGCTTTCTTATCCTGCGCCCTAACGGCCTGTAGCCCAGCTTCCGTAAGCGTCAGCGTTTTTCCCTGCAACAAGAAATAGGGCAAGGGAGTGCCTGCGGTTAAGCCATAGATGCTGGTCCAGCGGCTTGCGTCTTCTCCTGATGCAAACTCATAGTTAAAACGGCGCGCATAATTGATCGTATCATAGTCGGCAAGGCTGTAGTTATAATCCGGGTAGCGCGATAAATCATGCAGGTTGGAATAATACCCCCGCCAGGTTAAGGAAAAACTGACAGCTTTCACCTGGGCAGCAGTCGTCACCTCGGCATAGCGTGTGTTGTAAGATCCGGCACCTATATGGGCTGTTGCCATGAAATTTTCACGGCCGGTCAGCAGTTCTTTCGGGGTTTTGGTAATAATATTGACCACCCCCAGGAAGGCATTGGCCCCGTATATGGTTGAAGCCGGGCCATAGACAACCTCAATTCGCTTAATATTGGAGATCGGTATTTGCGTTGACCAGTATACAAAATTGCCCCAGAAATCATTCTCTTCGATGCCGTTGATCATAAACAGCGTTCGCTCAGTATTATCAGACCGGTAGCCGCGCTGGTAAATATTGGAGTACGTAAGCCCATAGGTACGCGACACATCGAAACCGGGCAGGTCGTTGAACAGGATTTCGAGATCGGTATAACCGCGCCGGCGGATTTCTTCTTCTGTAAGGACCAGTACCGTAGCCGGCGCTTTGTACAGATCCTCCGGCTTTTTGGAAACCGACGTTACCTGTACCCGTGACTGCGACTGTTTGATCATATTGACAAGGAGCCTGAACTGGTTGGGCAACAGCATCAGTTCCCCTTCCGGTTCGTAATTTGGATTAATACTCAGCATTTGTTCGATAGACTGGCTGGCTCGTTCTGTTGAATCTATCGCCAGATACGTCAGGGACACCAGTTTATACGCTTGTGCTCTGTTTTCGCTGCTGAAACCATCTGGACTAAGACAGGGGTTCAGGATGGAAAATACCCGGCTGAAGCTACCCTCGTCATACGCTGATTTTGCTTCTTTGAGCTTGTAGTCGCCACAGATGCCCTGCGCCCATGCTCTTTGGGCGAACCCAGACACCAGACCGTATAACAGACAAGACAAAAGCAGGTAACTATTTTTCATCATATAGTGTGGCTTTACTCATTGATCTGAGGGCGATCAATATCATTTCCTACATACTTATTCCACTCCTCGGCCGTGAGCCCCCGGGTAACCTGGCTGGCTATCCGTCTGTATAATTCATCGATATCGGCAGGCATCAGCCAGATTGTACGATCCTGTCCCGCCAGAATCAGGTTTTTGCCTTTGCCCCGAAAGGATATCGACATAATCCAGCTTCGGTAATTATCGATGCTGATCGGCTGTTGCTGCAGGTCACCCCGCGCCAGGTCGGCGTATGCCCAGATATGGACGCTCCCGTCGTAGCTGCCGCTGGCCAGATACTTATTATCCGGTGAAAAGGCCAGGCTCGATACCCTCGACTTATGGATACCCGAAAGCGAGCCTATGTAGTCGCCTAGTTTGTTGTTCTGGTACTCCCACAGCTTTACCGATCCATCAGCCATACCGGTAAGCATGGTTTTATTGGTAGGGCCGAACGTCAAGGCGGTAATAGCGCTGTTCAGCAGTGGTCGGCGGGTCATATCCGGTGCCTGATTTTTATCGAGCAGGTTGATAATAGCAAGCGATCCTGTGGCACTTCCTATGACCACGTGGTTGCCGTCGGGAGAAAGCTGAGCCGATGTCGGCCGCAGGCCAATTGGGAAGTGGGTCAGCGAATCAAGGCCTGTCGCGGTGATGCGCCAGGTCCGAATAGAGCCTTCGGTGCCTACGGTCACCAACTGGCTGCCGGTTTTCATCGGCAAGGTTGCCAACACGCCGGCCCGATGAGCCGGATAGCTGGCTATGCTTTTAGACTTGGTAACATCCCAGACAAAAAGCTGTCCTTCAGCGCTGCCGGCAACCACGAGTTTTCCATCGTTAACGAACGTAATATCGCGGAAACCTGTTGTTTTGCGACGAGCTGGTGTCAGTTCCCTAACCGTTTTGTGCGTATTCAAATCCCAGAGCCGGATCGTTCCATCGTCACTGCATGAGGCCATCAGCGATTCATCCGGCGTAAGGGCTACCTGCCGGATATTGTCTTTATGGCCTTCCAGAATGGTGGTTTCGTTGGCGGCTTTGGACAGCGCCAGAAAGATACCAGGTGCATTGGATGAGCCGCCGTTTTGGCGGTTAAGCTGATAAGCTGCCATGGCTAATAGCTTTGGCAACTCATTCTGGGTAATGTCGGGCATTTGCGATGTCTGAATCGCCAGCGACTGGGCAACAGCTAATTTGCGTAGTCGGTTGGCCTCTTTGGCATTTTGAGTCGCTAACTTCTCCGACGATTGGGCCAACCGTGCATTGGATTCGGCCCGGGTTGCATTTGTCTGTGCTTCTTCTGCAAAACGCCGGGCTTCTTCGGCATTGCGTTTAGCCTCCTGAGCGTTAGCATAGGCTTCTTCTCTCGATTCTTTGGCTAGCTGCTCCTGAATGCGGGCTTCACGGGCGTTTTGCTCGGCGAGGAGTGTTTGCCGTTGCGCACGCTGACTTTGTTGCTCGGAGATTTCCTGAAGCTGAAAGGCGATTTTACTCTGTGACGTGGCCCGGATGAACGCTTCTTCTGCTATGCCCTGCTGCCGTTTGGCTTCTTTGGCGCTTTTGCGGGCATTTTCTTCGGCCTGTTTGGCTTCGGCATTCAAAAAAATCAGATAGATCGTGGCCAGAATAGCCGCAATCGCCAGACTGATCCCAAGCATGGCCAGCAGGCGGTTGCGTTTAATTTCCTGACGTTGGCGTTTCTCTTTGCTCTGAACCTCAAACTCGTACTGATTTTTGCTGTATTCCAGGTAATTAATGGCCTGTTCAAAATAAAAGTCATACCGCCTGGCCCAGGTGGCCGTTGGTTTACTTTCCTTTAGCCATTTCAGGGCGATGAGCAATTCCGGATTGGTAAGCAGGCCGGTTTTGCCCTCCTGATATTGCCGGGCCGAGGCACTGAGCTGCTGGTATAACTTGGCGGCTTCGATTTCTTCGCGCACCCAGAGCCTGAGACGTTCCCACAGTTCCATAATTCCTTCATGGGCAACGTCGATAAGTGTTTCGGGGAGAATTGGTATCGTAGACGGTGGCAATAAAAAGGATATACCCGGATCACGAAACTGATTAATTACATCGACCAGCAGATCGGGATGGACTCCGCTGATTTTCTGAATGTCCTGAAACGCTACTGGCCGCATAATGCCAACTTCTCCCGGTCCAAGGTAAACAAGGGCCTTGTAGAGCTTTTCAACTGCAATCCGGCTTTTATCGGTATGAAAGGAGGTATACACCTCTTCGGCATGCAGCGAAATGGCCTGAGTGATGGTGCCAATGGCCTTGTAATCACTAAGGGACATTGGAATGCCGGTAGACTGGTGGTGGTGTTGCCAGTGCGACCACGTTCGCATTAGGGCATGTTGGAGGATCGGCAGCTCATCGTGCTTATCGCCGATATCTATCAATAACTGGTTGATCAGCTCTTCTGTAACCGGGGTATTATATACTTCCAGCGGACGAGTAATTGCCTGGTGCATTTCCTGGCGGGTCATCCGGGGCAATAGGTAACACCCCTGGTTGATGGCTTCGGTCAGTCCGTCGTAGTTGGCACACGCGTCCAGGTAATCGGAACGCATTGTCAGCAAAATATAGACGGGCAGATTCGTGCGGAGCAGGTCCAGCAAGACTTCTACAAACAGGCTTGCCTGCTGCTCCTCTTTTGAGGTTGTATTGACATAGCGGAATAACTCTTCAAACTGATCTATATAAATCAGCAGATTGGTGTTCAGATCGTAGGTTATCGACCGGAAGAAGCGGGTATTTATCCAGTCCGAATCATCGGCGGGGTGGGTAATCGTACTGCCGAGGGGGTGGCGTTCAATAGCCTGCTTCATAGCTTCTTTGAAGCTGTCGGCGGCATGCATACCGGGGTTAAATCCAACGACCAGCCAATCATCAAAAACCGCCTTGTCAAGACTCTCCTGCTGAATACGTGGAATTACCCCAGCTTTTATCAGAGAGGATTTTCCGCTTCCGGATGAGGCTACTACGGCTACAAACCGACTGGCTGCCAGCTTTTTGCGCACCTCTCGGATTTGCGTATCCCGACCAAAAAATAAATCGGCATCCTCAGGCTCAAAACTTCTTAATCCTGGAAAAGGATTTATGTTGAGTAAGACTTCAGACATAAAAGTAGGACTTGTTTCGGGCGGTGATTCATTCCGGATACTTCCTCAACTTGATTTAAAATCAAACCGGTTAACCTCGCAAAAAACGACGTTAATATTAAGTAAAATTTACCAGATTGGCAATAAACTGGCTTAGTAGCAGCTATTTAATGCCAAATGGCTTGTGGATACCACAAGCCATTTTCAAGCGTATACATGTAGTAGTAAGAATTACGGATGAACGTGGTCGACATTCATAATGAATATATTCCGATTCCGGTTGTTGGCATATTCATACGAGAATTTATCAACACCATTGATGGTAAGAAATATACCCATGCCGCCAATGGTTCTTTCTTCCAGTGGCTTGTTAAAGTCGTCTTCCGTTGGCAAATCCCGGGCGGTCGGGTCAAACGGTTTTGCCTCATCCTCAAACACAACCTTTAGCTGGTTATCCGCAATTTCAGACAATACATCAATACTCCCTGTCTGACCGGCCTGTTCATAGCCGTACAGAATTATATTGGTTGCAATTTCATCAGCGGCCAGCATCAGATTATACGTAGACTTTTTGTCCAGTCCAGCTTGCTGAGACAACTCTTTAACGTGTTGTCGGATCAGGTCGAGGGAGTCAAGGGTTCCCGGAAACGTTTTAGACTCCATAGCGCTTTCATCAGGCTGGGTACTCATCCACAATATTCACGCTGTGCTGAAGGCCGGTTTTCTCAAGTGTATCCACAATGGCACTTTGCGGCTTCACCATGAAAATGGGCAGATTGGTACCCATTTTCTGCTTTGAGAAGATGAGTACCCGCAGCCCGGCCGAGGACATAAAGCTTAGATCTTCTACTCTCAGTACCAGTTCTTTAGGGTTTTCGGCGGCAACGTGCTCAATGGCACTCTGAAACTCGCGGGATGATAAAGAATCCAGCTCGCCGGCTAAGGTAATAGTGGCGACCTTTTGGGCATCTACATCGGATGAAATAGAGAAGCTCATAATTTTGTCTGAAGTTAATTTTGTTATTTACCTACTAACACAACTACGGACCGGGAACCCGCCAGGAAGTGATGCTGATTCTCCAGCAACGGCTCTTTACCAAGCGGGAAAACATCGTCTGGTGAGGGCATATCCGTATTGGCTACAACATGCCATTTCCGATCTCTCGATAATTCGGGCAGCTCAAACGTGAGGCTGTCCCAATACATATTCATGATGACATAAATCATGTCATCTTTAACAATACCCTGCTTGGCATGATCGCCACAGAGCATAAACGCAAATGAGCGGCTTCCTGCGGACGTATCGGCATACCAGGCGTTTACGCCGTGGAAACTGATGTCCGGATAGCCACTACCTACATAGTCGCGGTGCTGGAAATGGCGCCGGCTGCGCAGGACAGGGTGCCCGTGCCGGAACCGCATAATATGCTTGGCAAAATTGTAGATGTCTGCGTTTTTCTCTATCAGAGACCAGTCGAGCCAGTTTAGTTCATTATCCTGGCAGTAGGTGTTGTTATTCCCTTTCTGCGTGCGCCCCATCTCGTCGCCCATCAGCACCATCGGAACGCCCTGACTAACCATCAGAATGGTCAAGGCGTTTTTGATGAGCTTGTGCCGGAGGTGGTTCACCGCCGGATCATCGGTTTCGCCTTCCCAGCCGCAGTTCCAGGAGTTGTTGTCGTTGGCTCCGTCGTTGTTATTTTCGCCATTGGCCTCGTTATGTTTCGAGTTATAGGCAAACATATCGTAGAGCGTAAAGCCGTCGTGGCAGGTAATGAAGTTGATACTGGCGTTTGGCCCCCGGTAATAATACAGGTCGGGCGACCCCTGAATACGCTGCATCATATCACCGACCTGCCCTTCATCCCCTTTCAGGTATTTACGCAGGGTATCGCGGTATTTGCCATTCCACTCGGCCCACCGGCCATAAGCCGGGAAAGAGCCAACCTGATACAGGCCGCCGGCATCCCAGGCTTCGGCAATCAGCTTACACTTGGCCAGAATGGGGTCATGCGCCAGCGACTCCAGCAGGGGCGGGTTGCTTAGCGGACTGCCATCCTGGGCGCGACCAAGAATGGCGGCCAGATCAAAGCGGAATCCGTCGATATGGTAATCAGCCGCCCAGTACCGAAGGCAGTCGAGCACCATATTCCGAACGACGGGGTGGTTACAGTTCAGCGTATTACCGGTACCGGAGAAGTTGAAATAGTAGCCCTCCGGCGTCAGCATGTAATACGTTTTGTTGTCGATACCCCGGAACGAAATGGTATGCCCGCGGTGGTCGCCCTCGGCCGTGTGGTTAAATACCACATCTAGCCAGACCTCAATGCCGTTTTTGTGCAGTTCCTTAATGAGCGTCTTCAGTTCGTCGACCTGCATCCCGAATTTACCGGTAGCGGCATAACCAGCCTTGGGCGAGAAGAAGTTGACGGTGCTGTAGCCCCAGTAGTTCACCAGCACTTCGCCCGTAATGGGGCTGGTGCGGTTAAACTCCCATTCGTCGAACTCATAAATGGGCAACAGCTCGATACAGTTGATACCCATTTCTTTCAGGTAGGGTATCTTGTCGCGGATGGCGGTAAAGGTGCCCGGGTTTTTGACTTTGGAGGAGGGGTCTTTGGTAAAGCCCCGAACGTGCATTTCGTAAACCTGCAGGTCTTCAATGGGCGTCTCCAGCGGGTGGTCACCTTCCCAGTCAAAATCCTCAAAGGCCAGCCGTGACCGGTACGGATAAATATTATCCCAGTTCGGCTCGGCCAGCCAGGTGTCCCGTCCACCAATTACTTTAGCGTACGGGTCGCTGAGGATCGTGTCTTTATTGAACCGGTGGCCTTCGAGCGGGTTAAACGGTCCGTCCATCTTGTAGCCGTACTCCAGCCGTTCGTAGTCCAGGTCGAACACCATAATGCTGTACACATTTCCGATCCGGAACTCATCCGGAATCGGAATTTCGGCAAAGGGCTGGGGGGCTCCCCGCTCAAACAGCACCAGCGTACAGGAGATAGCTGCGCTGGAGTAGATGCTGAAATTAACCCCGTTTGGCACCATAGTGGCACCAAACGGGAGAGAATGACCGCGTCTAAACTTTATACCATTATGTTCGTGGGTGGGGTAATAGTCTATTCGGGTATCCATCATACCGGTCAATTGGCTTTAAGGGCCGTGACTCCCTCATTCAGGTTGTCGGCCAGAATGAAAAAGTTCAGAAAACCCGTGTTTGACATAACATCCTGAATCTCTTCGGAGGCTCCAACCAGCACCACTTTACCGTCTTTGGCTTTGATCTGGCGGTAAATCATCAGCAATACCCGCAGACCCGCGCTGGAGAGAAAGTCCACCTTCGAAATATTGATGATGATCTTGTCTTTGTCGGCAGCAGCCGCCAGCGCATTGCTCTGAAAGTCGGGGGCCGTTTTGCTGTCGATGCTGCCTTCTACGTCAATGACGGTAATGTTTTCTACAGAATCTACTGCTACTTCCATACATTTATTGGTTGATCCTTATTAGGTTACCGGAGTAATTTTTACCTTCACCCGAACCTGCTTATCCGTATCCGGCAGCTTTACGGTCAGTGCCTGCGCGTTGAAATTAGTATACGGCTCATCGTCAATGAAGCATTCGCTGATGTAAATGCTACCCTTCGGCAGAATATCAGGCGATACATGCAACACATTATCTTTAAATGAGTTCGGGTAAGGCTTGAAATAAAGATCGAGCGGCTGCTTGGTAATGAGCAGGTTGGTATATACCGCCGACAGGTAGCAAAGCTCCGTGCTGTGGTAAGCGCTCATGGAGTGGCTGCCCTTCAGACGCTCCGTACCCATCAGATATGGCATACCGTTGGCAAACGTGTTGAAATAAACCCCTCCATCATCCAGATCCAGGAAGAAGGTGTTGTAAAACGCAGCCGACTCGCGGGCAAGCTTTTGGTACTCCGGATCTTTCAGGATTCCGTACAGAATCAGATACGCCAGAATGGCTTGTTCCTGCTGCCACCACGCCTTACGGTCGTGCCACACAAACCGGGGCTGCCCGTTGATGGTGCTTTCACGCTCAACCACATCGTACCAGCCACCACGCTGTGGATCGGAACCTACTTTCGGCATGACCGCAGCAATTTTCTTGGCAAACTCCAGATAATCCTCCTTAGACTTCAGCGACTGCATCCGCATCAGGTTCCAGGCAATTTTCAGGTTGTGGCCTACCACCGCCCGGTTCTGCTGCCAGCCCCAGGTCTGATCTTTGCTCCAGTCTTCCATGAATTTCTCCTGCACAAACGGGCTGTGGTCGTAATCCTGGAAATACTGAGTGATGGTATCAAATGTATACTCCAGAAAATCAGCGTATTTAGGGTCTTCCGTGGCCAAATACAGGTTGATCAGATAAGCCGGTGCGTGGTCGCCAACGGAGTTCCAGTTCTTGCGGGCCCGGTTGTGCGCCAGGGATTCGGCGCGGGGGTCAAGGGTAATGGGGTCGATGTGCGAGAAGTAACCGATACCGTTTTTGTCTTTATAGTATTTCTCGAACAGATCAATGGTTTTCTCAATATCGAACATGATCCGCTTGTCGCCTGTAATCCGGTAGGTTTGTGTCGGGCCGGCCAGCGCGTAGATCTGCTCGTACATCGGAATAGCCTGGTAATCGTCACCGAATTCAGATGTGAGCAGCTTGGTTTCTTTGTCGCCTTCTACCTTCAGGCCATGATACCAGTAAACGAGGTCATCGTCCTGATCGTAAAAACGCATGTGGTCACGCAGGTAGTTGGTACCCAGTTCGGCCCCTTCGAGGAACGGATCGTAGCCGGTTAGCAGATAGGCCGACGCGAAGCCGTAAACCATGCGGGAAATGGTATCTGTTTCCTGTAGGTAATCCCCTTTTTTAGCACCAGCCAGGTGCAGAATGGTCCGGTAGTTTTTGTAATCAATTTTGTCTTCAGGGTGGTTAAACTGCCATTTCAGGTACTTGGCGGCAATTTCGTCGATCTGTCTGATCCACCAGTTCTGCTCTTCCTGACGATATTGGCCAGGTTGATTGCCGGGGAAGACCATCCATTGGGTTTCAAAAACAGGCTCTTTTCCGTCGCCGGCGGGGTAGAAGGTACCATAGCTAAAAACAAACTGACCTTTTTGCGATAACATCTCGCGCATGGCTCCGGTCGCGTCCGAATAGGGTTCTCCCAGGTTCCGTACATTTTTGGCATACGTTGAGGCAATCAGGTTCAGTTTGAATTGCCTCTTGTCCGGCGTCTCCACCACATAATACTTTTCCTCCGGATTGAAGTCCACAATGTAGCCGGCAATTGTGTCCGAAAAGGTGAAATCAACATTCATAAGAAAATAAATTGTTTTGTTTACATTGGTTGAAAGGTTTACTAAACACTATATGCACCACAGGCAGCGCTCAACTGCCCGAAGATGAGAAATCGGTAAAGAGTGCTGTCTTTACCGATGCCACCGTAATCAAAATCTATAAAGTGTTTTGCTGGAAGATACCTGTCTGGTCAGGAACCAGATAGGTTACGGTTGGTACTTACTCATACTGGTTTGTATAACTCTCGCCAGATAAGTAAGCTGTTGTAAGCATAAAGTAATCATCAGAGCCGGCGAAGTGCCCGTAAAGGTCTTCAGATCGACGTATTGATCAATTGGAGAAGGTTTGTTTCCGAGTCAACACTTGACCAAAGGGACACCGGAAAAACACTTCATTCATTGCAACTCTGTGGTCGGCAACAGGTTGGGCTGCTAAAAAATTTGGTTGATGCTGCATATCAGCAACTCAATGTGCTGCAAATGTGCTAATCCTGCGGAAATATACAAGCTTTATTTTCTGCTTTTTATTTGCCGGTGACAACACCGTATAACAGGCGTAAACATATAGAAAGCCCCCTTACAAGTCAAATAAAAAAATGTTTAAGAAAAAAGAGTTTGTAATCGGTCAGAATCCTGGTGTATGCAGGGCTGAAGGCGGAGTCCTGACCGGCATAGCCTGCCCATCAGGGATTACAGGCTCCCAGGGCCTAAGTAAGTAATTGTCGTTTAGAATTAGGTTACCGTTCACTCAAAAGGTTGGTTGCCGGGCCATGGTTAATGCTTACAATTGCAGCAGTTTTACCGGCTATTAGCCTATACCCAATGAGACTCAGGTATATGAAGCGCCGTTAATTTTTTAGCACGATTAATAAAAACATGAATTGGGTCTTGCGTTTGGTCATGTTCTTTGCAACATTTGGGGCAGCTTTCTTTCAGAAGCTTCCGCCGACGCTTCGGTTTAACTACCACGGTGCTGCTCGTAGTTAAATTCGGCTCTATCTTTAGGAAGTTTTCATCTTGTCATTTTACAGTAAAATCCTTTTACATTCACTAAATCTTCGACGCTATGTCAAAGAAAGTTTTAGCTATCTTATCTGAGTTTGGTTATTGGGGCATTGAACTGGTTGGGCCTCTCGAAAAGCTGGAAGAGGCCGGCTATACCGTAGAGTTTATGACCCCTAAAGGCAAAAAGGCCGAAGCCCTGCCGCCTAGTTATGACACTACCTACGTCGACCCTCCACTCGGTATGTGTGTAACAACGTCTGAAGCGGCCGAAAAAGTTAAGGCGTTTGAGGCTACCAACCGGCTCGAACAACGCCGGAACATGTCGGAAGAAATCCCGGAGCGACCTTATTTCTCAACGCCCGATTTCCTGAGAAAATTTGAACAGTATTTCAGCGATGTTAAGGTTGCTCAGGACAAACTGACCGAAGAATATGCTGCCCTGCTGCTGGTAGGTGGTAGCGGACCAATCATTGATATGGTGAACAACCAGCGGGTGCACGACATTATTCTGGCTTTTTACAAGAAGAATATGCCGATTGGGGCCATCTGCTACGGCGTGGCTCCGCTGATCTTTGCCCGCGACTTCAACGAGCGCAAGTCGATAATCCGCGGCAAGCACGTGACAGGCCACTGTATCGAGTATGATTACCACGATAACACCGGTTTTCTGCACACCGACCTGAACATGGGGCCTCCGCCATATACGCTGGAGTATATGCTTTCAGATGCCGTAGGCCCGGAAGGGCAGTATCATGGTAATTTCGGCAAGCAGACCTCTGTTATTGTTGATTATCCGTTTATCACCGCCCGCTCACTTCAGTGCGCATTTGAATTCGGTGAGCAGTTTGTTAATGTCCTCGATAACGGCCTGAAACGCTATGGCTGGTAATAATTAGATCCTGATCCTTATGCAAACGCTTATTCAGGGTAATGAGTCGACTCAACGGACCAATGGGCAGGTAACACGAACGGGGAACCATGCCATTATTGAGCAATTCCTGGCCGACGGCATGGATCATATGTTCGGAAACCCGGGCACGGTGGAACAGGGTTTCCTGGATGCCGTGGCCGATTTCCCGGCAATGAAGTACATCCTGACGCTGCAGGAAAGTGTCGCCGTTCTGATGGCCGACGGCTACGCCAGAGCCACGCAGAAGCCGACACTGGTGCAGTTGCATAGCTCGCCGGGTATTGGTAACGCCGTAGGGGCGTTGTACCAGGCCAAGCGCGGTCATGCACCTTTGGTGGTCATTGGATCGGATGCGGGCTTGCAGTACATGAACATGGACGCCCAGATGGCCAACGATCTGGTGTCTATGATGGCTCCGGTAACCAAATACTCGACTATGGTGCTGACGCCGAAGTCGTTACTGCGGACCCTGCGCCGGGCTATCAAGATAGCGGCTACTCCGCCTATGGGACCGGTATATGTCTGTTTGCCGATGGATGTGCTGGATGCGGTTAACGATGAGCCGGTTGTGCCGACAAGTTTGCCCTCTACACGGGTACTGCCGTCACCTGATCAGATCGAGGAAGCGGCCCGAATGCTGGCGGCTGCCGAAAAACCCATGATTTTCGCCGGCGACGGCGTGGCCTATTCCGGTGCCAACAGCGAACTGACCCGCGTGGCCGAATTGCTGGGTGCCGAAGTATACGGCGTGGATTTTGGCGATGTGTTCATGGACAATACCCATCCGCTCTACATGGGAACCACCGGCCATATGTTTGGCGAGTACAGCCATCCAATCACCAGCAAGGGTGATGTCAACCTGATTGCCGGTACCTATATGGTGCCGGAGGTATTCCCGCGTCTGGAAGATATTTACAAGCCCGGTGCCAAAGTAATTCACTTTGACCTGAACGCGTACGAAATTGCGAAGAATCACCATGTCGATCTTGGGGTGGTAAGTGATCCGAAGCTGTCGCTGCAGGCGCTGGCCGAGGCTCTGGCGCGTATCATGACCGACGCCCAGAAACAGGCCGGTGCCGATCGCCTTCGCCAGTTTACCGAAGCTCGGGAGAAGCAAAAAGCCGAAATAACCCCAACGACGCCGTCAGAATCCGGCCGGCTGAAGATGGGGCAGTTTGCAGAAGTGCTGGCAACGCATGTTCCGGACGATGTTGTCATTGTTGACGAAGCGCTGACCAACTCACCTGACGTTCAGAAACAGATACCTCCCAAAGCACCCGGCAGCTATTTCATAACCCGTGGCGGCTCACTCGGTATCGGTTTCCCCGGTGCGTTGGGCGCTAAACTGGCCCACCCAAACAAAACAGTTATTGGCTTCTCCGGCGACGGCGGCAGTATGTACACCATCCAGGCCTTGTGGTCGGCAGCCCGCCATAATACCGGCGCTAAGTTTGTGGTCTGTAACAACGGATCCTATAAACTGCTACAGCTCAACATTGATGTGTACTGGAAGGAGCGCAGCATAGAAGACCGGAAACATCCGCTCTCGTTCGATCTGTCGTATCCGCCTATCCGCTTCGACCTGCTGGCGCAGTCGATGGGGGTTAACGCCGTACGGGTAGAAAAAGCCGAAGACATTCAGCCGGCTATTGAACGTATGCTGGCCGATGATAAGCCGTTCCTGATCGACCTGGTGCTGGAGGGTGATTTTCATCCCGACTGGATCAAGTCAAACTGCTCGCAGTAACAAACGAGACGTAATACGCTGGAAACTATCTGGAAGGGCTCTGCCCTTAACCAACTGTAAACCTTTGGCCTTGCCATGAATGTTCCATCTACTTACCACTACGCGATCATCGGATCGGGGGCGTCTGGAAGTGTGCTCGCCAACCGGCTGAGCACTGACCCCGGTACAAGCGTGGTAGTGATTGAAGCAGGAGCCTGGTCTGAAGACCCCAATACACAGGACCCCGGCGGTTTTGTGAAATTATGGGGGTCTGATCTCGACTGGGCACTGCCCACAACTCCGCAGCCGGGCATGGCTGACCGCGAGCTTACCATCAACCAGGGTAAAGTGGTTGGTGGCAGTACCACGATCAATGCCATGATGTATGTTCGGGGAAATCCCGAAAATTTCAACGAGTGGAGCGCCCGGGGTGCTACCGGCTGGAGCTTCAGGGAAGTTCTGCCGTATTTCAAAAAGTCGGAAGACTATGCCGGCGGAGCATCCGACTATCACGGCACCGGCGGTGAGCTGAGTGTCTGCGACTGCCCCGACGAAGTGATGCGCTCCGAAGAATTTCTGAAGGGTGCCGTAGAGGCCGGTTACGACGGCCCTTACTGGGATTACAACGGCGAACGCCAGGAAAACGGCGCCGGGCTGCTGCAGTTTCATATCTCGCCCGACGGAAAGCGGGCTAGTGGCGCTACGGCCTTTATCTGCCCGGTGCTTACCCGCCCCAACCTGACCGTTATTTCCGAAGCGCAGGTCACCCGCGTAATCATCAGAGATGGCCGCGCAGTGGGAGTCGAGTTTGTTCGCAACGGGGCTACCGAGCAGATTATGGTTGAGAAAGAGGTCATTGTTAGCGCCGGTGCTTTGCAAAGCCCTAAAATCTTGATGCTGTCGGGTGTTGGTCCTGCCGATCACCTGACGAGCATGGGTATTCCGGTAGCCGCCGACCTGCCGGGCGTTGGTCAGAACCTGCAGGACCATATTCAGCTACCGGTTATTTTCCGGGCGAAGAGCGAACGCCCCATGACCACGCTGCTCACGGGGAACGTGCTGTTTGTAAAAACCGCAGAGGAGGCTACGGTGCCCGATCTGCAACTGAACTTTACACCCAGCATTCCGTCACCCTTGGCTCCGCTACTGCCCGACTTTGGTGGCAACGTCGCTATTTTTCTGCCGATTCTGGTGCAGCCGAAGAGTATCGGCAGTGTACAGCTCCGCTCTGCCGACCCGATGGATAAGCCGCTGATTAACCCGAATTATTTCGGGCATCCGGCCGACCTGGAGGTATTCCATAAAGCGCTGGAGATTATCCGGAAAATTGCAGATACGGAGGCTTTCTCCAGCCTGAACGGTGGCGAACTTGCCCCTGGCCCCGGCGATCCGGACGGCTTTATCCGGACGCAGAGTTCAACACTCTGGCACCCGGCCGGTACCTGTAAAATCGGCAGTGATACCGACCCAATGGCTGTGGTTGACCCGCAACTGCGCGTACGTGGTGTGCAGGGCCTGCGCGTAGCCGATGCCTCTGTGATGCCGACGGTAACCAGCGGCAATACAGTGGCGGCTAGTTTCATGATCGGTGAAAAAGCCGCTGATATGATTCTCAGTGACAATTAATCTCTTCCTGAATCGATTTTTAAACCTACACTACCATGACAAAAGGTAATCCGAACAAGGCTATTGCCCGGCGCTATTTTCATGAAATCATGACGCAGGCCAATAAAGATACGGCCTACGAACTTCTTACCCCTGATTTCATCTTTACCCTGCCCACTCACCCCGAACCGTTTAAAGGACCCGATGGGTTCATTGGTCTCGTAGAAATGCTGCACACTGCATTTCCAGACTTTTATATCGACCCGCAGGATATGGTTGCCAATGGCGACTGGGTAGCTACCCGCTGGAGAGGGGGCGGAACGCATACCGGTGGACCGCTGCTGACGGTGAAAGGCAATATCGAAGCCACCGGTAATTTCTTCGAAATTGATGGAATGACCTGGCATACCATTAAGGATGGTAAAATTACGGAGTCCATCGGGCATGAAGATACCCTCGGTCTGATGCTGCAATTGGGCGTTCTGCCATCAACCAACGGTCAGGATCCCAATGCGCAGTTAGCCGAAAACGAAGCCCTGGTACAGCGGTATTTCCAGGACATCATGAGCGAAGGCAAACTGGAGGTAATTGAAGAAATTCTGGACCCGCAGTTTGCTTTTATCATTCCAACCCAGCCTGCACCTATCAGCGGCTACGACAATTTCCGCGGCTTTGTACAATACCTGCGCAACGCATTCCCGGATATTAAGTTTACGGTCCTGCGGCAGATGGCTGAAGGCAACAAGGTAGCCAGCCGCTGGCAGATTGAAGGTACCCACAACGGTGAGTTTCTGGGTGCTGCGCCAACCGGCAACCACATCAAGGATTTCGGTATTGACATCTTCACCATTCAGCAAGGTAAGATCGTTTCGGTACACGTAAACGAAAATGACTTCGGGCTGATGCAGCAACTAGGTGTTATACCTGCCTGATTTTGACAAAGATTGCGTAATGTCTAGTATAGAGCCGGCTGGGCTTTTCTCGCAATAAGCCCAGCCGATTCCATACCGCTTTTTGTAGAGCGGTACTGGCCTCTGTTTTCTCAGGGGCGTCTCTCACGACCTTTTAACCTCGCTGAGTGTATGTTCATGATCAGTGAAGTGCCGGTTCAAACATCAATACGTTTAAACCGGACCTTTTTCTGCCTTCTTTTACTAATCACTTTATTAGCCTGGATGGCTACCTTATCTCCGCAGATGGGGATGGCCATGATGGTTGATATTAATTCTGTTTCAGTCAGTCAGGCTGTTTCCTATATCATAGCCTGGGGCATCATGATGGCCGCCATGATGCTGCCCAGCGCCCTGCCTATGATTATGCTATATGGCACTTTGCGCGTAAAGCAGCTACAGGTAGGGCAAAAGGGAGTACCGACGTATTTGTTTATGTTGGTTTATCTGTTTGTCTGGCTGCTGACCGGTCTTCCCATCTATCTCATCAACCTGGGGCTGGGGCTGCTGGAGCAGACGTATGCGTCATTTGATGCGGCTATGCCGTATGTCTTGGGCGTTTCGTTTGTCGGGGCCGGATTATTTCAGTTTTCGGAGCTGAAGCGTAGATGCCTTAAAGTCTGCCAAAGTCCCTTTACGTTTCTGATGGGGCACTGGTATACGGGGTATAAAGGAACCCTGCGCCTGTCGTTCGAACATGCTTTTTATTGCGTTGGATGTTGCTGGGCCTTAATGGGCATTATGGCCCTGATTGGCTCTATGTCACTGCGTTGGGTACTGCTGATTACCGTAGCAGTATTTATCGAGAAAATTCTGCCGCGTGGCGAATGGTATGCCAATTTGATAGGCGTTGTGCTGATTGTGCTGGGATTGGTTGTGGCTTTCCGCCCCGACCTGCTTGTGGCCATTCAGGGACCGCCTATGTATATGGGTGAAGCTCAAATCTCCGGCAGTGGTATACCCGTTTGTTCACCTGAATTTGTCAATACCCTAAAATGAAATTTTGATTTGAACATTTACTAACCCCCATCCAGTATTACTATGGAATCTGCTGTAAAGTGGCATATTAAAGGAGATTTTTTCGGTAACTGTAGCTGCGATTATTTGCGCTGCCCCTGTCCCATCAGTAACTTCACCGAAATACCCACCCAGGGCTTTTGTAAAATCTGTATTGTTTTTGACGTAGAAGAAGGCCATTTCGGCGATGTTTCGCTCGACGGTGTTGCTATTGCCCTGGTCGTTGATGTGCCGGGTGCTATGGCCGACGGCAACTGGGCGCTGGGCCTTATTGCCAATGAAAAAAATACGCCGGAGCAGCAGGGTGCCCTGGCAACCATTCTCGGCGGTCAGGCTGGTGGGCCGATGGAGCTGGCGGCCGGTTGGGTGACTAAGTTCCTGGGTATGGAGTCCCGCCCAATGACTATTGAGAAGACAGGTAAGACCTTTTCTATTCATGTACCAGGTATGGTTGACTACCTGGTGGAAGCGACCGAGGGACTAAACCCGGATGAGCCCATTTACATCGAAAACACGGTACACCCGGCTGCTCCCCGTTTTGCGCTGGGCCGTGGCAAGCGCAGCTACCTGCACGCCTTTGGTGTAGACTGGGAAGGCGTAGATGATCGGCAGAACGGGGTATTTACCAAATTTGACTGGTCGTCAAACTAATAACTGACACCTTGTACCCATGGGAGAAGATTATCTGAAGCTGGCCCATGATTTCCAGGCTAAGCAAATAAGCTTTCTGGTAAAAGGCGACGTTGACGGTTTGGTCGATGCCTGCTATACCGACGATGCCCGTCTGCACAGCTTTCAGTTTAGGGCACAGGGGCATGATGCTATCAAAGAGATTCTGCATCTGTACCTGCAGCGGCTCAGTACCATGGGTGCCCGTACGATTGATAAGTTTGAAGCCGGCAGGAACTTTATCTGGCTGGAGCTTACCATCGACAATCCCCAGGGTGATGCCGTAAAGGTGTATGAGGTGAAATTTCTGCGCGATGAAAAAATTTACCTTCAGCTCTATGGCTTGCGACAGGGTACGGTTTGGCAGGACGGTGATTTTGCCGGCTTTACGCCCCCTGATAATCAGGAAGCACGGGCATTTCACCAGTGGTATCTCGATTTTCATATCCGGGGGGATGCCGATGCGCTGGCGGATGACTTTTTTACCGACGATGCCCGCCTTGTTACGGCTCGTATCGACGTAACCGGGCGTGAGTCTATCCGCAGCATGTTCCGCGACCTGTTTGCCAAAGAATCGGGATTTACCCCCCTTTCGGTGGAGAATATTACCAGCGATGTCGATTATGTATGGTTTGAGGCTACGGTCATGAGCAATCTGGGACCCCGGAGTGTGTATGATGTCATGCTGTTGCAGGATGGTAAAGTATGCCTGCAACTGGTAGGGCAGCTCGCCGGTGTATTGCCGACCGAAGCTGCTTTTGGACAACAGGTAGGAGTAAAGTAATCACAGTAACCAAAATGACCAATGACTACTGCTAATGCACAGCAATACTGGGTGATGAATGGCCAGGTTCCGGAGCAACCGCTGACCATTTCTGAATTTCATGCTGATGATGATGTGCTGATTATTGCCCAGCCCGGTTTAACGAGAGACGACCTGCAATTCGCTCAGGAAGGGGCCGATGCCGTGATTCGGGTGTCAGGTTCGGTGGTCAACTCGTCCCAAGAGGTCGTTGATCTGGCCGTTCTGACGAACACCAGCGTATATGACCTGAATCCGGTACCCTTGCTGGAGCAATTCTACGCGGCTGTTGCCGGTGGGCGTATCGACGAAGCACTTACCTGCCTGGCCGATGATGTGGTATGGGAGGCTCCCGGCCCCACAGACATTTTACCCTGGGCAGGCGAGTGGAACGGCCCTGAACGTGTGGCCGAATTCTTCCGCCTTTACGATCAGAGCATTGAGAACCCGTATTGGAATCCGCAACAGTATGTAGCGCAGGGCAATACGGTAGCGGTGATTATCAGCGCCGGCGGAACGGCCCGGCAGAGTGGGGTTGCCTTCACCGGCGATATTGTACACTGGATAACAGTACGCGGGGGCAAAATCAGCCTGTTGCAGATTTACCTTGATACCTATCCCATTGTCGAAGCGGTTATGGGCGGCCGGCCGTTTACCGTGAATCCGGCCGAAAACGCCAGCTACTATGTGGCCAAACCCCTTGCTTCGGACCGTAAAACCGACAGTATTCTGTTCGACCCGGCGCTGCTGGAGACCCCTCCGCTGACGGTTAAGACCGTGATGGCCATGTATGCGGCCCTGCAGGGCCTGAATGTGCCTGAAGTGCGCAAAGTGTTTGCCGAGGATGTGGTGTGGGATATTTTTGGACCGGCAGACCTGCTGTCGTGGGCCAGCGAACGACGCGGACCCGATGCAGCCGCCGAATCGGCCAACCAGATTCTGGAGACCATGCACTTCGACCATTTCAAACCAACCCGGATGCTTTACCAGGGCAATACGGCGGCCATTGTTATCGACGAAGGCGGTACCTCTCTGGCAACGGGTGTGCCGTTCAAGACCAGCGTTGTTCATATTGTAGTTACCAACGAACAGGGTAAGGTCGTCCTGTTCCGAAACTACATTAATACGATCTGGATAGTAGAAGCTTTCCTGGGAGGCCGGCCGTTTACCGTACCGGCACTTCCCGCTACTGATTCGCAAAATCAAGTTCAAACCAATAAACAAGTAAATGTTATGCCCCTTACCGCAGAACAAAACAACGAGGTATGTGTCGAATTTTTCGATTCGGCCTGGAACAAAGGAGTTGTGCGTGAAGACCTGTTATCAGAAGATGCGGTCGACCATTCACAAGTAGGCGGAAAAACCAAGACAGAACCCGGTGCCGGTAGCTTTAAGCATATCGTCGGTATGTTCCGCAACGCTATGCCTGACATCCGCCTGACCATTCTGGATCAGATTTACACCGACGACAAGGTTGTACACCGCTGGATACTGAACGGAACCGACAGTGGTGGTGTAATGGGAATGCCGCCAAGTGGCAAAGCGCTTCAGTTTACCGGAACCACGGTAGTCCGGATGAAAGACGGCAAGATTGCCGAGCGCTGGGCTAACGTTGATGAACTAGGTCTGCTGCAGCAACTTGGGGTAGTGCCTCCTCCGCCGGGTGGTGGTGAGTAATTAAATGACCAGAATCTGTATGTCATGGGGTACAGCTAACAAAACGGCCTGTACCCCATGATTTTCCCCTCTGCTTCTATCAACTGTTTGCACTATGACCAACGTACCCGATACCAAACTGGGCCAGATGTACCGCGAGCACATCCAGCACATTTTAGACAAGAATATAGACGCTTTACTGGATCAGTACACCGATGATGCCCTACTGATCAGCAGCTTCTCAAAAAAACCCATTATCTACAAAGGGCGCGACCAGATTAACCAACACATGCAGGGTATTCTGGGCATCGACGGGCTGGAAACGGATATCGTATTCTGGGCCGAGACCGAAGACCCCGAAACGCTCATGATTACGGAGCAGATTACCATGAAAACCAAAGACGGCGACGCCAACATGCGCTTTGCCGATAGCTGGGTACTCCGCGACGGAAAAATTGCTATTCACTTTGCCGGTATGGTGCAGCACCCCGATGGGTCGCTGGCCTGACCAACATCAACTTTTACTCATCCCAAGACAATGATTGCTCAAGAGACACAGTTAACCGAAGAAGCTATCCAACGGTTTGTGGCCGACTGGTACCGTAAACTGGATGTTCACGCGCCGATGGTAGAGATATTGCCGCTGCTGGCTGATGCCGAACTGGAATGTGTTTTTCCGGAGGTAACGGTTTATGGCTATGCTGGCTTTGAAAGCTGGTACCAGCGCGTTATCCGTACTTTCTTCGATGAGGTGCATACGGTTACCAAAGCAGAGCCTACTATTCACGGCGATACAGCTACGGTCGATGTCGTGGTTCAGTGGGAAGCCAGCGTCTGGACGGCCCCTGAGGCTACCAGCAAACGCATCAATGCCGATGCGTATCAAACCTGGACCTTAAAAGCCGGACCGAATGGTTCGCCTATCCTCACCAAGTACGTGGTCGATGATTTTGTCCCCCGCGAAGGTTCTGCTACGCTGTAAGATCAATTGACTATGAAACTGAAAGGCAAAAAAATTGGTGTTCTGCTGGAAAGCGATTATTTCGAGAACGAGATATTCTATTACAAATACCGCTTTCCCGAAGAAGGTGCCGACCTGCACTTCCTGACCCGGCTTTGGGGACAGGAACGAATTACCTTCCACGGCCATGAGTACAAAGTTCCAATGGACTGCTGGGAAAGTTTCGAGAATATGAGCGATGAGGAACTGCGGAGTTACTCCGCCATTATTGTTCCGTCCGGAATGGTATCCGACCGGCTGCGCTATACCGAAGATGTAGAAAAAATTCCGCCGGCCACGGAGTTTTTGAAGCGGGTATTTGCCGAAAAGTCCATTTTGAAAGGGATCATCTGTCACGGTCTCTGGCTGGTGGCACCGGCTACGGAGCTGGTTAAGGGCCGGCCGCTGGTGTGCCATAACAACCTCATTGGCGATGCTAAAGCTTACGGGGCTATTTATACCAACGAAGATGTGGTGGTAGATGGTGACCTGGTAACCGGCCGGTCAGGTGGGCATGCTCACTTGTTTGCGAAGAAGATTATTGAAATTCTGTCTGAACAGGCCGAATCGGTAGCCACCCGGGAAGCGGCTTGATGATAGCCATTTAGCCCCCTGGGTCGCTATAGTTATGTACACAAAGGGATAGTTATCCACATTCGAATGTGGATAACTATCCCTTTGTGTTTCTCATCCGGAGCCGTGGTAGCCTAAAACCTAATATCCGTGTACCTTTGCAGCCGAATCATCTGAATACATTGGTGAAAAGGGCTATTGAAAGGCTGGAGCATAAAGTACACGCTCACCGGGCGGCCGGGTTGCTGCGTACACTTAAACAGACAGATAGTTTGCTCGACTTTTGCTCCAATGATTACCTCGGCTTTGCACGCTCTGCAAACCTGAAACGGACTATTCAGGCGGCTGATGAAGCTTTTTCAACTGCGTATACCGGGGCCACCGGTTCGCGCTTATTAGCGGGCAATACCCTGCTGGCTGAGGAGGTAGAAGTGGAGCTTGCCGCTTTTCATCAGGCCGAATCCGCCCGGATTTTCAATTCGGGGTACGATGCTAACCTGGGCTTGCTGGCCTGCATTGCCAGGCGGGAGGATACCCTGATTACCGACGAACTCATCCACGCCAGCATGATCGATGGTGCCCGGCTTAGCTACGCTGCCCGCTACCGCTTTCGCCATAACGATATTGAGGATTTGGTGCGTTTGCTGGCAAAAACGCAGGGACAGGCCTATGTAGCCGTTGAGTCGGTATACTCGATGGATGGCGATGTAGCCCCTCTGGTCGAACTGGCGGATGTATGCGACCAATACGGAGCCGCGCTGCTCGTCGACGAAGCGCACGCAACGGGTATTTACGGGCCCAATGGCGAGGGTTTGGTGGTCGCCCTGGGCCTGCAGGACCGCGTTTTGGCCCGCGTTCATACCTTTGGCAAGGCAATGGGTGTACACGGAGCTGCCATTGTCGGGCCGGCAATCCTGTCGGAATACCTCACTAACTTCGCCCGCTCTTTTATTTACACCACGGCCCTGCCTCCTCATAGCTACCTCAGTATTCGGGCTGCTTACGCGTATCTCAAGCAGCACCCACACGCGCAGCAACAACTGCACAACCGGGTTGCCTACTTCCGGCAAAAAGCTTCCGAATACCTGCCTGACGCTATCTGGACCGACAGCCGTAGCCCGATTCAATGCCTGATTGTACCCGGCAACGAGGCTGCCCGGCAGGTTGCCGAAGCCGCACAACTGGCTGGCTTTGACGTCCGGGCAATTCTGTCACCCACCGTTCCGGCCGGGCAGGAGCGCCTGCGCATCTGTATTCACACCTTTAACACGTATGAAGAAATTGACCGGTTACTGTCAGTTTTACAAACGGCATTAATCGGTATTCCCACCCTATGAAACAGCAAAAACAACACATTATTGTTGCCGGCATCAGCACTGAAATCGGCAAAACCGTAGTCTCGGCGGTGCTGGTTGAGGCTTTACAGGCTGATTACTGGAAACCGGTGCAGTCTGGCAGCCTGGAAGATTCCGACACGCGCACGGTTCAGCAACTCATCACCAATCCGGTATCGCGCTTTCACCCGGAAGCCTACCGGCTCACCCAGCCCCTGTCGCCCCACGCGGCCGCGGCCATCGACGGCGTAGTGGTTTCGCTGGACCAGATTACCTTACCCGACACCGACAACCACCTGATTATTGAACTGGCCGGTGGGCTCATGGTCCCATTGAACAACCACGACCTGAATATTGACCTGGTGCAGCGGTGGAATCTGCCCGTTGTGCTGGTGTCCCGTAACTACCTCGGGAGTATCAATCATACCCTGCTATCAGTAGAAGCCTGCCGGAACCGGCAAATTCCCGTGCTGGGCATCATCTTCAACGGACCAGCCACGCCGGCTTCTGAAGAGTTCATTCTCAACTACACAGGTCTGCCCTGCCTGGGCCGCATTGGTCAGGAGGAAACACTTACCAAAGACATCATTTCTCAGTATGCAAAACAGTTTATTGGCCTTGCAGACGCTGTCGGAGCGTGACCAGGCTGTTATCTGGCATCCATTCACGCAAATGCAGACCGCTCCGCTCCCGATATCCATCACCCGGGGTGAGGGCGCGGTGTTATACGACGAAGCCGGGAACCAGTACATCGATGCCATTTCGTCGTGGTGGGTCAACCTGCACGGCCACGCGCATCCGTATATAGCGGAGCGGGTATCCGCCCAACTCCGCACGCTGGAACACGTTATTTTTGCGGGCTTTACCCACCAGCCTGCCGTAGAACTGGCCGAGCGGCTGCTGCCCATTCTGCCCAACCATCAGGCTAAGGTTTTCTACTCCGACAACGGTTCTACGGCAGTAGAGGTGGCGCTGAAAATGGCTTTTCAGTACTGGCACAACATCGGGCAGCCGCGCACAAAGGTTATTGCGTTAGATGATGCCTACCACGGCGATACCTTCGGGGCGATGGCCGTAGGAGGCCGGAGCGCGTTCACGGCTCCGTTTACGCCTTTTCTATTTGAGGTAGACTATATACCGGCACCCGTTCCCGGCCGGGAGGAAGAGGCACTGGCAAAGCTGGAGGCACTGCTGGATGATAACGTGGCTGCCTTTATTTTTGAACCGCTGGTCCAGGGCGCGGGCGGTATGGTGATGTACCAGCCGGAAATCCTGAACAAATTGATGCAATTGGCCCGAAGCGCCGGCGCTTTACTCATCGCCGATGAGGTAATGACCGGTTTTGGCCGCACCGGCCGGTTGTTTGCTTCCCATCATCTGACTGAGCAGCCCGACCTGATGTGCCTGTCGAAAGGCCTCACCGGGGGTACAATGGCGCTGGGAGTAACCACCTGCGCACAGGCCATTTATGACGCTTTTCTGTCGGACGATAAGTTCAAGACGCTCTTTCACGGTCACTCCTTCACGGCCAATCCACTCGCCTGTACGGCCGCGCTGGCCAGCCTGGATTTGACGTTGTCGGATGAGACGCAGCGCAACATCCAGCGCATTGCCAGTCGGCATGAGCATTTTACACAGGTACTTCAGCGCTACGGCTGCGTCAGGAACATCCGTCAGCAGGGCACCATTCTGGCGTTTGATCTGGCTACCAGCGGGCAGACTTCTTATTTTAACAACATTCGGGATATAGCCTATAACTTTCTGCTGGAACGGAGCGTATTGATGCGGCCGCTGGGCAATGTACTCTATATACTGCCGCCCTATTGCATGACCGATGAGCAGCTGACATATGTCTATGCGCAAATAGAGGATTTATTGAAAACGTTATAATAAAGCAGGGCCGCTCATCATGAGCGGCCCTGCTATTTTTGCGTGTATACAATTAATATGCCGCCCGCGATGTATACCGGTCTGTCATTTCGTTCGGGTGAACCTGTAATACATTAGCCAGCACCAGTAGTACCAGCGTGCGCGACGCTATTTTGCGGGAAATACCAGCAACAGAAGCAAACAGGTCTACCGTAATGCTGTCGTGTTCGCCCAAATGCTGCATCAGTTTTTGCTCCTTTTCACCATAGCTGAACCGGATGTTGCGCGACGCTTTTTCGCCCTTCAGAATTTCCCGCACTTCCTTACTGGCCTGAATGGACTTATCATCGACCCGCACGTAGGCTTTTTTCAATTCCTGATTCGTAGGGTCGGGGATAACGTAGTGCGGGCGGTTTTCGCTGCGGGGCACATAAATCACCAGCACATCGCGGTCGCAGGCCAGTGTAACCCGGTCGATGGAGTAATCAATAGCCGGGTAGCAGTACTTCTCAATCGCCCGCGTCAGCAGATACTCGTCTTCGTCGGCGTATTTAAGGCCCTGAATCGTCTTATCGTCACCAATGCCGATCAGGAGTGTACCACCGTCTGTATTAGCGAAAGCGACCACCTCCCGTATAATGCGTTCGGGATGATTGGATTTCAATTTAAATTCGAGGTTGCTGCCCTCGCCCTGGCGTACCAGGTCCTTGAGCGCCCTATAGTCCATGTTTGACCTACCCACAGCTTGAGTATTGATCACGTTTAAATATACGGGTCTCCGGGTAATAAACAAACGTGGGATGAATCTATTTCTTTAACAAATTGTAAAATGTTATCTTTCGTACCCAAACCCGCTAACCTTTCTTTTGTCCAATCTGTTACTACACAGATAATATGTAGAAACAACTACCGTTTGTTACCTATATAACACAAAAATGCTGCTAAACGTTGCCCTGGTTATTGGTACATTTCTTTTCATGGAAGGGGTGGCCTGGTTTACCCACAAATACATTATGCACGGTTTTATGTGGCGCTGGCACCATTCGCACCATAATCACCACAAAGGTTTTCTGGAGGTAAATGACCTCTTTAGTGTATTGTTCAGTTTCGTGGCGGCCGGCTTGGTAATCGCCGGGATAGAAATTCCGTCGTTTTGGTTCCTGACCTGGATCGGCATCGGCGTTACGCTGTACGGCCTCTGTTACTTCATCTTTCACGATATAATTGTTCACCGGCGCATCAAAATCAAGTTTACCGCCCGTAATCCCTATTTGCAGCGGATTATCCGGGCGCACTATGTCCACCACCGGGTTCACGCCCGCGACGGGGCCGAAGCGTTCGGCTTTTTATACGCATCCAAAAAATACAACCGGGCCGACAAACGGACTCCGGCCGACCAATCCTCCTGATAGGTTATGAATCGTACGACCAGTCTGCACCGGTTACGTTCCGAAGACTTTGATATTTGCATAATTGGCGGAGGAGCAACCGGTGCCGGCTGTGCGCTCGATGCAGCTACGCGGGGGTTCCGTACTGCCCTTATTGAGCAGGACGATTTTGGGGCTGCTACCTCCGGCACCTCTACCAAGCTGGTGCATGGAGGGGTACGCTATCTGGAGCAGGCTTTCAAGAACTTCGACCACCGGCAACTGTCGCTCGTCCGGAAGGCACTACATGAGCGGAAAACCCTCTTGCAGATTGCCCCTCACCTGGTGCATCCGCTGGCATTGCTTACGCCCTGCTTTGATCTCTTCGAAGGGCTGTATTATACAATAGGGCTGAAACTGTATGATCTGTTGGCGGGAAGCCGAAGGCTGAGCCCCAGCCGGTGGCTGTCTAAAGAAGAAACGCTGAAGCGCTTTCCGGCCTTTGACCGGCAGCGGCTTCATAGCGCTGTCTTGTATTATGACGGGCAGTTTGATGATGTCCGATTGAATCTGGCCCTGGTACAGACGGCTGCTGCCCACGGGGCCGTCGTAGGCAACCACCTGCGGGCCGAACGGTTTGAGGTTGATGCCCAGGGACGGCTAAAATCCGTTGCGGTAAAAGACCGGCTGACGGGGGAAACGTTTGTCATTCGGGCGAAGGTGTTTGTCAACGCAACGGGTACCAATGCCGACACCCTTCGTAAGGCGGCACAGACAAGGCTGCGCCCCCGAATGCAGGCCAGCAAAGGAGCTCATGTGGTGTTGCCGGCCAATGCCATGCCACCGGCCGAAGCCGCCCTGCTGGTGCCGAAAACCAAAGATGGCCGGGTGCTGTTTGCCATTCCCTGGCGCAATCACTGGCTGATTGGGACCACCGATACGCCGGCCGACCCGCACGAAACGCCCTACCTTCAGCCCGACGAAGCCGAGTATCTGCTGGAGCATGTCAATAAGTTTTTGAAAGAACCGGTCTCTGCGGAGCAGGTAACAGGCGGCTTTGCCGGTCTGCGCCCGCTACTCCAGCCCGACCAGAACCCCGACCTGCCTAAAACCGAAACCCGCAATGTTATACGAGACCATGAGGTTGAAGTAGACCCGCAGTCGAAGCTGGTAAGTATCATGGGAGGCAAATGGACGACCTACCGGCTGATGGCTGAGGAAACGATTGATACCTGCGGGGCGATTCTCGGACAGTCGTTGCCCTGCCGGTCCGAAACGACCAGTCTGACCGGCAGCGAGGGATTTACCGAAGCATTTCGGGTTGCTTTTCGCCGAAACCATCCGGCTTTGTCGGCTGAGGTTGCCACCCATTTAATCAATACCTATGGGGTAAAGGCCGAAGTCATAGCTGTACTGTGCGCTGATGAGCCGGAACTGGCTGAGCCATTAACTGCTAGGCATCCGTTCATAGGTGCCGAGGTGGTATATGCCGTACGGGAAGAAATGGCCCAGACGCTTGCTGATATTCTCCTGCGCCGGATCCGGCTCGGCCTGGTCGACTGGCTGGCTACGCTGGAGGTCTTACCGGGCGTGGCAAGCCTGATGGCTCGCGAGCTGGGCTGGACTTCGGCGGAGAAACAGCAGGAGGAAGGGCGCTTCAAAGCTTATATGGAAGCGGTAATTGGGCAGGCTGGCCTATCGGCACCAACGGCCATAAATAAAGCGTAGCCCAGGGGCCACGCTTCTGCTTATACACTACAATTTTGTTGGTTAGTACTCGTCTTCGTTGAAGAAAAAATCATCTTTGGTTGGGTAATCGGGCCAGATTTCTTCAATGCTTTCATACGGCTGGCCATCATCTTCCAGCTCCTGTAGGTTTTCAACTACTTCGAGCGGAGCGCCTGACCGAATGGAATAATCAATTAATTCATCTTTAGTAGCTGGCCAGGGGGCGTCTTCCAGGTACGATGCAAGTTCAAGTGTCCAGTACATATTTTTTGCTGTTTTTTATAACTAATTCAGTATTTGAGGGTGCAAAAGTAAAAAAAATTGAATCTCCAAAGCTTTCTGCCGGTAATCTTTTAAACTGATGCAGGCTGAAAGTTAATGCCATTAACCAAACGGCTGTTCATTTGTTTGACTTGCTAATAATAGATTTATTTTTCGAACGACAAAAGCAGCACTGTCCAATTTATTTTTCATATATAGCTGCGGCCGCTCTGTAAATACCGGGTAGCCGGTATGGCTTCTCTCCTTTCTATATGCTTGTTGAAATCTGTACGTATTCCCTGGAATCCTGCCTGACGGCCCAGCGGGCGGGGGCCCACCGCGTCGAACTCTGTAGCAGCGTGAGCGAAGGCGGCCTTACACCAAGTGCGGGCCTGATTCAGCAGGCCCGCCGGCACCTGCACATTAGCCTGTATGTTATGGTACGCCCCCGTGGGGGGGATTTCCTGTATTCCGAAACGGAAATGGCCGTGATGCAGGCCGATATCGCGCTAAGTAAAACACTGGGTGCCGATGGCATTGTGCTGGGACTGCTCCGGGCCGACGGTACGGTTGACGAAGACCGCACCCGGCAGCTGGTTGAGTTAGCCAGCCCGCTGCCTGTCACCTTTCATCGGGCTTTTGATATGACACCTGACCCGCTGGAGGCACTGGAGGCCGTTATCCGCACCGGAGCTACTACCCTCTTAACTTCGGGTCAGCAACCATCGGTTGAGCTGGGCATAGAGCTATTGGGTCAGTTGGCAGATCGGGCAAACGACCGGATTGCTATCATGGCTGGAGCCGGCGTAAGTCGGAGCAATGCACCGCAGTTGGCCAGGGCCGGGGTACAGGCTATTCATTTAAGCGGAAAAATTAGCCAGGCCAGTCCAATGCTATTTCGCCGGGCTGGCTTGAGTATGGCGTCGGCTACGCTGGGTGAGTACGAGCGCATTGAGTCGGATGAGACGATAATCCGGGCGGTGATAGACTCGGTAAAACAACAAAGCCTTACCGACCGGTAAGGCTTTGCCGGGTTGTGCCGGAGTAAGCAAATTACCAAAAGTACGCGTACAGGAATGTCAGCACGACCACAATAACGCCCGCCCCAAAGGCGAAGCTGCGCGTGGTACGGAACATAGAGGCATCTATATTCAGTCCTTTGGCACTAGGCTGGGCCAGACTTACGGCTACCATTAGCCCTATGCAAATCAGGAACACAATTCCCATCCGGTCGAGGAACGGAATGCCGGGTGCGACGAAGTGTAGGGTTACGGCCAGCAGAAAACCCCCGACAATGGCAATCAGGGCCGCTGTTGAGTTTGTCTTCTTCCAGAAGAAACCCATGACAAATGCGGCAAAAACGCCCGGCGAAACCAGGCCTGTCATTTCCTGAATAAACTGAAAACCGCCTTTCTTATCGATGCCCAGATACGGTGAGATAACGATTGCAATAACCATGGCAACTACGACCGCAATCCGGCCAATTCGGACCTGATGCCGCTCACTAGCCTCGGGGACAATAAACTTTTTGTAGATGTCGAGCGTGAAGATGGTAGAAATACTATTGGCTTTACCCGCCAGTGAGGCAACTACCGCAGCCGTGAGTGCAGCAAACGAGAGACCTTTCAGCCCCGTGGGCAGCAGGTTTAGCAGAACTGGATACGCATTATCCTGGTTTAGCTCACCACCGGTCATCATCTCCTGCTGAAACAGACCCTGCTGGTATAGGGTGTAGGCGGCAATACCGGGCAGAATCACAATAATCGGCATCAGCAGTTTTAAGAAAGCTGCAAAGAGAATTCCTTCCCGGGCGGTTTTCAGATCGGCACCCAGCGCCCGTTGGGTAATGTATTGGTTGCAACCCCAGTAATTCAGGTTTACAATCCACATACCACCGATCAGGACCGATAAACCAGGTAAGGACATATAATAGGGTTGATCCTTCGTGAAAATCATGTCGAAATGATCGGGTACGTTCTCCAGCATCAACCCAAACCCATTTGTTACGCCGGCTGTACCAAATTTGTTGGATACCAGATCCAGCGCCAGGTAGGTAGTGGCTAATCCGCCAAGTATCAGAAAGAAGACCTGAATGACATCGGTATAGCCGATAACCTTCATCCCACCAATGGTAATGATGATTGCAAACACAGCCAGCCCAATCATACAAAAGGTGAAATTTAAACCGGACACGGTGCTGATGGCCAGCGCACCCAGGTACAGAATAGATGTCAAGTTGACCACGATGTACAGAAACAGCCAGAATACAGCCATAATGGTACTCACGGTATTGTTATACCGCTTGGTCAGAAACTGAGGCATCGTGAAGATATGGTTCTTCAGATAGATAGGCATAAAAAAGACACCGACCACAATCAGCGTCGCGGCTGCCATCCACTCATAAGTCGCAATGGCCAGGCCCATCGAAAACCCGTTTCCGGAAGCACCGATGAACTGCTCGGCTGAAATGTTCGATGCAATAAGTGACGCCCCGATAGCCCACCACGTAAGGGAGCCCTCGGCCAGAAAGAAATCAGTTGAGGACGCTTCCTTGGCTTTCTTCCGATGATAAATCCAGTAACCATAAACGGCTACAATAATGAAGTAAACAAAAAAAACAGTGTAGTCGAGGGTTTGAAGTTTTTGCATGATAGCTGCAACGGAGGTAAACGGAGGGTTAACTGAACTGAAATATACTATTTTCTGGTTAATTGGTGCCTAAATTATCGCATAGGCCAAACTACAGCACAACAGACCGGTTTTCGTGGATAAAAACACGGTCGTTGAAGACGAGTTTCAAGGCCTGCGACAGCACGATTTTTTCAACGTCTTTCCCTTCCGTTGCCATATCGGCGGCTGTGTGGCGGTGGTCTACCTCCTTTACGTTTTGTGCAATAATGGGTCCTTCGTCGAGGTCGTTGTTCACAAAGTGGGCCGTGGCACCGATGATTTTTACGCCCCGCTCATAGGCCTGCCGGTAGGGGCTGGCCCCGATAAACGCCGGCAGAAAGGAGTGATGGATGTTGATAATCCGGTTGGGATAGTGCTGCACAAAGCCGGCCGTTAGCACGCGCATGTATTTGGCCAGCACCAGGTATTCGGGGTCGTAAATGCGCAGGGTGCGCAAAATGGCTTCTTCGTGTTCTTCGCGGCTCCGGTGTTCGTGGGAGATGTAATGAAACGGGATACCGAACTTGCTCACCAGCGGTTGTAGCACATTGTAATTGCTGATAACGGCCAGGATGTCGGCGTCCAGTTCATTAAAAGCGTAACGGATCAGGAGTTCGGCAAGGCAGTGATGTTCTTTGGTTACAAACACTACAATATTCTTTTTTTTCTTCGGGTTGATACGGAACGTAATGCCCGGCGGCAGGGTCGTTTGCAGTTCGTTCAGCAGGACATCGGTATTAAAATTACCTTCAAATTCGGTCCGCATAAAGAACTGCCGGGAGGGACTTACGTATTCGTTGTTGCGAATGATATTGAGCCCGTGGCGAAACAGGACTCCGGTTACGTGGTAAATTAGGCCCTTGTTATCGGGTCCGTCCATCAGCAAAATATGTTTACTCGTATCAGCCATTACTCGCGAGCGTCGGATGCAATAAATCGGGTAAAAGTAGTAAAAGCAATTGGTTATTTTCTTTTCTTTAAGCCGTAACCCACAGAACTATGCTCAATCGCCGACGCTTCATCTCGTTAAGTGCGCTGGCTGGCTGGATACCCTCTGCTCTTCAGTCGGCACCTACATCTAATGAAAATCCTGAATCGGCTCCCGGCTACCCGCTTGTTATCTCTACCTGGCGGCAACTTAAAGCCAATGAAGCGGCCATTGCGGTGCTGAAAAAAGGAGGCTCCGCCTTAGACGCTGTAGAAGCAGGTGTTCGTATTCCGGAAGCTGACACCAATGATACCAGCGTTGGTTACGGCGGCTTACCTGACCGCGACGGCCGCGTGACGCTCGATGCCTGTATCATGGATGAGAAGGGCAATGCCGGGTCGGTCACCTTCCTGGAGCATATTATGCACCCAATCTCGGTAGCGAGGGCGGTGATGGAGAAGACCCCGCATGTAATGCTCAGTGGGGAGGGGGCCTTGCAGTTTGCCCTGGCACAGGGATTCAAAAAAGAAAACCTTTTAACTCCTCACGCCCAGAAAAAGTGGCAGGAGTGGCTGAAAACGGCGCAGTATAAACCCATTATCAATATCGAGCGGCACGATACCATTGGTATGCTGGCGATTGACAGTAGGGGTAACCTCTCCGGAGCCTGTACCACCAGCGGACTGGCCTTTAAAATGCACGGCCGGGTCGGCGACTCGCCCATTATCGGAGCCGGTTTGTTCGTCGATAACGAAATCGGGGCGGCCGTGGCAACGGGGCTGGGCGAAGCCGTGATGAAAACCTGCGGGGCCTTTCTGGTGGTAGAGCTGATGCGGCAGGGACGTACACCCCAGGAGGCCTGTCTGGAAGCAGCCCGGCGTATCACCGGCAAACAGAACTATAAAGATTTTCAGGTTGGGTATCTGGCCATCAACAAAAAAGGCGAGCATGGCGCGTATAGTATCCAACCTGATTTTAATTATACCTTGTACCAAAACGAGCGCAACCGAGTAATAGAATCAGCTTCTTTTGTAAAGTAGCCTTTGTATCTTAGCGCTGATTACGTCTGGTTACGTTCAAAACAGCCCCATAATTTTGGAATCAGTATTCTCTACATCGAAGCGTAAATTATTGCTTGAGTTAGCCTGGGAGGTTTGCAATCAGGTCGGCGGCATCTATACGGTTATCCGTTCAAAAGTACCGGCTATGGTTGAAAAATGGGGCGATGACTACATTTGTCTTGGTCCTTATTTCCCTCAGCGGGCGGCCGCCGAATATGAACCCATTACCGAACCGGATGAGACGGAGATTGGCCAGACTGTCAGAAAAATGCGGCAGATGGGCTACGCCGTCGAGTACGGCTACTGGCTGATAACCGGCCGGCCCAGGATTGTGCTGTTCCATTTGGAGAGCGTTACCCCGCAGCTCAACCAGATCAAGCATGATCTCTGGGAGCGGCACCAACTCTCAACGCTGGGGGTCGAAGACCTCGTCAACCAGGTGATTGCTTTTGGTGAAGCGGCTCGCGTATTTATTAAGCTACTGGCCGATGACCACGCCCGCCGGGTCGATCTGGTAGCGCATTTTCACGAATGGATGGCCAGTACCGGGTTGCCCGACCTGCGCCGGGAGAATGTAAAAGTTGCGACGGTTTTCACCACCCACGCCACTATGCTGGGGCGCTACCTGGCTCAGAACGAAGAAGGATTTTATGGCAAGCTGCCGTTCTTCGACTGGCTGCGCGAAGCCCGGCATTACAATATCGAAACGCAGGCAACCATTGAACGACTGGCTGCCCAGCAGGCGCATGTGTTTACGACCGTCAGCGATGTGACGGCCCGTGAATGTGAGGTGTTCCTGGGCCGAAACCCCGACCTGGTATTACCCAATGGCCTGAACATCATGCGGTTCACGGCCGTGCATGAGTTTCAAAACCTGCACGTTAAATACAAGGCCAAAATTCACGAGTTTGTGATGGGGCACTTCTTCCAGACCTATTCATTCGATCTGGAGAAAACACTTTACTTCTTTACCTCCGGCCGGTTTGAGTTTAGCAATAAAGGATACGACCTGACGCTCGAGGCCCTGGCTCGGTTGAACTGGCGGATGCGCGAAGCTAATATGGATACCACCGTGGTGATGTTTATGGTGACCAAACAGCCGTACCACTCCATCAACCCCGAGGTGCTTCATTCCCGTGCCCTGCTGGAAGAAATTCAGGAAACCTGCGAGGCTATTGAGCAGCAGGTAGGCGAACGACTGTTTCAGGCCGCAGCGTCCAATTCAGACATTACCATGCCGGACCTGAACAGTTTTGTGGACGAGTACTGGCGGCTCCGGCTCCGGCGGACCATTCAAAGCTGGAAGACCAAACAACTGCCCCGCTTTGTGACGCACGACCTGGTGCAGGAAGATGCCATGACCCACTTTATCCGGCAGGCTAAACTGGTGAACAATGAGTTTGACCGGGTGAAGATTGTGTACCACCCCGATTTTATCGCGTCTACCAATCCGCTGTTCGGTCTCGATTACGGTCAGTTTGTGCGGGGCTGCCACCTGGGCGTTTTCCCGAGCTACTACGAGCCCTGGGGCTATACACCCCTGGAGTGCGTCGTGCGCGGAATTCCAACCGTCACCAGCGATCAGTCCGGCTTCGGCGATTTTATCATGCAAATTATGCGGGATTACGAAAACCGGGGTATCTACGTGGTCAATCGCCGGACCCAGTCGTTCAACGAAGCCGCCGACCAGCTCGCTAATATCCTCTTCCGATTCGTGCGGATGTCGCAGCGCGACCGTATTGCCCAGCGAAACCGGGTAGAGAGCATTGCCGAGGTGTTTGACTGGACCAACCTCCGCTCATACTACGATACCGCCCACGATCTGGCGCTGAAACGACGAAAGCCGTAACCGAAAGCCCCTGAAAAAATGTGCCGGAAGCTGATTTCCGGCATTTTTAGTTTCGGGCGCCTGCGCCGGCGGAGTCTATGGTTTTGGAACAGAGATAATTGTATCTTTGATTATTGATTTTTCAGTAAACAACACGACCAGAAGGTCACTCATGACTATGTACCCGGCTCTGGTTATCGCCAGTCAGTTTATTAACAAAGGCATTGCCCAAGGAAAGCCCGTGACCCCGATGAAGTTGCAGAAACTCATCTACTTTGCGCACGGGCTGCACCTGGCCCGCTACGAAAAGCCCCTCATCAAAGAGCAGGTGGAAGCCTGGACCTACGGACCCGTTATCCGTGATATTTACTACCGATTTAAAAACTGGGGGAACAACCCCATTACTAGAGCAGTAAAAATGGGTTTCTGGGAAGACGATAGTTTTGTAGACGAGGGCGATGTCATCGACAGACAGGCGCAGAACACCATTAATATGGCCTGGGACATTACCAAAGATTTTAACGCCATCCAACTCTCCAACTGGACGCATACCGAAGGCTCGCCCTGGTACCAGGCCGTTAGCCGTACCGAAAGCGGAATTGCCGAGTATGAGCCAATAGATAACAACCTCATCAAAGACTATTTCACCGAAATCATCAGAACCCATGTCGGAGAGTGAGGAGAAAGCCAAAGAAGTATTTAAGCGACTCATCGAATCCTCCTCCGCCGACCCCCGCAGCAGCAGCCTTTCGCAGGGTGAGTTTAACCAGTACGATCAGGAAGAGCGGAAAGCCCGGCTGGATAGTTTTGTGCAGGATATTCGCGAGCGCAAGAAATTTGCGCAGTGGATTTTCTGGATGGTTGTGGGTTGGCTGGTGGTGATTCTGGGCATTATCATTGCCGAAGGGATCGGCTGGCTCAACATACCCGAAGCGGTTACCATTGCGCTCATCGGCTCTACAACGGTCAATGTGACCGCCTTTTTTGTGATTGTGACGAAGTACCTCTTTCCCGGAAAATCATAGCCGGTTCGGCAGTTCCCAGGCCGGTAACTGCCGGTGTCGGTTTCAATCGCCAGTGTGGCATGGCCGATCTTTAGGTGTTGTAGTTGATGGCGTATTTCTCCCGTCAATCCCGTTGACGACTCTCCATGACACCGTGCGTAGTTGGTTACCAATTATAACGTAAATTTCGGTCGCAATGATTAGTCACTGACGAATGTCTGTACAGGCTACCTTTTTTGATGGAACGTTACCGGAGGCACACCCGGCGGAGATTTACCTGGATGATGAGGTAATCCGGATTACATATGCCAGTGCCGACGGGTTTCCGCACACGGATACGTGGTTGGTTAAGAAAACGCGCCTTGCCGACTGGCATCCCGCCGGCAAGACGCGGTTGCAATACGGATCTTTCCCGCACCAGTACCTCGATTTTGCTACCGCCGACTACCAGGCAGCGGTACTGCCTCGCTACGCCGGGCGCCCGCTAACCCAGGTGAGTAAACGCCTGTGGGTGCAGGAGCGGGGATTTCTAACCGTTTTACTAATTACAGCGTTGCTGATTGCGCTGGCATGGGGACTGTATGTCTATGGCTTACCGGCACTGGCCGACCGGGCTGTCGAACTGATACCACCGGCGCAGGAACAGAAATTGGGCGAGGTGCTGTATAAGCAGGTGATCAGTGAGGAGCGCCTGCCAGTTGACCCGGCCCGGACACAGTGGGTTAATGCATACTGGCAGGCGGTAGGGCTGCCCACCCGTTTTCCGGGCCAAATAACCGTTGTAAAGCACAACGAGATCAATGCCTTTGCCATTCCCGGCGGGCATATCGTTGTGTACGATAGCCTGCTGAACCGGATGAGCCGCCATGAGCAACTGGCTGCTTTGCTGGCCCATGAAACAGCGCATATCGAATACCGCCACTCGCTCCAGCAACTCACCCGGTCGGTAGCTTCGTATGCCGTACTATCCTTGCTGTTCGGCGATGTAACCGGCCTGATGGCAGTGCTGATCGACAATGCCCATTCGCTGACGTCTCTATCATTCTCCCGCGACAAAGAAGACCAGGCCGATGCTTTTGCGGTGGAGGCCCTGGCCCGGCAGGGTATTGATCCGCAGGGCGTGGTCTGGATGCTGCATGTGTTACCTAAAGAGGGCAAGTTGGGGCCCTCCGCTTTGTCGACCCACCCCGAAACAACTGAGCGCCTAGCCGCAGCCACAAAACGGATACAACACGTGAGGATAATGGCCGCAGGAGCCGGTCAGCAACGCCGTTTGGCTGAACTGTGGCAGCAAATTGCCGGCCAAACTAACAAAGCCCATCACTAGCGGGCGTATACGATGGCGTTTTTACAAAAAACTATGCTGGTCTGGCTACTGCTGAGCATTGCACCAACGCTACAGGCTCAGCGGCTGGGAGAGGGGTGGGGGTATCTGATTCCGCTTCCGGCTCAGCGGGCAACGGTCGGTTTATACCAGGCGAAAATTACAACCCTTACCGGAAATCGTATCGTAGGTATATTGTATGACGCAAACGAGTCGCAACTCCTCGTTACCAGGGATAACCCTAACAAAGAAAAAGCTATCCGGGTGAGCGTTATTGACCTGAAAGCTGTCAGGCGGGTTAGTCTGTACCCGCAAACCGGCTGGTTTGCCGGTCCGCTGGAAGGGGCGGTCATTGGGGGGGTCGGCGTTGGCTACCTGACGTATCAATCATTGCAAAAGTCGCCCCCCCGGAGTCCGGCCGTGTTTGGGCTACATCTGGCGTTGGGTATAAGTGGTGGGGCCAGTTTAGGGGCACTTATAGGCTCTTACATTCAGGCACTAACGGCTCGGCCGATCCTGCGCCTGAGGGTTCAGAACGGGAGGCCTGATGAACAGGTCGGACAACTCAGGCCGTACTCCTACCGGTATCAGGTCGGTGTCATGGAGCGCATACCAGAGTAGTTAGCGAATTTCTACCGGGCGTATAGTACCAGACTGGCTGCAAGGCTAAGGGTTAGCGCCAGGGATCTGCTGGTCAAATCATAGATCCGAAGCGTAGGCGGCTAGTGAGCGTGAGCCGTGCGGCTGTACCGGATGTTGTACAGGTGCGAGAAAACCAGACCAGCCGAGGCTGCGTAAGCCACATACTCAAAAACCGGATTGACTTCTTCCAGCAGCAGCGACACCGCAAACAGCCCCAGGAAGAACCACAGACTAGCTTTGATCAGGGCCGACGTATTATGCCGCGTTGCGTGATAAACAGCAGCTATGTTGATGCCGATAAACAGATAATCCAGGCTCAGATACCCAACCCGAACCGTCTCGTTCGCTACCAGCGCAGAGGTCATCAGCAGGATGGGTGTGGTCAGGCAATGCAGTATACATAATACCGAACCGGTTATACCAACAACATCGGCTTTTCTGGAAAAATTAGTAAGCTTCATACCCCTACTGGTTTCGGTACCGGCGATGAGCAGCCTCATCGGATAACCTTAGTACATCAATCAGATTTCGCTTGCAAAGATAAATCACTGCTTTAGACACAAACCAATATTTTTGCAATAATGTTGCATATTTTTTGCAACATCGTTGCAGATAGATAATTTTGCGGCTGGTATGTATCCAGTACTGTTCAATATTAACCTGTAAGCGAATGAGAACACGAACAAAAGCATGGGTTGGTCTGCTGTTAATCGGCGGTTTCGGCTTATTTCTCACCAGTTGTGATAAAGCGAAAGATCCGGAGCCGGCCGACGAAAATGAACTTATTACAACCGTTAGTCTGACATTTACTGAACAGGGAGGGGGCAGCCCGCAAACATTCACCTTTCGCGATCCGGATGGCGACGGCGGTCAGGCTCCTACCCGGTTCGATAACATCAGCCTGAAAGCCAATACCACCTACACACTCACCATTGCCCTGCTGGATGAAAGTAAGTCGCCGGCCAAAAACCTAACGACCGAAGTTCAGGAAAAGAGAGACGAACACTTATTTGTATACACGGCTACTCCGGCAACCCTGCTAACGTATACCTACGGTGATCGGGATAGCCGAAACTTTCCGGTTGGCCTTACCGGTACCGCCCGGACGGGTGCCGTCGGAACCGGTAAGCTGAACGTGCGGCTGCGGCACCAGCCTCCCGTTAATGGCGTTGCCGTCAAGAACGGTACGGTTGCCCCCGGCAGTGACGATGTCAACATTAATTTTAACCTGACGGTGAACTAACGGGGTAGCATATAGCACGGAGCATAGGTACTTTACACAGACTCTATGCTCCGTGTCTTTTATATCACCCACACCATGCTGACTACGCCCATCAGCATAATGAGTTTGCACAGGCTGCTGAGGTAATTAAAATCGCGTTTGGTGTCGGCCCGGACCAGGCGGAATACCAGCCAGCCGATGGGGATAAGCAGAATCATAAAAATCCACGCCAGCCGGAGGTTATCGAGTGAGTTGGCGATGAGAAACAGCGTAGCAATAAACAACGCAATGATCCCGTACAGCAGGTACTTGGTCCGGCGGATGCCCCAGACAATAGGCAGGGTTCGGCAGCCGAAGCGGGCATCCCCTTTTACGTCCTCCATGTCTTTGATGATCTCCCGTACCAGCGAAATACAAAACGAAAAGGCCGCATAAATGAGCAGTAAATCGGTATTACGACGGTAGTATACAGCCAGAATGATCAGCGAGAGCGCTGTCAGAAAAGAAACAATCAGGTTGCCTACAAATGGCTGTCGTTTGAAATAGACGGAATAAAACCACAGCAGCGTAACCGACAGCACATCAACGGCAAAGACCCAGCGGCTCAGGTACAGGCCAATCAGACAGCCAATTACATTGAGTACCTGGTGAGCACCCATAGCCACCCGGCGTTTCAGATAGCGGCCAATAATTACCCGCTCCGGCTTGTTGACAATGTCTATTTTGATGTCAAAATAATCGTTAATAACGTAACCGGCAGCCGCGATGCAAACCGTCGACAGCGACAGCAGAAACAAGGCTGGGTCAAGTAGGAGCTGAGGCCATTGCGTGGCCGGTGAGCCGGCTTCGGGACCCACCAGACATACCCGCGCCAGGTACTGCGTACCCACCACGATCAGCAGGTTCTGTACCCGGATGAGCCGTAAAAATCCCAGAAAAAAGGCTGATAGAGGAAGTTTTCGTACCATAGCTGCCAGTGCCGGAATGGTTGTTCCAAAGATACAAGATTTTCGGGCGGAGGGCCATTTTTCCGGCGTAACAAATACTTTACGGTCCACCGGGAGAACTTTCATGTATTTTTTTGTTATGAATTCAGCCGCTCCTGCTAAAGCGGCTCGTATCTATGAGAATTGGCATTGTTTGCTACCCAACTTTTGGGGGGAGTGGTGTGGTTGCTACCGAGTTAGGAAAGGCACTATCTAAAAATGGCCACCAGATTCATTTCATTACCTACCAGCAGCCGCCCCGGCTCGATTTTTTCAACGAAAATGTCTTTTACCACGAAGTAAATATACCGTCTTATCCTTTGTTTCAGTATCCGCCGTATGAGTCGGCACTGGCCAGCGAAATGGTGAATGTGGTGCTGAATGAAAATGTCGATCTGCTGCATGTACACTACGCCATTCCGCACGCGTCGGCGGCTTATATGGCCAAAATGATTCTGCGCGCGCAGGGCCGCACGGTGCCGGTAGTTACTACCCTGCATGGTACAGATATTACGCTGGTGGGTAAAGATGCCTCGTATGAGCCGGTGGTGACGTTCAGCATCAACGAGTCAGATGGCGTTACGGCGGTTTCAGAAGACCTTCGGCGCGACACCTACCGGCATTTTGCCATTAAGCGGGATATTGAGGTGATTCCTAATTTCATTGACCTGTCCCGGTTCCAGCGGCAGCAGAAAGAGCATTTCAAAAAAGCAATCTGCCCCAACGGCGAGAAGCTGATTGTGCATACCTCCAACTTCCGGCGGGTCAAACGTATCGACGATGCCGTTATGACTTTTTATAAGATTCAACAGCATATGCCGGCCAAGATGCTGCTGGTGGGTGACGGTCCCGAGCGGGCACGCATTGAGAAGCTTTGCCGTGATCTGGGCATTTACGAAGACGTGCGGTTTCTGGGTAAGCTCGATGCGGTAGAAGAAGTCTTGTCGGTGGCAGATCTGTTTCTGATGCCGTCTGAAAACGAGAGCTTTGGTCTGGCCGGTCTGGAGGCACTCGCCTGCGAGGTGCCTCTGATTACGTCTGACGCGGGCGGCCTGCCGGAACTGAACGTTCATGGGGTAACGGGTTTCCTGAGTCCCGTTGGCGATGTGAACGATATGGTTAAAAACGCCCTCTTTGTGCTGGATGACGAGCATCTGCCGGCTTTCAAAAAGAATGCCCTGGAGCGGGCCAAAGAATTTGAATTGTCGAAAATACTGCCGCTCTACGAAAACTATTACGAGCGGGTTGTGCAAGAGACAAACGCCAAAGCACAGGACGCGTTGGTATCCTGAACATATATGCCATTGACGATGTAGCCCTGATGCCTGAAGACGCCTGGCCGAACGGGCATCCCCAAACGGCCCAACCCGCCATTCAGCAGGGCAAGCATCTGGCTGAGAACCTCATCAGGCTGGTGAAAGGAGAGCCGCTGGAAACCTTTCGCTTCCGCGATTTGGGCACGATGGCTACTGTGGATCGGGGGCTGGCCGTGGTCGATTTGCCTAAGGCTAAGTTTCAGGGGTATTTTGCCTGGCTGACCTGGTTGTTTGTGCAACTGGTTAACATTATCGGTGTAAAGAATCGTTTGCTGATTCTGATAAACCGGATGTGGGGATACTTCAGCTACGATCAGTCTTTGCGGCTGATAATTAAGCCCAAGTTGCCATTGGCAAATCTGGAAGCGGCCCGGTAGAAAATAGAAGACCAGCTGGTAGCCGGTAAAACGTAACAAGTTGGTTCATCCACAGGTTTATATCCATTTGAACTGTAGTTCATTTGTATGTTTCATATACTAATCGCCGGCTGTAAACATCTGAATGTATTTTAAAATCCACTATTTTCGCACCAATCACCGAACGATTCAACAGTATGCAAGGAGAAGCTGAAAAAGTGAAGTCGGCCCAGGGCAAGCCTGGTCATGCAAAGCCGAAGAATAGCGGTACCCGCCCGTTGTTTGACAATCCGGTTCTGGAGGCACTTTCCCGTACGCACATTGCGGTACCTATATCCATGTGGATGGTATCGGCCGTGGTGCTGATGTGGTATGCATTTACGTATACCGAGCTGTCGCCTTATATCATTACCGCCTTATTTGTTACGGGGCTGTTTGTTTTTAGCCTGTTTGAGTACGTGCTCCATCGCTACCTGTATCACCTGAATCCAACTACTCCCCGACGGGCTAAGATTCAGTACACGTTTCATGGCGTTCACCATGAGTACCCCAAAGACAAAAGCCGGCTGGCATTACCGCCTGCGTTGGGAGTGATCATCTGGGTGGTGTTTTTCGCGCTTTTTACCACGCTGATGGGCGAAGCTGCCTACGCTTTTTATCCGGGTTTTCTGGTAGGATATTCCGGGTATCTGCTTGTGCACTATATAGTTCATGCCTACGCGCCCCCCAAGAATTTCTTTAAATGGCTATGGATTAACCACAGTGTACACCATTACAAAGACCACCACCGGAACTATGGCGTATCGTCGCCAATCTGGGACTATGTCTTTGGTACGTATATGAAGTAGCAGCCGGCCATTGCCGTTCCTGTAGCCGCCGGTGCGGATACCTCTCGGGGGGTGTCTGCGCCGGCGGCTTTTTTTCGATTGACCTATCTATTTTGCCAGTTCATAGACTGTTTCCGGCACTCGGGGGGCTCCCTGGTTGAGAAGAGCCGGATTGTGAGCCAGTTTTGAGGTAACAAATGGCGGTCGGCAGAAATGCCGTTTCGCTTTTATTCACAAACAACCACAACAAATACACGATGAAACGCTTTCCGTACCTGCTAACCTGGTTCCTCGGCCTGGGTTTTCTCTTCGGCATGCCCGCTTTCAGAACCACTACGGTGGCCCCTTCTTTTGTTAGCAAAGCCTGGAAAATTCAATCGATAAAACTCGATAATCCCGTTGATTTTAATGGGGATGGCCGGCCTGATACCGAGCTTGCTTCCTTTCTGGACGCCTGCACCAGAGACGATGCCCTGATTTTTGAAGCCAATAGTAACCTGATTACCGACAAAGGTACGCTCCACTGCCGGGAGGATGAACCCGCCAAAGAACTGACGGGCCACTGGATTTATGATTTAGATACCCACGTAATCAGCGTGGTTGACCTCAAGCGTATCGACGATACCGTTCAGTGGAAGGTGCTGGAGAGCACGTCTGATACGTTGATCATCCGGTTCGATGTACTGCCCGTCGACGGTCGTACGGCGCTGAAAGCCACCATGACGCTGAAAGCGGCCCGCTAACGCACATTTTTCTGTTTGCCCGTATATAATACCAGCTATAGCAGCTTTTTTAACTGGGGCACCAGTTTGTCAAATTCCTGGGGCGCAATGGCGCTGCGTTTTTGCAACTTTCCGGCCCGGTCAAACACCGAGATATAACTGTTGCCGAGCTGTGAAATACCTTCGTTCCACTGTTCGGCTGATAGGTAGAGGTGGTCGCCTTTCAGGTTGTTTTTAACTATGTATTCCTGCCATACAGTGGGGTCGACATCGGGGGCGGCAATGTATAGCAGCGCCAGTTCTCGCGGGCTAAACGCATCTCGCAGGCGCTGGGCGGCCAGGGCGGTTTGCCGGCTTTCTTCCGCCATAGGTGACCACACCAGCGCATACACGATCCGGCCGGCATTGTTCTTTAGCAGTGTGCCCAGAAGCTGGGAGCCCGAGGCAGTCCGGTTACGGGTAGCAAAAATACCCGAAGCAATCTCGTTCAGACCGCTCAGGGAATCGCCGGTAGCGAGCCGGCCGGCGGCTTCCTGCATCAGCAGGCTATCTTTGGTCTCCCGGTTATACACATCGGTCAGTGAGGTGCCGATATAAGGGTCTTTGATCTGGGAACGAATATGCCGGTAAAGTAACTGGGCGTTGGTCAGGGGCAGGGTAGGTAAGGCACTTACTAGTGTGTAGCCCCGCAGGTAATCGAGCGAGGGCGTATCATAGCGGGTTTGTCCCTGGCCAAGCAGAACTTCATAATTGATCAGACGCTGAAACAGATCGGCATTTTGCTCCATCAGTCCTTTTACAAACCGCAGATCCGACTGCCTGATGACCCCGGCCGCCTGAATGGCCCGTAGCCGCTGCCGATCCGTTTCCGACAGATTCTTTCCGTAGCGTTCAACCATGTCAACCAGCGTCGGTACGGGTAAACTACGGTTGGTTTGACCCGCCGAAAGCAGCGACATACCCTGAACAGTATACTGGCTGAAGCGTTCCATAGCCGTAGCGCGGGCAACGGTCAGCAGCCGGTCGTCGGCCGGACGGAGGGTATCGTTCAGCGCAGCCGGTAAGTCGGTGCCTTCGGCCATGGCCTGCTCGTATTGAAACCGGGCTGCATCGTAGCGGGCAATTGCGGTAATCCAGCGGCTCAGCAGCGGTAAAACGGTCTGACTGGCTGCAAAGGCCCGAAATGTTTCGGTAAACGTATCAACCAGGTAACGGTATGCACTGGCCGCCGTCCGGCCAGTTGTCTGACGCGCTAATCGTTCACCATCGGGCTTCTTCCGGTTTTTGGCTTCATAGGCCCGGTAGCGGGCATATTGCTGATTCACCTGGGCGTTTACGCCCCCAAAGCGAAACGGCGCTTCCGCTACATACAATGAGTCGGCATTTAAGTCGATGCTCAGCGTACCGGGTGCCGCCAGAAAACCGGTGGTGATGTTGCTAAAGTTAAAACTTAACTCTTCCAGGGGGTAAATCAGGGGTACTTTGACCTGAAAACGGCCTTCGGCATCTAACGGAGCCGGATGGGCTATTTCCTGACTGGCCTGAAGAATGTTGGTCCGGGTAATCAGCACCTGGGGCGACCGGCGGTATAGCTGCGGAGTCAGATTGCGGATGCGGCCGGTTACCGTCACCGAATCCGTCTGGGCCAGGAGAGCCGGTGAAAGCAACAGGAGCGTGTTTAGCAAAGCGCAGCGAAGAAGGCGCATGGGTGTATCGGATTAAAAGATACCGGCGAATATAGAGACTAAACCTAAACTTCGCTGCTTTGGTTGGTTTTTGCTACTTCGGCAGTTCGTGGCCGACGCCCGGCGGATCGAGTGGTTGCTGGGTGCGGATGCCGTGGTAACGCTCCGGGTCTTTGTAATCCCGGCGGAGGGGGTGGCCTTCCCAGTCGGTGGGCATCAGAATGCGCCGGAGGTCGGGGTGGCCGGTAAACCGGATACCTATCAGGTCAAAAGCCTCGCGCTCGTGCCAGTCGGCCGTGCGCCAGATGTGGCTGACACTCGGTATGGTTGGCAGTGGCTCCTCGTCCGTATTACGCTCCACCACAACCTTTATCATCAGGTTATGGCCGTAGGGAATAGAGGTGAGGTTATACACAACTTCCATGGTGCCGACCGGCGCTCCGGCGGCTGCCGGACCATTGTCAATGGCGGAAATACAGGCTAAGAGGTCGAAGAACAGCCGTTCATCCTGCTTCAAAAACCGGCAGATATCGGCAATATGTTCGGCTGATACCACCAGGTAGGGCTGGGGATTTTGGGTATTGGCCGACAGCACAGAACCCGAAAATTGCTTGTCCAGTAGCGTCCTTATATCATCAAAAGTCATCATTCACCAAATGGAGTCGCATTCGGGTTACTACGCGTATCTACGATGGCGGTTTGCATGTCAGCGGCTTCAGAACTGGAGTGGAACTCCGGACTGGAAGCATCCGAATCCTTCTGCGCTTCCAGCAGAGCCTTACCTGTCAGGGGCTTCTCCCGCCGGATTTTCTCCTGAAGCTTGATAAAGCCATCAATCAGGGCTTCCGGACGGGGTGGGCAACCCGGAACGTATACGTCTACCGGTATGATTTTATCAACGCCCTTTACCACATGATAACCGTGCTGCCAGTAAGGACCACCGCAGTTGGCACAGGAGCCCATTGAGATTACGTAACGCGGCTCGGGCATTTGTTCGTACAGCCGCCGGATGCGATCGGCCATCTTGTAGGTTACCGTTCCGGAGACAATCATGATGTCGGACTGCCGGGGTGAGGGTCGCGGAAAAATACCGAACCGCTCGAGGTCGTAATTGGCTGCAAACGTCTGCATCATCTCAATGGCGCAGCAGGCCAGCCCGAAGCTCATCGGCCAGAGCGACGACTCCCGCGACCAGTTCAGCAACTCCTCTGAACTGAGCAGCATAAAGCCCGCATCACCGGTTTTCTGTTGATTTGTCGGGGAATTCATCTTTGCTGTTATCTATATTTCTCATTCACCCGGTCATACAAACTCGTTGGTACAGGCGTCTGGATCTCCGGAATTTTAGGTTGGGGTCTTACCCAGTCGAGATACCCTTTGGCCCAGGCGTATGCCAGCCCAAGCGTCAGCAGCAGCACAAACAGAACGGCTTCTGTCAGGGCAAACCAGCCCCATAGGCCGTTGGTTTCGTTGATAAGTGTAGCCTGCCCAAACACGGTTGCCCACGGAAACAGAAACACCAGCTCTACCTCGAACAGCACAAAAATAATGGCGATCACGTAGAACCGGATGTTGAACTGCACACTTGCGTTACCCACCGGCTCTTCGCCCGATTCGTAGGTGCTTAGCTTCTCCATGTTTGGTCGGTTAGGCCTAAGGAGCCGGCTGACAAACATAATCAGCACAAAAAAAATCAGCGCAGCAATAATGAACAGCAGAATAACGCCGAAGTCGGAGAGCATGGCGGCTACTTTTTCATCCGGTAAAGGTTGTACACAATCGCCACTTGCAGTGCCCGGTTGCGGTAGGTCGCCAGCGGATTACCCGACACGTCGTTCAGCCCGTGAATATACCGGACCTGTAAGCTGAATTTTTCCAGCATATCCAGAAAGTCGTAATGGGCGCCCACCACAATACCCAGGTCGTTGCGGCTACCGGGGCCGTTGGTATCCGGAGTATTTAAGGCGTAACTAAACTCAGGACCCGCCTGCAGAATAATACCCGGCGTAGGAATCCAGCCAACCAGCAGCGGCACACTCATGTAGTTGTAGTTGTTCCGGATGGTTTCCCGCGTTGTACTGCCAATGCGGGTGACCTGAAACGTACCGCCTTTTACGGCATACAGTACCTCCGGTTGCAGCACAAACCGGTTTAGCCGCAACTGATATATGGCCCCAAACTGAAAATCAATCTTATTCTTGGGAATATTCGGGGTAATGCCCGACACCGATGTTCGCGTAAGCGCCGGCCCCACTTTGATACCAAAATGGCCGGGAGCGTAATCACTCTGCGCCTGCGTCAGCAGGGGGAGGGCACACAGGAACAGAACATAAACCAGTCGATTTCTACACATACATAAAGAAAAGAAGGCAGCGCTAACCACCTTCCTGCTAATCAGAAATAAGCCTAAACGTTACGGCACCGGCTGACCTGGTTGCCGGGCCGGGACAAAATTGGCAAAAAGTGTAATGCTACCCAAATCTTAATTCAGCCGGGGGTCGACCGGGTAGTTGGAGATAGCTTTATACTCCCCGCCCATCCGCTTCAAAATGCCCCGCCAGAACTGATCGGCCGGGGTATCAAACAAAAAATCAGCATCCGTTTGGGCAACAAACCAGGCTTTTTCAGATAACTCGCCGTCCAGTTGTCCACCGCTCCAGCCGGAATAGCCCACAAAAAAACGAATATCACTTTCCGTCAGGGTTCCCAGGTTCACGGCTTGCTTTACCTGCTCAAAATCGCCACTCCAGTATAGACCATCCTGTACCCGAATCGAATTATCGATCAGGTCGGGACGGCGGTGGACATAGTGTAACGTATTTTGCTGAACCGGGCCACCCACATGGAGGGGCAATTCGGCGTAAACATCTTCCAGTACATCGCTCAGGGTCAGGTTGGTAATTTGATTGAGCACCAGCCCGAAGGAGCTTTCGGGGCTGTGTTCGCAAATCAGTACGACACTGCGCTCAAAATTAGGATCGCCGAGGTAAGGTTCAGCGATGAGTAAACTGCCTTTCGTAATCGTCTGAGTATTCATATTAGCCCGGTTGAAATGGGTATATTAGGCATAGTACGCAAAACGTAAGGTTCCGGTTTAGCCCTGAGTCAAAAACTTACCCAAAGACACTACTGCAGGGTGTGGGCCGGCCCTGCCGGTGGTTGATACCGGATCACTACTTTTTTGCCGGCTACCTGCTCCAGCAGTGGCTGGAGCATCTTATCGGCGTTTTGCCGCGTTTGCTCCAGAATACCGCTGCTCAGCGCCGATTGCCGGATTTGCCGCTCGGCTCGCTGGTAGGCCGCATCAACAAGCTGCGTTTCGTCCAGAAAGGCGAACCGGGTGGTATACACCCGTGAGCGGTCATGGTTTATTTTCCAGGTACACAGTTCCGGCTGGGGCAGCCATACCACCAGGCTGTCTCCGGCCGGCCGAATATCGGATGCCTTTACCTGTCTCAGGTCTACACAACCCACAGCTTCTCCTTCTACAATCAGAATCGCCTGCGCATTGGGAAGCCAGTCTTTTATCTGTTCGTGTTCTACAATGTCTTTAAAGGTATACTTCACCAGTTCCAGTTTGCCCAGTTCGGTCACCTCTTTTAATACAATGCGCTGTACCGTTTTGTCTTCACGGGTAAACCGGCCCAACCAGCCCTGTTGCCGAACCTGCTCCCAAAGGGTTATAAGACCAACTACCAGCAGCAAAACCAGAAACAGGCGGAGTAAAGCGTTTGTTAAGCGAATCATGCAGACGGCAGCTGTTTAGGTATATAACGAAAAGCCTAACCTATTTTTCATACCTGTCTTAAAACAAAAATCCCGAACCGGCAGGCTCGGGATTTGCGTAGCATTTATCATAGGCTTAGTAAGTCCGGTTGGGGTCGTAGGCCGGCTGTTGCTCCAGATTAAACAGGTCGTTTAGGACGTCGATCAGCGTTTCGGCTTCCCCTCGCTTGCAGGCGGCTTTCAGTTGCAGCACCGGCAGCTTAATCACCTTCTGCATGATACCCCTCGTAATTTTATCAATCTTCTCGGTTTCGTCGGCCGACAGATGTTTCATGTGCCGGGCAATCTCCTCTTTCCGGATCTGCTCCAGCGCATTCTTCAGCTTATTGATGGTCGGCGATACCACCATCTCCTTCGACCAGTCGCCAAAATCTACGACCGACTGTGAGATAATGGCTTCGACCTGCGGAATAGCGGCCATCCGGCGGTTCAATGCTTCATCGGCGCGGTTCCGGATGTGGTCGATGTTGTATACCAGTACGCCCGGAATCTGCTCCACTGCTGTATCGACGCTACGGGGTACCGACAAGTCAATGAAGTATTTATACGTAAGCACGTTTAGGTCGTGCAGCAAAGCAGGGGTAATCAGCGGCTCATCGCGCAGCACAGAGCAGATAATTACATCGGCTTTCCGAATTTCGTCGGTCAGGCTATCAAAATCAGCCACGGAAAAACCATGTTTATTCGCCAGGGCTTCGGCCTTAGACCGGGTGCGGTTAATCAGCGTAATACGCGACAGATCGCGGTCGGCTAAGTTTTTACAAACGTCAGTCCCAATCTCTCCCAGACCAACAACCAGCACGGCCGGGTTGGCGTTATGACCAACCAGTTCGTCGATGAGTTCAACGGCGGCATACGACGATGACGCGGCTCCATCGCGGAAAGAGGTTTCCTGCGCTACGCGCTTGTTGGTAAAGAAAACGGTGTGCATCAGCCGGTGCAAAAAGGGCCCAGCCAGATCCAGGTCTGCCGACCACTGGTAGGCCTGCTTCACCTGGTTGGGAATCTGCATATCGCCTACCACCTGTGAGTGCAAACCAACACACACCTCAAACAGGTGGCGGACTGCCTCCTCGTGCACGGCGAAAAACTGAAAATAGGGCAGGTAGCTGTCGGTATCGGTCAGGCCCTTTTCGATTAATAACAGCCGGGTAACCTCCGTATTGAGGTCCTGAGCGGAGGTATAGTAAATCTCCGTCCGGTTGCAGGTCGATATAATCAAAAGGTCCGTAAGGCCGAAAAAGTCGCGCAGCCGGTGCATGAGCCTTTTGGCTTCTTCTTCGTTAAGTGCAATTAGCTCCCGAATAGACAGCGGTGCTGTTTTGTGGGAAAGGCTAATTGATTTAAAGCTGTCGAACATACCTACGAATCACAAGTAATCACAAAATTAATGCACAAATTCCGGATGAAAAACAAGATTATGCAGTATATTACTATTTAGAATAGATTTAAACAACAATTTAGTATCCGGTTTCCGTCCTATTTTCTGTAAATGAACAATATTTTCGGGACAGACGTTCGATAGTGAGTACTTCGTTAGTATACATACCGGCCGAGTTTCCGACAATATGCTGAAATCATTTGATATCTATAGCCAAAATAATATTTTAAAGATAATTGTTGCGCTTAACCTGCTCTTGGTTGGTACAGGATCTTTGCTGTATACCAACCGGCTGATTACCAAATTGGAGGAGCGGGAGCAGCGGTACGTACAATTGTACGGCAAGGCGATGGAATACGTGCAGAAAACCGATTATAATGAGGATGTAACGTTTGTGGTGCAGGAAATCATTTCGGTGAACAGCAATAGTAATGTGCCGGTTATTTACGTGAACGAAAACCTGGAGCCGATTTACCAGAATAACATTGATATTCCGGCTAAACTGTCGGGCGAAGAGAAGCGGCTGTTTCTGAAGCAGAAGGTGGTGGAGATGCGGCAGGAGCACCTCCCTATTGTGGTTGAAGTGGGCGAAGGCGAGCGGGGCCTCATCTATTACAGCAACTCCATGCTGCTGAAGCAGCTCAAATATTTTCCGTACATCCTGCTGGTTATTTTGACGGCGCTGGGGGTGCTGGCGTATCTGGCGTTCAGTTCGGCCCGGCGGGCTGAGCAGAACCGCGTGTGGGTGGGGCTGGCCAAAGAGACAGCCCACCAGTTGGGTACCCCAATTTCGTCCTTGATGGCCTGGATCGAATACATGCGCTCTGACCCGGATCAGTACGACGCCGGCATTACCGATGAGATGGAGAAGGACATCCAGCGGCTGACGACCATTACAGGCCGGTTCTCCAGCATCGGCTCGGTGCCCACGCTGAAGGAAGAAAATCTGACGGAGGTCATCTGCCAGTTTGCCGGCTATCTGGAAAAGCGCATTTCGACCAAAGTGCGCATGAGTGTAAACAGCCAGGTATCGGCCAGTCAGATGGTACGCATTAACCGGCTGCTGTTTGAGTGGGTAATCGAGAACATCTGCAAGAATGCCGTCGACGCCATGAGTGGAGTAGGGGAATTGCGGCTCAACGTGCTGCCGCTGCCGAATCAGGAGGTAGCCATCGACATCAGCGATACCGGAAAGGGTATTCCCAAGTCGGGCCTGCAAAAGGTATTTACACCGGGGTATAGCACCAAAAAACGAGGGTGGGGTCTGGGGCTAACGCTAGCCAAACGCATTGTCGAAGAGTACCACAACGGCCGGTTGTTTGTCAAACACTCGGAGCCGGGCAAAGGCACTACCTTCCGGATTGTGCTGCATCAGGCCTGAAAAAAGCCCTCCCGTTTACACAAGAGGGCTGTTCTGACCAGATGTCGGTTTATTATCGTCCGCTGAGGGGCACCTGTATGGTGTCGGTTTCGGCATAGTTGCTGACCCGCATGCCCCGGTCCCGAATGCGAATGCGGAATTTGACCGGTACCATTCTGAAGTCGCGCTGATACGCAAAAATCTGGCTGAAATCCAGGGTGCCTTCTATAGCTCCGCGCTGACCCTCGCGGGTTAGGCGGGGAAAAAATAGCTTGTTGTTAACTGCCAGCGGCAACACTTCATATCTGCCGTTTACTAACTGAAAAGTGGTGATTTCGTAATTGCCCCAGGTCTCGTTCCTAAAAGTCCGATTAATGCGGGCGGTATCGCGGACATCTTCGCCCAGGTCACCGGCACCATCCTGAAAGCCGATGGTGACAATGACGGAATCCCGCCGGGCCTGGCCTACCCCCCCACCGGCGGCCAGTGTAAATTTTGAAACCTGTTTGAACGATATTTCCGGTGTGTCGCTGTAGTTGGGTTCGTTGAAACAGGCCGAAACCAGCAGGGCCAGTCCCAGGAGAAATACACTATGTTGAATTACTTGCCGTTGCATGGTGTTGTATTCGTAAAGTAGGAACAAATTATCAATTTTTTGCTTGCAAACGTCTGTTCATTTTCCTGCCGAAGCAAAAAACCTTCGTTGGTCTTTACGCCAGCGGGTGCTTAACCAATTACAGGCAGATACCTCTGCCACCGATTTTGAGTCCCTGGCTCTGGCTGTTTTCCGCTACCAGGCTGCTTATAACCCTATTTACCGGTCTTTTATCAGCCATTTATCTGTCCGGCCAGATGCGGTGTCGGCCCTGCACCAGATTCCGTTTTTGCCGATCAGCTTTTTCAAAAGTCAGGCGGTACGTACCGGCAATATACCGGCAGCGCACACCTTTATCAGCAGTGGTACCACGGGCAGTCTGACCAGCCGGCATTATCTGGCTGATCCGGATCTGTATGAGCAGGTTAGCCGGCGCATCTTTGAACAGGTCTACGGGCCGCTCGATCGCTGCCACATCCTGGCGTTGCTGCCGTCGTATCTTGAACGAAATAACTCGTCACTTGTGTATATGGTTCAGCGATTTATGGAGCGTACGGGTTCCCGCCAGTCAAACTTTTACCTCAACGACCTGGATGCCCTGACAGAACGGCTGCGCTACCTGACCGAGCATCCCGACGGCCGTAAGGTGTTGCTGATTGGGGTTACGTTTGGTCTGCTCGACTGGGCCGAGTCGGATCGGGACCTTAGCTTTGCCGGCCGGCACCCCAACCTGGTCGTGATGGAAACCGGAGGAATGAAAGGTCGGCGGCAGGAGCTACTGCGCGAAGAGGTACACGAGATTCTGCTGCAGCGACTGGGCCTGAAAGTCATTCATTCAGAGTACGGTATGACAGAACTGCTGTCGCAGGCGTATTCGCCCGGTGCCGGCATTTTCCATAACCCGGCTACGTTGCGCGTGTTGCTACGCGATATAAACGACCCGTTTCACCTCTATGCACCGGGTGCCGGCGGCCGTCGTACGGGAGGGATCAATGTGGTAGATCTGGCGAATCTGGACTCCTGCGCGTTTATCGAAACGCAGGATCTTGGGCAGTATGCCGGCCCGGAAAACAAGACACCCAACCACTCCGTATCAGGCTTCCGGGTGGTTGGGCGGTTTGATAATTCAGATGTAAGGGGGTGTAATCTGATGGTCGTTTAAAGGCCTAAATTTGTGTAAAATAAGACGTCATCCAGGGTTATTTTATCGCCACACATAATCATCAGTCGCTCAATTACATTGTGCAGTTCGCGCACGTTGCCGGTCCAGGGCAGCTTTTTGAGTTGATCAACGGCCACTTTCTCCATCCGGATCGTTGGCGTGCCATACGCAACGGCCAAGTCACTCAAAAACTTATTGACCAGCAGCGGAATATCGTCCCGTCGTTCGGCCAGGGAAGGCACCGACAGCACAATTACACTCAACCGGTGGTACAGATCCTCGCGGAAATTGCCGTTCTGAATTTCTTTCCGTAGGTCCTTGTTGGTAGCCGCAATTACCCGTACGTTGATTTTGATGTCTTTGTCGCCCCCAACCCGCGTTATCTTGCTCTCTTGTAGGGCACGCAGCACTTTGGCCTGTGCCGATAAGCTCATATCACCAATTTCGTCGAGGAACAGCGTGCCTCCGTTGGCTTGTTCGAATTTGCCGATGCGCCGACCGGTAGCGCCGGTAAACGCTCCTTTTTCGTGGCCGAACAGCTCGCTTTCGATCAGTTCGCCCGGTATGGCGGCACAGTTTACTTCGATCAGCGGCATAGCGCTTCGACTACTCTGCTCGTGAACCTGCTTCGCTACCAACTCCTTACCGGACCCGTTCGGGCCGGTAATCAGGATTCGGGCTTCCGTTACCGCTACCCGCGAAATTGCATCCCGTAACCGGACTATCAACGGAGACTGCCCGATGATTTCACTATTATTTAAAGGCTTGGTTTTTATAAGCCGGGTCTGCTGTATGGATTTAGACCGGTCGAGGGCATTACGCACGGCCCCCAGGAGCCGGTTCAGATCGGGGGGTTTGGTTACAAAATCGAAGGCACCACGCTTGGTAGCCTCTACGGCGTTTTCTACATTGCCAAAAGCCGAAATCATGACAAACTGCGTTTCTTTCCCGGCTTCGCCTACTTTTAGCAGCAGGTCGAGGCCGTTCAGTTTAGGCATTTTAACATCGCAGAGTGCCACATCGTAACTGGATTTCATAATCATGTCCAGTCCTTCCTCCCCATCTTTGGCCTCGTCTACCTCGTACCCCTCATACTCCAGAATGTCGCGTAATGCACACCGGATGCTCTTTTCGTCATCAACGATAATAAGTTTGGCCATACTGTTTGTGGTATAGTCTTCATAGAGACAAAGGAAAAGCGGAAAATTGGTGGAAGTTAGCAGATTCCGGTGAATTCCCGCTGGCCTTTGCCTAATGTTATTAGTATACTATGTTCGTAAGAGAGTCTCTCTAGATCTTTAGACGTGTAAACCGGGCAGTTGTTTCTAATGTTGATCAGATTTTTTTATTCTACTATTCTGATGTGGTATATTAAGGGGATAAAGTTGAAGTTATGCCTAAAAATAATCAAAATAAGCCTTGATTAGTCCTAAAGAATAAGTAATATTGGTTCCGAATGCCTTGAGCGTATTTCTGTTTTTATTTAATTCCTTTATAAACCTACAACCTATTATGCGTAATTCTACCCTTATTAGCTTCGTGCTAACGCTTCTGCTTGGCTTTACGCTGCTGGCGGGGGCCCAGGCACAGGAACGACGGATCACCGGAAGAATTCTATCCGGAAAAGATCAGCAACCCATTCCAGGGGCTAACATCGTGGTCAAAAGCACTCAACTGGGCACTACATCTGACGCCAACGGAAATTTTTCCCTGAATGTGGCTCCTAATGCTACGCTAGTGATCAGCTCAATTGGTTTTGCCACCCGCGAGCTGCCTGTTGGCAACCTGATCCAATTTAATATTACCCTGGAAGAAGGCTCCCAGAGCATCGATGAGGTTGTAGTAACCGCCCTGGGTATTCGGAAAGAAGCCAAAAAACTTGGCTATGCTACGGCCAATGTCAACCCGGAGCAGATTACTACCAACCGGACGGTCAACTTTGTGAATGCCCTACAGGGCAAAATTGCCGGGGTAAACATCTCCAGCCTGGGTACAGGTGCGGCCGGTACCAGCAAGATCCGGATTCGGGGCCAGTCGTCGTTCTCCGGTCAGAATAACCCGCTCATTGTTGTCAATGGCGTACCTATTGATAATACCAACTTTGGCCAGAACAACGGAAATGCCGGCAGCGATAACTCCGTCGGGAACCGCGACCGCAACTACTCCGACGGTGGTGATGGTCTGTCGTCGATCAACCCGGATGATATTGAAGGGATGACCGTGCTGAAAGGCGGCACGGCCGCAGCGCTCTACGGTTCACGGGCCAAAGACGGCGTAATTATGATCACCACCAAAACCAGAGGAGCCGGTCAGGGTATTGGCGTGGTGTACAATACGAACTTCACTGTGGACCAGCCGCTGGACTTCACCGACTTCCAGTACGAATACGGGCAGGGTGAGTACGGCGTACGGCCTACGGCTGCCAACCCAACCTCGGGTGTCTGGAGTTTCGGTGAGCGGTTCCAGCCGGGGATGACGCAGGTGCTCTTCGGCGGGGTAACCGTACCGTACGAGCCGGTGCGTAACCGCATTACTAAATTCTACCGCACCGGTTCGACCTGGACCAATTCCGTAGCCGTATCGTCGGGCAGTGACAGGGGTGGGTTCAATCTGTCGGTGTCCAATACCGATAACAAAGGCATTGTCCGTAACAACACCTTCAACCGGAAAACCATAAACCTGGGTTTCAGCTACAATATTTCGCCGAAACTGAATGTGTCGGGTACAATGAACTACTCCAACGAGTATAACCGCAACCCGCCCCAGATTGCCCAGCAGGACAACAGCACGCCGACCGTAATCTATACGCTGGCGAACTCCATGCCGCTGGATGTGCTGGAAGCAAATCAGATCAACCCGGCCACCGGTAATGAATTTATCTATTCACGTTTTCAGAACCGCACCAACCCGTATTTCGTGCTGAGCCAGAAGTTTGAGAACATCCGGCGCGACCGCCTGTTTGGTAACCTGACGGCCCGCTACAACTTTACCGACTGGCTGTATTTGCAGGGCCGGGTTGGGCAGGATTTCTGGGCGCGGGATCAGGATTATAACTTCCCGACGGGGCAGGCCTCGCTGGCAGCGGCCCCGGCCGGTTTTGTCAACGGTGCTTACGTGCAGGACGCCCGGCGATTCCGCGAGCTGAATACCGACTTCCTGATTGGTGCAAACCGAACCTTTGGTAAGTTTGGCATCGACCTGACCCTGGGCGGCAACCAACTGTATCGTCGGAGCGACCTGAACAGCGTGCAAGCCACCGATTTTATTGTTCGGGGCCTCTATACCCCGCAGAACGGCCGGGTAAAGGATCCCTTCTACAGCCTGAGCGAGCGGAAAGTAAATTCACTATACGGAGCCGCCGAGTTTTCGTTTAACGATTATCTGTTCATAGGCGTAACCGCACGGAACGACTGGTTCTCAACCTTATCGCCCGCTAACCGGAGTATCCTGTACCCATCGGTGACGGGTAGCTTTGTGTTCTCACAGGCCTTTGATGCCCTACCGGCCTGGCTGAACTTTGGAAAACTGCGGGCCGCCTATGCCGAAGTTGGTAGCGACGGTGACGTAGGTCCTTACTCCAACAACCTGTTCTACAACGTGGGCGCGAACCTCTTCCCCAACCCGGCCGGCCAGGGCCAGCCCGTGGGTTCGATTTCGTCCGGTACCGTTCCAAATGCGAACCTGAAACCCAGCCGGACGGCCGAAACCGAAGTAGGTCTGGAGTTGCGGATGTTTAACCGGCGGGTAGGGCTCGACCTGGCCTTGTATAACAAGATTACCAGCGACCAGATTGTGGCCGCGCAGACATCGGATGCGTCAGGGTATACCAATACACTGATCAACAGCGGCCAGAGCCGGAACCGGGGTATTGAGTTATTGCTGAACCTGACCCCGATTCAACTGACAAACTTCCAGTGGGACGTTACGCTGAATGGCTCTTATAATGAGACAAAACTGTTACGGTTGCTAACCGACACGCCGGGTGAACAAATCAAAGTGGGTGATGGTATTTACGTGGGTGAACTTCGCCACGTGGTGGGCATGCCGCTGGCTCAGCTATACACCTTCGGTTATGCCCGTGATGCCCAGGGCCGCATTATTCACGACGGCAGTGGACTACCAAACCGGACACCCGCACCCATTTCGTTTGGGTCGGCTCTGCCTAAATACGTTGGCGGTATAACCAATTCATTTACGTACCGGGGTGTCAGCCTGTCGGTCCTGATCGACTTCAAGCTGGGAGGTAAGATGATTTCGGGTACCAACCTGAACGTGTTCCGCCACGGTTTGCATAAAGAAAGCCTGATCGGACGGGGTGAAGCAGACAACAAAATGGTGGGTGTGGGTGTCAACGAAAAAGGCGAGACTAACGGCGTTCGGGCATTTGTACAGGACTACTACTCGGTTGGCCGCTCCAGAAGCCTGGGTGAGCAGGTGATTTACGACGCCGGCTACTGGAAACTCCGTCAGATTACACTCAGCTACGATTTCACCCGGTTCCTGCCCCGCAACTTCTTCATCAAAGGAGCTCGGTTAAGCGCGGTGTCCAACAACGTAGCCATCCTGAAGAAGTGGGTACCCAATATTGATCCGGAGCAGTTTGGTTTCAGCTCGGATAACCTCGTAGGTCTGGAGTCGACGGGTCTGCCGACTACCCGCAGCACCGGTATCAACCTGAACATCCGATTCTAATTGTCAAAAAGCATTCATCCATTTATGAAAAAAATAACTTTAACTCTCGGTCTGTTTGCGTTGCTCAGTTGCCTGAGCAGTTGCGACAAAGGGTTTGACGAACTGAATATCAACCCGACCGCAGCCACTGCACTTAATCCGGTCTTTACCTTCAACAATGCGTTGATAACGACTACATTTCCGGGGTCAACGCTGGTTTTTGAAGGCGCTATTGTGCAGCAAATCTTTTCGCCCAACTCCGGTGTATTGGCGGGCGGAAACTTCAACGTAGACAACCGCGGACCCAGCGGGCCCAACGCGGGTCTGTGGCAGCGCTATTATCGGACCGTGATCCGGCACCTGGTCGACGTGATGGCAAAAACCAAGGATGATCAGACCCGTGTCAATCTGTATAATATGGCCCGGATCTGGAAAGCCTATACATTTATGGTGCTGACGGATACCTACGGCGATATTCCCTACCGCGAAGCCGGACTGGGCTATTTAAGCAATAACATTACGCCCAAGTACGACACCCAGCAGAGTATCTACGAAGATTTAATTAAAGAATTGACCGAAGCAGGTACCGCTCTGGATGCAACCAAACCCACCGAAGCCGGCGAAGTTTTATACGGAGGCAGTATCGACAAGTGGAAGCGGCTGGCTAATTCGCTGCTGCTGAGAGCCGGTATGCGGCTGGTGAAAGTGAACCCGGCCCTGGCGGAGGCCACGGTAAAGAAAGCTGCATCGGCACCGGGTGGCCTGATGCGGAACAATGCCGATAATGCCGTTATTCGGAGCAATGCCAATTTCCAGAATCCGGTGGGGGGCACTCTAAACTCGACCGAAGCCGCCAACTATTACCTCACGGCCAACTTTGTTAATTACCTGAAGTCAACCTCCGATCCGCGACTGGCCTCTATTGCGGCCCGTTACGTCGGTGCCAAGAGTGGTGCGGAGCAAACCGCTGCCCGTCTTAATCGCGACCCGGCTGTGCAGATTGGCATGCCGCTTGGCTTCGACAACGGCACCATTCCGGCCCGCGCTACGGCCGACAATCTGGCGAGTTTTTACGACTACTCGCAGTTGGATCGGACCCGGATGGGCCGGCTCGACGCTCCGGTTTATTTTGTGACATACGCTCAGACCCAACTCCTACTGGCCGAAGCGGCTCAGCGGGGCTGGATTACCGGTAGCGCGGCCGAATATTATACGGAAGGCGTACGGGCGCATATGCAGCAATTGGCTGAGTACGAAAGTGCCGCCGTACCCGCTGCCGCTATCACCGAGTACTTACAGAAAAACCCGTATGATCCGGCACGGGGTCTGGAGCAGATTAACACGCAGTACTGGATAGCCTCGTTCCTGAACTTTCCGGAATCGTTTGCCAATTTCCGGCGCAGCGGCTTCCCAAAGCTAACCCCGAATCCGTACCCTGGTAAAGAGATAAAGGGTAACTTTATTAACCGCCTGACGTATCCGGATTCTGAAATTTCCGTGAACCAGGCGAATGTACGAGAAGCCATCACGCGGCAGGGACCCGATAACCTCGACAGCCGGGTGTGGTGGGATAAGCAGTAGGGCGTTTGAGGTTTGAGGTTTGAAGTTAAAACAGAGCTTGGTATGTCTGCTTCGCTTTAACGTCAAACCTCAAACCATTAAATTGCCGTCGTTTTCGGTTCATCCGTTTCCGGTTGAGCCTGGCGACCGTAGTGGCCGCGGCCGCAGCGGTCGGCCCATTGCTGTCGCATTTGTTCGCGCTGCTCGGGTGTCATCTTCTCCATACGCTCGGCCATGCGCTGCCGCCAGTAACCGTTTCGCATAGCACCTCCCCAGCCCCCTCGGCCAAAGCCGCCGAACAGAATACGGGATAGCACCAGCAGCCCTAAGGCCTGCCAGAAGGTGATGGCCGATACACCCAGAATGGCGGGTAACAAAGTATTCCACAACCCCATGACGGCAAAGCCGGCTAGGGTGACAAAAAGCAGGGCGAAGGCGAAGAACCGCAGGCTCCGTCGTATCCAGAATCGTCTCATTTTTGTTGTTTGTTACGTTGTAGTGTCACTATTGACGGTAAACGGCCGTCGTGTCCGTATTGTGCTTTGTCGGTGGCGTTTGGTGATGCCGGTGGAAGTACGATTGTTTGTTGTATCCGTCATAGCCGCGCCAGCCATATCCACGGTATCCGCCAAAGCCGCCAAACAGCAGCCGTGTCAGAAACAACAAGCCAAGCGCCTGTAAGAACCGCAGCCGTGGGCCATTAAACAGTTGCGGCACCAGCCCGTTCCAGAGCCGCATCAGCACATACGTTACCAGCAAAACCAGGGCAATGCCCAAGGCTATAAAGCCTGCTCCTTTTAAAATCCACATTGTTTCCATATTGGTTGAGTGGTTGATTGGTTAATTAGTTCATTGGTTGAGTGGTTGGTTAGTTGAGGAGCATCGGCTTCACTAATTCATCAGTAAATCAATGAACCAGTTAACCGTTTAACTATTTAGCCAATCAACCCCTCCTCATACAAATCCCGTAGCTGCTCCCGGAGGTGTACTACGGCATAGTGCTTGCGTGACAGCAGGGTATTGACCGGCACACCCAGATCGGCCGCAATCGCCTTAAACGACTCTCCCTCCAGCTCGTGACGGACAAAGATTTCCCGCTGATCGGCCGGCAATTCGGCCAAGGCGTCGGCCAGAGCGTCCAGAAACGTTTCGCGCCACAGTTCCTCTTCCGGTCCGCCCGAGGCTAAGGCCAGCCAATCGGTCAGCAGCAGGCTTTCGTCGGGTTCATCCGTCGATGTCGGAAGGGGCTGATCGAGCGATAGCGTTTTGGGTCGCCGGTACCAGTCGTTGATCTTGTTGCGGGCCACGGCAAACAGCCAGGACGCTACTCGTTCAATGGGTTTGGTCAGGCGGTAGGCTTCCGTCAGTTCAAAAAAAACGTCCTGCAGGACGTCTTCCGCTGCGTCGGGGTCCGGCATCCGCCGACGGATGAAATCCCGCAGCCGGCTTCGCTCCCGACGCACCACATCGCCGATCTGCTGATCCTGCTCTTCGGGCGTATAGACTTGAGCGTGTATGTTGGTTGCTGCGGTAGTCATCTGATTTAGAGGCAGGAATAGCCTGCCTCTCAGAGGTATAGTCGCAGAGAGAAAGAAAATATTTTACAGAAAGTGCCGGGAATGACAGAGAAAAGGATGAAGGGTAGAAAAAAGGAGATAAGGAGAAGGTAGGAGGGAATGAAAAGTCAAAATGGAAGCGTAGTCTGTTACTTCTCAAAAACGACATCCACAAAATACCCTTTGCAGTCGGTAAACCAGCCGGTTACCGCAAAGCCGGTAGCTTTTGCCAGTTGCTCAATGTCGGTGCGGGTAAACTTGCGGGATATTTCGGTGTGGATGACTTCGCCGTAGCGGAAGGGAACTTCCATATCCAGCGCCGGGATAACCACCGTCTGGTCTTTCTGGCTGACGAGGTAGCTGCGGGCTTCGCCATTTTCGGGATTGTACATCTCGTAGTGGTCGAAGGCCGACAAGTCGAAGTTGGCGTCGAGGTCGTGGTTGATGCGCCGGAGCAGATTCAGGTTAAAGGCTTTGGTGAGTCCCTGCCGGTCGTTGTAGGCCGCGTGGATGATGGCCGGGTGTTTTTGCAGATCAAAACCGGTCAGCACCTGATCGCCGGGTCGTAGGCGGCTGTAAATCTGGCTGTAGAAATCGTTGGTCTCTTGCCGGGAGAAGTTGCCAATGTTTGAGCCTAAGAACAAAACAACCAGCCGGGGGTGATTTTTACTGGCATCGGACCCGGCCGAAAGCTGATCAAGCGCGTTGAAGTAATCGTCGTGTTGCGGCTCAACCCGCAGATCAGGCCACTGCCGCCGAATGTCGGCTGTTAAACCATCCAGGGCTGATTGAGAAATATCGATAGGGACGTAGGTGAAGTTTGCTTCTTTCTCCTGAAAATAACTCAGCAGGATTTTGGTTTTCAGGCCATCACCAGCCCCAAGTTCTACCAGATCGAACGGCCGGTTATCGGCAGCAAACAACTGTAGCAGGTCATCTTTGCTGGTGTCGAGGATTTCATACTCCGAGCGGGTCAGATAATACTCCGGCGTATGCATGATCTCCTGAAACAGCCGGCTACCCTCGGCATCGTAAAAGAACCGCGACGACAGCCGCTTTGGTGTTTTCACCAGTCCGGTGCGAACCTCCTCTGCCAAAGCCTCCCGCGCATCGGTCTGCTCCTGCACCGCACTGTCTGCCGACTGAGTACTGATTGCGGAGGACCGTCTACTGTTTACCGAAGCACCAGCCGGATTCCTTTGTACTGCCATTGTTTATCAGGTTGGAAAAAGTTGCGGTACGTCGGGCGGGCGTGTCCTTCCGGCGTAGCCACCGAAGCTCCGCGCAGCACCATCTGTCCGCTCATGAATTTACCATTGTATTCGCCTACGGCTCCTTCAGCCGTTGTAAAGCCGGGATACGGCAGGTATGCCGAGTTGGTCCACTCCCAGCGCAAACCCCAGTGTAAGGAACCTGCGGCAGCCTCCCATTCAAATTCAGTGGGTAAGCGCAGGCCACGCCAGCGGGCGTACGCGTCGGCTTCGTACTGGCTGACGTGGCAGACCGGCAGGTCGGTATCAACGGGCTTCAGCCCGTCAAATGTATAGTAATGCCATTGACCATCAACTTTATGCCAGTACAGCGGGGCCTGTTTCTGCTGCGCATTCACCCACGTCCAGCCGTCAGACAGCCAGTATTTAAAATTAGTATAGCCACCGGCCTCCATAAATGCCAGGTACTCGCCGTTGGTAACCAACTGCCCGGCCAGCGTAGTCTCGTTGAGGTACACCTTATGGGCCCCCAGTTCATTATCGAAACAAAAGCTGGAAGAATCTGAATACCGAAAACCAATAGTATACACTCCTTCCGCCAGCGTGACAGGCTGCCCCGGCCGATCCGGCATTCGTTCATCAATTGGCATATCAACGGCTGGGAACAGAGGATTGTGGCCCAGAATGTATTTGATGTCGGTGATGAGCAGCTCCTGATGCTGCTGCTCGTGGTTCAACCCTAAATCGATCAGGGCCTGCAAGTCGGGGGTCAGTTCCACCTGCTCAAAGAAGCGGTTCAGATGTTCATCTACATACGCCCGGTAGCGGTACACCTCGGCCACGGTCGGGCGGGTCATATTGCCCCTGTCGGCCCGAAAGACCCGCCGGCCAACCGTTTCGTAGTAGCTGTTGAAAACAAAGCTGAAATCGTCGTGAAAGATCCGGTAGTCAGGCAGGTAAGGCACCAGCACAAACGTTTCCCAAAACCAGGTTGTATGACCCAGGTGCCATTTGGGCGGGCTCACGTCGATGATGGGCTGAACCACATAATCTTCCGTTTCCAACCCCCGGCAAATGGTTTCGGAGTGGGCCCGAACCCGTCGGTACCGATCCGCTAAAACAACGACAACTGGTCTTTTTTCAAGTATCATACAGCTTAATAAGGCACTACCTGCTCATCGACAAAGCACCAGAGCCAGCGTTCGCCCGGCTCTGCCGATGCGATAACCGGATGGCCGGTAGCCAGAAAATGCCGCGTAGCATGCTGGTTGGGCGACGAATCGCAGCAGAGCGTTACTCCGCAGGTCTGGCAGGTACGCAGGTGCAACCAGCGGTCTCCCGTCTTGATGCATTCTTCGCAAACATGAGCGTCTGAAAGCCTGACGTCTGTCAAGGCCCTCAGGTGGTCACATCCATTTCGCTTTAACATGATGTAGAGGGGTAAGGTTTATGTCTCAGCCAGGTATTTATGCACAAAGCTCACCGCCATAGCCCCTTCGCCCACGGCGGAAGCTACGCGGTTCATGGCTCCTGCCCGCACATCGCCGGCCGCAAAAATACCGGCGCTACAGGTCTCCAGCGAGAACGGCTCCCGTTCTTTTTTCCAGGTACGTTTAAACGAATCGTATTTGGTCAGGCTGCGCCCGGTCTCGATAAAGCCCTTTCCGTCCTTGATAATATCCATCTGAATCCAGTCGGTAAACGGCTTAGCCCCAATGAAGATAAACAAAGCGGCCGCCGGAACGGTACGCTGCTCTTTGGTATTCATATCCTCCAGGACCAGGCACTCCAGTTTGGTATCGCCCTTCGCTTCTACGATTTCGGTACAGGGCAGAATTTTGATGTTGGGCGTCTGCTCAATCTGATCGATGAGGTACTGCGACATAGACTCCGAAAGGTCGGGCCGTCGAATCACGATGAATACCTCCGATGCGGAGCGGGACAGGTACATGGCCCCCTGACCGGCCGAGTTGCCGCCCCCGACAATAAACACCGGCTGGCCTTTAAAGGCATAAGCTTCGGTAGTGGCCGCGCCATAGTATACCCCGGCCCCGGTAAACTGGTCGAGGCCGGGCTTATCGAGTTTGTGGTAAGAGACGCCGGTACTTAGCAGAATGCTTTTGGCAATGACCTCGCTGTTGTCCGACATTTTGATGTGTTTGTACTGCCCGGCCGATTTGATTTCGACCACCTCCTGCGGGGCCAGAAACTCCACGCCGAAGCGCTGCGCCTGCGTAATGGCCCGCCGGGCCAGCTCTGATCCGCTCAGCCCCGACGGAAAGCCCAGGTAGTTTTCGATGCGCGAACTGGTACCGGCCTGCCCACCCGGTGCGCGTTTGTCGATCAGAATGGTGCGCAAGCCCTCCGAACCGCCGTACACGGCAGCGGCCAGGCCGGCCGGCCCTGCCCCGATAATAGCCAAATCATAGATCCCCTCGGAGGCTTTAGGCTTCAGGCCCAGTTTTTCGCCCAGATCCTGAATAGTGGGGCGAACCAGTACCGTTCCATCCTCCAGCACCACGGCGGGCAGGTCTTTTCGCTCAATGCCGTGCAGGTCCAGTAGTTCCTGCGCCTGCAAATGAGTCTCAATGTCGAGCCACTGGTAAGGGAAGAGGTTGGCCGCCAGGAAATCCTTCAAGTCGTGCGACTGGGGCGAAAACTGGTAGCCGATCAGGCGCAACCCCTCAAAGCCGGGGCGGTGGTGCGCCTGCCAGTCATCAAGCAGTTCGTTTAGCACGGGATAGAGCTTTTCTTCCGGTGGGTCCCAGGGCTTGCTGATGTAATAATCGAGCTGTACCTCATTGATAGCCCGCACGGCCGCATCAATATCGGAATACGCCGTCAGCAGCGCCCGTTTGGCATTGGGATAGATCTGTCGGGCCTGGTTCAAAAAGTCCACGCCCGACATAGAGGGCATTCGCTGATCGGAGAGGAAGAGGGCTACCTCCTCGTTTTTCTTTTTGAGTTCGGCCAGTGATGCCAGTGCTTCCTGCGTAGAGGTGGTGGCCAGAATCCGGTACTGTTTCCGGTACTGCTGCCGCAGATCACGCTGGATCGCCTGTAGCACCTGCTGGTCATCGTCGATAGAGAAGATTATAGGGAGCTTCATTTGAGTTTGAGGTTTGAAGTTTGAGGTTTGAAGTTAAAAAAACGAGATGCTCTGTAGGTCTACTACAACTTCACACCGCAAACCTCAAACTTCAGACTAAGAAATAGGTATACAAACACAGAATTCGGTGCAGCCGGGCTGAGAGTTGACTTTGATGCTACCGTTGTGGTGGCGAACAATGCCCTGCACAATATCGAGGCCCAGGCCGGTGCCCTGCCCTACGCCTTTGGTCGTAAAGAAGGGGTCAAATATTTTATCTTTTATCTCGGGCGGAATGCCGGGGCCGTTATCGGCCACGCGGGTGACCACAAATTCCCGGTCTTTTTCGCTGCTGATTTCCAAGCGGCCGCCGTCGGCCATGGCGTCAATGGCGTTATCGATGAGGTTGGTCCATACCTGGTTCAGTTCACCGGGCCAGCCATTAATCTCCGGCAGGTCATTGGGTAGCTTCACCTCCACCTCAATATGCTTCGATTTGAGCTTGTGGTTCAGCAGGGCCAGGGTGCTGTGGATACCTTCGGCCAGCCGGACGGGTTCCTTACCCGAACCCCGGTCCATGTGGGAGTATGATTTAATGGCTCCTACCAGCCCTGATATACGCTGCGAGGCTTCGGCAATTTCGATGACCAGCTTTTCGGTAACCAGGTTACTGACAATCCAGCCCAGAACGGCGGGCAGGCTTTCTTCGTTGATGGCACCAGCCAGATCATCCAGGTCACTGGCTTCGAAGCTGAACTCGGCCAGCGGTTCGGCCAGCTCAAACGCATCGGGTATGTTGTGGTCGTCGAGCCAGTCTACCAGTTCATCCTCCCGGCTGCTGCGTTCCAGCATCGACAGGGGGGCGGGTTTCTGACCCAGATGCCGGAACATAACCTCGTTTATGGTTTCGCTTTCTGCTTCTGACAGGTGAACGGCCAGCACGGCCTTAAAGCGTTCCGGCGTGGCTTTCATCTGATGCTGCAGCGCATCGGCACTCCGTATTACAGCCGCCACGGGGTTGTTGAGTTCGTGAGCCAGACCGGCCGACAGCCGTCCCAGCGAGGCCAGTTTTTCGTTCTGCTGGGTCTGGCGGGTAAAGTCCCGGACCCGGGTTGTCATCTGGTGTACCAGAGCCTCAGTGAGTTCGTAGCATTCTTTCACCATAGCGCGCAGGTTACTGCGGTGCAGGGCCAGCCAGCGGACATTACCGATGGCGCACCAGCGGCTGATGGCATTTTTCAGGCGTGAAAACGGCAGGACACCCGTCACGGTGGTCGGTTCAAAAATGAGTTCATCACCGGCGTTGCCCATGGCACTGTCGACCCGGATTTTTCCTTCAAGGATCAGCAGCATGTGGTCGGCGGGGTCGCCCGGCATCCGGATAACGGCATTGTCGGCAAACGTTTGTTCTTCAGAGTGGTCAATAACCCACTGGAGTTGCTCATCCGGTACGGCGGCAAATGCCGGAAACTGGCGGAGCGCGGCTAGCATGTCCATAGAAAAAAAGTAGTGGATTGACTGTATGGCTAAAGTGCCGAACAAGATAATATTTTATCGGCAATCCTGATAAGTATGCCAGTTTAAACGGGTCGATTCTCTATTAAAAGGCATAAGCTAAAACGGTACTGCCTGCCTGTTTAACACAAGCGCATCTATAGGTTCGATCTGACCGGAGCAACCAATGGATCTGACCTGAATTACGGTTTTGGTAGATTGCTGATTACCGGTAAAACCATAGCGGACCTAAAACCGGCAGTCCATTTGCGGGCGATTACAATAAAGCCGGTAGCGCTTTTGTCTTAGCCCCCTAAATAGCTGGACATAGATTCTACAAAGTATCACTTTTAACTTTGTAGCAATCATGAGCAAAAAACGAAAAACCTGGACCGCCGACGAGAAGCTGGCTATCCTTCAGGAAGCTG